>NZ_CP020474.1:1687500-2308374 GCF_002080415.1 Roseovarius mucosus | reverse complement strand
GCCTGTCACGGCGGGGGCGCTCGATATCCTCGAGGCCGCAGGCCTTGGCCGGGCGATGTTTTCCGAAGTTGATCCCAACCCCAATGAGATCAACCTTGCCGCCGGTGTTGCCGCCTATCAGGCAGGCGGGCATGACGGGGTGATCGCCTTTGGCGGTGGCTCGGGTCTTGATCTGGGTAAATGCGTGGCCTTCATGGCGGGGCAGACACGGCCCGTGTGGGATTTCGAGGATGTGGGCGATTGGTGGACACGCGCCGATGCGGATGCCATCGCGCCGATCATCGCCGTGCCCACCACCGCCGGAACCGGCTCGGAAGTGGGGCGCGCCAGCGTGATTACCAATTCCGTGACCCATGCGAAAAAGATCATCTTTCACCCCAAATTCCTGCCCACGGTCGTGATCTGCGATCCCGAACTGACCGTCGGCATGCCAAAATTCATCACCGCTGGCACCGGGCTTGACGCCTTTGCGCATTGCGTCGAGGCGTTCTCTAGCCCGCATTACCACCCGATGTCGCAGGGCATCGCGCTAGAGGGTATGCGCCTTGTGATCGACTACTTGCCGCGCGCCTATGCCGATGGCACGGATATCGAAGCGCGCGCGCAGATGATGAGTGCGGCCGCGATGGGGGCCACCGCGTTTCAAAAGGGTCTGGGCGCGATCCACGCCATGAGCCATCCGATTGGCGCGCATTTCAACACCCATCACGGCACCACCAATGCGGTCTGTATGCCAGCAGTGCTGGATCTGAACGCCGACGTGATCCGCGCCCGGTTCGACCGGGCGGCGGGATATCTCGGCATAACCGGCGGCTACGATGGCTTCCGCGCCTTTGTGCAGGACTTCAACGACAGCCTCGGGATTCCGCGCAGCCTGCGTGATCTCGGTGTGACCGAGGCGGCGATTCCCGACCTCGTGCGCGATGCGCTGACCGACCCAAGCTGCGGCGGCAACCCGGTGACGCTGACCGAGGCCAATCTGACGGCGCTGTTCAAAGCGGCACTCTGAAGGTTTGGGGGACAGCGTCCCCCATCCTTCCATCCCTGTCAGAAACGTGCGCGCAGGGCCAGTAGCCCAAGGCGGGGCAGGCGGAGCACGAGACGGGTCAGTATTTGACCATACTCGACCTCGCCCGCCATCAGGCGCAAATACTCATGGCGCAAGGTGGAGGAGCGTCGAAAGGCACGGGCAAACCCAGGCTCGAGCGCAGGCAGAAAGATCACTGGACGGATCAGCCGCGCCATACGCAGGGCGCGATGCACGGGACGCAACGCGCGGCGATAGTGACTGAGTGCAGTCTGGGGCCGCCCCGCGTTCAGCGCCGCAAGGGCCGCCTTTGCCGCCAATTGCCCGCTCTGCATGGCATAGCCGATGCCTTCGCCAGTGATCGGATCAACCAACCCCGCCGCATCGCCTGCAAGCAGCACGGCGCCCTGCCCCGGCATTTTGCGGAAATCTCCAAAAGGCAGGAATTGACCTTTGACGTGCAGGTCTGCGGCGTCAATGCCCAACATCTCGCAATAGGCTGACATGGCCTGTTTCATATCCGCGTTCTCCGACAAGAGACCGCCCACCCCAACCGTGGTCGAGCACCGTTTGGGAAAGACCCAGCCATAGCCCCATTGCGCCGCCGCCAGATCAATCCGGATTGGCCCCGCAGGATTTAGATGCGCGCCGCGCGCCTCAATCTCAAGCCCAAACCCAATGCGCTGCCGGTCAAATGGCTGACCAAAGAGCGCACGCGCCACTTGGGAATTGACACCATCCGCGCCAATCAGAACCTCATACTGCAGTATAGCGCCGTCTTTGAGCGTCACTCTCCGCGCGTCACAGTCGATCTCGGCCACTGCATGCCCGGTATAATCCTGCGCCCCAGCCGCCATCGCATGCCCGCAGAGCATCGCATCCATATCCCAGCGCATTGTGGCGCAAAGGGCTGGCGCGTCCTCGATCAGACCCACCGGCTGACCACGATAGCGGAAATCCACCGTAGTCTTGCGGTCCTGTGGATCAAATGGCATTTCATGCCCGAAAATCTCGGCGTAATGCCGCCGCGCGCGTCCGGTGATGAGGCCACCACAAAGTTTTTCGCGTGGAAAGGTCTTGCGGTCGATCAGGGCCACGCGCAGCCCGGCACGCGCCGCCACATAAGCAGCCGAGGCACCGGCAGGCCCGGCCCCTATGACGATCACATCGAACCGCTGCACCGCTCAGACCTCTGGCAGCGCGTCGCGCCGGATCATGGTACGCAACGCGAAACTTGACCGCATGGAGCGGATACCGGGTGTCTGCATCAACCCATCCTCAAGAAACCGGTCAAAATCTTTCAGGTCTGCCGCCACCACCCGCAAGAGGACATCGCGTGTGCCGGTCATCAGGTAGCATTCCATCACCTCATCAAACCGCCGAAGTCGGTTCTCAAACGCTGTGATCGCATCACGGGTGTGGTGCTCTAACTCGACAAAGATGAAGGCATTCAGTGGCAGGCCAAGTTTTTCCTGATCCACGCGCGCGGCATAACCCGTGATGACCCCATCGGATTCAAGCCGGGCAATGCGCCGCGCCAGAGGCGTGGGCGACAGGCCCACTGCCGTCGACAAATCGGCCAATCGCTGACGTCCATCGCGTTGCAGGGCGGCGATGATCTGGCGGTCAATGCGATCCATTTTTCCTGTTTTGCCCCCTGTTGTTAGAGATATCACCCAAAAGTCACACGCGATTGACATGAGTTTGCTGTTTTATCGCGCCTGACCGCTCTTACCTTGCGGGCAAGGAGGAGTCCAACATGCTCACACGTCTTGCCAGCCCAACCCATGAGGAAGTTTACCGCGTCGAGGATCACGCCAGCGGATTGCGCGGATTTATCGCGCTACATTCCACACGGCTTGGCCCGGCTGCGGGCGGATTGCGCATGCGCGTATACGAGGGTGACGACGCCGCCCTTGAGGATGTGCTCAACCTGTCGCGCGGCATGAGTTACAAGAACGCCGCCGCCGGTCTGCCGTTGGGCGGGGGCAAGGCGGTTATTCTTGGGGACCCCGCGCGCGACAAGACGCCGGCGTTGCTGCGCGCCATGGGCCGTGCGATCAACATGCTGCAAGGACGCTATTGGACCGCCGAGGATATGGGCATGTCGCCCGAGGATATGGCTGAGCTTGCCCGCGAAACGCGGTTTGTCGCGGGGCTGGATTGCGGGGCGCATGCCAGTGGCGATCCCTCGCCAGTGACGGCGCGCGGTGTCTTGGGCGCGATGCGCGCCGGCGCGGCGCAGCTTTGGGGCACAGACACCCTCAGCGGTCGCCATGTGGCGGTGCAGGGGCTGGGCCATGTCGGCTGGCACCTCTGCCACTTGCTCCACGAGGCGGGCGCAAAGCTGAGCGTGGCGGATATGAACCCGGCCCATGCAGACAGCACGGTACGCGAATTCGGCGCAACCATGGTCGATCCGCGCACCATCCATGCCGTTGACGCGGATATCTTTGCGCCCTGTGCCATTGGTGGCGTGCTCAATAGCCGGAGCATCCCCGAGATCGGGGCAAAGATGATCTGTGGTGCCGCCAATAACCAACTGGCTACGCCCGAGGATGCAGAGCGCCTGCGCGCGCGCAGCATTCTCTATCTGCCCGATTACGTCGCCAATGGTGGCGGGATCATCAATGTCGCTGCCGAAATCCTGCGGATCAGCCCACGCGCGCCTTGGGTCGAAGAGCGGCTGGGCGCGATGCAGGCGCGCATGGCACATATCCTGACGCGCGCAACGGGCGAAGACCTGAGCCCTGCAACCCTCGCGGATCGGATGGTTGAGGAACAATTGCTGCAAGTGGCGGTCTGACGCCGACATCATCCTGTCCAAGGATGACGGCAATTGAGCCGGTGCGCGTGCGCTGTTAGGTTGGCATAAACCGCACCGGAGAACCTCATGCCGCAGATCGCCATCACTTTTGCCCTGATCCTCGGACTGGTCGGGGGGGCAGAGGCGCAAACCGCGCTCAGTGAGCGAGTAAGCCTCGCACATGGCACCTTCAGCAACGGTGGCGGCTTGACCATTGCGACCGAGTTGCGCCCCACGACCGATGGGCGCACCGCCCTGTGCGGAGTATGGTCCGAGAGCGAGAGCCAATCGAGCTATACCAAAGGTGCCGCCCGCGAGATCGTGCGCTTGGCGACGGTGTATGTGGATGGCCAGCGCATTGCGCAGAATCTGGGGGACCTGCCCCAGATCGCCCCACGGCTTGATTACGCGGGTGCGCCAGCGGGGTGCATCCTGACCACTCTGACGTGGCAGACGGGCCGCGTGCCCGAAGTATTCATGCCGCGCAAGCAGATCAGCCGCAGCAGTGGCGGCGGCAGTGGTCCGCAGATCGACTTTGCCCAGACCGGCACCGGCGCGATGAGTACGGCGCTGGAGGTTATCCCGCTTTTGGTCCGTAACAGCCGCACCCTGCCGCTTTCGAGTGCATCGCAGGTTATCGAGGGGCGCTATAGCAGCGGTGGGGGCCTGCGCCTTGCCGCCGAACTGCGGCCGATCAATGGGCGTGCGCATCTTTGCGGGGTCTGGTCCGACCTGCCGGGTCAGGACGCTCAAACCGAGGGGCTGGGGCGCGAGATTTTGCGCCGCAGTCACGTGATGCAATCAGGCCAAGAAATTGCGCGGGATCTGGGCAATCTGCGCCGCGTTTCGGCGCGCGGTGACTACACCGGCGCCGAGGCCAGTTGCCTTGACCTTAAACAGCCGTGGCGCGCTGAACAGGCAGAGGTGCCGCTGACGCTGCACCTGCCAGATACGGTGGTCTATCGCAGCACCACCCCCAAGGGGCAAACTGTGATCCGCTTTGGCGCGTGAACCAAACCCGACATTCCGTTTGCACAGGCCTGACCCACAAGTTTTCGCTTGAAGCTGGCCAAGTGACGGTGCTATCCACAGCTCCGCGGCGGGTATGGTGAAAAGGTATCACGAAAGCTTCCCAAGCTTCAGTTACGGGTTCGATTCCCGTTACCCGCTCCAGAAATTCCAGACTTTCTCAGCCACGCAATTCCGACAGAATCGCCTCGGCCGCCGCGCGTGGATCTTGTGCCGCCCAAATGGGCCGGCCGACGACAATGTGGTCGGCCCCGTCAGCGATGGCCTGTGCCGGGGTTGCCACCCGCTTTTGGTCACCCAAAGCGCTGCCTTCAGGGCGCACACCCGGTGTGACGATCAGGCGACCCTTAGCTTCGGGCAGGGCACGGATCATCGCCGCCTCTTGCGGGCTGGCAATGACCCCATCGGCCCCGGCGTCAAAGGCACGGCCCGCGCGTTCGGCCACCAGATCAGGCAGATCGCCCGATTTGATCATCCCAGCATCGAGATCGGCGCGATCAAGCGAGGTGAGTATCGTAACCGCAAGGATTTTCATCGGCTTGCCCGAGGCCCCCTCTTTGGCGGCGCGCACCACATGCGGATCACCATGTACGGTCAGGAAATCCAGATCGAACTGGGCCAGTCCCCGCACCGCCGCCTCGATCGTGGCGCCGATGTCAAAGAGCTTCATGTCGAGGAAAATTCGCTTGCCTTGCTCGGTTTTCAACTCGTTAGCGAGGGCCAATCCGCCCCCCGTCAGCATGCCAAGGCCAATCTTGTAAAAGCCGACCGAGGCACCCAATTGCTCTGCCAATTGGAGACCCTCCAGCGCATTGGGCACATCAAGGGCTACGATCAGGCGGTCATCAGTCATGGGGCGCGGTCCTCTGCTGTCGGATAGCGCCCTTGTCGCGGCGGCGATGCGCGGCGTCAAGCCTCTGCGCACATCCCGTCAAAAGCGGTATCAGCCAAGGTGATCTGACGCCCGTTGCGCCGAAACTCAGGCAAGCGCTGCAATTGGCGCAAGGCATCCAGCCACAATGCGTTATGGCTCGCCTCTTTTGCTGGCACCGTGACATTCAGGCTGATTTGGCCGGTTTCCGTTTCCAGCAACAACACGCCACTGACGCAGGCAGCGTGACTATCACGGCGCATCTCGCGCGCGCGGACCTTGATGATATGCATCTTACGAACCTTATTACTCTTTACAGGGCAAACGGCGCATGACGCCGGTTGTTTACAGGCTTGATACTAAAGATAGCCTTACGCGATTTCACGGTGAAATCACGACGATTTTGCATCTTTTTTCGGGATGCGGAGTCAGGCGGCAATTGGTGGCACAGGGCGGACAGTCGCCCGGCGCAGCCGAAGGTCGGACCGGCCAGAGCGATGCAGATACCGCGCATGCTCCATCAAACCGTGAGTCACCCTTGCGAATTCTGCGGTCAGAGGTGCCCGGAAAAGCACGGGATAAACCAACCGTTCCTGCCCGTCGACCACTTCGGCCCGCGCGAAAAAGGCGGACCATTCGGGATTGTATCCGATCGCTTCCAGTCTCACTGCCTGCTCTGTCATGGCTTCTATCCTCTTTATAGGGCGACATAGCCCTGTGGATAACTCTGCGACAGATCGGTATTGCAGCAGGTCCTGCCAAGTCCCTCTCACGAAAAAGTGCCGCTCACGCGATTCCGGCGCGATCCGTCTTGAACCTCACGGCACTGTTACCCATTTATGGTGAGAGGTCCCCGACCGCCGCATGCCTAATGCTGGGTGCGCCACCGGGGGAACGCTTGTCAAAAGGAGAAAGCCCATGGACTTCAACAAGTTCACGGAACGGTCGCGTGGTTTCATTCAGGCCGCCCAGACCATCGCGATGCGCGAAAGCCATCAGAAACTATCCCCAGAACATATCCTGAAAGCCTTGCTTGACGACCCCGAGGGGCTGGCCAGCAACCTGATCAAACGCGCCGGTGGCGCGCCCGAACGCGTGACGCAAGCGAATGACATCGCTCTGGCCAAGATTCCGCGTGTCTCGGGCGATGCAGGGCAAACCTATATGGATCAGCAGACCGGCAAGGTTTTGGCCGAGGCCGAGAAACTGGCACAAAAGGCGGGCGACAGCTTTGTTCCCGTGGAACGCATCCTGACCGCGCTGGCCCTGGTGAAATCCCCAGCCAAGGATGCGCTAGAGGCAGGGGCTGTCTCGGCGCAAAAGCTCAACGAAGCGATCAATGATATCCGCAAGGGGCGCACGGCAGATTCCGCATCGGCAGAGGACACCTACGAGGCGCTCGAGAAATACGCCCGTGACCTGACCAAAGCAGCGCGCGAGGGCAAGATTGACCCTATCATCGGTCGCGACGATGAAATCCGCCGCGCGATGCAGGTGCTCAGCCGTCGCACCAAGAACAACCCCGTTTTGATCGGGGAACCGGGGGTGGGTAAAACCGCCATCGCTGAGGGGCTTGCCCTGCGCATCGTCAATGGCGACGTGCCGGAATCTCTGCGCAACAAGCGGCTCTTGTCGCTTGATATGGGCGCGCTGATTGCCGGGGCGAAATATCGCGGCGAGTTCGAAGAGCGGCTCAAGGGCGTGCTGAACGAGGTGACGCAGGCCGCAGGCGAAATCATCCTATTCATCGACGAGATGCACACGCTGGTCGGTGCCGGCAAGGCCGATGGCGCGATGGATGCCGCAAACCTGATCAAGCCCGCCCTCGCGCGTGGTGAATTGCACTGTATCGGGGCAACGACGCTCGATGAATATCGCAAGCATGTAGAAAAGGATGCGGCCCTTGCCCGCCGGTTCCAACCGCTGGTGGTCGAGGAGCCAACGGTCGAGGATACGATTTCGATCCTGCGCGGCATCAAGGAAAAGTATGAGCTGCATCACGGTGTGCGCATCTCTGACTCGGCGCTTGTCGCCGCCGCCACGCTCTCGCATCGCTACATTACCGACCGGTTCTTGCCCGACAAGGCCATCGACCTGATGGACGAGGCCGCAAGTCGGCTGCGTATGGAAGTGGACAGCAAGCCCGAAGAGTTGGACGCGCTTGACCGCGAAATCCTGCAAAAGCAGATCGAGGCCGAAGCGCTCAAGAAAGAGGACGACGCCGCCAGCAAGGATCGGCTGGAAAAGCTGGAAAGGGAGCTGGGCGATCTGCAACAGCGCTCATCCGAGATGACCGCCAAATGGCAGGCTGAGCGCGACAAGCTGGCCGGTGCGCGCGACCTCAAAGAACAGCTTGACCGCGCGCGCGCCGAGCTGGACATCGCCAAGCGCGAGGGCAATCTCGCGCGTGCCGGTGAGCTGAGCTATGGTGTCATTCCGGGGCTGGAGAAAAAGCTGGCCGAGGCCGAAACCCAAGGCGATGATGGCGTCATGGTCGAAGAGGCCGTGCGCCCCGAGCAAATCGCGCAGGTGGTGGAACGCTGGACCGGCATTCCCACAGCCAAGATGCTGGAGGGCGAGCGCGACAAGCTGCTCGGGATGGAAGCCAACCTGCATCGCCGCGTGATCGGGCAGAACACCGCCGTCAAGGCCGTGGCCAATGCCGTGCGCCGCGCGCGCGCTGGGCTGAACGACGAGGGGCGCCCCTTGGGCAGTTTCCTCTTTCTCGGGCCAACCGGCGTGGGCAAGACCGAATTAACCAAGGCCGTGGCAGAATTCCTATTTGACGACGACAGTGCCATGGTCCGGATCGACATGAGCGAGTTCATGGAGAAACATTCGGTCTCGCGTCTGATCGGTGCGCCTCCGGGCTATGTCGGCTATGACGAGGGCGGTGTGTTGACCGAGGCCGTGCGCCGCAGACCTTATCAGGTGGTCCTGTTCGACGAGGTCGAAAAGGCGCATCCCGAGGTGTTCAACGTGCTTTTGCAGGTGCTTGATGATGGTGTGCTGACCGATGGTCAGGGCCGCACCGTGGATTTCAAGCAAACGCTGATCATCCTTACGTCGAACCTTGGAAGCCAAGCTCTGAGCCAATTGCCAGAAGGGGCCGATGCCGCGACCGCCAAGCGCGATGTGATGGACGCGGTGCGGTCGCATTTCCGGCCCGAGTTCCTGAACCGGCTGGATGAGATCGTGGTGTTTGACCGCCTCACGCGGCCACAGATGGATGGCATCGTCGATATCCAGATGGCACGCCTGCTCAAGCGGCTGGCAGCCCGCAAGATCCAATTGGAACTGGATGACGCGGCCCATAAATGGCTGGCGGATGAAGGCTATGATCCGGTCTACGGCGCGCGTCCGCTCAAGCGGGTGATCCAGCGCGCGTTGCAAGACCCTCTGGCAGAGGCGCTCTTGTCCGGGGAAATCCTCGATGGGGCGGTGGTGCCGGTTACAGCAGGCCCCGAAGGGTTGATCATCGGAAACCGGGTTGGCAGCACGACACAAGAGCCCCCGCAGGACGCTGTGGTTCATTGACCGTGAAAACGCCCCTCTGAGTGATCAGGGGGGCGTTTTTAATCGTACAAACCGTCAGGAAGCCTCTGGGTTGGCTTCCTCACGCTTTACCTTATATTCCTCGGGAATGGGCATCCGGTTGAAGGCATCAAGCCCCGCGATTTTATAGGCCTCAGCCAAGGTGGGATAGTTGAAGGTGTTCTGCACGAAATAATCCACCGTGCCTTTGAGGTTCAAAACCGCCTGCGCAATGTGGATGAGTTCCGTTGCCCCCTCGCCTACAATCTGCACGCCCAGAACCCGACGCGTCTTGAGCGAAAACAGCATTTTCAGCATGCCATGTTCCAGCCCCATGATATGCCCGCGGCTGGTTTCGCGGAACCGTGCAACGCCCACCTCATAGGGGATACCGCGCGTCTGCATTTCCTCTTCCGACATGCCGCAGGTGGAAATTTCTGGCACGGAATAGATGCCATATGGAAACCACGGGCTTTCAGGCAGGGTCGGGATGTCGAGCGCATGACAGGCCGCAACGCGCCCTTGTTGCACAGAGGTCGAGGCAAGGCTTGGATGCCCGATCACATCACCCGCAGCATAGATATGCGGCACAGCCGTTTGATAGGTCTTGCGATTAACTTCAATACGGTTGCGATGATCCGTCGTCAGCCCCGCCGCCGCCAGATTGAGCGCCGAAGTGGCCCCCATCCGCCCCGCAGCAAAGAGCAGCATTTCGGCGCGCACGTGGCGACCATTGGCAAGGCTCACCTCGATATGCTCGCCCGCGTCCTCGATCCGCTCGATCGCGGACCCCAGCCGCAGATCAACGCCATTCTCGCGGATTTGATGGGTGAAATCCTGAATGAGCATCCTGTCGATGAAATCGAGAAATGTATCGCGTGGCTCGATCAAGGTCACACGCACGTCGAGCGCGGAAAACATCGTGGCATATTCCACCCCGATCACGCCCGCGCCCACCACGATCAGACTGCGCGGAATCCGGGCAAGCTCAAGAAACTCATCGCTGTCCACAACGGTGCGCCCGTTAAAGGGCACAGTGTCGGGGCGATGGGTCTTGGTCCCGGTCGAGATCAGAAAGCGGTCAGCAGTCAGGCGCGTGACATCGCCCGCCTCGGTTGCAACCTCGATGGTATAGGCATCAACAAAGCGCGCCATGCCATGCAGCGTATCCACGTGGTTGCGGTTGAACTGATGTTCCAGAACATCAACCTCGTGATCCAAGGTCATGTGCAGCCGCGCCTTGAGATCCTCGGCACCGATGTTGTCCTTGACCCGGTAAGCGCGGCCATAAAAGCTGCGCTCACGCCAACCCGACAGGTTGAGCACCGTCTCGCGCAGCGTCTTGGACGGGATCGTGCCGGTATGCACCGACACGCCGCCCAACCGATCCTTGCGGTCAATCACCAACACGCGACGCTTGAGCTTGCCCGCCTGAATGGCGGCGGCGCGCCCCGCAGGACCCGAGCCAACGATGATCAGATCATAATGGCTCATGTCTTAATCCGCATAGAGCGCCTCGGCATGGAAGGTCACGTGATCCTCCATGAAGGTCGAGATGAAGAAATAGCTGTGGTCATAGCCCTTTTGCATCCGGAAGGTGCCCTCTTGGCGGCGGGCGGTCATGGCATGGGCCAGCGTTTCGGGGCGCAGCAGGTCAAGGAATTGGTCCTTGGTGCCGGTATCCACCAGAACCGGCCCATCAAATCCACGCTCTGCCATCAGCAGGCTGGCATCATGCGCTGCCCAGGCGGCTTCGTCTGCGCCCAGATAGGCCGTGAATTGCTTGCGACCCCAATCGCTGTTGGTGGGATTGCAAATGGGGGAAAAGGCCGACACGGACCGGAACCGCCCCGGCAGTGACATCGCCAGCGTGAGCGCGCCATGCCCGCCCATCGAATGCCCGGTAATGGCCTGACGGTCCATGTCCACGGCAAAAGTCTCACCGATCAACGCTGGCAATTCGGTTGCGATATAATCCCACATCCGGAAATGCGGCGCCCAAGGGGATTGCGTGGCATTCACATAGAACCCGGCCCCCTGCCCCAGATCATAGGCGTCATCATTGGCCACACCCTCGCCGCGCGGGCTTGTATCCGGAAACACGAGTGCGATGCCCTGCTCTGCCGCCCAACCCTGTGCGCCGGCCTTGACCATGGCATTCTCATGGGTGCAGGTCAGGCCCGAGAGATACCACAGCACCGGCACCGGCCCATCCTGCGCCTCAGCCGGCAGGAAGAGGCCAAAGGTCATGTCAACGCCACACACCTCGGAGGCGTGGGTATAGACGCCCTGCGTGCCGCCAAAACAGGTATTTTCCGAAACCGTTTTCATCATGTTCTCCTCTCACGTCCGTAGGACTGTTCAGTAAAGTTGGTTCACCCAACCGATCACAAGCGACACCGTGACAATGGCAGCGCCAGTTGAAATCAGGATCGAGGACGACACACGCTTGGGTGCCACGCCATAATGCTGGGCGAGCATAAAGACATTTCCCGCCACGGGCAGACTTGCCGCCGCAATCATCACCGCCCCGGCGTAGGGATCAACCTCGAACAAGACGAGCACGGCAAAGGCCACGAAAACCGGGTGCAGCACAAGTTTGCAAAAAGAAAGCCATCCCGCGATATGAGGTCGCTCAGCCGATTTCGACGCGAGCGATGCGCCGATGGCAAAGAGCGCACCGGGGGTGGCCGCCCCGCCCAGAATGCGCACGAAATCGTTGATCGGATCTGGAATAGGCAGGCGCAGGCCGGACCATGTGAGGCCCAGGACGATCGAGACGATCATCGGGTTTTTCAAGAGACCCATTCCGACGGTGCGCAAGATACCAAGGCTGAGCCGACCATCCCGCGTGCCGGTAATCAGGATTACCACAAGCGAGCCAAATACGATAAGGTCCACCGCCAAGACGATCATCACCCAGCCAATCGCCGCTTCCCCCATCAGCATGGCCAGCATCGGCACACCCAGAAAACCAACGTTGCCGATGACCGCGCATTGGGCCTCGATAGCGACCTCTTGGATATTCACGCGGCGCACCAGCGCTACAGCCGTGGCGATGCCATAGACAAAGGCCGTGGCCCAGAGATAGGCAAGAATGAAATTCCAATCCAACACATCCGCCAGCGTGAGATTGGCCGAAAAGCGGAACAGCATCGCCGAAAGAGCTAAGTAAAAGACGAACTTCGTCAACCACGCCGTCGCCTCCTCGGGAAAGAACCCGGTGCGCCCGGCGCCATACCCTAGCCCGATGATCATGAAGAAAGGTAGGGTCTGGAGAAAGATACTTAGCATGCGTTGTGTGGTAGCAGGTTGAGGGGCAGGGTCAATCGCCGCCATTCATCCTTTCGTCGCAACACTTGCTATGGCCCGTCAGCCACTGCCGATCAGCACGCCAGCGGCAAAGACCAGCGCACCGCCCAGAACAACCTGAAACGCCGCGCGAAAGAACGGCGTTTCCATATATTTGTTCTGGATCCAGGCAATCGCCCAAAGCTCGATGAACACCACCACAAAGGCGATGATTGTGGCAGTCCAGAAATCCGGAATGAGATAAGGCAACGCATGGCCCAACCCGCCAACGGTGGTCATGATCCCAGAGGCAAAACCGCGCTTGATCGGGCTGCCGCGCCCAGAGAGTTCGCCATCGTCGCTGGCAGCCTCGGTAAAGCCCATGGAAATGCCTGCGCCGACACTGGCCGCAAGACCAACAAGAAACGTGGTCCAGGTGTCCTGCGTGGCAAAGGCCGTGGCAAAGATCGGGGCGAGCGTGGACACGGAGCCATCCATCAATCCGGCAAGCCCCGGCTGCACCCATGTCAATACAAACTGGCGTTTGGCGGTGCGATCCTCGGCGTCGCGCGCATCGGCATCAAGATGCTCAGCCTCAAGCTCTTCGGCGCGGGTTTGATGACCAGCCTCGGCGGCGGCGAGATCCCCAAGCAATTTGCGGGTGTCGGCATCGGTGGTGCGCTGTGCCGCCTTGAGATAAAACGCACCAGCATCGCGCTCCATCGCCTCGGCCTCGTCGCGGATACGCTCGATCCCGAGGTTTTCAATCAGCCAGACAGGACGTCGCGCATAGAACCCGGCAACATGCTCGCGCCGGATCAGGGGGATCACCTCGCCAAACCGGCTGCGGTGCAGTTCGATCAGGCGGTGACGGTGGCCATCTTCTTCGGTCGCCATCCCATCAAAGATGGCAGCGGTATCCGGAAAATCTTGCCGCAACATCTCTGCATAAGAACGATAGATGCGCGCGTCATCCTCTTCCGAGGAGATCGCCAATGCGAGAATTTCTTGTTCGCTGAGATCGCGAAAACGGCGGCGGGACGTCATACCGGGAATCATCGGACACCTCAGTTAGAATTATTCTAAATCAGTTTAGCGCTACATTCTGCGAAGGCAAAGGGGGATGTATGCGTAAAAGTGAACTAATCGGTTCATTTTTATCTTGCTTTCTAAACCGATCTGTTTAGTTATATATCTGAACGCAACAGTTCAGTTATGGAGTTCGATATGAAAAGCGCCTTGATCGTTCTTACCCTCTCGCTCAGCCTCATCGCGGCCCCTGTCTTGGCTTTCAGCTTTGACACCAACAGCCTGACACCGACACTGACCTACCCTGCGCCCGCGCCTGCCCCCGTGACACAAGGTAATGCAGGAATCGACCGATAATCTGCGTCAGAAACAGCCTCCCGTGACCGCGCGCAGACGGGCTTGCGGTTACGGGCATGCGCCGACTACACTGTTCCGACCTTTGGGGAGGGATTGGATGTCGGCACCCGCCGTTGAAATCAAGAAGGGCCGCAAGTTCGACCAGGTGCTCGAAGGGGCGCGTCGCGTCTTTATGCGGGATGGATTCGAAGGCGCCAGCGTCGACGAAATTGCGCGTGAGGCGCAGGTGTCCAAGGCGACCCTCTATAGCTATTTCCCGGATAAACGGCTGCTTTTTTCCGAAGTCGCGCGGCTTGAATGCAACCGGCAGGCCGAAGAGGCGATGGAAGTAATCGCTAAGGGCGCGACCATTGATCATGTCTTGCACGAGGCAGCCACCCGGATCGTTCGGTTCTTTTTGTCAGACTTCGGACAACAAATGTTTCGCATCTGCGTATCGGAGGCGCATCGGTTTCCCGAATTGGGACGCCGATTTTATGCCTCTGGACCAGACCTTGTGCGCGAACGGTTAAGCAAAGTCTTGCGCCCCTATGTCGATGCCGGGATTCTCAAAATTGACGACATGGATCTCGCCGCCAACCAGTTTGGCGAGTTATGCAAAAGCGATCTCTTTATGCGCAGCTTGTGCGGCATGTGCAAAGAAGTAGAGCCAGCGGATATAGAGCGTGTGGTCAATGGCGCGGTTGAGATGTTTCTCGCGCGTTATCGCGCCTGATCCGGGGCAGAACGCCCCATCATCGCCGCCGCAATCTTTTCTGCCATCATGATCGTGGGCGCGTTGGTATTGCCCCCCACGAGGCGGGGCATAATCGAGGCATCGACCACGCGCAGCCCCTCAAGCCCATGAACACGCGCCTGCGGATCAACAACCGCCATAGCGCCCTGCCCCATCGCGCAGGTGCCGACCGGGTGATAGATCGTGTCGGCGCGGGCGCGAATATCTGCCTCAAGTGCCGCATCGGTCCAGTCGTGGGGGTGCAACCGCTTTTTGCGCCAAGGTGCCAACGCAGGCGCGCGCAGCACCGCATCCATCTGCCGCGCACCCTGCATCATCAGGGTCAGATCACGGCTGTCGCTAAGGAACGCGGGGTCAATCAAAGGCGCATCCTGAGGGCGGGCAGAGCGTAGCGTCACCCGACCCCTGCTATGGGGCCGCAGCACGCAGACATGACACGAATAGCCGGGGCGAAAATGCAGGGTTCGCATGTGATCTTCGACAATGCCGATCACAAAATGCAGTTGCAGATCGGGCCGAGACACTGTGCGCTCAGAGCGCAGAAAGGCTCCGGCCTCAGCATAGGGTGTGGTGAACGGGCCCTTCCCCGTCTTGCGCCATTCAAGCGCCGCCTTTCCCAGACGCCAGAGGCCCTTGGGATCAAGGCTGATGACATCGTCGCGCTTAGAGGTTTCGGCAAGGATATAGTCCAGATGATCTTGCAGGTTCTCACCCACTCCGGGCAGGTCATGCACCGGGCTTATACCATGCGCCTGCAACGCCTCGGCCGGGCCGATGCCCGAAAGCATCAAGAGATGCGGAGAGCCAAAAGCACCGCTGCTCAGGATCACGTCCCGCCGCGCGCGCGCCTCGCGCACCCGCCCTTTGTGGCGATAGCGTAGGCCGGTGGCGCGCTTGCCGTCAAAGATCACCCGCTCAGCCATGGCCTGCGTGATCACCGTCAGATTGGGCCGTGTCAGGACCGGGAAAAGATAGGCAGCAGCAGCAGAGCACCGTTCACCGCGCTGTGGGCCGTCAAAGAACTGCGTCACCTGATAATGCCCCGCGCCCTCTTGGGTCGCGCCGTTGAAATCGGGATTGCGGGGGATTTGCAGGCTCTCACAGGCGGTTACGAAAGCCTCAGAAATGGCACGGGGCGCATTTTGGTTGGTGACTTGTAGTGGTCCGGATTGGCCATGCAGGGCGTCACCGTGCTGCGCGTTCCGCTCTGCCGTGCGAAACCATGGCAGCACGCTCTGCCAGTCCCAGCCATCACAGCCCAGATCGGCCCATTCGTCATAATCGCCGGGATGACCGCGTGCATAGAGCATTGCGTTGATCGCGCTAGAGCCGCCAAGCGCACGCCCGCGCGGCTGAAACCCTTGCCGACCGTTCAATTCCGGCTGTGGCACAGTTTTGAGCGCCCAGTTGTTTATCTTGGGTCGCCCAGACACCATCGCTGCCACCAAACCCGGCGCACGAATGAAGATATCGCGCCCAGACCCGCCCGCCTCAATCAGGCAGACGGATAGGCCGGGGTCCTCGCTTAGCCGCGCGGCAAGCACGCAGCCCGCCGATCCACCCCCCACGATGATGTAGTCATAGATCATGGCCCGCCTCCCTCTGCCCCGTTACGCTATGCCGGAGACCTCCCCCGACCAAAGCGCGACGTGGCGTCAGGGATGCGCGACTAGCTTGGGCTCATGCCGCGCAACCGCTCAGACCGGCGTCGCAAATATTCCATGGTTGTCAAAAGCGCGATTGAGATCACGACAAGAAGCGTCGCCACCGCCAGAATGGTCGGGCTGATCTGTTCACGCAAGCCAGTGAACATGCGCCAAGGCAGGGTTTGCTGATTGGCCGAACCGACAAAGAGCACCACGACCACCTCATCGAACGAGGTGATAAATGCGAAGAGCCCGCCCGAAATCACCCCCGGCAGGATGAGCGGCATCTGCACCCGAAAGAAGGTGGTCACGGGGTCTGCGCCCATATTCGCCGCCGCGCGCGTGAGTGAGCGGTCAAAGCCCACAAGCGTGGCCGTCACCGTGATGATCACAAAAGGAATGCCCAGCGCCGCGTGCGCCAGAACCACGCCGAAATAGGTGCCTTGCAAGCCAATGCGGCTATAAAAGAAATACATCCCTGCCGCAGAAATGATGAGCGGCACGATCATCGGTGAGATCAGAATTGCCATGATCGCGCGGCGGAACGGCACATGCTCTGAGCTGAGGCCAATCGCCGCCAAGGTGCCAAAACTGACCGACAATAGGGTCGCAACCGGCGCAATCGCCAACGAATTGCGCAACGCCTGCTGCCAGCCGCTGGAGGTAAAGAAATCCTGATAATGCTTGAGGCTATATCCGGCGGGATCAAACCGCAGCATTTCCGGTGTGAAGGTAAAGAAGTTTTGCGCGTTGAAGCTGAGCGGCATCACCACAAGAATGGGCGTGATCAGAAATACAAAGATCGCCCCACAGATCACCCGGAACGTATAGTGCCAAAGCACCTGACCACTGGTCAGATAGGGTGCCAGATTGGCACGATAGCGTCCTTCGCCGATCCAAAAGATGAACCACGAGAAAAACCAGCCAGACAGAACCCCCAGCACAAACCCCGGCAAGCCAGCCAGAAGCACGCCCGCAATGATAAAGAGCGCAATAAGGCCCCAGCGCGTGGTCTTCTCCTGCCCCAGTCCAAAGACTGCAAGCGCAAGATAGGCAAGGACCATAAGCGCAACGGCCCCAATCGCGATGCCCATCAAGCCCGAGCCATGCGCCGTGCCGACAAACAGCCCAACAAAGGCCCCTGCAGCGCCGATCACCGGCAGTGAGAAGGAAAGTGGCTTGGTTTCGACAGGTGTCAGTGTGAATCCGTTCATGTCTCTTACCCCAGCTTCACGTTGTCGATGCCGACGATCTTGTCATAGGCCCAGTAGAGAATGAGGACCACGGCAAGCAGGATCGTGCCAAGCGCCGCCGCCAAGCCCCAATTGAGCGAGGACGAGATGTGATAGGCGATCCGGTTCGAAATGAACGTGCCGGTGGTGCCGCCCACAATCTCAGGCGTGATGTAATACCCGATGGCAAGGATGAAGACGAGGATCGAGCCCGCGCCGATGCCCGGCACCGATTGCGGAAAGTAGACCCGCCAGAACGCCGTCCAATTGTTCGCCCCCAGCGATTTGGCGGCGCGCAGATAGGTCGGCGGAATGGTCTGCATCACCGAATACATCGGCAGGATCATGAAGGGCAGCAGAATATGGGTCATCGCTACGATGGTGCCGAATTGATTGTTGATCATAACCAATCGGCTCTCATCTGCGACCAGCCCCAGCCAGACCAGAACGTCGTTGATAACCCCTTGTTGCTGCAACATCACCTTCCACGCGCTGGTGCGCACCAAAAGCGACGTCCAGAATGGCAGCAGGACAAGGATCATCAGAAGGTTCGCGGTGCGTGACGGCAGATTTGCCAGAATCCACGCCACGGGATAGCCCAAAGCAACACAGGAAAAGGTAATCATCAGCGACATGAACATCGTGCGCTGGAAGAGGATGCCATAAATACGCTCATCTTCGCTGCGCAAGGCGATACCTTGGGGCGTCTTTTCCATATCAACAGCGTTGAGGAAATAGCCGGTGGTATAGGGCGGCGAATAGGTCTTGATGGTTTCCCAGAATGTCACATTTGCCCATTCCTTGTTCGACTCGAAAAAGGCTTCGCGCATCGCAACAGGCGGCAACTGCGCCGCTGCCGCAGCACGCAAGAGATCGCCACCGGGTCCGGCATAGGTCTCTATGGCCGTTTTCGTAGCCGGGTCTTCAAGGTCCAGCGCCAAGGCGGCATGAACTGCCTCCCATGGCTCTTCCTTGGTTACGCTCTTGCCATCGACAAACTGGGTAAAGGCCGCAAAGGCCGAATAGGCACGTGCCGTATTGGGTAGAATGTCGGAAATCGCAGCACCGGGCTGAAATTCGGCATCTCCACTAAATTCTGTGGCTTCCAGCGCTTCTAGGAGGGCAATCTGATTGGACATCAGCCGTTCATTGGGCTCTGCCCCAGCCCCACCCGACATCATCTCGACCCATGTCGCGGCCTCGTCAAAGGCGGGATCAACCTCGAGCAATGCGTCTTGGAACACCTCTCCAACGTCGCTCATGTCACGCCCAGACGTGCGGAAGAGCGAGGAAATGCCGCTTTTCTCGTAGTTCAGACGGCTGCCCAGCTTGGTGTGTTCCTTGGCCTCGGCAGCAAGGAAAAGGTCAAAGAACAAGGCGCGGAACACCTGCTCGTCGGGGGCATCGCCGGAATCCCAATCCCGCAACTCCTCGACAGTCATTGGCAGTGTATTGCCCACGATCTGGTTCTCGACAGAACGGAACAGCATATCAATGATCGGCGCGATGAAGGTGAGCAGAACAAAGAGCAACAGGGGGGCGATCAGCGCCAGCGCTCGCATCTTCTGAGCGCGCAAAGCGCGGCGCAGGCTGCGTTTCAGAGGCGTGCCATCGGCGGCAAGCATCGGGCCGGTGTTGGTGCTATCGCTCATGTCTTCCCCGTCGAAATGGTCCGATTATTCAGGCCGGGTCTTGTGCCCGGTCAAAGAAGCGGTGGGGCCGCATACGGCCCCACCTCTATTTGTCGCCAGATTACTGGGCCAGCCACGACTGGAACTTGGCGTCCAGATCGTCACGGTTGTCAGCCCACCATTCGTAGTCATAGATGTGAACGTTGGAGGCATTTGCCGGATCGGTCGGCATATGCGGCGCCATGTCGATGCCAAGCTCGGCGTGCTTGCCTACCAACGGTGCCGAAGACGCACGCGCCGGACCGTAGGAGATATACGCCGCCTGATCAGCAAGACGCTGGGTGTCGGTGCCGAACTTGAGGAAGTCCATCACGCGCGCCAGACGGTCTGCGGGCAGACCGGCGGGAACAATCCAGCCATCAAGGTCAAACGACTGCATGTCCCACAGCATTGCGATGGGCTGGTTCTGTTCAGCAATGGCCGAGAACAGGCGACCGTTGAATGTCGAACCCATGAACACTTCGCCATCCGCCAGAAGCTGCGGGGTTTCCGCACCGGCAGACCACCAGACGACTTGGTCCTTGATGGTGCCCAGTTTGGCCAGCGCGCGCTCGACGCCCTCGTCGGTGCCCAGAACGTCGTAAATCTCGTCCTTGGCAACGCCGTCGCAGTAAAGCGCCCATTCCATGTTGTCGATCGGGCGCTTTTGCAGCGACCGCTTGCCCGGATACTTGGCAAGGTCGAACACGTCGCAAACGCTGGTCGGCGGCTCGGTGCCGGCAGGCACAAGATCAGTGCGATAGCCGAAGGTGGTCGAGTAAACGATCTGCGGAATGAAGCAGTCGCTGACAATCAGATCACCAAAGTCATCGCTGGCAGAGGTACCATCGGGGGCCGCGGCCAACATGGTGTCGTGGTCGATTTCCATCGCCAGACCTTCGTCGCAGAGGCGCATCGAGTCGGACGCCACCACATCGACCAGATCCCAAGTGATGTTGCCTGCCTCGTTCATGGCGCGCAGCTTGGCCACGGCCTCGGCCGAGCTTTCGTCCCAAGTCGCGGTCACGCCGGGGTTAGCAGCAAGGTAGGGCTGCACATAAGCCTTGTCTTGGCTCGCCTGATAGGCGCCGCCCCAGCTGACGATCGTCATGCTGTTCGCCATTTCCTGTGCGGTGACGGCGGTGCCCGCAGCAACGGTCAGAGCCGTGGTCGCGAGCAGGGTTTTCGTCAGTTTCATAAACATACTCCCAGTTTATCCCGTTTTTCGATGGTTGGGCCCTGCGCTACGGGCAGAACGTCGAGGGCCTTGCTCAACCCGCACCGGTTCCGTGACCGGCGCGCGTATTCTTATACTTGGGGCGCATCCAGCGCGCGGCAATCCTCTGGCAACCAGCCGATCTCGATCTGCTCGCCCGGTTGCAGGCGGCGCTGATCGGGGGCGTTGCGGGTCTTGATGATAAAGTCATCAGACCCAGCCACCCGGAGCCGTGTGCGGAAAATGTCACCCATATAGATGAACTCCAGCACTTCGGCCTTGAGCGTATGCGCATCCGGCTTCAGCCGGTCACGATTGAATTCGACCCGCTCAGGACGAATGGAAATCAGCGTGCGGTCGCCCGGCTTTTCGACATTGACGGGCTTGGCATCAATCAGGTCGCCGTTGTCTAGCTGCACGACGGCAATACCGTTCTTGATCTCTTTGACCCGCCCCTCAAGGGTGTTGTTCTCACCAATGAACTGCGCGACAAAGCTGTTCTTGGGGCTTTCATACAATTCATCTGGCGGCGCGATCTGCTGGATGCGGCCATCGTTGAACACCGCCACACGGTCAGACATTGTCAGCGCCTCGGTCTGATCGTGGGTCACATAAACTGTGGTGATCCCGAGATTGTGCGCAAGATGGGTGATTTCGAATTGCATTTTTTCGCGCAATTGCTTGTCCAGCGCGCCGAGCGGTTCATCCATCAACACCAGCTCAGGCTCGAACACCAGCGCTCGGGCGAGAGCCACACGCTGTTGTTGGCCCCCAGACAGCTGCGACGGACGACGCCCGCCAAAGGCACCCATTTCCACCATTTCCAGCGCCCGCTTAACCTTGGCTTCGCGGTCGGACTTGCCGATTTTGCGCACCTCAAGCGGAAAGCTGAGGTTTTCGGCAATCGTCATATGTGGAAAGAGCGCGTAATTCTGGAACACCATGCCAATGCCGCGTTTGTGCGGCGGGATGTTGTTGATGCTCACACCGTCCAATTTGATCTCGCCATGGGTGGCGGTTTCAAACCCTGCAAGCATCATCAGACAGGTCGTTTTGCCCGACCCCGACGGTCCTAGCATCGTCAGAAATTCGCCCTTGGGCAAGGTCAGGTTCAGATCCTTGACGACCAGTGTTTCGCCGTCATAGCTCTTTTGGACACGTTCAAACGCAACGAACGCATCGTTGTTCCCGGTATCTGCCAAGTTCGGCTCCCTATTATTCATCGCAAGCGTTTGCCTCGCGTTCGGAAGAAACTAAAACAAGATGGACCCTCACATGCAAGCGGATTGCGGCGCTTTTTTCCCGAAACCGACCTGCGCAGGTCAAATCGCCTGCAAGTGAAGCAAGATAAGTCAAATTTCCTGCAAATGACCGAGGCACGCTCCGCTTTAACGCGAGCCTCGGCAGTGTTTTCACCGGAAACCGACCTATCCCAGCACGGATTGCACGGCTTTTGTGGTTTTGTGAATCACCTCATCCGCCTCTGATTTTGTCAGGCAGAAAGGCGGCGCAAAGCCCAGAATGTCCCCCTGCGGCATGGCCCGCGCGATAACACCGGTAGCTGCCAGCGCGGCGGAAATCTGTGGGCCCACCTTGTCGGCGGCATCAAAGAATATCCGATTTTCCCGATCCTTGACGAATTCGACGGCACAGAGCATCCCCTCGCCCCGCACCTCGCCTACGTTGGCATGCGCGCCCAGCGCCTCGGCCATGCCCCGATTGAGATAGCCGCCTACATCGCGGTTATTGGCAATCAGGTTCAGATCATCAAGCAACTTGAGATTTGCCACACCCGCCGCCGCCCCGATGGGATGCGCCGAATAGGTCCAGCCGTGGCCGATGGGGCCATTCTCATCCGTGCCTTGCTCCAGCACCTTCCACATGCGGTCGCTGACGATGCTACCCGATAGCGGCGCATAGGCGCTTGTCAGGCCTTTGGCGATGGTGATGAGGTCTGGCGTCATTCCATAGTGGTCCGAGCCGAACATCGTGCCCAGACGACCAAAGCCCGTCACCACCTCATCGGCCACAAGCAGGATGTCATGCTTGCGCAGCACCTCTTGAATGGCGGCCCAATAGCCTGCAGGCGGCGGCACAATGCCTCCGGTGCCCAGCACCGGCTCGCCGATAAAGGCGGCGATGGTATCGGCCCCCTCGCGCGCGATGAGTGCCTCAAGCTCGGCCACACAATGCGCGACAAACTGCGCCTCGGTCTGATCCAGATTGGCGCGACGGAAATAATAGGGCGCTTCGGTATGAACGACCTGCGCCAGCGGCAGATCGAACTTCTTGTGGAACAGTTCAAGCCCCGTAAGCGAGCCGGTCATCAGCCCAGAGCCATGATAGCCGCGCCAGCGCGAGATGATCTTTTTCTTTTCGGGCCGCCCGAGGATGTTGTTGTAATACCAAATCAATTTGACATTGGTTTCATTGGCGTCAGAGCCCGACATGCCAAAATAGACCTTGCTCATGCCCTTGGGGGCGCGGTCCATAATCATTTTGGACAGGGTGATCGACGCCTCGGTGCCATGCCCGACATAGGCATGATAATAAGCCAGTTCGCGCGCCTGCGCGGCAATCGCCTCGGCAATCTCTTGGCGACCGTAGCCGACGTTGACGCAATAAAGCCCGGCAAAGGCATCGAGAAAGCGATTGCCATCACGATCCTCGATATGACAGCCCTGCCCGCCATTGATCACCCGGTTCGGCGCCTCGCCACGGGCGAATTGCCCAAGATGTGTCGAGGGGTGAAAGAAATTCTCGCGATCCCATTGATCAAGTTGGTCGTTGCGCAGCATCGTGTTTCCTTTCCTCGGGGGCGCACCCCCAGCTTCATCGTTCCAAAAATACTCGAATCCCGATCGTCACGCCCAATCGCGGCAGACGTATTTGATTTCCATGAATTCCTCCATGCCGCGCCGCGCCCCTTCGCGGCCCAGCCCCGATTGCTTGACCCCACCAAAGGGGATCGGCGCGCCCGTGACCTTGGTGCGGTTCACCGCCACCATGCCGAATTGTAGCGCTCGCGTCATCCGGTAGATGCGGCGGGGGTCATGGCAGTGCAAATAGGCAATGAGGCCATATTCCGTGGCATTGGCGCGGGCGACCACCTCTTCCTCGGTGTCAAAGGGCGTGATCGCCGCCACCGGGCCAAAGGTCTCATCTTGCATGATCGCGGCGCCGTCGGGCACATCCATGAGCACCGTCGGCTGAAAGAAGAGAGGGCCGAGCGGGTCGCGCTTGCCGCCACAGGCAAGCGTTGCACCATGCGCCAGCGCATCCGCCACATGCTCTTCTTGCTTGCGGACCGCACGCTCATTCATCAGCGGGCCGATGTCGGGATCGTCCATGCCGCGCCCGATTTTGAGCGTCTGTATCGCGTCGGTAAAACGTCGGCAAAAGGCGTCATAGATCGGCCGCTCTATGTAAATCCGGTTAGCCCCCAAACAGTCTTGCCCCGACGTCGCAAATTTGGCCTTGATCGACTCGGTTACTGCGGTTTCCAGATCGGCATTCTTGAACACGATCACCGGGGCATGGCCGCCCAGTTCCAGCACCAGTTTCTTGACCGTGCCCGCGCATTGGCGATAGAGCAACTGCCCGATGTCAGTAGAGCCGGTAAAGCTGAGAACGCGGACGCGGGCGTCTTGGGTCCAAGGCTCAACCACTGTTGCCGCGTGGCCTGTCACCACGTTGAACACACCCGCCGGGATGCCCGCGCGCTCGGCCAGTTCTGCAAGGGCCAGTGCCGAATAGGGTGTCTCGGCTGAAGGATGAGAAACCACGCTGCAGCCCGCCGCCAAGGCCGCCGCCGCCTTGCGCGTGAGCATCGCTGCGGGGAAATTCCACGGCGTGATAAGGGCGGCCACGCCCACCGGCTCTAGCCACAATTCCACCTCGGCATCGGGCAGGTGGCTTGTGACCCCTTCGATGTTGGGGCGCTTGGCCTCTTCGGCGTAATATTCCACGAAACTTGCGGCATAGTCGATCTCGCCGCGCGCTTCACTAAGGGGTTTGCCCTGCTCCAGCACCATGATCCGCGCGAGGTCTTCGCGATGCGCAAGGATGAGATCGAACCAGCGGCGCAAGAGCGCGGCGCGATCTTGCGGCAGGGTCATTGCCCAGCCATCGAATGCGCCCTGCGCCGCATCCACAGCCTTGCGTGCCTGATCGGCACTGAGGCTGGCCACAGCACCCAAGGCACTGCCATCGGCGGGGTTGGTGACGGCAATGGTCGCAGCCTCGTCTCCGCCCACCCATTTGCCGCCCACATAGGCAAAGCTGCGCACCAGGCGCGTGTCGGTGATCCCGTTGCGGGTCCAGATGGCTGAGTCGGACATTGTGGCACTCCCTTTGCGCCAGAGAATGTCTGGTTCACGCAGAGGGTGACGCTAAAGTTTTTGGAGTTTGCAGATTATTCTTCTGCAAGGCCGCAGAAATACGGATGTTTCATTCAAAGAACATCTCAAATGGTGGCAGGCGCGGGGATTTTACGGGCTTGGTCACGATATAGGTGAAGTAGCGCGCCAATCCGATCCGCGCCTCTAGCATCTGATCAATCAGTCGTTGATAGCTGTCGATGTCCCGGGTGACGATCTGCATCAGATAGTCAAATCCGCCGCCCAACGCCCAACAGGCCGTCACCTCTTCATAGCGGTGCATACTGTCCTCAAAGGCGCGGAAACTGGCGGGGGTGTGATCTGCAAGCTCCACCGCGACAAAGACGGTCACATGCGAGCCCAGCTTCTTGAGGTTGATGCGCGCATGATAGCCCTCGATCAGCCCCGCCTCCTCCAGCCGCTTGAGCCGCTCCCAGCAAGGGCTGGCAGACAGGCCCACACGCGCGGCCAAATCGGCCTTGGTGATGCGCCCTTCCTCGGCCAGCACCCTCAGGATATCGAGATCGCGTGCGTCAAGTTTCATGCGGTGATGACCGTACCCACGTCACGCCCCGCAAGCCGCGCCATCACATGGGTGGCAATCGCCGTATCCTGAACGCCGGTGCCGGTCAGATCGCAAATGGTGATTTCGGCATCGTTCTTGCGCCCACGCGCGCGGCCTTGGATTACGTCGCCCAATTCGGCTGGCGCGCCCTTGGTCCATATCCCGGCCTCGATCGCGCTGCGCAATTCACCCAACTGTTCCACCTGCGCGGCGCGGTCGGCAACATAGAGATCGGCCCGGACCAGCGCCTGCGGATCAATCTCGTTCTTGCCGGCCTGATCGGATCCCATGGCCGTGATGTGCAGTTCGGGATGCAGCCATTTCGCCTCGATTACGGGCGTCTTTGCCGGGGTTGTAGTGATCACCAACTGGCTGGCCTTCACCAGATTTTCGGGGGTGTCCACCACATGAATATCACATTCGAGATCGGCCAGATCGGCCGCGCAGGTGCGCGCGCGGTCGGCATCGCGCCCCCAGATCAGCAGACGGTCATAGGGGCGCACCAGCCGCGCCGCCCGCGCCTGAAGCCGCGCCTGAACGCCGGTGCCGATAATGCCCGCCGTCTGCACCACCTTGGGGGCCAGATGCTGCGCCGCCACCGCGCCAGCCGCCGCCGTGCGCAGATCGGTCAGATAGCCATTGTCGAGAAACACCGCCTCGACCAGACCGGTCTTGGCGGAAAAGAGGATCATCAGACCGTTCAGGCTGGGCAGGCCCAATTTGGGATTGTCAAAGAAACCGGGGCTGACCTTGATCGCGAAACCGTCAAAGCCGGGGATATAGGCGGTTTTCACATCCACCTCGCCATGCACGGCAGCCAAATCCATCGACATCACCGGCGGCATGACCACCCCGCCATCCGACAGCGCGGCAAAGGCCTGCTCGATCACCTTGACCGTCTCAAGGTCGAGCGTGATCGCGCGGCGCAATTCTGTCTCTGTCACGATCCTTATATCATGTGCCATATTTCCGACCTTCAATCACCTTGTCGCCTAAAATCACGGTTTGCCCGGTCATCACCTTAGTAAAGAGCGCCATATCAAGGTTACGGCCCGTGATGATGGTGGCGGTTGGCCCTTGGGGCGCAAGTTTGCCACTCAGCACCGCCGCAAGACCCACGACGCAGGCCCCCTCTGCCACGATCCGATCCTCGTAATAGAGCACCTGCATGGCATGATAAATCTCTTCTTCGGTCACAAGGATCACATCGTCCAAAAGATCGCGGCACATGGCATAGCTGAGACGGTTCTGCATCCCAACGCCACCGCCCAGACTATCGGCAAGGCTTGGCACTTCTTCGACCTCGACAGGATGCCCGGCGCGGATGCTTTCATACATCGCGGCACCTCGGTCCATGCTGATCCCGATCACGCGCAGGGACGGCTTGATCGTCTTGGCGGCCAGCGCCACCCCCGCCGCCAGCCCCCCGCCCGACAACGGCACGAGCAGCGTCTGGGTATCCGGGCGCGCCGCCATGATTTCCAATCCGATGGTCCCCTGCCCGGCAATGACCAGCGGATCATCAAAGGGCGAAATCTCGGTTAACCCGTCCTCGGCAACCAGCCGTTCCACCTCGGTCTGTGCCGCGTCCTGAGAGCGCCCGATGATCCTGACCTCTGCGCCCAGCGCGCGGATGCCCTCCACCTTGGCCTGCGGCACCAGGTCCGACATACAGATCACCGCCCGCAATCCGCGTGCCCGCGCGGCATAGGCCACGCCGCGCCCGTGATTCCCGGTCGAGCAACAGGTGACGCCCGCCGCATCCTGCGCCCCGGCCACCGCGTTGAGCGCGCCGCGCAGCTTGAAGGCACCGATGGGTTGCATATTCTCGAGCTTGAGCAGGAAGTCATCGCCTGTTACCGCGCTCATGTAGGGCGAGGGAACGAGAGGCGTGCGGTCAGCGACCCCAGAAATCACCTGTGCCGCAGCATAGACATCGGCCAGAACAGGGCGCATGAGGGTCTTCCTTGTTTAGGGTGCGGGCAGAGTGCGCTGGAGCGAGCCTAGCGTCAACTCTGCGGCGCAGGATGGTCTGAAAACGACAAAACGGGGCGTTTTTCTTGGGGCAGGCCTGTTCCAAAGCCACAAGTATGGCGGGGATATTTCAACGACGGACCCCCGACATGATTGAAAAAGACCTGCCCTTCTCGGCTCAGGAATACCAGCGCCGGTTGGACAAGACCCGCACTGCCATGGCCCGCCTTGACCTTGACGCGCTCTTTGTGACCGACCCTTCAAATCAGCATTGGCTGACCGGCTATGATGGCTGGTCGTTCTATGTGCATCAGGGCGTTTTGGTCTTTCCCGAGGCCGATCCAATCTGGTGGGGCCGCAATCAGGATGCCAATGGCGGTGTGCGCACGGTCTGGATGACGGACGATCGCGTGATCGGCTATGCCGACAATTACGTGCAGTCGACCGAACGCCACCCGATGCAGGATTTGGCAGAGCGACTTAAGGGTATGGGCCTTGCCGATAAACGCATCGGCGTGGAAATGGACAACTACTATTTCTCGGCCAAGGCGATGCAGACCCTGCGCGAGGAACTGCCCGAGGCAACATTCCTTGACGCCACCGCGCTGGTCAACTGGCAACGCACGGTGAAATCCGAAGAAGAGCTTGGCTTCATGCGCAAGGCCGCGCTGATTTCGGAGAAGATCACCGACGGGTTGATGGAACGGGTCGAGCCGGGCATTCCCAAGAACGAAATCGTGGCCGAGATTTTCCGTGATGCCATCCGAGGGGTAGAGGGCGCGTGGGGCGACTATCCCGCAATCGTGCCGCTTTTGCCGTCAGGTTCGGATGCCGCAGCGCCGCATCTGACATGGAACGGGCGCGAGTTTGCGACGGGGGAAGCGACCTTCTTTGAAATTTCCGGCTGTTACCGCCGCTATCACACGCCGTTCTGCCGCACGCTGTTTCTGGGCAAGCCGCCGCAATTCCTGCTTGATGCGGAAAAGGCGCTGGTCGAGGGGCTGGAAGCGGGGCTAGAGGCCGCAAAGGCAGGCAACCGCGCCTGTGACATCGCCAATGCGTTGGCCGCCCCGTTGGAGCGGGCGGGCATCGAACGCGGCGCGCGCTGTGGCTATCCCATCGGTCTGAGCTATCCGCCCGACTGGGGCGAACGCACGATTTCGCTGCGCTCCGAGGATGAAACCGTGCTGGAACCGGGAATGACATTCCATTTCATGCCCGGTCTCTGGATGTCGGACTGGGGTTTGGAAATCACCGAGTCGATCCTGATCAAGGAAAGCGGCCCGGCGGAAACCTTCTGCAACCGCCCGCGCAAGATGTTCGTCAAGGACTGACCCAATAAGGCCCCCACATCGACCGTGGGGGCCTTTTGCAATCCTGCTCTATTCCCATTCCATCTGTTCATAGACCCGGCCCGCATTTTTGGTGGCCAGTTCTTCGAACGTATCAAGGTGGGTATAGGCGGATTGGTCGACGTAATAGGCCCCGGCCAAGTCACCGCCGGCGTCGATATGCGCGCGGATTTGGGCGCGCAGATGTTCCAAATAGCCTTTGGTGTAGCGGCGCACCTGATCCATGTTGGTCGGGTGGCCATGACCGGGGATCACATAGGTGGCACCCAGCGGCTCGAATTCAGCATCCCAAGTTTCCAGCCAATCCGCCGTGATCGTATCGGCAAAGATTGGCAGCATTCGTTCGTGAAACGCCATATCGCCGGAAATCACAAGGCCTTGGTCAGGCAGCCAGATGACAATGTCTCCGGGGCTGTGAGCGGGGCCAAGATAGCGCGCCTCGATCCGGAAATCGCCCATCTCGACAGTATACTCATCAGTGAAGGTTTCGGTCGGCAGCACCACGCTAGTGCTTTCGGCGCGCTCTTTGGTCACGCGCTGCGCCGCGTCCAGATCACCGCCGCCGTGGTTCTCGAACTCGGCCGCCGCATCCACATGCGCCACAATCGGCACGCCCTGTTCGGCCCAATAGGAATTGCCCAGCATGGCATGACCTTGGCCATTCTCGTTGAACACCAGCTTGACCGGCTGATCGGTGATCGCCTTGATCTCTGCGTGCAGCGCCTTGGCCAATCCATAGGACGCGCCACCGTTGATCACCACCACCCCATCGCCAGTCACGATAAAGCTGAGGTTGTTGTTATGTCCGGCATTGTCATAGGTGGGCGGCGCGGTGGCACCGATGGCAGACCAGACATGCGGGATCACTTCGACAGGCTTGGAATAGAGCAGCGACGCAGGATATTGGTCAGCAATATCCTCACTCGCCAGTGCAACACTGCCAGACCAAAGCAGAAGAGCGGAAAGCGTCGCGCGCAACATCTTACACCTCCGTGACGAAACGATAGGCATCGCCATCGCGCTCTACCCGGCCCAGCCCGCCCTCGGGCAGGTGAAAGCCGACCATCGCCATCTGATCGGTCGCCAATTGATCCAAGAGCCGCAGGCGCGTGGCAATCCCGGTCTCGGCATCCTGATCCGATCCGCTGGGCCAATCGGGGCGCGCAAAGGCCAGATGCCCGTTGCCGATGGCATCGCCCACCACCAGCGCCGCCTCGGTGCCGTGACGAACCTCAAACGCGATATGGCCGGGCGTGTGACCGGGTGTATCATGCGCGAGGATACCCGGCAGCACCTCTTGCCCGCCGCTGATGAATTCGATCTGATCCTCGATGGCCGCAAGCCGCCGTGCCGCGCCCACGGCAAAACTGGCACGCTCTGCGCCGATGCTGTCAACCGTGGCGGGATCGGTCCAGTAATCCCATTCCGCCTGCCCGATCATATAGCTGGCATTGGCAAACACCGGATCGTCGAAATCATCCAACACGCCCCAGAGGTGATCAGGGTGCGCATGGGTAAACAGAACATGGGTGATATCATCGGCACCAAGGCCAACGGCGCCAAGCGCATCTAGAATTTTGCCCGCTGTGGGCATGAAACCAGACCCGGACCCAGCATCAAATAGCACCGTGTTCGTGCCATCCTGTAACAGTGTCAGGTTGCAGGGCGGCTCGACCGTGTCGCCGGTGATGCCGTACTGCGCCAGAACAGGGGCGGCATCGGTAGCGGGCAGGTTGCCCAACAAAAACTCCATGGGCAGCACAAGATTGCCATCGCTGAGTGTGGTGATCTTGGCATCGCCCAAGGTCAGCTCTATCGCGGCAAAGCTGGGGCGCGGCAGGCCGACAAGCGTGCTGGCCCCCATAGCCGCCAGAACTTGACGTCGGTTGAATCGCATGGCTTCCCTCTCCCTCATTTATTCGCATTTGTGAATATGATGATCTGGCACGCCTCAAAATACAAGTCAAAACAAGGCTGCGTTTCATGCTGATTTCCGCGCAGAGATGCGGTAGGAACGCAGCATCAATCCTCCTTTTGCGTGATCGTCAAAGCCCATGGACAGTGAACTTCCTGCCTACCTGACAACGAAAGAGGTCGCAGACCTGCTTCGGGTGAAGGAGCGTAAGGTTTACGACATGGTCGCCACCGGCGAGATCCCGCATCGCAAGATCACCGGCAAGCTCTTGTTTCCCCATAACGAGTTGATGTGCTGGATCGAGGGGACGGGCGTCACCCTGCCCTCTGAGCGCCCCGCGCTTGTGACCGGCTCTCACGATCCGCTGCTGGACTGGTCCCTGCGCGAAAGCGGCGCGGGTTTGGCAACGCTGTGGAACGGAAGCTGTGACGGACTGGAGGTCTTTGCCGAAGGGCGTGCCGTTTTGACGGGGCTGCATATTCCGGGCGATGCCGATTGGAATATTCCAGCGCTCGAGGCACGCGGGCTGCGCGACGCGGTGCTGATCGGCTGGGCTGCGCGTGCGCGCGGCCTGATCCTGACTCCTGCAGTTGCAGATATGGTGCAGGGGTTTGGCGATCTGCGCGGGCGGCGCGTGATCCTGCGGCAAGAGGGGGCCGGCACGACCGCGCTCTTTGACAGGATGATGGCCGAGGCGGGGCTGTCACAGGGGGATATCCTGACACCGACAAGCCCGGCCCATACCGAAAGCGATGCCGCCGCCGCTGTGGCCGCAGGCGAGGCCGAGGCCACCCTTGGGATCGAATCCATGGCGCGGCAATTTCGGCTGGTGTTCCGCCCCTTGGTGCAAGAGCGCTTTGACCTGCTCATCGACCGCCGCGCCTATTTTACTGAACCGGTGCAACGCCTTGTTGCCTTCATGCGCTCTGAGACGATGATCGCCAAGGCCGAGGCGCTTGGCGGCTATGATCTGGACGGGCTTGGGACGGTGCGCTGGATTTCCGCCTGAGACCGTGCTGTTCGATTACGGCGTAAATTTTTGGGCGGGGTTAGTGAAAACCCCGCCCATTTCAAAGCTCTGTTCAGCCTTGGCTTAGCCTTCTGCGTTCGGGAAGAACAATTGCTGACCGTCGATCTTGTAATCAGCTATGGCCTGCTGCCCCTCGGTCGACAGAATCCAATCAATGAACATCTGCCCGGCTTCGGCCTTAACATTCGCATGCTTTTCCGGGTTCACAAGGATGATGCCATATTGGTTGAAGAGGCGATTATCGCCCTCGACTGCAATTTGATACTCACCCTTGTTGCCAAAGGAAATCCACGTGGCACGGTCGGTCAGCACATACGCGCCCATGGCCGTGCCAGTATTCAGCGTGGCGCCCATGCCGGACCCGGTTTCACGATACCACCCGCCGGACGCGGCAGCAGCATCAACGCCCGCCTCTTTCCAGAGCTTCAATTCCGCCTTGTGGGTGCCGCTATCATCCCCACGCGAGGCAAAGGGGGCACCGACCTCTGCGATCTTGGTCAAAGCCGCCGCAATATCCTTGGTCCCGGCGATACCCGCCGGATCGGCAGAGGGGCCAACAAGGATGAAATCGTTATACATCACGTCAGAGCGTTGTAGCCCATGGCCTTCGGCCACGAATTTCTCTTCAGAAGCCTTGGCATGGACAAAGAGCACGTCGCCGTCGCCATTCATCGCATTATTGATGGCCTGCCCGGTGCCTACGGCCACGACGCGCACCTCGATGCCGGTTTTGTCCTGAAAAATCGGCAGAAGGTGATCGAATAGCCCAGAATTCTGGGTGGAGGTGGTGGATTGCACCACGATGAACTGATCCTGCGCCTGTACAGTGCCAGAAAGGCCCAAAGCAAGCGCCGCACCGGCGGCAAGCGAAAAGAGGTGACGTCTGAGCATGAAAAACTCCCGTTTCGTTTGGATTTCAAAAGGTTGAACTTGTGTAGAGCCGACCTTGGGTCCAAGCGCGCGCGGCCTCAGACTTGGGGTGGCCAAGAACTTGGTCAATCGGGCCGCTTTCAGCCACTTGGCCGGCATGCAAGAAAATCACCTCGTCGCCCATGCGCCGCGCTTGGCCCATGTCATGTGTGATCATGACGATGGTGACACCGCGCCCATGGGCGGCGTTGATCAGATCCTCGATTCTCTGGGTTGATGCGGGATCGAGGCTGCTGGTGGGCTCATCTAGAAACAGAAGACGCGGTTGACAGATCAACGCCCGTGCCAAGGCAAGACGCTGTTGCTCGCCGCCCGACAGCACACGCGCTGGATGCCGCGCCAGATCGCTCAGCCCAGCCATATCAAGGGCACGCGCCGCTTGCTCTGCGCGCTCTGCCCCACGGACACCATGCACCGAAAGGGCGAAGTTAAGATTGGCCAGCACGGAGCGGCGCAGCATTACGGGGCGCTGAAAGACCATCGCCTGCGTGCGCCGCGCCCGATCATCGGGGGCCGCACCCTGCCATAGAATCTGCCCGGACGTGGCGGACAAAAGCCCATGCAAAAGGCGCAATAGCAGGCTCTTGCCTGCGCCATTGGCCCCCATGACAAGCGTGCGCCGACCTTCGGGAATTACCACTGACACCTTGTCAATCAAACGCTTGCCACCCGCGTGAAAGCACAGATCGCGCGCCGCGAGCAGACTATCTTGCGTGGCAACCTTGGCCGGGGTCATACTCATCACCGTGTCACGCATAGGCCGCACGCACCGCAGAGGCCCGAAGCGCCATGACCACCGCATTCACCAGCAAGGCTATCACCAGCAGCAACACGCCCAGCGCCAGCGCCAGTTCCAGATTGCCCTTGGATGTCTCAAGCGCGATGGTGGTGGTCATCACACGGGTGACGTGATTGATATTGCCGCCCACGATCAGCACCGCGCCAACCTCGGCCACGGCGCGGCCAAAACCCGCCAATGCCACGGTCATCAAGCTATAGCGCGCATCCCACAAAAGCGCTGTGACCCGCTGATAGGCGCGCAGGCCCATCGAGGCGAATTGCTCTGCATATTCGCCATGCAGATCTTCGACCACCTGTTTGGTGAGCGCGGCAACGATGGGCGTTACCAAAATGGTCTGCGCGATAATCATCGCCGCAGGCGTGTAGAGCAATTGAAGCGGACCAAAGAGGCCAGAGGCCGACAGCATGAGATAGACGAACAGCCCCACCACCACCGGCGGCAGGCCCATTAACGCATTGAGCACCACCGTGACAACCGCGCGCCCCGGAAAGCGGAACGCGCCCACCAATGCCCCAAGCGGGAGCCCGATAAGACAGGACAAAAGAACCGCAGTCAGCGTCACGCGCAACGATAGAACGACAATCTCGCTTAGGTTTCGATCCCAATTGAGGATCAGCGCCAGCGCCTCTGCCATGATGTCGCCAAAGCTGAACACGTGCGATTTCTCCCCTCTGCGGGAAAAAAAGCACAAAAAAACATAAGATGCCAGCCCCTAACGCGACAGGCCCCTAGGGTTTTGCGGCGCGCAACCGCCAGAGGCGTAGCGGTTGGATCAACTCTGGGCCTTTTGGCCCGACGCTGACATGCGCCGCAAAAAGCCGTCCGAGTGTTTCACGCTGCGCCTCGGCCAGCGCGCGGCGGGCAGGATCGACACGGGCAAGGGAGGCGATAAAGGCCTCTAGATCAGCCATCGGTGTCGGCCGTTCATAGGTGACGGGCGCAGGGCCGATGGCCACGCGAGCCGCCAACAGCGCGTCTATTGCCCGAATCGCCGCGTGCCGTATCTCTGTCTCGTCCTCGACCGGGCGCATCACCTCGAAAAACGCACCCTCTGCCACGGGCTCGACAATCATCAATTCGCCACCGGGGCGCAGCACGCGCAAGGCCTCGCGCAACGCGGCCTGCATCAGCGGTACGGGCACGTGATGCAGCGAATTAAGGAAGATACAGGCGTCAAAGGATGCTGTCGCAAAGGGCAATGCCTCGGCCCCGCCTTGCACAAAGCGACCCTCGGGCACAGCCATGCGCGCGGCGGCCACAGCCTCGGGCGCGGGGTCTATTCCGGTCACAGTATAGCCTGCGCGCCACAGGGTGCGCGACAATGCCCCGTGGCCACAGCCGATGTCGAGCACATCACGCGCGCCGATGTCGGCAAGGATCGTCAAAAGGCGCGCAGATGTATCCAGCGCCTCAGTCATCGCCAAACTCTTGGCGCAAGGTATCGGTATGCGCACCAAGGGCGGGCACAGCACCCAGAGTGGCATCACACCCATCCATCTGCGCGCCGGGGGCCAGCATCTGCACCGGGCCAGAGGGGGTCTCGACGGTGACGTGACGATTTTGCGGATGGGTGACGAGGTCCTCCATCTCACTGACGCGGCCATAGGCGATACGCGCGGCGCGCAGGCGGTCTGCCATGGCATCGCGAGTGAGAGCCGCAAAGATAGGCCGCAGGATCGCATCCAACGCTGCCCGATTGGCAACACGGGCTGAATTGCTGTCAAACCGCGGATCACGGGCCAGCGCGGCATCGCCCAATATCGCCTCGCAGAACACCGCCCATTCGCGCTCGTTCTGGATTGAAATCAGCACCGCCTTGCCATCGCTGCCCTGATACACGCCATAGGGTGCGATGGTGGGATGGTTGAGGCCCGCACGCGGCGGCACCTTGCCGCCATAGGCATATTGCAGATAGGGCACATTCATCCAGTCGCCCAACGCATGAAAGAGCGACACCGCGATATGCCGCCCCACGCCGGTTGTCGCGCGCCCGATCAGTGCCTCTAGAATGGCCTGATAGGCGGTCATTCCCGCCGCAATGTCACAAACCGAAACGCCGGTGCGCGCCAGTCCATGCTCATTGCCGGTGATCGACGAGAGGCCGGTTTCGGCCTGCACCAAAAGGTCATACGCCTTGAGGTCTGCGAGCGGGCCGTCTTCGCCATAGCCTGAAATCGAGACGGTGATAAGACGCGGGTAATCGGCACGCAGTCGGTCGGGGGCAAATCCCAGACGGTCAATCGCCCCCGGTGCGAGGTTCTGAATGAAGATATCCGCCCGCGCCAGCATGCGCTCCATCAGCGCGCGGTCTGCCTCTTGTCTCAGGTCGAGACAGAGTGATTCCTTGCCCCGGTTGAGCCAGACGAAATAGGCGCTCTCGCCATGAACCAGCGCATCATAGCCGCGCGCGAAATCACCTTCGGGCCGCTCGACCTTGATCACGCGCGCCCCAGCCTCTGCCAAACGACCAGAGGCATAGGGGGCGGCGACGGCCTGTTCGACGGAAACAACCAATAGTCCGGCTAGGTCTGTGCGCATCGGGGCCTCTTTTCTTTTAGGTGCGGTTTGGCTGGAACATGCCCTATTGCACCGGGTCTGGGAAATACACGTGTGATTGAACGGGTATAGCGCCCGACTATGGGGTGCCATAGCCTTGCCCTCTGGTAGGGCGGCTTGGTAGAGCTTTCTCTTATGGATATTCGCCAACTTCGTTATTTCATCGCCATCGCCGAGGCACCCTCGCTGTCGTCGGCGGCGCATCGGCTGGGTGTGGCGCAGCCCTCACTCTCGCAGCATGTGGCGCGGATGGAAACCGAACTGGGCGTGCGTTTGATCGACCGGTCGCCGCGCGGCTCGATTCTGACTGCCGAAGGTCAGGTGCTTTTGCGCCATGCCCGCGAGATCAGCGCCGCAATGGCACGGTGCGAGGATGAGATGCGCGATACCTCGGGCGCGCCACGTGGCAAGGTGGGGTTTGGACTGCCGCCGTCAGTGTCTATGGTCTTGTCCGTGCCTCTGGCCGAGACCGTGCGGGTGGAACTGCCTGATATCCGTCTGCGCGTGGTCGAGGCGATGAGCGGGTATATCAAGGCATGGGTGGCCGATGGAACGGTCGATATGGGGCTGATCTATGATCTTCAGGACGCGGATCATTTCCGCATCACCCATGTTCTGGATGAGCGCCTGCATGTCTATTCCGCCCCGGACAACTGGCCGTTTGAAACACCCCCCGGCACAGCCGTGCCCCTGCGCGCCCTGGAACCGCTCGACATGATCCTGCCGGAGGCAGCACATGGCCTGCGCAAAACAATCGAGAGCTATGCCACTCCGCTTGGCCTGCGCCTCAACGTGCCCATCGAGATGGACGCGATGACGCAGATCAAGGAACTGGTGGCGCGCGGATCGGGTCATGCGATCTTTTCGCCCTCAGCGGTCCATGACGCAGTGGCGCGCGGCGAGCTTGTGGGCGCGCCCATCACAGATCCCGATATGGTGCGGCCCGTCTATCTTGTTTCAAAGCCCGCCTTTCCCACCAGCCGCGCCAGCCGTGCGGTTGAGGCGATCACACTGGACGTGCTGCGCGATCTGGTGCGGCGGGGCATCTGGCAAGGTGAGCTGCGGCTATAGGCGCGCCCAATGGCAGCAAGCGGGCATTGATATTTCCGCAGGGATCGAAAACCTGTCACCTAGGGGCCAAGTAGTGTGAGGGGCAGACATGACATCCTTTGATCCAACCGCAGATTACGCCGACATCCGCGCAGGTGTGGCCCGCGTCTGCGCCGAATTTCCCGGCGCCTATTGGCGCGATCTGGACGCGCGCCGCGCCTATCCCAAGGATTTCGTCGATGCGCTCATCCGCGAGGGGTATCTGGCCGCGATGATCCCCGAGCAATACGGCGGATCGGGGCTTAACCTGACCGCCGCCGCCGTCATTCTTGAGGAAATCCACCGCTCTGGCTGCAACGCTGCCGCCTGTCACGCGCAGATGTATACAATGGGCACCGTTCTGCGCCACGGGTCCGAGGCGCAAAAGGCGGCCTACCTGCCCGGCATCGCCGATGGATCTTTGCGGCTTCAGGCCTTTGGGGTGACGGAACCGACCAGTGGCACCGATACATTGGCGCTGAAAACCACCGCGCGTCGGGATGGCGATGCCTATGTAATCAACGGCCAGAAAATCTGGACTTCGCGGGTCGAACACTCTGATTTGATGGTTCTCTTGGCCCGCACCACCCCGCGCGAAGAGGCGACATCGAAAACTGACGGTCTGTCGGTATTCCTGATCGACCTGCGCGGCAAAGTGGGGCACGGCATCGACATCCGCCCCATCCGCACGATGATCAACCATGCCACAACCGAGGTCTTTTTTGACAACCTGCGTATTCCGGCGGACTGCCTGATTGGCGACGAGGGCAAAGGATTTCGCTATATCCTGTCAGGGATGAATTCCGAGCGCATTCTGATTGCCGCCGAATGTATCGGCGACGCCAAATGGTTCCTCAGGACCGGGTCGGATTATGCCCGCGAGCGCGTTGTCTTTGGCGCGCCCATCGGGGTCAACCAAGGGGTGCAATTTCCGCTGGCGCGCGCGCAGGCGCATATGATGGCCGCAGAGGCGATCGTGTATCGCGCGGCAGCCATGTATGACGCAGGCCACAATCCCGGCGTCGAGGCGAACACCGCCAAGCTCTTGGCCTCTGAGGCGAGTTGGGAGGCGACAGAGGCCTGCATGCAGACGCATGGCGGTTTTGCCTTTGCCGAGGAATATGATGTTGAGCGCAAGTTCCGCGAAGCGCGGCTGTATCAGATTGCGCCGATTTCGACCAATCTGATCCTGTGCCATATTGCCGAACAGGTGCTGGGCCTGCCAAAGTCTTATGGGCCGGGACGCGGGCAATAGGGGAAGCGAATGAACGACTATGCGGATTGGATCGGGCGCAGCTATAGCCGGTCAGAGCCGATTTCAGAACGCTTGGTGCGCGAATACCGCGCTACGCTGGCCGGCACATTGGCCGAGGCGGAAATGCCCGTTGGGCTGCATTGGTGTCTGGTTCCCGATACGGTAACGCCCGACCAACTGGGGCGTGATTGCCACCCCAAGACAGGGCTGTTCCTGCCTGCCTCACCCTTGCCGCGCCGCATGTGGGCGGGGGGAGAGATCGAATTTCACGCGCCCTTTGCGCCCGGTGATCTGGTCACGCGGGAAACGACGATTGACGATGTAACCTTCAAAGAGGGGCGCAGCGGCAAGCTGGGCTTTGTCACGCAACGGCATGTTTATAGCGTGGGCGGAGTGGCGCGTCTGACCGAACGGCAGGACATCGTGTATCGCGAAGACCCCAAGCCGGGACAAACCAAGACGCCAGAGGCTGCTGAGGAATGGCCCAATGCAACCGCATGGCAGATCACGCCGAATTCGACCCTGCTTTTCCGGTTCTCGTCGCTTACCTTCAACGGTCACCGCATCCATTATGATCACCCCTACGCGACCGGGGTTGAGGGATATGAGGGGCTGGTGGTGCATGGTCCGATGCAGGCGGTCTGGATGATGAATCTGGCCACGCATATTCTAGGCCATCTGCCTGCGCGGTTCTCTTATCGCGGGCTGACGCCGCTTATCTGCAACCTGCCCGTGGCGATTGAGGCCCGTCAGCATGAAGGCGGCATTGATCTGCGGGTGCGGCGTATGGGCGATGGGGTGGCGACCATGGCAGCACGGGCTGAATGAGATAGATTGACATAACTAGATTTATCGTTATATTTATCCCATGAGTATCACAAGCCCCACCGCCCGCGCCCTTGCTGCCCTTGGCCATGACACGCGCCTTGCGATCTTTCGTCTGTTGGTGCGGGCGGGCGACGACGGGTTGAACGTGGGCGACATCGGCCAGCACCTGGATCAGGCGCCCTCGACACTTGCACATCACCTTTCGGCATTGGTCGATGCCGGGTTGGTGGTGCAAGAGAGACAGGGGCGCACGGTGATCAACCGCGTGGATTACGCCGCTATGCGCCGGACCTTGGATTTCCTGACCTCGGAATGCTGCACAGGGGTGAAACTGGCCAAAACAGAGACAGAAACAGCTGCCTGAACGCCCTTTTTTGGGCTTAACAAAACGATATTTCTAGGGATATGGACATGACAGACTCAAGCCTGCCTCAACCGCGCGCCACCGCCCTGCTGCGGCGCCTATGGAAGGATCACCGCATCTGGATGGTGTCGGCCATGATTCTGATCGTGCTTGCAGCATTCGACGCGACGCAGGCGCGTTCCACGCTTTTGTTTACCAGCGACGCCCTCCTCAGCACTGCACCGTTTCTATTGCTGTCCATCGGCATCGCGGCGTGGGCCACGGCGACAGGCGCAGACAATATGATCGCGCGCGCCTTTACCGGCGCTCCGGCCTTGATGATCCTGCTTGCGGCCCTCGCGGGCGGTCTCTCGCCCTTTTGCTCTTGCGGGGTGATACCGCTTATCGCCGCCCTTTTGGCGATGGGGGTGCCGCTGTCGGCAGTGATGGCCTTTTGGTTGGCCTCGCCGGTGATGGACCCCTCGATGTTTATCCTCACGACCGGGGTCTTGGGTTTGGAGTTCGCGATTGCCAAGACGCTTGCTGCCGTGGGTTTGGGTCTGATGGGGGGCTGGGTTGTGCATCTGATGGGCCGTGCCGGGGGGCTGAGCGATCCGTTGCGCGACGGTATCGGCAACGGAGGCTGTGGCGGCAGCAAACTGCGCACGCCCAAGCCGGTGGTCTGGCGCTTTTGGTCCGAGCCAGAGCGCCAGGCCAAGTTTGGCCGTGAGGCACGGAATGTGACCCTGTTTCTGCTGAAATGGCTCACACTGGCCTTTATTCTAGAAAGCCTGATGCTCGCCTTTATCCCGGCAGAGACCATCACGCAGGCGCTTGGGGGCACTGGCATCGGGCCGATCCTGCTGGGCACTCTGGTGGGCGTGCCTGCCTATCTGAATGGTTACGCCGCCCTGCCATTGGTCGGCGGCTTGATCGGTCAGGGCATGGCCCCCGGTGCTGGTCTTGCCTTTCTCGTGGCCGGTGGCGTCACCTCCTTGCCGGCCGCAATCGCAGTCTGGGCCTTGGTCAAGCCACGGGTCTTTGCGTTGTATATCGCGCTGTCGCTCTCGGGGGCCTTTGCCGCTGGCCTGCTTTTTCAGCTTTGGAACATGGCATGAGACACTTGCATATTGAGGTGAGCGGCCTGAAACCCGGCACGCGCCTGCTGGCACCGGCGGGGATGTGCAGCCCGCAAGAGACAGTCACGCGGGCAAGCGTGACCGGCGGGCAGATCATCGACGTGGTGTTAGAGGCCGAGTTGGGCCTTGCTGCGCTCTGGATCGAATCGACGGGCGAAAGCCTCACGCTTACGCATCGCATCGCCCCCGCGCCCAAGGGCATGGACTATCCCAAGGCGGTCTATGTGCCGCGCATCACCCGCTATACCCGCGCCGCCGATGATCTGGCCGAGGCCAGCCGCGCCCTTGCCGCCAGGGCGGGCGGGGGGCGCGCGGGCATCGACGCATTGGTGGCCGAAGCGGAGGCACGATTCATCTACGCCCATCCCGACGCGCGGTTCAATGATGGCACCGATGCGGTGCCCTATCTTTCTTGTGGCACGACGCCCGGCTCTTGTGTGGATATCAACACCTATCTCGTGGCCAGCCTGCGCGCGGCGGGCTATGAGGCGGGTTACGTTTATGGCTACTTCTTTCCAGCGGAAAAGGGGGGCGTTACCCATGACATGCATTGCTGGGTCGTTACCCGCCATGCGGGCGAAGTGCTGGACTGGGACATTGCGCATCACATGAAGGCAGGGCTTGGCCCAACGCGCCCCGGCCTTAATCCGCGCCCCGGTTGGCGGGTCGCACTTGGGCACTCTATGGGCCACGGCTATGATATGGGCGAAACAATGGCCCAACTGAAGCTCTTGGCCGAGCCAATGCAGGCGGGGCCGGGGGGCGAATGGCAGAAACTACCCATCATCGCGCGCCTGCCCGCAGCCTGACCCTTGCGGACCTGCCCGCAATTTGAGCATAAACCGCTGGGACTCGACCCACCGGCGGTTTAGTTTCGTCCATCGGTAAATTTCTGTAGAAAACCGGCCGGATAAATTTTACCAATTGGTAAAACCAAAAAGACTGCCCACCTGCCAACATGGAGAACCACATGACACGCCTGCCACTTTCCCGCCGCCGCTTTATGGCCACCTCGGCCGGGGCAGCGCTTATCGCCGGGGCCTCTGGCCTTGCATCGCCGCTGCGCGCCGCCGAACCGATCAAGACCGCCGGTATCTATACCGTGCCCGTTGAACAACAATGGGTCAGCCGTATTCACAAGGCCGCCCTGACCGCGCAAGAGCGTGGCGATGTCGAATACGTCTATTCCGAGAATGTCTCGAACACAGATTACGCCCGCGTGATGCGTGAATATGCCGAACAGGGCTACAAGCTCATTATTGGCGAGGTGTTCGCAGTCGAACAGGAAGCCCGTGAAGTGGCCGCTGATTATCCCGATATCGCCTTTTTGATGGGGTCAAGTTTCAAACAGGATGAGGCGCTCGCGAATTTCGCGGTGTTCGACAACTACATTCAGGACGCCTCATACCTTTCGGGCATTATCGCCGGTGCCATGACCAAATCCGCCAATATCGGCATGGTCGGCGGCTTCCCGATCCCCGAGGTCAACCGCCTGATGCATGCCTTCATGGCCGGTGCCCGTGAGATGAACCCCGAGATCAAGTTTCAAGTAAGCTTTATCGGGTCTTGGTTCGATCCGCCCAAGGCCAAGGAAACTGCCTTTGCCATGATCGAAGGCGGTGCTGACATGCTCTATGCTGAGCGCTTTGGTGTCTCGGATGCGGCAAAGGAAAAGGGCGTGCTGGCCATCGGCAACGTCATCGACACCCAAGCCGACTATCCCGAAACGGTCGTCGCCTCGGCCATCTGGCATTTCGAGCCGACACTGGATGCCGCGATTGCTGCGGTCAATGCGGGCACGTTCACCGCAGCCGATTACGGCGTCTATTCGTTTATGAAAGAGGGCGGATCGTCCTTGGCGCCGCTTGGGACGTTCGAGGGCAAAGTGCCCGAGGCCGCCATGGCGCTGGTGGCGGAACGTGAAGCGGCGATCAAGGCGGGCACTTTCTCTGTCGAGATCAACGACGAAGAGCCGAAATCCTCTTGATATGACAGGCGCAGACACGGCGCAGGTCGTTCTGCGCCTCGATCGCATCACCAAGCGTTTCGGCGCGCTCACCGCGAATGACGCGGTGAGCCTTGATCTGCGACGGGGCGAGGTTGTTGCCCTTTTGGGCGAGAACGGTGCGGGTAAAACCACGCTGATGAACATCCTCTTTGGCCAATACACCGCCGATGAGGGACAGGTGATGGTGATGGGGCGGGCGCTGCCCCCCGGCAATCCGCGCGCCGCACTCGAGGCGGGCGTGGGCATGGTGCATCAGCATTTCACTCTGGCCGACAATCTGACTGTGCTGGAGAACGTGACACTCGGCACCGAGCCGCTCTGGCGTTGGCGGTCTGATCGTGCCGCCGCGCGCGACAAGATTGCCAAGCTCTCTGCCGATTTTCATCTGGCGGTCGATCCTGACGCCCGTGTCGGTAGCCTGACGGTTGGCGAACGGCAGCGCGTTGAAATCCTCAAGGCGCTCTACCGCGAGGCGCGCATTCTTATTCTGGATGAACCAACCGCCGTCTTGACCCCGCAGGAAACCGACGATCTTTTTACGACCCTGCGCGAGGCTGTAACCAAGGGCCTGTCGATTGTGTTCATCAGCCACAAACTGCATGAGGTGATGGATATCGCCCATCGGGTCGTGATCCTGCGCCATGGCAAGGTGGTGGCAGAAATGGCCACGACAGATACCGACCGCCACGCGCTTGCCGCCGCAATGGTTGGCAGCGCGGTTAGCGCGCCACGGGTTGCCCCCGGCGTACCCGGCAAGGCGCTGTTGCATCTCGACGCGGTCGGAACACCTGACCGGGGCAGCGCACCGGGGTTGAAATCGGTGACTGTCAGCTTGCGCGCAGGCCAAATCACCGGGCTTGCCGGGGTCTCTGGAAACGGGCAGGCAGCGCTGGCCGATTTGATTGCCGGCCTAAGCACACCTGCGATGGGGCAGATCAACCTGGATGGGCACACACTGGCCACATGGTCGCCACGTGCCGCTGTCGAGCATGGCATCGCCCGCATCCCGGAAGATCGGCACAAAACCGGCACGATTGCTGATTTTTCCCTAACCGAGAATGCCATTCTGGAAAGCTATCACAAGCCGCCCATGAGCCGCGCGGGCTGGATGAGCTGGCCGCAAGCCGAGGCTGAAACACAGGCGATCATCAAAGGCTATGACGTGCGCTGTCCCGGGCCGGATACCCGCATCCGCCTGCTTTCGGGTGGCAATATGCAGAAACTGATCCTTGGCCGCGTGCTCGAGGCCAATCCGCGCATCATCCTTGCCAATCAACCCGTGCGCGGCTTGGACATCGGCGCAGTGAACTATGTGCATGAACAATTGCTCAAGGCGCGCGACCGGGGAGCGGCGGTCTTGCTCATTTCCGAGGATCTGGATGAGATCATGGCGCTGTCGGATGTGATCCATGTGATGTCCGAGGGGCGGCTTTCACCGGAATTTGCGCGCGGCACCATGACGCCTGCCGAACTTGGCGTGTGGATGGCTGGCCACGGCTTTGACGGGGGGTTGGCGCATGCGTCTTGAACCCATCGCCAATCCGAGCCTCGCCCGCAGCACCCTGCCGCCTGCGCTGGCGATTGCTGCGACGGTTGTTGTCGCGTCTATGTTGGCGATGCTCGCGGGGGCCAATCCCTTTGCCGTGCTGGGGCTGATCCTCAAGGGGGCGGCGGGATCGCAATTCGCCATGTTAGAGACACTTAACCGCGCCACGCCGCTGATTTTCACCGGGCTTGCTGTCGCGGTCGCCTTTCGTGCCCGGCTTTGGAATATCGGCGCCGAAGCACAGCTGTACGCAGGCGCGTTGATGACCGTGGTTCTGGGCACAGGCGCGTTGCAATGGCCCGCCGCAGCGCTCTTGCCCATGCTGGTTCTGGTGGCGATGCTGGCGGGGGCGGTCGTTCTGCTTGTTCCGGCGCTGCTCAAGGTGCGGTTTGGCGTTGATGAGGTGGTCACAACGCTGCTCTTCAACTTCATCTTTCTGCTGTTCATCTCGCTTCTGCTTGAGGGGCCGCTCAAAGATCCGATGGGTATGGGATGGCCCAAATCCGAACGCCTGATCGCAGAGGCGCGCCTGCCGCGCATCGTCGAGGGGCTGCGCCTGCATTGGGGCTTTGCGCTCGCGCTGATTGCCGCCGCGCTTGTCTGGGTTATTCAACGCCGCACCACCTTGGGCTATGAGATGCGCGCCGTCGGCCTGAACCGCGAGGCGGCGCGCTTTGCGGGTATTCCGGTCAATGCGGTGCTGATCAAGACCGCACTTCTGTCTGGTGGCCTTGCTGCGCTTGCGGGTTTCTCAGAGGTGGCAGGGGTCAAAGGCAGCCTAACGCTCGATCTCAGCCCCGGCTTTGGCTATACCGGGATCATTGTGGCGATGCTCGCGCTGCTCAATCCGTTGGGTGTCATCGCCGCCGCGCTATTCGTGGCGGGCATCTTTGTTGGTGCCGACAGCATGAGCCGCGCGGTGGGCGTGCCGACCTATCTGGCTGATATCATGCTGGCCACGGCGCTCTTGCTGATGGTGCTGGCGATTCTGCTCACGCGGTTCCGGGTGGTGAGGGAATAGCGCATGGAAATCCTTGATATCCTCCTCTCCGCCAGCTTCTGGGCCGCCGCGATCCGCATCGCGAGCCCCCTGATCTTTGCCACTCTGGGCGAATTGATCTGCGAGCGCGCGGGTGTTCTCAACCTTGGGATTGAGGGGATCATGGTGGCAGGGGCCTTTGCCGGGTGGATGGCGGTTTATTCCGGTCTGGGCCTCTGGCCGGGTGTTGCGGTGGCGATGGTGGTGGGCATGGGATTTGGCGCGGTGCATAGCCTTCTGACAGTGCCCTTTGGCCTTTCTCAGCACGTCGTGGGGCTGGGTGTGACGCTTCTCGCCACCTCGTCTACCTACTATGCCTATCGTCTGGCCCTGCCAGAGGTGACAAGCCCGCCCAAGATCACGGCGTTTCAACCTTGGGAAATCCCGCTGCTGTCCGATATTCCCCTGATTGGCCCAGCGCTTTTCTCGCAGACGCCACTGACCTATCTGGCCTTCATCCTTGTGGGCGTTGTCAGCCTTGTGCTCTATCGCACGCCACTGGGCCTTGCCCTGCGCGCGGCGGGTGAAAACCCGGCGGCCGTGGCGGCACAGGGCCTGTCTGTCACGGGTCTTCGCATGGGGGCGGTGATCGTTGGATCGGGGCTGATGGCGGTGGGGGGCGCGTTTCTGACCATGTCGGCGTTTGATTCCTTTTTCTTCGAAATGGTCAACGGGCGCGGCTGGATCTGCATCGCGCTCGTGGTTTTTGGCGCATGGAAGCCGGGCAAGGCGCTGCTGGGCGCCGTGCTCTTTGCTGCGTTTGACGCGCTGCAAATCCGGGTGCAACAGACACCGCTTGGGGCAGATATTCCCTATCAGATCTTCCTGATGACGCCCTATGTTCTCTCGATCCTCGCTCTTATCGTCATGTCGCGCCGTGCCGAGGTGCCCGCCGCCCTGATGGTGGCCTTCAACAAGGGAGAACGCTGATGTTCGATCTGATCGTCAAGGGGGGCACCCTGCCTGATCGTACCGTGGCCGATATCGGCATTACCGGCGACCGGATCACGGCGATTGGGCGGCTTGAAGGGGCCGAGGCAGGCCAAGTGATCGACGCGACCGGCGATCTTGTAAGCCCGCCCTTTGTCGATCCGCATTTTCACCTTGATGCGACGCTGAGCTATGGTCTGCCACGCATCAACGCCTCTGGCACGCTGCTGGAGGGGATCGGTCTCTGGGGCGAACTCAAGCAGATCGTCACGCAAGAGGAAATGGTCGCCCGCGCGCTCGATTATTGCGATTGGGCCGCCTCGATGGGTCTTTTGGCGATCCGCAGTCATGTGGATACCTGTGACGACAGCCTCAAGGGCGTGGCGGCGATGCTAGAGGTGCGCGACAAGGTCAAAGGCTATATCGACCTGCAACTCGTGGCCTTTCCACAGGACGGTTTTTACCGCGATCCGACGGCGCGCGCCAATACGGTCCGCGCGCTCGACATGGGCGTCGATGTGGTGGGCGGCATCCCGCATTTTGAGCGCACGATGGCAGATGGCGCGGCATCTGTCCGCGAACTCTGCGAGATTGCGGCGGAACGCGGTCTGCGCGTGGACATGCATTGCGACGAAAGCGATGATCCCCTCAGCCGCCATATCGAAACGCTGGCCTATGAGGCGCAGCGCCTCGGGCTTCAGGGGCGGGTGGCCGGCAGCCATCTCACCTCGATGCATTCGATGGACAATTACTATGTTTCGAAACTTCTGCCGCTGATGGCCGAAGCAGGCGTGGCGGCGATTCCCAATCCGCTGATCAACATCATGTTGCAGGGGCGGCATGACACATTCCCGAAACGCCGCGGCCTGACACGGGTCAAGGAAATGCAGGCACAGGGCATCACCGTGGGCTGGGGTCAGGATTGCGTGCGCGATCCGTGGTATAGCCTTGGCACCGCCGATATGCTGGATGTCGCCTTCATGGGGCTGCATGTGGCGCAGATGTCGAGCCCCGACGAGATGCGCCGCTGCTTCGACATGGTGACGGTCGAGAACGCCCGGATTCTGGGGCTGGAGGGCTATGGGCTGCATGTCGGTGCCGTGGCCTCGCTTGTGGTGCTTGATGCGGGCGATCCGATTGAGGCGGTGCGCCTGCGGGCCGCACGCCTTGCGGTCGTGTCGAAAGGGCGGGTTATAGCGCGCACGCCGCGTGGCGATGCCATGCTAGAGATCTCGGGGCGGCCCGGTTCGGTGCGGCGGCGGCACCCGGTGGCATAGGCGCATCCCGGCCTATCACAGGGCATGACCACGCGGCAGGCTTGCACCTTGGGCAACAAGGCGGGAACATCGTGCCGAACCGTTCAGGAGTGTTGCCCATGCGTGCCCTTTTCCTTGCTCTGCCTCTCGCCTCGCTTGCCCTGCCCGCCGTGGCCGAGGATATCGCGCTCTCCAGCCGTGTCAGCGCCGTGATTCTCTATCCGCAAGGTGCGACCGTGACCCGTGAAGTGGCGTTTTCGGCCCCAGCCGGACAGCATGACCTTATCCTTGCCGACCTGCCACAAGGGACGCCACTGGCCTCGGTTCGGGTTGTGGTCGAGGGCGTGCGCATGGGGGGTGTTACCACCCGCAACGATTATGTGCCGCCACGCGACGTCCCCGAAAGCGCCGCGCTGATCGACGCCCGCGCCACGCTGACACAGATAGAAGACGCGCTGCGCCTTGCCCGCAACGACATTGCCGATATCGAGCTTGAGGCCGAGGCCGCCCGTGCGCGCATCGCCTTTCTCGCGCAGATTGGTCAGGGCGATGGTGCCGCAACCCTCACGCCAGACCAGCTTCGCGCTCTGAGCGCTGTGATCGGCAGCGAGACCCTAGAGGCCCGTCAGGCGGAAACCGCTGCCACCCGGCGCGCTGACACAGCAAAACGTGCCCTGAAGGACCAGATCAAGGCGCGCGATGCGGCGCGTCAAGCGCTCGAGGCGCTGGTGCCCGAGGATGAAGCCCGCGCCATGCTTGCCGTGGGAATCACCGCTGACGCCGAGACCCAAGGCACGCTGACCGTGACCTACACCATCCCTGATGCTGGTTGGCAGCCGCTCTATGATCTGCATCTGGCGCGCGACAGCGGCGCGGTCAGGATCGAGCGGGGCGCATTCGTGCAGCAATCCACTGGCGAGAATTGGCAGGATATCGCGCTTACCCTGTCGACCCTGCGCCCATCGGAACAGACCGAGCCGGGCCAGATCTGGCCTTGGATTGCGCGGATTGAAGATCCACAAGCGATCCAACCCATGGCGCGTGGCAAGGCCGAAACCGTGCTTATGGCCGCGCCAATGGCAGAGGCCGCCGCGTCTGACATGGCCGTGGCCAGCTTTGACGGGCTATCTGTCACCTATAGCTATCCCGCCCCTGTCAGCGTTACCACCGGCGCCGATAATGTCCGCCTGATGCTGACCCCGTTGGAAACCAAGGCAGAGGTCGTGGCCCAAGCCGTGCCGATGCTGGATCAGACCGCCTATCTGATGGCGCGACTGACCAATGACACCGGCGAGATGCTCTTGCCCACCTCTGAGGCGCGGTTTTATCTTGATGGGCGCTATGTTGGGCAACGCTGGCTGAACCTGATCGCGGATGGGGACAAGGCCGACATGTCCTTTGGCCCGATCGAGGGTCTGCGTCTGACCCGTCTGGTGCGCGACCGAAACGAGGGCGACCGGGGGATTCTGACGAAATCCAACGAACAGACCGAGACGGTAGAGATCACCGTCGAAAACCTGACCGGCGAGGCATGGCCGCTGCGCCTGATCGACCGCGTGCCGGTCTCCGAGCAAGAGGATCTGGAGATCACATGGACTGCAGAACCGATGCCCGCTGAGCGTGACATCGACGGGGAACGGGGCATTCTGGCGTGGACCTTTGATCTGCCTGCCAAAAAGACACAGGCCATCACAGTGAAGACACGGCTGACATGGCCCGAGGGTAAGGTGCTGCACTGACGGGCGGTTTACCGCCGCGCCTCCCAACTGCTTGACGCATATTGGCGGGTGTAGAATTCGGCCATGAGCCCGATCATCAAGAGCGCAAGCCCGACATAAAGCGGATATTCGAGCGAGGTTCGGTGCGGAAAATAGTTGATGAACACAAAACCGCGCGTCTGGTCGATGATGTGAAACAGCGGGTTCCAGTCAAACATGTTCATCATAAAGGTGGGCAAGGTGTTGACCACGAACATCTTGCCCGAGGCAATCATATTGGCCCGCTGATAAATCATGGCAAAGATCGACACGAAGCCGGGTGCCCACGGCTTGATCGCCAAAAGAACGAGTCCCACGGCAATCCCTGTGAACCACGCCGCAAGGATCATCCCAAAGGCCTGAATGGGCTGGTGGATGCTGATCGGAACAAAGCCCACGTGATAGACAAAAAGAACCACAAAGAGCGACAGAACCTGAATATAGAGCGAGCTGAGCGCGGCAGAACAGATCGCGATGACCGTGTTCATCGGCGCATGCTGCATCATCGGCGATGCCGGTCCTTCGGCCCCGATAACAGCGCTCATCGCCTTGATATGGGTGATGTATACGAAAATGCCGGACATCATGAACAGCAGGAAATCGCCCCGCAGCGCATTGCCCTTGAGGCCCAGAACACTGAACATCAGGTAGAATGCCATCACCATGATGATCACGGTCATGATATTCTTGAGCAGCGCCATGATTGCATTGCCATCGCTCTTGCGCACATCCCGCACGGCGGCATGGTAGATCAGTTCGGCAATATTGATTGCCGAGTGCAGGCTCGATCTTGGGCGCGTGGTCTTGAACATGGCGCGGTGCCGATGGCCTCTTATTTTATGGTTCGGGTTTCTTGCTGTCCTTGCGAGAGCGTATCATAAGGGCGCAGATATAATCCATCGGTTAACGGCGCAAAGTGGCGTCTTGGCGGCAAAGGAGCGGCGATTTGGAGTATGACAAGCTGATTTCGGTGATGCGCGCATTGGCGCTCGATGCCGGGGCAAAGATCATGGAGATCTACGAGGCCGATGATTTCGCGGTCAAGGTAAAGTCCGACGCAAGCCCCGTAACCGAGGCGGACGAGGCAGCGGATGCGATCATCTCTGCCGGGCTGCGCGCCGCATTCCCCGAAATTGCCCTTGTCACCGAGGAACAGGCGACGTCGCATGGCGAGACCGCCCAAACCTTTTTGATCGTCGATCCGCTGGACGGAACCAAGGAATTCATCAACCGGCGCGGTGATTTCACGGTCAATATCGCCTATGTCGAAGCCGGCGTGCCAACCCGTGGTGTGGTTTATGCCCCGGCCAAAGGGCGCATGTTCTACACATTGGCTGATGGAACATCCGTCGAGGAAGAAGGCCCGTTTTCCATGGATGCGCCCGGCACTTTGCACCCCGTCCGGGTGGCGCAGCCAGACAACACCGCGCTGATGGTTGTGGCGAGCAAATCGCACCGGGATCAGGCCACCGATGACTATATCGGCAAATACGCGGTCAAAGACATGACAAGCGCGGGCTCCTCGCTCAAGTTCTGCCTTGTTGCGACCGGCGAGGCCGATCTTTATCCGCGTCTGGGGCGTACCATGGAATGGGACACCGCCGCTGGACATGCCGTGCTGGCCGGGGCCGGTGGCCAGGTGGTACGATTCGAGGATCATCAGCCGCTCAGCTATGGCAAAGCGGGCTTTGCCAATCCGTTCTTCATCGCCCTTGCCCCCGGCGTGGTTCTGAAAGGAGCCTGAGATGAGCGTCGTTATCGTCATACCCGCACGCTATGCCTCGACCCGTTATCCCGGCAAACCGCTGGTGGCCCTGACCGGTGCCACGGGTGAAGCCAAAAGCCTGATCCAACGCTCTTGGGAAGCCGCCAGTCAAGTACAGGGGGTCGACCGGGTGGTTGTGGCCACCGATGACGACCGCATCCGTGCCGCCTCCGAGGCGTTCGGTGCCGAGGTGGTGATGACCTCGGAGAGCTGCGGCAATGGCACCGAGCGCTGCGCCGAGGCGTTAGATGTCTTGGGCGGTGGCTATGATATTATCGTCAACCTGCAAGGCGACGCGCCCCTCACACCGCATTGGTTCGTTGAGGATTTGATCGCCGGCCTGCGCGCCGATACCGGGGCAGAGGTGGCAACGCCGGTGCTGCGCTGTGATGGGCGCGCGCTCAACGGGTTTCTCGACGACCGCGCCAATGGCCGTGTCGGTGGCACAACGGCGGTATTTGGAGAGGGGGCGCGCGCCCTCTATTTCTCCAAGGAAGTGATCCCCTACACCCCTCGTCGCTATGAGGCGGAAGAGGCGACACCGGTTTTCCACCATGTCGGTGTTTACGCCTATCGCCCGCAAGCCTTGCGTGATTACGCCACGTGGCCGATGGGGCCGCTTGAGCAGCTAGAAGGGCTCGAGCAGTTGCGGTTTCTTGAACGTGGACGCGCCGTGCTCTGCGTCGAGGTTGCAGCGCAGGGGCGGCAATTCTGGGAATTGAACAACCCCGAGGATGTCCCCCGAATAGAGGCAATGATGCGGGAAATGGGCATGGCCTGAAAACTACAGGCAAAACCCTGCCAATTCGCAACATTTCGCGAAATTTCCCCTTAACACGATGCAAATGGCAGCGCTGTTGTGTAAGGTGAAAAAAAGTATCTTAGGAGCAGTCCATGCGTAGCAAAGTTACCAAGGCAATCTTTCCGGTCGCCGGTCTGGGAACACGATTCCTGCCAGCCACGAAATCGGTGCCCAAGGAAATCATGACGCTGGTCGATCGCCCTTTGGTGCAATACGCCATAGACGAGGCGCGCGCCGCCGGGATCAAGGAATTCATCTTCATCACCTCGCGCGGCAAAGGTGCGCTTGAGGATTATTTCGACTACGCGCCGCAGCTTGAGGCCGAATTGCGCCGCAAGGGTAAGGACGACCTGCTCGAAATCCTCAAATCCACCAATATGGACAGTGGCGAAGTGGCCTATATGCGCCAGCACAAGCCGCTTGGCTTGGGCCATGCTGTCTGGTGCGCGCGGCGGCTGATCTCGAACGAGCCTTTTGCCGTGATCCTGCCCGATGACGTGATCGCGGCTGAAAAGCCGTGTCTTGCGCAGATGGTCGAGGCCTTTGAAGAAACGCAGGGCAATATCGTGGCGGCCATGGAGGTTCCGGATGCCATGACAAAATCCTACGGTATCCTTGATATCAAAGAGGATATGGGAAGCATCGTATCGACCAAGGGCATGGTGGAAAAACCTGCGGCGGGCACGGCCCCGTCAAATCTTGCGGTAATTGGGCGCTACATCCTGACCCCCACCGTATTGCAGAAGCTGAATCGCAAACAGGCCGGGGCCGGAGGAGAAATCCAACTGACCGATGCGATTGACGCCGCGCGTGAAGACGGTGAAGAAGTCTATGGCTTCCGCTTCCAGGGGCAGCGTTTTGATTGTGGCTCTAAAGCAGGGTTTTTGCAGGCAACCGTTGCCTTTGCTCTGGCGCGCGATGATCTGCGGGATGAGCTTTGGAATTACATCTCGGACGTGGTTCACTCTGAAAAAGCAGCTCAGTAAGACACCACGAAAGGGCCTGCGGTGACGCATATTCTGGTAACGGGCGGGGCGGGATATATCGGCAGCCACGCCTGCAAGACATTGGCAGCGGCAGGCTATACGCCGGTCACCTACGACAATCTGTGTACCGGCTGGCAGGACGCCGTGAAATTCGGCCCCTTCGAGCAAGGCGACCTAACTGACCGCGCGCGGCTCGATCAGGTGTTTGCCACCTATCGGCCCGCCGCCGTGATGCATTTTGCGGCCCTCAGCCAAGTGGGCGAGAGCATGCGCGATCCGGGCCTTTATTGGCACAACAACGTTGCCGGATCGCTTTGTTTGATTCAGGCCGCCGTGGCGGCAGGCTGTCTCGATTTCGTGTTCTCCTCGACCTGCGCCACCTATGGCGATCAGGACAACGTCTTGCTTGACGAAGGATGTGTGCAAGCGCCGATCAATGCCTATGGCGCCTCTAAGCGCGCTATAGAGGATATGTTGTGCGATTTCGGGGCCGCATTTGGCCTGCGCCATGTGATTTTCCGGTATTTCAACGTCGCCGGTGCCGACCCCGAAGGTGAAATTGGCGAATTTCACCAACCCGAAACCCATCTCATCCCACTGATGTTGGATGCGATTGCGGGCAAACGCGATGCGCTGACGATCTTTGGCACTGACTATGACACGCCTGACGGCACCTGTATCCGGGATTACGTGCATGTCAGTGATCTGGTTGACGCGCATGTTCTGGGCCTCAAATGGCTGGAGGCTGGCAAGGAAAGCCGCATTTTCAACCTTGGGACCGGCTCGGGGTTTTCGGTGCGCGAAGTGATTGACCAATCCGCCGCCGTCACCAATCGTGCCGTGCCGGTCGTGGAAGGGCAAAGGCGGCCCGGTGATTGCACGCGGCTTGTTTCAGGCTCGACTCGTGCCGCGGCAGAACTGGGCTGGACGCCAAAACGCTCGACCCTCGCGCAGATGATCGGGGACGCGTGGCGCTGGCATCAGACTGGACATTACGACAAATAGCACTGACCTTGCCGATTGGGGGATCACGGGGACCGCATGGGCAGAGGCGACAGTATCAGCGATCTGGCGATGGCCTATCGCCTGCGGTGGAAGCGAAGGCGCCTGCTCTGGCGCAGCTTTCGCAAAAGGCGGCAATTGCGCTGTGTTCGTGACGAAACCGCCCAGATCAGGCCCGGCGATATCCTGTGTTTCAGCACGGTGCGCAACGAGGCGCTGCGCCTGCCCTATTTCCTGGACCATCACCGACGGTTGGGGGTGCGGCATTTCCTTATTGTCGAAAATGCCAGTGACGATGGCACGCGCGACTATCTGGCCGCACAGCCCGATGTCTCGCTCTGGAGCACGCCGCACAGCTACAAGCTGTCACGCTTTGGGGTAGATTGGCTGACGTGGCTACAAATGAAATATGGCCATGGCCATTGGTGCCTGACCCTCGATGCCGATGAATGCCTAATCTATCCCTATCACGACACGCGCCCGCTTCCCGCGCTCTGTGAATGGCTGGATGGGCAAAAGCGCCGCTCATTCGGTGCGATGATGTTGGATATGTATCCCAAGGGTCGCCTGTCAGAATACCCTTATCAGGCTGGAATAGACCCGTTTCAGGCGCTGTGCTGGTTCGATGGCGGCAATTATGGGATGCGGCGCAAGGTAGATTTGCACAGCCTTTGGATTCAGGGGGGCCCGCGTGCCCGGATGTTTTTTGCCAGCGATCCACGCCGCGCGCCGACCATGGGCAAGGTGCCGTTGGTGAAATGGAACCGGCGCTATGCCTATGTAAGTTCCGCGCATTCGCTTTTGCCGCGACGCCTCAACCATGTCTATGACACAGCCGGGGGCGAGCTGACCTCGGGTATCCTGCTGCACAGCAAGTTTCTCAACACCGTGATCGAACGCTCTGCCGAAGAACAGGCGCGGCAAGAGCATTTTGCCAATAGCAATCTCTATGACGGCTATTACGAAGCGTTGCAGGGCGATCCGGATCTGTGGAGTGAGGCATCCACACGCCTGACCGGATGGCGACAGCTAGAGGCCATGGGCCTCATGTCACGCGGCGGCTGGATTTAGACCATCTCGGCCATGAGTACCTGATAGCGCGCAGTATAGTCCTGCCGCGTCTCGACAGGGGGGCGAAGTGTGATGCTAAGACCCTGCATGAGCGCCGGATCAGGCTTGCCAAAGAAACGGTCTGCTTCTGCCACTGAAAACCCTGCGATTTCCGTGGCCTCCATCCATGCGCTGATCTTATCTGCCTGCTTGATCTGTTTCTTGATCGCGGGTGGGATGGCCGCAGGAAGGCCAAAGCGAATGTGAATGGCCCCCGCAAGCCGTTTGTCGAGCTCATCATAGCCCGGCCCGACCGCGTTCTTGACCGGCGAGATCATGTCACCGATGACGTATTCCGGCGCGTCGTGCAACAGCGCCGCCAACCGCCACTTGGCAGGTGAAGCGGGCGTCAAGCGGGAATAGAGCCTTTCCACGAGCAAGGAATGCTCTGCCACGGAATAAGCAAAATCACCCAATGTCTGTCCATTCCAGCGGGCGACAAAGCTGAGACCATGGGCAATATCCTCAATCTCGATATCAACGGGCGTGGGATCAAGCAGATCGAGCCGCCGACCCGAGAGCATCTTTTGCCAGGCGCGGGGTTTGGGCATTGGGCCTCCGGAAATGTTGGACGATCCTGCCTAGCGCGGCTTGGCCGATTTTGCAAAGCTCTGAATGAGCTGCGCCAGCAAGGGCGATTCCGCGTGCGCCGCAACAAAGTTATACCCTTTGAACGGGTCCCTCTTGAGCGCCCGTATCGTGGCAACATCGGGCATCGCAATCAGGCCATTTTCGCTGGAGTAGACACTAAGACCCGGCTGCGCCAGCAGATGCGCGCTCACCATGCAGGCACGATCATTGCCATGATCCTCGTAGATCAGAACCGATCCTTCGGCGATGGCGCGGGCGGCACCCGAAATGGCCGCAATTTCTGCTCCTTCTACGTCCAGCTTGATGACTGCGGCAGTGCCGGGCGGAACAAGATCGTCAATGGCAAGCGTTGTGACTGTTTCGGTTTGATCCTGCGCGTTTGCTGGCAGGTCGCCCATCAGCCGGGCAGAGGCATGGCTGAGATGCGTGTTGACAAAGGTCAGCACCTGACCCGAGCCTGCATGGATCGCCGCGCGATGGAGCGTGACATTGGAAAGCGTGCCTGCATTACCACGCAACCCCTCGAATGTGCGCGCCGACGCCTCGACCGCGATCACACGCTCAAAAAGCGGTGCCGCGCGGGTGGTCCAATAGCCCATATTTGCGCCAAGGTCGCAAAACAGCGGCGTGGCCCCAGAGGCGGCGCGCAACACCGAATCGACCTCGGGCTCGTAGGGCGCAAGATAAAGCGCGAAGCGGGTCCAATAGCCATCATTGAGCAGGATACGATAAGGGGCAGCACCGGCCTCATGCAGGATCACCGCGTTCTCGGGATCAAAAACCTTTCCAAGACCACGTGCAAAGCGTCCATAGAGCCCGCGCGTCACGGCGCAACGGAACAGGCCCATCAACAGAGCATATTGTACCCGCGCGGCCGGGCTGGAGAAGGTGAGATGTCTCTGTGCAGTCATGGGGACAGAGGTAGGCAAAGCGTACGCGCGGCGCAAACCCTAAAACAATCAGCGCAGGCAGATCTGTGCCAGGGCCTATCCAGCAGGGCTAGCGGGCGAATCGCGCATTGCCCAAAGGGGGAGTGAGTGCTATCTGCCTAGCAAAATTCTCATGCAAGGAACCACCCCAACATGACAAAAGATTACATCGTAAAGGACATCAACCTCGCGGCATACGGGCGCAAGGAATTGGACATTGCGGAAACCGAGATGCCGGGGCTGATGGCCCTGCGCAAGGAATATGGCGAGGCCAAACCTCTCAAAGGCGCGCGGATCGTGGGCTCTTTGCATATGACAATCCAGACCGCTGTGCTGATCGAAACGCTGGTGGACTTGGGCGCAGATGTGCGTTGGGCCTCCTGCAACATCTTCTCGACGCAGGATCACGCAGCAGCGGCGATTGCCGCAGGCGGCACGCCGGTCTTTGCTATCAAGGGTCAATCCCTTGAAGAACATTGGGATTACCTCGACAAATCCTTTATGTTCGCAGATGGCCCGAACATGATCCTCGACGACGGCGGCGATGCAACGCTTTACGTTCTGTTGGGCGCACGCGCAGAGGCTGGCGAAGACATCATCCCGGTTCCTGCTTCGGAAGAAGAAGAAGTGATCAAGGCGCAAATCGCCAAGCGGATGAAGGCGAGCCCCGGTTGGTTCACAAAGGTGCGCGACCAGATCAAAGGCGTGTCCGAGGAAACCACCACCGGCGTTCATCGTCTGTATGATCTGCACAAGAAAGGGCAACTGCCCTTCCCCGCGATCAATGTGAACGACTCTGTCACCAAGTCGAAATTCGACAACAAATATGGCTGCAAAGAAAGCCTTGTGGATGGTATCCGCCGCGCCACCGATACGATGATGGCAGGCAAAGTGGCTGTCGTCTGTGGGTATGGCGATGTGGGCAAAGGCTCTGCCGCGTCGTTGAGTGGGGCCGGAGCGCGGGTGAAAGTCACCGAAGTGGACCCGATTTGCGCGCTTCAGGCGGCGATGGACGGGTTCGAAGTGGTCGTTCTGGAAGACGTGATCGACACCGCCGACATTTTCATCACCACCACCGGCAACAAGGACGTGATCCGCATCGAGCATATGCGCGCGATGAAGGACATGGCGATCGTGGGCAATATTGGCCATTTCGACAATGAGATCCAAGTTGCTGCGCTCAAGAACCACAAGTGGACCAACATCAAGGATCAGGTCGATATGATCGAGATGCCCTCGGGCCATCGGATCATCCTGCTCTCCGAAGGGCGGCTCTTGAACCTTGGCAATGCCACGGGCCACCCGTCTTTTGTGATGTCTGCCTCGTTCACCAATCAGGTGTTGGCGCAGATCGAGCTTTGGACCAAGGGCGACGCATACGGCAACGAGGTTTATGTCCTGCCGAAACATCTTGACGAGAAAGTCGCGCGTTTGCATCTTGACCGCATTGGCGTGAAGCTAACGCAGCTTCGGCAAGATCAGGCGGATTACATCGGTGTTGGCACCGATGGCCCGTTCAAGCCAGAGCACTACCGGTATTGATCTAATCAGCCATTGGACAGGAGACCGATATTGAAGAAGAATTTTTTTGATATCGGTGTCTTGGCCCTTGGCCTTGCACTCGGGTTTGGCGGCCTATCGACAGCGCACGCCAAACCCAAAGTCACCGAAACCATCAAGACCTACGCGGTTTCTGCCACGTCAGTTGCAGGGTTAGTGCAGGAGATGAACGAAAAAGGTCCGAAAGGATTCTGGGCCTTTACAGATTGGTACGTACGCTGGACCGGCGATTGCAAGCTGAGCGTTACAGTCGATATCACGCTGCCAAAGCACAAAAACCCCGCTAAAATGCCCGCCGAAGTGCGGACGAAATTCGATGCCATGCTGGCCGCGCTTACAGAGCATGAACGCCAGCACGGGCGTCACGGCATTGCAGCCGCCCAAGAAATCGAGGCTGCCGGGTGCGCAGGCGGCGATGCGATCCTCAAGAAGTATAATGCCATCGACGTCAAATTTGACAAGACCACAGACCACGGACGCAAAAAAGGTGTGGTGCTGAGATAGGTTCGGCACCGCCAGAAGCGGTATTGGTCCCAAGACTCGCCCAAGGGGAGCGTTCTGGAAAATTTCCCTTTGTCCGGAAAAAATCCCCGGCTATCGTGCCCGGAGCGTCATTTGTGGGGCTTGTTGAAACGATGGGCCGGCCGTTTGCCGGAAAAATGGGAGAGAATTGATGGGAAAGCGTGACGACCTGATCGTGAGATACGCGGATGATCTGCGTAATAAATGCGGGATGGAACCGGATATGGACCTGCTGACGAAGGTAACCATTGGATGTGGTCCTGCAATTTACAACGCAGATGCCTCGACAATTGCGGGCAGCCAACCGGCAGAGCTTGAAACCGTCAAGACGAATTTTCTCGTCAAGAAACTGGGCCTCGCCGATAGCCCGGCGCTGATGGACGCGATCAATCAGGTGATCGAGACCTATGGCAAATCCGAGCGTAACAAGTATCGCGCTGTGGTCTATTACATGCTGACCAAGCATTTCGGCAAGGAAGCCGTCTATCGCTGAGGCGATGATCCCACCGAATGTCAGAGCGCCCGCCCCTTGGTGGGTGTTCTTTTTTATGGCTCAGGAATGTGTGCGAAAGTCGCTTGTATCGAGCACTGGAGCCGCATCTATATCCTCGGCGTCGAGCAGGGTGGCAACCCGCTCGAGCGATGCCACAAGCTGTGCCTGTTCCCAATCCGCGAGCGCCTCGAACTTGCGCACATAGCGCTGTTGCAGCGCGTCGGGGGCACGACGAATGGTCTCGTGCCCCGCATCGGTGATGACGATGTTCGTCTGCCGACGGTCGGTCTGGGATTTTTCCCGCGTCACCACGCCATGTTTCACCAATTTGTCCACCAAAGCGGTGATGGTCGCCTGAGACACCCGCATCTGTTGGGCGATATGGGTTGCGGTGCAATTGCCCCGCTCCGCCACAATTTGAAGAACGCGGAATTGAACCGCTGTCAGCCCGGCAGCGGAAGCGAGCTTGCGCCCATAAATCTCGGTTGCGCGCAGGATGCGACGCAGGGCGATCAAGCTTTGGTCTGTGCGGTCCATACGAGCCCCTTTGGTGATGGCTGTAATGGTCGCAAAGCTGTCGCTCAATTGCAATTTCATTCCTCCTGTGAAACTAATTTAGTTCGCTAATTAAATATATAGGGTATTTTATCCGAAAAAATAAGGTATTTTGGCAATAAATGGCGAATTTTATAAATTCACCCGCGCATGGTTGATTTATAGGCCTGTTTAATATATTTAGTTCTACGAAGCAAATAGAGAGGTCACACAGCGATGCGACATGCGATGGAAATGTTTCGGAAGGCCCTACCAACCCTGCGCAAGCCCTCATCAGAGGATGGCGCGGCGATCTGGGAGCTGATTCAGGCGTGCAAGCCGCTCGATGAAAATTCGATGTATTGCAACCTGATCCAATGCGATCATTTCCGCGACACCTGCATCGTAGCTGAGATGGGTGGTGAAGTTGTCGGCTGGGTTTCGGGCTATCTCTTGCCTGACGATCCTGAAACGCTCTTTGTGTGGCAGGTGGCCGTATCGGAAAAGGCACGCGGCACGGGTCTGGGCACGCTGATGCTTCGCGGGCTTCTGTCGCGTGACGTCTGCAAGGATGTGACCCGCGTGCAAACCACGATCACGCGCGACAATGCTGGCAGCTGGGCCTTGTTCCGCAAGTTCAGCGATCTGAACGACGGCGCCCTGTCGAGCACGCCGTACTTCTCGAAATCGCTGCATTTCAACGATCTGCACGACACCGAATACATGGTCACAATTGCCATGAAGGAGCGGATGAAAAAGGCGGCCTGATCCTCAGGCCCCTGCCCGCCCATTCCCCAATCACATGAAGGAATACGTTATGACGACTGACAAGTCAGCCGATCTGGAAATTTTTGCCCGTCGCGAAAGCGAAGCACGCAGCTATTGCCGCAGCTTTCCCACCGCTTTTGTCAAGGCGCAGGGGTCTGAGATGACCGATGCGTCGGGCAACACCTATATCGACTTTCTCGCCGGGTGCTCGTCGCTCAACTATGGGCACAACGACCCGGACATGAAGGCGGCCTTGATTGACCATATCACCGCTGATGGGGTCACCCATGGCCTTGATATGCACACGGATGCCAAGGCTGATTTCCTGCGCGCATTCGAGGATATCATCCTAAAGCCGCGCGGCATGGATTATAAGGTGATGATGACCGGCCCGACCGGCACGAACGCGGTCGAAGCGGCCATGAAGCTGGCGCGCAAAGTGACCGGTCGGCGCAACATCATCGCCTTTACCAACGGGTTTCATGGCATGACCATGGGCGCGCTGAGCTGCACCGGCAACGCGGGCAAACGCGCGGGCGCGGGCGGTGGATCGCTCTGTGGCACCACGCATATGCCCTATGAAGGGGCGTTCGGGCCGGATGTGGACAGCCTCAGGATCATCGAGGAAATGCTGGGCAATCCGTCCAGCGGCGTCGATGCCCCGGCAGCCTTTATTCTAGAGCCGGTACAGGGCGAGGGTGGGCTCAATGCCGCGTCCACCGCCTTTATGCAGGGCGTGGCCCGCTTGGCCAAGGAACACGGGGCGCTGCTGATTGTAGATGACATTCAGGCAGGCTGCGGGCGCACGGGCACTTTCTTTAGCTTTGAGGAGATGGGGATCGAGCCTGATCTCATCCCGATGGCCAAGAGCTTTTCGGGGATGGGCCTGCCCTTTGCCGCGCTCTTGATCAAGCCCGAGCATGATATCTGGGGCCCGGCCGAGCATAACGGCACATTCCGGGGCAACACGCATGCCTTTGTCACAGCGCGTGTCGCGATCGAGAAATTCTGGAAGGACGATGCGTTCCAGAAATCCATCGCTACAAAATCCGAAATTCTGCGTGACGCGCTGATTCGGATCGCGGACGGCATCCCCGGTGCCCGTCTCAAAGGACGCGGCATGATGCAGGGGGTCGATGTGGGTGACGGCACACTCGCAGCGGCGATCTGTGCCCGAGCCTTTGAAAAAGGGCTTATCATCGAGACATCGGGTGCCCATGATGAGGTGGTCAAGGTGCTTGCCGCCCTGACAACGCCCGAAGCGACCCTGAAATCGGGGCTGAGCATCCTCGAAGAGGCAGCGCGCGACGTGACACAGACACATAAACTTGCAGCGGAGTAACGGAAATGATTGTGAGAGACTTTAACAAAATCATCGAGCAAGAGCGCGAGCGCGTGGTCTCTGATGCGCAATGGTCGAGCGTGCGGATGCTGCTGGCCGATGACGGGATGGGATTTTCATTTCACATCACGTTCCTGGAGCCGGGTTCGGAACATACGTTCGAATACAAGAACCACTTTGAGAGCGTCTATTGCATGCAGGGCAAAGGCTCGATCACGGACATCGCCACCGGCGAGACGCATGAGATCAAGCCGGGCGTGATGTATGCGCTCGACAAGCATGATCGCCACATCCTGCGCGCAGAGGAAGAGCTTGTCATGGCCTGCTGCTTTAACCCGCCGGTGACGGGCAAAGAGGTGCATCAGGCCGATGGCTCTTACGCGCTGGAAAGCGCCTGACAAAAGGGTCCGGGTTTAAACCCGGATAGAGGGATATGACATTTCCAGACCATACCGTCGAAAAAATTGGCGGCACATCCATGAGCCGCGTGAACGAGTTGCTTGGCACGCTCTTTATCGGAGAGCGGACAGGTGCCGCGCTTTACCATCGCATCTTTGTGGTCTCGGCCTTTGGCGGGATCACCAACAAGCTGTTGGAGCACAAGAAATCCGGCACACCGGGGGTCTATGCGCGATTTGCCAACGGGGATGATGATCACGGTTGGCTTGATGCGCTGACCGAGGTGGGCCGCGCGATGCGCGAGTCACATGGGGATATTCTGGAACATCCGGGTGATCGCAGCATGGCGGACGAGTTCGTGCGCGAGCGGATCGAGGGGGCGCGGTCGTGCCTCTTTGATCTGCAGCGGCTATGTTCCTATGGCCATTTCCGCCTGAGCGATCACATGCTGGTCATCCGTGAATTGCTCTCGGGTCTGGGGGAATCGCATTCTGCCTTTGTCACCACGCTTTTGTTGCAGCGGGCCGGCGTCAACGCGCGATTCATCGACCTGAGCGGTTGGCGCGACGAGACAGAGCATGACCTGTCAGAACGGATCGCCGCAGGCTTGCGTGACGTGGATCTATCCAGCGAAATGCCGATTGTCACGGGCTATGCGCAATGCACCGAAGGGCTGATGCGCGAGTTTGACCGGGGCTATTCCGAGGTCACATTCGCCACTATTGCCGCATGGACAGGGGCGAAAGAGGCGATCATCCACAAGGAATTTCACCTCTCGTCCGCGGATCCAAACCTTGTGGGGGCGGACGCTGTGCGCAAGCTGGGCCACACCAATTACGACGTGGCCGATCAGCTCTCGAATTTGGGGATGGAGGCGATTCACCCCAAGGCGGCCAAGACCCTGCGACAGGCCGATGTGGCGCTGCGGGTAACGAATGCCTTTGATCCGGGCGATCCGGGGACGCTGATCGACGATCAGCCGACCGATACGCCAAGCGTCGAGATCGTGACCGGCCTCAAGGTCGTGGCATTGGAATTGTTCGAACAGGATATGGTCGGCGTCAAAGGCTATGACGCGGCCATTCTGGAGGCGCTTAAGCGGCACAATGTCTGGATCGTATCCAAGACATCGAACGCCAATACGATCACGCACTATGTGCAGGCGTCGCTCAAGGTTGTCCGGCGCGTGGCGCGTGATCTGGAAGAGATTTACCCCTCGGCCAAGGTCTCTGCGCGCACCTTGTCTCTGGTGTCGCCCATCGGGCGTGATCTGAGTGGGCTCAGGGTACTCAGCCGCGGTCTGGCAGCGCTAGAAGATGCCGGGATCGAGGTGATCGCCGCCCATCAGACACCGCGCAGCGTGGATGTTCAATTCGTCCTCGGAGCCAAGGAGATGGAGGCAGGAATCGCCGCCTTGCATCGCGCTCTGATCGAAAGCGAGGTGACCCACCTCCCTAGAAAGGCCGCCTGAGCGCGGCCATCCCCAGAGTGCGCTGAGCACAATTTGAAACGAATGCGCGGCAGTCTCTGTTTGGAGCTGCCGCGCGTTTGGCGTAAGGTTGTTTTATTCGGGCCAGTATGGCCGAGACCTGATCAAGTTACACGTGTGGTGCGTAGGGAGCACGTGGGGAACGGAGGGTGTCGGCATCTGCTGGCATCCTCCGTTTGGGTCTTGTGCAGGCGTCACCGGCTCCGGGTCAGCTCCAGGAACACATCCTGCAAATCCGCCTGTTCTGTTTTCACATCGCGAATGGTGATTCCTGCGGCATGAACCGCAGCAAGCACCTCTTCGGCAGAGGTGGCACCGGATTTATAGGTGATGACCAGCGCCCCATCGCCACGCTTGGTCACGCTCAGCCCCTCCGCCTGAGGCAGGGTTGCGACGGGCTTGTCGGGCTGAATGATCATCGTCTTGTGGTCAAGACGCCCCAAGAGATTGGCGGTGCTGTCGCGCGCCACCACTTCACCCAGATTGATAATGGCGATTTCGTCGCACATTTCCTCGGCCTCTTCGAGGTAGTGGGTGGTGAGAATGATGGTCATCCCCTGCTCGTTCAGCCGCCGCACATTCTCCCACAGCATCTGGCGCAGTTCGATGTCCACGCCTGCGGTCGGTTCATCCAGAACAAGGATATGCGGATGATGCACCAAGGCCTTGCCCAGAAGCAGACGCCGCCGCATGCCCCCTGACAGGGTGCGCGCATAGGCCTCGGCCTTGTCCTCTAGCCCTATGAGGCGCAATATCTCGTCGCTGCGCCGTTCGCGCCGGGGCACGCCGTAGAGCCCCGCCTGCACCTCAAGCGCACCGCGCGGGGTAAAGAACGGGTCAAGATTCAATTCCTGCGGCATCACCCCGATTGAGGCGCGGCTCTGACGCGGGTTGCGATCCTGATCGAAGCCCCAGATCGTAACCTGCCCCGCAGTCTTGACCACCAAGCCCGCCAGAATATTGATCAGTGTCGATTTACCCGCCCCGTTCGGCCCCAACAGGCCAAAAACAGACCCTTGCGGTACGTCGAGGTTGATCCCTTTGAGCGCCTGTTTGGCCGGGCTGTTGCGCCCCGCGCCATAAGTCTTGGTCAATCCGCGGATTTCAATGGCATTGGACGCCATGCTGCTCTTGCCCCTCGGCTTGTGTTCACTCATATTCGCACCTAGTGGAAAGCACGGCAAAAGGAAACGCCCCGATGGTAACGCAGGCCCCGGAAACCCGCATTGTGGACAGCTACCGCGTCGCCTGCGACGGGGGCGAGGGTGCTTTGGGCCATCCCCGCGTCTGGCTGCAAATCCCGCATGAAACAGGGTTTGTCGAATGCCCCTATTGCGACGCCAAACTGGTTCACAAGGATTTTGAGGGCAAGGTCTGAGCCATCGGCCGGGTGCCCTGTTCGGGCCCGGGAATTTGAGTATTTTCGCCAAGAAGACGCCTGATCGGGAGGGCAACCCATGTCATTCGGAAAAGGCTGTCACTTGCATCTGATCGACGGATCGTCGTTCATTTTCCGCGCCTATCACGCGCTGCCGCCGCTGACGCGTAAATCCGACGGGCTGCCCATTGGGGCTGTGTCGGGGTTTTGCAACATGCTGCAACGCTATGTTGAGGGCAACAACGGCCACGACGCGCCCACGCATGTCGCCGTCATCTTTGACAAGGGCAGCCATACGTTTCGCAACGATCTTTATCCCGAATACAAGGCCAACCGCGAAGCGATGCCAGAGGACCTGCGCCCGCAGATCCCGCTGACGCGCGAGGCCACGCGCGCCTTCAACATCGCCTGCGAAGAGAAAGAGGGCTACGAGGCCGACGACATTATCGCCACGCTCGCCTGTCAGGCGCGCGATCTGGGCGGACGGGTGACGATCATCAGCTCCGACAAGGACCTGATGCAGCTTGTCGGCGATGGGGTCGAAATGCTGGATGCGATGAAAAACCGCCTGATTGATGTGGAGGGCGTGCGCGAGAAATTCGGCGTCAGCCCGGACCGGGTGGTCGATGTGCAGGCGCTGGCCGGCGATAGTGTCGATAACGTGCCCGGTGCGCCGGGGATCGGGATCAAGACGGCGGCGCTTTTGATCAACGAATTCGGCTCACTCGAGGCGCTTTTGGACCGCGCCGAAGAGATCAAGCAGCCCAAGCGCCGCGATACGTTGATTGAAAAGCGCGCACAGATCGAGATGTCGAAGCGGCTGGTGCAACTGGATTGCAACACGCCGCTCGACTTTACGCTCGACGATCTGGAAGTGCGCGATCCTGATCCCGAGATGTTGTTGGGGTTTCTGGCGCAGATGGAGTTTCGCACCCTCTCGAAGCGCATCGCCGAGGCCTTGGGCGCAGTGGCGCCGACCATTCCGGAACCTGCCGCGCAAAGCGCTGCCACGGCACCCGATCAATCCCCCGATTGGCCAGCGATAGAGCCTGAGACCTATGTCCATGTCTCGGACCGCGCGACGCTGGACGCGTGGATCGCCACCATCCGCGCCCAAGGCTATGTCGCCTTTGATACCGAGACCACCTCGCTTAACGAAATGCAGGCCGATCTGGTGGGCATTTCGCTGGCTACGGCACCGGGCCGCGCCTGTTACATCCCGGTGGCGCACAAGGACGGGGCGGCGGATGATCTCTTTGGGTCGGACGCGCGGGCCGAGGGGCAATTGCCGCTGGACGAGGTGTTGGACGCCCTCAAACCCGTGCTTGAGGATGACGCCATCCTCAAGATCGGTCAGAATATGAAGTACGACGCCAAGATTCTGGCCGCCCATGGCATAACCGTGGCCCCCATCGACGATACGATGCTGATGTCCTATGCGCTGCATGCCGGGCTGCACGGGCATGGGATGGACACGCTGTCAGAGCGCTATCTGAACCATAGCCCGATCCCGATAAAATCCCTGCTGGGTAGTGGCAAAGCCGCTGTCACCTTTGACCGCGTGCCAGTGGCCGAGGCGGTGAAATATGCCGCAGAGGATGCCGACATCACGCTGCGCCTCTGGCTCACGCTCAAGCCGCAGCTGCACCGTGCCCAGGTCACCACGGTCTACGAGACGCTGGAACGCCCGTTGGTGCCTGTGCTGGCGCGCATGGAGCGGGATGGCGTGCTGGTCGACCGTGACACGCTGCGCGCCATGTCTGGCAAATTCGCCCAGAAAATGGCCGGCTTGGAATCAGAAATTCACGCGCTTGCCGGGCGCAGTTTCAATGTCGGTTCGCCCAAGCAATTGGGAGAGATCCTGTTTGACGAAATGGGCCTGCCGGGCGGCGAAAAGGGCAAAACCGGTGCCTATGCCACCGGGGCCGACGTGCTCGAGGATCTGGCGACAGAGCATGATCTGCCTGCGCGCGTTCTGGATTGGCGGCAATTGAGCAAGCTCAAATCCACCTATACTGACGCGCTTCAGGATCACATCGATCCGGATACGGGGCGGGTCCACACCTCCTATCTGCAAACCGGGGCCAGCACGGGGCGGTTTTCCTCGTCTGACCCCAATTTGCAAAACATTCCCGTGCGTAGCGAAGAAGGGCGACGCATCCGAGAGGCCTTTGTTGCGGCCCCCGGCAATCGTCTGGTCAGTCTCGATTACAGCCAGATCGAGTTGCGCATTTTGGCGCATGTGGCCGGGATAGAGACGCTCAAGCAGGCGTTTCGCGATGGCCATGACATTCACGCCATGACCGCGTCAGAGATGTTCAACGTCCCGCTGGCAGAGATGACGCCCGAGATCAGGCGTCAGGCCAAGGCGATCAATTTCGGCGTGATCTATGGCATCTCGGGCTTTGGTCTTGCACGCAATCTGCGCATTCCAAGAGGCGAGGCGCAGGGGTTCATCGACCGCTATTTCGAGCGGTTTCCGGGCATCAAGGATTACATGGACGCCACCACCGCCTTTGCCAAGGAACATGGCTATGTCCAGACCCTGTTCGGGCGCAAGATCCACACGCCCGAGATTGCCGCCAAAGGCCCGCGCGCCGGATTCGCCCGGCGTGCCGCGATCAACGCGCCAATTCAAGGCACGGCGGCGGACATCATCCGCCGCGCGATGATCCGTATGCCCGAGGCGATCGCGGGGCTGCCCTGCAAGATGCTGTTGCAGGTCCATGACGAATTGATCTTTGAAGTGGCCGAGGACAGCGTAGACCGCTTGATCGACGTTGCGCGCGCTGTGATGCAGGGGGCCGCAGACCCGGCAGTGCGTCTAGACGTGCCCCTGGTGGTGGATGCGGGCCAAGGCCGCAATTGGGCCGAAGCGCATTAAACGCCCGCTCTAACGCCCGGAATTGAGTGGTTTAGCGACAAAAACACCCCGCAATGGGAAAGTGGTGCCCAGGAGAGGACTCGAACCTCCACGACCTTGCGGCCACTGGCACCTGAAGCCAGCGCGTCTACCATTCCGCCACCTGGGCAGGTGTCGTGAGGCAGGCGTTTATCGCTCGCCCCGGATGGTGTCAACGGCGATTTTGTCGCTTGGCTGCAATTGCCTTATCGTCTTGTCCAAATCGCGCAGGGGCGATAGGAAAGTGAGGATACGCGCATAGCCTCGGAGGCCCGAATGTCAAAGCTTGTCACCATTTACGGCGGATCAGGGTTCGTGGGCCGCTATATCGCGCGGCGCATGGCGCAGGCCGGTTGGCGGGTACGGGTGGCGGTGCGGCGCCCCAATGAGGCGATGCATGTCAAACCCTATGGCGTTGTCGGTCAGGTCGAGCCGGTATTTTGCAATATCCGCGATGATGCATCTGTGCGCGCGGTGATGCAGGGCGCTGATGCGGTGGTGAACTGCGTTGGCACCTTTGACCGCAAGGGTAAAAACAGCTTTGACGCTGTGCAGGACAAGGGGGCCACACGGATCGCGCGGATCGCCGCAGAGGAAGGCGTGGCGCATCTGGTGCATTTGTCGGCAATTGGGGCCGATGCCACCTCGGACAGCCACTATGCTCGTTCCAAGGCAGCGGGCGAGGCGGGTATCCTACAGCATTTCCCGAACGCCGTGATCCTGCGCCCCTCGGTCATCTTTGGTCCCGAAGATCAGTTTTTCAACCGCTTTGCCGGGATGACGCGGCTTGGTCCGGTACTGCCTGTGGTCGGTGCCGACACGCGATTCCAGCCGGTCTATGTAGATGACGTGGCGCAGGCCGCGGTGATGGGGGCCATGGGCCGGGCAGTGCCGGGCATTTACGAGCTTGGCGGGCCAGAGGCGAGCAGCTTTCGTGGTCTGATGCAGCAGATGCTGCAGGTGATCCGACGGCGGCGTCTGATCGCCAATATTCCCTTTGGAGTGGCCGCGCTTATGGCTGGGGCGATGGAGCTTGTTCAGACGGTCACGCTTGGCCTTGTGCCGCCGCAGATCACCCGGGATCAGGTGCGCAGCCTGCGGCGGGATAATGTTGTCGGAGACGGGGCCAAGGGCTTTGACGCGCTTGGCATCACGCCTGTTGCGGTGGGCGCGGTACTGCCGGATTATCTCTGGCGGTTCCGTCCGGCTGGGCAATATGCGGCGATCAAGGAATCGGCCAAGAACCTGCGCGCGCGCTGACCCTCAGCCATAGGCGATGGCCAACAAGGCCACGCCCAGCACCATGCGATAGATCACATAGGGCGTAAAGCTGACGCTGCGCAGCAGGCGCATCATCAGGCCGAGCGCCAAGAGGGCCGCGACAAAGGCCAGGGCGGCGGCAATCGCCCCGTCGCGGATCAGACCCATATCCGCCGTCATCGCGGCCTCTGCACCCAGCAAGACGCCGCTGGCGATGATCGTGGGCACAGACATCAGCATCGAAAGGCGCGCGGCATCCTCACGCGCAAAACCCATGACGCGCGCACCCGTGATGGTGATACCAGAGCGCGAGGTGCCGGGAATAAGGGCAATGACCTGCCACATCCCCAAGAGGATGGCATCGCGCAGGGTCCAACCTTCGCTGGTTCTGACAGTTTTGCCAGTTTGATCCGCCCAATAGAGCAGGACGCCAAAGATGAGCGTGGCCCAGCCGATGACAGTAATCGAGCGCAGCGCGTCATTTAGCCCGGTGATCTTGAGCAGCAGGCCCGCCACCATCACCGGAACCGCCGAGACAATCAACAGCAACGCAAGCCGAGCGCCGGGCGTGTCGGCACGCCCCATGAACAGGCGAGGCAGGCCAAAGATGGCCCCCCGCAGGTCAGACCAGAAGTAGAGAATGACCGCAAAGAGCGTGCCCACATGCACCGCCACATCAATGATCTGTCCCTGATCGGGAATATGCAGGAGATTCGGCAAAAGGATCAGATGGCCAGACGAGGAAATCGGCAAAAACTCGGTTATCCCCTGCACGATGGCGACAAGGAAAATGTGAAAGAGCGCCATGGTGCCTGTCCCGATCCGATTTTTGAAATCGTATAAAGCATTGTCTTAAAAAGGCAAAGTTGATTGTAGGTCCGGATCGGAATTAAATTATGAAAAAATCAATGGGGACGCGCGCACAGCAACTATAATTAATTCATAATAGGTCATAGTTTATGACTTTTAATCCAAAGAGGAGTGCTGTAAACCTTCGCAACCAGTTGACTCGGGAGGAAAAGCCGTGGCCAAGCAACCCATGCTGAAATTTGTGAGCGTTGAGCGGGATATGCCCGAGAAACGTGGCGCAGATGATCGGCGGCAGGATTTCCATGAAATCTATGCCGAATTCGCCGATGCCAAAGCCAAGGAGCAGGCCGGACGGTGTAGCCAGTGTGGCGTGCCCTATTGCCAAAGCCATTGTCCGCTGCACAACAATATTCCGGACTGGTTGCGCCTGACAGCCGAAGGTCGGCTGAAAGAGGCTTATGAAATCAGCCAGTTGACCAACACCTTCCCCGAGATTTGCGGGCGCATCTGCCCGCAGGACCGGCTGTGCGAGGGCAATTGCGTGATCGAGCAATCGGGGCATGGCACGGTCACGATTGGGGCGGTTGAAAAATACATCACCGATACTGCCTGGGAAGAGGGCTGGGTTGAGGTGATCAAGCCAAGTGTGGAGCGCGTTGAATCTGTCGGCATTATTGGTGCTGGCCCCGGTGGGCTTGCGGCGGCGGATGTGCTGCGGCGGGCGGGGGTTCAGGTTACGGTCTATGACCGCTATGATCGCGGCGGCGGGTTGCTGACCTATGGGATTCCCGGTTTCAAGTTGGAAAAGGACGTGGTCATGCGCCGCGTCGAACAACTGGAGCAGGGTGGCGTTAAATTCGTGCTCAATTGTGATGTGGGAACAGACATCAGTTTCGATGAAATCCGCAGCAAACACAATGCGTTGATGATTGCCACCGGAGTTTACAAGAGCCGCGATTTGGACGGCCCGGGGGCCGGTGCAGACGGGATCGTGCGAGCGATTAACTATCTGACCGCCAGCAATCGTGTGTGCTTTGGCGACAGCGTGCCAGAGTATGAAAGCGGCGAGTTGAACGCAGAGGGCAAGCGCATTGTTGTGGTAGGCGGCGGCGATACCGCGATGGATTGCGTGCGCACGGCCATCCGGCAAGGGGCCAAATCGGTTACATGCCTATACCGTCGCGACCGCGAGAATATGCCCGGCAGCCAGCGTGAGGTGGCCAATGCCGAAGAGGAAGGTGTTAAGTTTGAATGGCTGAGCGCCCCTGTTGGCTTTGTTGGCGACCCAGTAACAGCGGTGAAAGTGCAGAAGATGCGCCTTGGTGCGCCCGATGCCACAGGGCGGCAGAGCCCAGAGCCGATTGAGGGCGCGATCGAGGATGCGCCCGCCGATCTGGTGATCAAGGCGCTCGGGTTCGAGCCCGAAGACCTGCCAAGCCTTTGGGGGCAAAAGGAATTGGAAGTCACCCGTTGGGGGACAATCAAGGCCGAGTTCACCACTGGGCAAACCGCGATGGACGGGGTTTTTGCCGTGGGCGATATCGTGCGCGGCGCATCCCTTGTGGTTTGGGCGATCCGCGACGGGCGCGACTCGGCGGCGGCAATCCTGAACTATCTGGACCAAGCGCAAGCCGTTGCTGCGGAGTAGCGGTAACCTGTCGGTATACTGCCGGTATTCCGGCGATGATCCGACAGCCACGCGACGAGACAACGTGACAGACACACTGACCCACCAGATTAAGGAAGGGTAAAGACCGATGACGACATTTGATCTTAACTGGGCCGAAGAACAGCAAGCCAAGCGCGAGTGGTTGGCAGCCAATGGCATGTATGCCGAAGAAGAGGAACACTCCTCTTGTGGTGTGGGCCTTGTCGTGTCGATTGACGGCAAGCCGTCGCGCCGCGTGGTCGAGGCAGGGATCAACGCGCTCAAGGCGATCTGGCACCGGGGTGCCGTTGACGCCGATGGCAAGACCGGCGATGGCGCAGGCATTCATCTGCAAATCCCGGTGTCGTTCTTTTACGATCAAATCCGCCGCACTGGCCACGAGCCGAACGAGAGCCGGTTGGTTGCCGTGGGTCAGGTGTTCTTGCCGCGCACCAATTTTGGCGCACAGGAACAGTGCCGGACCATCGTAGAAACCGAAGTGCTCCGCATGGGGCACACGATCTATGGCTGGCGGCATGTGCCGGTGGATATTTCCTGTCTTGGCGAAAAGGCCAACGCAACCCGGCCCGAGATCGAACAGATCCTGATTTCCGATGCCAAGGGATTGGACGAGGAAACATTCGAGCGGGAACTTTATGTGATCCGCCGCCGGATCGAAAAGGCGGTGCAGGCTGCCGGGATCATGGGATTTTACATGGCAAGCCTGAGCTGCCGCAGCATCATCTACAAAGGGATGATGCTGGCCGAGCAGGTGGCGGTGTTCTACCCGGACCTCATGGACGAACGGTTCAAGAGCGCCTTTGCCATTTATCATCAGCGCTATTCGACCAACACCTTCCCGCAATGGTGGCTGGCGCAACCGTTCCGCATGCTGGCGCATAACGGCGAGATCAACACGCTCAAGGGCAATACCAATTGGATGAAAAGCCATGAGATCCGCATGGCAAGCGGGGCCTTTGGCGATCTGGCCGAAGATATCAAGCCGATCATCCCGCAAGGGTCAAGCGATAGTGCCGCGCTGGATGCCGTGTTCGAGGTGCTGGTGCGCGCCGGACGGTCCGCGCCGATGGCCAAGACGATGCTGGTGCCTGAATCCTGGTCCAAGCAGGCCGAAGAGCTGCCGCAGTCGTGGCGCGATATGTATTCCTATTGCAATTCGGTGATGGAGCCGTGGGATGGCCCCGCCGCGCTGGCGATGACCGATGGCCGCTGGGTATGCGCCGGGCTTGACCGCAACGGGCTGCGGCCGATGCGGTATGTGGTTACAGGTGACGGCATGGTGATTGCCGGGTCAGAGGCCGGGATGGTCCCGATTGACGAGCGTACGGTCAAGGAAAAGGGCGCACTTGGGCCGGGCCAGATGCTGGCCGTGGATATGACCCAAGGCAAGCTCTATCACGATGCGGAAATCAAGAACCGCTTGGCGGACGCGCAGCCCTTTGGCGAATGGGTCGGCAAGATCAACGAGCTGGATGAGGCGCTTTCGGGGGCAACAGAGGCCCCGCTTTATTCCGGTTCGGACCTGCGCAAGCGGCAGATCGCAGCGGGCTATAGCATCGAGGAGCTGGAGCAGGTTTTGGCCCCCATGGCCGAGGATGGCAAAGAGGCGGTGGCGAGCATGGGCGACGACACGCCAAGTGCTGTTCTTTCCAAGCAGTATCGCCCCCTGAGCCATTTCTTCCGTCAGAATTTCAGTCAGGTGACCAACCCGCCGATTGACAGCCTGCGCGAATACCGGGTGATGAGCCTGAAGACGCGGTTCGGCAACCTCAAGAACGTGCTGGATGAATCGAGCGCGCAAACCGAGATTCTGGTCCTCGAAAGCCCGTTCGTGGGCAATGCCCAATGGGCCGAGATGATCAAACAGTTCAACGCCGATGTGACCGAGATCGACTGCACCTTTGCGCCCGGCAAGAACGCGCTGCAAGACGGGCTGGAGCGTATCCGCGCCGAGGCAGAGGATGCGATCCGCTCGGGCACTGGGCATCTCATCCTGACGGATCAACACCAGAACGAGGCCCGCGTCGGCATGCCAATGATTTTGGCGACCAGTGCGGTGCATAGCCATCTGACACGCAAGGGGCTGCGCACATTCTCGAGCCTCAACGTGCGCTCTGCCGAATGTATCGACCCGCATTATTTCGCGGTGCTGATTGGCGCGGGTGCCACGGTGGTCAACGCCTATCTGGCCGAGGACAGCATCGCCGACCGGATCGCGCGCGGATTGATCGAGGGGAGCCTGACCGAAGCAGTGGCCCGCTACCGGACAGCGATTGATCAGGGTCTGCTCAAAATCATGTCGAAGATGGGGATTTCGGTGATCTCCTCTTATCGTGGTGGTTTGAACTTTGAAGCGGTCGGGCTGAGCCGTGCGATGTGCGCAGAGTATTTCCCCGGTCTGACCAGCCGGATCAGTGGCATCGGCGTGTCGGGGATTCAGGCCAAGCTGGAAGAGGTGCATGGCCGCGCCTATGCCGGCGGGCAGGATATTCTGCCGATCGGCGGCTTTTACAAGGCGCGGAAATCGGGCGAAACCCATGCTTGGGGTGCGCAGACCATGCATATCCTGCAAACCGCCTGTAACAAGGCAAGCTATGAGCTCTGGAAGCGCTACAGCGCGGCTATGCAGGCCAATCCGCCCATTCATCTGCGCGACCTGATGGCGATCAAGCCACTGGGAAAGGCGATCCCGATTGAAGAGGTCGAGAGCGTAACCGCAATCCGCAAGCGGTTCGTGACACCGGGCATGTCGCTTGGGGCGCTAAGCCCCGAGGCGCACAAGACGCTGAACGTAGCAATGAACCGGATCGGCGCGCGCTCGGACAGTGGCGAAGGCGGCGAAGACCCGGCGCATTTCACGCCAGAGGCCAATGGCGACAACCCGTCGGCCAAGATCAAGCAGGTGGCATCGGGCCGCTTTGGCGTGACGGCGGAATATCTCAACCATTGCGAAGAGTTGGAAATCAAGGTCGCGCAAGGGGCCAAGCCCGGCGAGGGCGGGCAGTTGCCGGGCATGAAAGTGACCAAGCTGATTGCACGGCTGCGCCATTCGACCGAGGGTGTGACGCTGATTTCGCCGCCGCCGCATCACGATATCTACAGCATCGAGGATCTGGCGCAGCTCATCTATGACCTCAAGCAGATCAACCCGAACGTGAAGGTCTGCGTCAAACTGGTGGCGCAATCGGGTGTCGGCACGATTGCCGCCGGTGTGGCCAAGGCCAAGGCGGATGTGATCCTGATTTCCGGTCATAACGGCGGCACCGGCGCGAGCCCGGCAACGAGCATCAAATATGCCGGCCTGCCGTGGGAAATGGGCCTGACCGAGGCGCATCAGGTGCTGAGCATGAACAATCTGCGCGAGCGGATCACGCTGCGCACCGATGGTGGGCTGCGGACGGGCCGCGACATCGTCATGGCGGCAATGATGGGGGCCGAGGAATACGGAATTGGCACGGCCGCATTGATTGCCATGGGCTGTATCATGGTGCGTCAGTGCCAGTCGAACACCTGTCCCGTGGGCGTCTGCACGCAGGATGAGGCGCTGCGCGCCAAGTTCACCGGCAATGCCGACAAGGTGGTCAACCTCATCACCTTCTACGCGCAGGAGGTGCGGGAAATCCTGGCCTCTATCGGCGCGCGCAGCCTCGATGAGGTGATCGGGCGGGCGGATTTGCTGACGCAGGTCAGCCGCGGATCGGCGCATCTCGATGATCTTGACCTCAACCCGATGCTGATCACCGTCGATGGGGCACAGCATCAGCGCTATGACCGGCTCAAGCCGCGCAACGAAGTGCCCGATACGCTGGACGCCGAAATCGTGCGCGATGCGCAGCGGTTCCTGAACGATGGTGAGAAGATGCAACTGCATTATGCGGTGCAGAACACGCATCGCACCGTGGGCACGCGGGTATCCAGCCATATCGTGCGCAAGTTCGGAATGCTCAATAGCCTTCAGCCGGATCACCTGACGGTCAAGCTGACGGGAAGTGCGGGGCAGAGCCTTGGGGCCTTTGCCGCGCCGGGCCTCAAGATCGAGGTCTCGGGCGACGCCAATGACTATGTGGGCAAGGGCCTGTCGGGGGCAACCATCGTGGTACGCCCACCAATGGCCAGCCCGCTGGTTGCCGCCGAAAACACGATCATCGGCAATACCGTGCTCTATGGCGCGACCGATGGCTATCTCTTTGCCGCGGGCCGTGCTGGCGAACGCTTTGCCGTGCGCAATTCGGGTGCAAAGGTGGTGATCGAGGGCTGCGGCAGCAATGGCTGTGAATACATGACCGGCGGCGTTGCGGTGATCCTTGGCGATATCGGGGCCAATTTTGGCGCCGGCATGACCGGCGGCATGGCCTATCTCTATGATCCGCAGGGCCGCGCGCCGACACTGGTCAATGGCGAAACCCTGGTCAGTTGTGCCGTAACAGAGCCGCATTGGGAGGCCGAGCTGAAAGGGCTGATCGAGCGGCATGTCGCGGAAACCAGCAGCCGCCGGGGGCAGGACATCCTGCAATACTGGGATCAAGAGCGGGCACATTTCATCCAGCTTTGCCCCAAGGAGATGCTCAACAAGCTGAGCCATCCGCTTGGCATGGTGCCAGAGGCTATTCCGGCAGAATAGAGACGAAATCCGGGGGCTCTGCCCCCGGACCCCCGGAGTATTTTCGCCAAGAAGAACCCGACCCGCGCCAAAGGTGTTTTGCGTGCCCGCGCAGGGCGTTATAGCTGTTCCATGGCACGCGCGCGCAAATCCCCACCCTTACGGGCGAAATCCCGATGGACGCCGACCACATGGCTGGTGCGCTGGTCGCTTGTGGCCGTGCTGATCGTGATCGGAGTGATCGCAACCCATCGTGAGATTGCACCGCCCAAGACCTATTACATGGGTCAGGAAGAGCGGCGACTGGGCCGCATCGCGCAGGACTGGGTGCCAATGGCGCAAATTGCGCCAGTGATGGCGCGGTCCCTGGTGGCGGCAGAGGATGCCAATTTTTGCCAGCACTGGGGGTTTGATATGGCGGCCATTCGCACGGCGATTGCCGAGGGATCAGGGCGCGGGGCCTCGACGCTCAGTCAGCAAGTCGTCAAGAATGTCTATCTCTGGCATGGGCGCAATTGGGCGCGCAAGGCGCTGGAGGCCAGCATTACTCCGGTGGTCGAAACGCTTTGGTCGAAACGACGGATCATCGAGGTCTATCTTAACGTCGCAGAGTTTGATGAGGGGGTTTTCGGGGTTGAGGCCGCCGCGCGGCACTATTTCGGCGTGAGCGCCGCCGACCTGAGCGCCACGCAAGCGGCACGGCTGGCGGCGGTGCTGCCTGATCCCAAGGGACGCTCCGCGTCAAAACCTTCGCAGGCATTGCGCAACCGGGCCGCTGGTATCCTTGATGGGGCGGCAACGATTGACCGAGATGGGCGCGCCACCTGTTTCGAGGATTGAAAACCGCAGCCAAAGGGGGCATTGAGGGGCGACCCCCGAGACCACAGGTAATCGTTCATGGCCAAGCTCTATCATGTCCCGCTCTCGCCCTTTTGCCGCAAGGTTCGCCTGAGTCTGGCGGAAAAGCGGATCGAATGTGAGCTGGTGGAAGAGCGCTATTGGGAGCAGGATCCGGACTTTCTGCGCCGCAACCCGGCTGGCAAAGTGCCCGTGCTGCGGATCGACGGCAAGACCATGTCGGAGAGTGCCGCGATCTGCGAATATCTCGAAGAGAAGTATCCCGAACCGTCCCTGATGCCCAAAGGCACCGATGCGCGCTATGAGGTGCGGCGGCTGGTGGGGTGGTTTGACGACAAGTTTCATAGCGAAGTGACCAGCAAGTTGGTCTATGAGCGGGTGAACAAGAAGGTGATGAAGCTAGGCTTTCCCGACAGTCGCAATGTCAAGGACGGCGCCAAGGCGATCAAATATCATCTGGATTACATGGCGTGGCTGTTGGATCACCGGCGCTGGCTGGCGGGCGATGTGATGACGCTGGCGGATTTTGCGGCGGCCGCGCATCTTAGCGCGCTGGATTACATCAGCGATGTAGACTGGACGCGCAGCGAGGCGGTCAAGGATTGGTATGCCAAGATCAAGTCGCGCCCGGCGTTCCGCGGGATTCTGGCGGATCAAGTGTCGGGATTTCCGCCACCTGCGCATTATGCTGATCTCGACTTTTAGGTTGGGGGCGCTGCCCCCGTCGCCGCAAGCGGCGACTCCCCCGAGGTATTTTGCGCCAGATGAATATTGGGCTGAAACAGAGACTGATTGATCAAGCGCTAGCCGAAGGGTTTGACGCCTGTCGGATGTGTCGCCCATGGGATGTGGGGCATGTGCCCGAGCGTTTGGCCGCATTTCTTGGGCAGGGCTATCACGGGCAGATGGGCTGGCTGGCAGAGCGCAGCGAGTGGCGCGGCGCGCCTGAGGCGCTCTGGCCCGAGGCGCGCACCGTCATCATGTTGGGCGAAAGCTATACCCCCGAGGAAGACCCCTTGGCCGGGTTGAAGCGGCCCGAATGCGGCAATATCTCGGTTTATGCACGTAACAGAGACTATCACGACACGGTCAAGAAGCGGTTGAAACGCTTGGCGCGCTGGCTGATCGACGCGGGCGGCGGGGAGGTGAAGGTGTTTGTTGATACGGCCCCCGTGCCGGAAAAGCCGCTTGGACAAGCGGCGGGGCTGGGATGGCAGGGCAAGCACACCAATCTGGTGAGCCGAGCGTTGGGGAGCTGGTTTTTCCTTGGGTCCGTTTTTACGACACTGGATCTAGAGACGGATCCGGCAGAAATCGATCATTGTGGGTCTTGCCGCGCCTGTCTGGACATCTGTCCCACCGATGCCTTTCCCGCGCCCTATCAGTTGGACGCGCGGCGCTGTATTTCCTATCTGACGATCGAGCATAAGGGGCCCGTGGATGAAGCCCTGCGCCCCGGTCTGGGCAACCGGATTTATGGCTGCGACGATTGTCTGGCGGTCTGCCCATGGAACAAGTTTGCGGTTACGGCGCGTGAAGTGAAGTACCACGCGCGCGACGATCTGGTGGCCCCACGGCTGGCGGAGCTGGCAATGCTGGACGATACCGCGTTCCGTGCGAGATTTTCCGGCAGCCCGATCAAGCGCATCGGGCGGGATCGGTTTTTGCGCAACGTGCTCTACGCGATTGGCAATTCCGCAGATCCCAGCCTGCGCGCGGTGGCGCAATCGCAGTGCGAGGATGCGGATGCGGCCGTCGCGGATGCCGCGCGGTGGGCGGTCAAACGACTGGATCGTGACGCAAACGGGCTGGCATAGCGCGAGAAACCCGCTACACCCCTAGCCTGACAGTCAAAGAGGGCAGGCAGATGGCGTTGTTGTTGGGCGTGGACACCGGGGGCACTTATACCGATGCCGTTCTGATCCGGGATGAGCGCGAGGTGATTGCGAGCGCCAAGGCGCTGACGACACGGGCCGATCTGGCCGTGGGAATTGGTGCTGCGGTCGAGGCCGTGCTGCGCGAAAGCGGCGCGAATGTGGGCGATATCGGCCTTGCCTCCCTCTCGACGACCTTGGCGACCAACGCGCTGGTCGAGGGGCAAGGCGGGCGCGCGGGCCTAGTTTATATCGGGTTTCGGGCGGCAGATTTGCAGGCACATGGGCTGGCCGAGGCGCTGGGCGGTGACCCGGCGATTGTGCTGAATGGTGGCCATAACCACGCCGGAGGCGAGGCAATGCCGCTGGATAAAGAGGCGCTTTTGGCCTGGTTAGAGACTGGAACAGGGGCAGAGGCCTATGCGGTGGCATCGCTCTTTGCCACCAGAAACCCCGCGCATGAATTGGCGGCGGCAGAGACGATCCGCGCGGTAACGGGACGGCCTGTGAGCCTGTCGCATCATCTGTCGGCCAAGCTCAACGGGCCGAAACGGGCGCTGACCGCGCTGCTGAACGCGCGGCTCATCGGGATGATTGCGCGGCTGATCGACCGAGCCGAGGGCAAGCTGGGCGAGTTGGGGATACACGCGCCGCTGATGGTGGTGCGGGGAGACGGGGCGTTGATCAGTGCCGATCAAGCGCGGGAACGCCCCATCGAGACCATTCTGAGCGGGCCTGCGGCAAGCATCGTGGGCGCGCGCTGGCTGACCGGGGCGGCGCATGCGCTGGTGTCGGATATTGGCGGAACAACGACCGATGTGGCGGTCCTGCGCGAGGGGCGACCGGCGATTGATCCCGAAGGCGCGCGTGTGGGCCCATGGCGCACCATGGTCGAAGCGGTCGCGATGCGAACCTTTGGGTTGGGTGGTGACAGTGAGGTTCATGTGCGCGACGAAGGACTAGAGGGCGGCGTGATCCTCGGCCCGCGGCGCGTGGTGCCGGTGAGCCTGATGGCGGCAGAGGCACGCGAGGCGGTGCATGGCGTGTTGGAGGAACAATTGCGGGCAGTGGCCCCCGGCGAGCATGACGCGCGGTTCGTGCGCGCGGTGCCGGGGATCGAGGCCGGGGGATTAGGCGAGCGCGAAGAAGCTCTGTTGGGCCGGATTGGTGTCGATGTGCGCCCCGTCGGCAAGGTGCTTAAGACGCGCATGGATGGCGCGGCGCTGACACGCTTGGTGCGCCGGGGGCTGGTGCAGGTGGCGGGTATCACGCCGTCGGATGCAAGCCATGTGCTGGGCGGGTTGGACAGTTGGGATGCAGAGGCCGCGCGCATGGCGTTGGAACTGGTGGCGCGCAAGCGAACCGGGTCGGGCAACCGGCTGGCAGAGGGGCCAGAGCATTTGGCGCGCATGATCGTGGACCGCCTGACGCATCAGACAAGTCTTGCCTTGTTAGAGACTGCTTTTTCCGAAGAAGACATGGACTTTGGCCTGTCTCCTACGGCGCTGGCCGAGCATGTGCTGATGCAAAAAGGGTTGGATGGGCATCGCGGTTTGGTGCGAATCGAGAGCGGGCTGGCGGTGCCGGTGATTGGTCTCGGTGCGTCGGCGGCGAGCTATTATGGCGCGGTGGGCGCGCGGCTGGGCTGCGAGATGATCCTGCCTGCGCATGGCGGCGTGGCCAATGCGATTGGCGCGGTGGTGGGCCGTGTGACAATCCGGCGGGGCGGCACGGTGACATCACCCTCTGAGGGCAAATACCGCGTGCATCTTGAAAGCGGTCCAGAGGATTATGCCGCGTCCGACACCGCGATGGCGGCGCTAGAGGCGGTTTTGCGGGCCGAAGCACAAGCCGAAGCCGAGGCGTCCGGGGCAGTGGATATTCATGTTACCGCGCGCCGTGCCGTAAAAGAAGCGCAGGCCGAGGCGCGACGGGTGTTTTTGGAAGCTGAAATCGTGGTAGAGGCGAGTGGACGGCCTCGTATCGCCGTCTGAGGTGTGGGGGCGCTGCCCCCGGTCCCGGAGCAGTTCGGGAACACTGAACGGGAGGGCGACATGACAGCAGCAGATCGGTTTGACGCGGATATTGCAGGGCGACTGGACGGGTTGCGCGATGAGGGGCTCTATAAGGGCGAGCGGGTGATCGCCTCGATGCAGGCGGGCGAGGTGCGGCTGGCGGATGGGCGCGCGGTGGTGAACCTCTGCGCCAACAATTACCTGGGTCTGGCGGATCATCCCGAAGTGATCGCGGCGGCGCATACGGCGCTGGACCGTTACGGGTTTGGCATGGCGAGCGTGCGGTTTATTTGCGGAACGCAGGAAGAGCACAAAGAGCTGGAGGCCCGGATCGCCGGGTTTTTAGGGTGTGAGGATGCGATCCTTTATGCGGCGGCGTTTGACGCGAATACCGGTTTGTTCGAGACGATCTTGGGGCCAGAGGATGCGATCATCAGCGATGCGCTCAACCATGCGAGCATCATCGACGGTATCCGGCTCTGCAAGGCGGAGCGCTATCGCTACGCCAATCGCGACATGGCCGATCTGGAGCGGTGTTTGCGCGAGGCGAAGGGAGCGCGGCATCGGCTGATTGCAACGGATGGCGTGTTCTCGATGGATGGAACTTATGCGCCCTTGGATGAAATTTGCGATTTGGCCGCGCGCTATGATGCAATGGTGATGGTGGATGATTGCCATGCCACCGGCTTTGTCGGCGAGACCGGGCGCGGCACACCCGAGCGGTTCGGGGTGATGGACCGCGTGGATATCCTGACCGGCACGCTGGGCAAGGCGCTGGGCGGTGCGTCGGGCGGCTATACGGCGGCAAGTGCGCAGGTGGTGGATTGGCTGCGGCAACGCTCGCGCCCGTATCTTTTTTCCAACACGCTGGCGCCGGTGATTGCGGGGGCCTCGCTCAAAGTCTTTGATATGCTGGAGGACGGCGCGGAGCGGCGTGCGCGGCTCTGGGACAATGCAGCGTATTTCCGCGAGAGGATGGGCGCACTGGGGTTTGAAATGCTGCCCGGCGAACATGCGATCATCCCGGTCATGTTGCGCGATTCGAAGCTGGCGCAAGAAATGGCAGCGCGGCTGAATGATCGCGGCGTTTATGTGACCGCCTTCAGCTTTCCAGTGGTGCCCAAGGGGCAGGATCGGATCAGAACGCAAATGAGTGCCGGGCTTACGCGCGATATGCTGGACCGAGCGATTGACGCTTTTGCGGTCGTGGGCCGCGACCTAGGAGTGATCTGATGCAGAACGAGATGAAGGCGCTGGTCAAGGCCAAGGCCGAGCCCGGGCTCTGGATGGAATACGTGCCGGTGCCCGAGGTGGGGCCATCGGATGTGCTGATCAAGGTGCGCAAATCGGCGATTTGCGGCACCGATGTGCATATCTGGAAATGGGATGAATTCAGCGCCAAGACCGTGCCGGTGCCGATGGTTGTGGGCCATGAATTCGTCGGCGAGATCGTCGATACCGGGCCTGCGGCGGTGAAATACCGGATTGGTCAGCGGGTGAGCGGCGAGGGGCATATCGTCTGCGGCACCTGTCGGAACTGTCGCGCGGGGCGAGGGCATCTGTGCCGCAATACCAAAGGGGTGGGTGTGCATCGCCCCGGTTCCTTTGCCGAATATCTCTGTATCCCCGAAAGCAATGTGGTGCCAATTCCAGAGGATATTCCCGACGAGATTGCAGCAATCTTTGATCCCTTTGGCAATGCGGTGCATACCGCACTGAGTTTCGATCTGGTGGGTGAGGATGTGCTTGTCACAGGCGCGGGGCCGATTGGCATCATGGGGGCGCTGGTCGCGCAAAAGGTGGGCGCGCGCAAGGTGGTGATCACCGATATCAACCCCTACCGTCTTGATCTGGCGCAGCGGATGGGGGTGCAGCATGTGGTTGATGTGGGCAAAGAGCACCTGCGCGATGTGATGGCCGACATCGGCATGACCGAAGGCTTTGACGTGGGGCTTGAGATGTCTGGTGCGGCCCCGGCGATGCAGCAGATGATCGCGCGGATGAACAATGGCGGCAAGCTGGCGCTGTTGGGGATTGCGCCCACGGAATTTGCGGTGGATTGGAACGCGGTGATTTTCAAGATGCTGCATATCAAGGGCATCTATGGCCGCGAGATGTATGAGACTTGGTACAAGATGATCGCGCTGGTGCAATCGGGGCTGGATGTATCGGGGCTGATCACCCACCGGATCGGAATTGATGATTTCGAGCAGGGCTTTGCCGCGATGATTTCGGGCAATTCGGGCAAGGTGGTGATGGACTGGTAAGGGATCAGAGCGGCAGCGCGGTGGTCTTGAACACGGTGCGCAGGGCAAAGCTTGATTGCATTTTCGCCACGCCGGGCAGCCGGGTCAGGTATTGGCGGTGGATACGCGCGAAATCCTCGGTATCCTCTGCGACGACCTTGAGGATATAGTCGGCAGTGCCGGCGGTGAGGTGACATTCCAGCACATCGGGCACCCGCGCCACCGCCTTTTCAAAGGCGTCGAGCACCTCGTCTGCCTGCGTGGTAAGCGTAATCTCGACAAAAATCGTGGCGGGCACGCCCATCTTGCGCGGGTCAAGCAGAGCGACATAGCCCTTGATATACCCATCGGATTCAAGGCGCTGAACGCGGCGGTGACAGGCAGAGGCGGAGAGATTGACCTCTTCTGCGAGGTCGGCGTTGGAAATGCGCCCGCGCCGCTGAAGGACATGCAACAAGCGACGATCTGTCGGATCGAGGGACATTTGCGCAAGACCTTTCCCACTAATCACATAATTTCCGAAGGATATTCACAAAATCCCGTAAAAGGCGAGCGAAATTTCAATCTCCTTGCGCGCATTCTGTTGCAGACTCCGCGCAAAATAACACAGGGAGGAGTATAATATGAAAATAGGTTGTCCGACGGAAATCAAGCCACAAGAATTCCGCGTAGGCATGACGCCCAATGCCGCAAAAGAGGCGGTGGGTCATGGCCATGAAGTGCTGATCCAATCCGGCGCAGGCCTTGGAGCCGGGTTTGACGATGCCGCTTATGAGGCGGCAGGCGCCAAGATTGTTGGCACCGCCACAGAGATTTTCGCACAGTCCGACATGGTGGTGAAGGTCAAGGAACCGCAGGCCGGCGAGCGCAAGATGCTGCGCGAGGGGCAGGTTCTGTTCACCTATCTTCATCTGGCACCGGACCCTGAGCAAACCAAGGATTTGTTGGCCTCGGGTGCGACCTGCATCGCCTATGAAACAGTGACGGATCGCGCGGGCGGTCTGCCGCTCCTTGCGCCGATGTCGGAAGTTGCCGGGCGCTTGGCGCCCCAAGTGGGCGCGTGGACGCTGCAAAAGGCCAACGGCGGGCGCGGCGTGCTTATGGGCGGTGTGCCCGGTGTCGGACCGGCGCGGGTGATCGTGATCGGCGGCGGCGTGGTGGGCACGCATGCGGCCAAAATCGCCGCAGGCATGGGCGCGGATGTGACCGTGCTCGATCGCTCTTTGCCGCGTCTGCGCTATCTCGATGATGTGTTTGGGGGCAGCTTCAAGACCGGTTATTCCTCGGCCGGGTTGCTGGAAGAATTGCTGCCGCAGGCGGATATGGTGATCGGCGCGGTTCTGATCCCCGGTGCCGCCGCACCCAAGCTGGTGCGCCGCGATCAGTTCGGCATGATGAAGCCGGGATCGGTGCTGGTGGATGTGGCGATTGACCAAGGCGGATGCTTTGAAACCTCGCGCGCCACAACGCACCAAGACCCGATTTATGAGGTCGACGGGATCATGCATTACTGCGTGGCCAATATGCCGGGGGCCGTTGCGCGCACCTCGACGCTGGCACTGGGCAATGCGACGATGCCCTTTATGCTGGCGCTGGCCGACAAGGGCTGGAAACGCGCCTGTGCCGAGGATGTGCATTTGCTCAACGGTCTGAATGTGCATGCCGGTCAGTTGACCTATGCCGCTGTCGGCGAGGCGCTGGGGATAGCCACGGTTGATCCCAAATCGCTGATCTAACGGACAGCGCCCCCAGTCCGAAAAGGCTGGGGGCGTTTTCTGACAAGACCACGTCGCAAATGATGCTGGACCGCCTGCCCCCCGTCGACTAGCGTCATTGAAAACGCCAACAGGGGGCGATTATGGCCATGTTCATCCTGCGCCGTGTTGGGGTCATGATCCTGACGGCGCTCTGTCTGACATTTATCGTCTTTTTCCTGACCAATCTTTATCCCAACCTCGAAAAGCTGGCCAAGACCCAAGGCGACTTTCGCATGAGCGATGAGGAAGTGGCCAGTTATCTGGGCCGCAATGGCTATTTGCAGCCGATGGCGGTGAAGTATGGGCAATGGCTGGGCGTGGTGCCGGGCTTCGTGATCCTTGATCGCGACGGGGTGACGCGCGGGCAGTGCATCGAACCGGGCACCGCCCCTGAGGATGCGCCACGGTTCTGCGGCATCCTGCAAGGCGACTGGGGCTATTCCACCGTGTTCCGCGAGGATGTGGGCAAGATCCTTGGCGACAAGCTGGCGCTGACAGGCAGGCTGATGTTCTGGGTGATGGTGTTGATGGTGCCCTCGGCCCTGATCCTTGGCATCTTGGCGGGGATGCGTGAGGAGTCGCGCACCGACCGCACGCTGTCGACTTTTGCCATCACCACCACGGCCACACCGGAATATGTGTCGGGCGTGCTTTTCATCGCGGTGTTTGCCAGCACTGCCGTGGGCCTCAAATGGTTCAAGGGCACGGCGACGGCGGCGATGGATAACCCGACGTTCGAGAATTTCTTTTTGCCGGTTCTGACCATCGCGCTCTATGGTATGGGCTATATCGCGCGGATGACGCGGGCCTCTATGGCCGAGGTGATGACCGCGCAATATATCCGCACCGCGCGCCTCAAAGGCGTGAGTTTCCCGAATGTCGTGATGAAACACGCGCTGCGCAACGCGCTTATCGCGCCCTTTACGGTGATCATGCTGCAATTCCCATGGCTTTTGAATGGGGTCGTGATTGTTGAAACCCTGTTCAACTACAAGGGCTTTGGCTGGACGCTGGTGCAGGCGGCGGGCAACAATGACATCGAATTGCTGCTGGGGGTTTCAGTGATCTCTGTGGTGGTGGTGCTGGTGACGCAGCTGATTTCAGACATCGGCTATGTCTTTCTCAATCCGCGCATCAGCGTGCGCTAGGGGGTATCGGGACCATGGAACCATTAAGCTGGAGCGAGATTGCCCTGCGGATGCTGGGGCTGTTCCTGCCGGTCTGGATCGCGCTGATTGTGACCTTTGCGCTGTCGATCACCTTCAAGCGGCGTCTGGGTCTCTATGGCAAGCTGTTTGACAGCCCCATCGGGATGGTCGGCTTTGCCATGGTGATGTTCTGGGTGTTCACCGGCATCTTTGGCGGTGCGTTCGACATGATCCTGACGCATGACGTGCTGTCGCAATCCGCCACAATGAAGAACAAAGGGCCGGGCACGCCCTTTACCCAGATGATGGGCACGCCCGATCCGGGGGCCTATCCCTATTACCTTTTGGGCGGGGATAATCTGGGCCGGGATGTCTTTAGCCGAATGATCGCGGGCGCGTGGGAGGTCATCAAGATCGCGCCCTTTGCGAGCATGTTCTCCTTCATGGTGGGCATCACGCTGGGCCTGCCTGCGGGCTATTATGGTGGGCGGCTGGACACGCTTTTGTCGTTCATGGCCAACCTGATCCTCGCCTTTCCGGTGATCCTGTTGTTTTACCTGCTGGTCACGCCCGAAATCGTGCAGACGGGCATACCCGTCTATATGGCGGCGGTGCTGTTTCTTTTTCCGATCATATTTCTGCTGCTGTTGTGGAATTCGCGCTATCACACGCAACCGTCGCGGCGGAACGTCTATGTGGGGGTCACGTTGGTGATTGGCCTCTGGCTCTATTCCGGGATTGCCTGGGATGCCGATCCGCTGGGGCTGGTCAGCTTTCCGCCCAACCTCTTGGTGGTGTTCGTGGCGGTTGTGTTCGTCAATTCACCCACGGTTTTCCGGATCGTGCGCGGCCTGACCATGGATATCAAAACCCGCGATTACGTGGCGGCTGCGCAGACACGGGGCGAGCGACCTTGGTACATCATGCTGTGGGAAATCCTGCCCAATGCGCGCGGGCCGCTCTTGGTCGATTTCTGCCTGAGGATTGGCTATACGACGATCCTTTTGGGCACGCTCGGGTTCTTTGGTCTGGGGCTCAGCCCCGAGAGCCCGGATTGGGGCAGCACCATCAATGACGGGCGTAAATTGCTGACGATGTATCTGCATCCCGCACTTCCGCCGGCCTTTGCCCTCTTGTCTTTGGTGCTCGGCCTAAACCTCTTGGCGGATGGTCTGCGCGAAGAAAGCCTGCGTGATTGAAGATGAGTATTTGAAGAACGCTGAAAGAGCGCGGCAGCGCCCCGGTGACAAGGGAGACGGACATGGCCAAGCTGGACTATGACGGGCCGATCCTCGAGATCGAGAACCTGTCGATTTCCTTTTTCACCCGGTTGCGCGAAATTCCGGCGGTGATGGATTTTTCCGTGACGGTGCAGCCCGGCGAGGCGGTGGGGCTGGTGGGCGAATCCGGCTGCGGCAAATCCACCGTGGCGCTGGGCGTGATGCAGGATCTGGGCGTGAATGGCCGCATCGTGGGCGGATCGGTGCGGTTCAAAGGCCGCGATCTGGCCAAGATGAGCGCCGCCGAATTGCGCGATATTCGCGGCAATGAAATCGCGATGATCTATCAGGAACCGATGGCGAGCCTGAACCCGGCGATGCGGATCGGCAAGCAACTGATCGAAGTGCCCATGATCCACGAGGGCATTTCCGAATCCGAGGCTTGGGTGCGGGCGCTGGAGGTGGTGCGCGATGTAAAGCTGCCCGATCCCGAACGCATCATGCGCAGCTATCCCCATCAGCTGAGCGGCGGACAGCAACAGCGCATCGTCATTGCCATGGCGCTGATGTCAAAACCGTCGCTCTTGATCCTCGATGAGCCGACGACCGCGCTTGATGTGACGGTCGAGGCGGCAGTGGTGGAGCTGGTCAAGGATCTGGGCAAGAAATACGGCACCTCGATGCTCTTCATCAGTCACAACCTTGGTCTGGTGCTGGAAACCTGCGACCGGATTTGCGTGATGTATTCCGGCGAGGCGGTTGAAACCGGCAGCATCAAGGATGTGTTCGACAAAATGCAGCATCCCTATACGCAGGCGCTATTCCGGTCGATCCCCCTGCCCGGCGCGGACAAGAACACGCGACCACTCAAGGCTATTCCGGGCAATTTCCCCCTGCCGCATGAACGCCCAGAGGGCTGCAATTTCGGACCGCGCTGCGATTATTTTCAGGCGGGCCTGTGCGATGGCGGCGATATTCCCATGGCGGGGATCAGGGGCGATGACCGGCATTTCACCCGCTGTCTGCGGTTTGCCGACATTGATTGGAACGCCCCGATCGAGGCCATGGCGCAACATGAGGCGACCGCGCCGGGCAAGGTCGTGCTCAAGATGGAGAACCTCAAGAAATATTACGAGGTGGCAGCCAATGCGCTGTTTGGTGGGAGCAGCGGCAAAAAGGTGGTCAAGGCCAATGAAACTCTGAGTTTCGAGGCCCGCGAGAGCGAGACGCTGGCGATTGTGGGCGAGTCGGGCTGTGGCAAATCCACATTCGCCAAGGTCTTGATGGGGCTAGAGACCGCGACCGAGGGGCAAATCCTGCTGGATAACCGCAATATCGAGCAGATCCCGATTGAGAAGCGCGATACGCAAACCGTGGCCGATGTGCAGATGGTGTTTCAAAACCCGTTCGATACGCTCAACCCGTCGATGACGGTGGGCCGCCAGATCATCCGCGCGCTTGAGGTGTTTGGCATCGGCGACACGGATCAGGCGCGCCGCGACGAGATGCTGCGCCTGCTTGATCTGGTGAAACTGCCGAGGGAATTTGCCGAACGTATGCCGCGTCAACTGTCGGGCGGGCAGAAACAGCGCGTGGGCATCGCCCGCGCCTTTGCCGGCGGTGCGCGCATCGTGGTGGCGGATGAACCGGTGTCGGCGCTGGATGTGAGCGTGCAGGCGGCGGTGACGGATCTCTTGATGGAGATTCAGCGCAAGCAAAAGACGACCCTTCTCTTCATCAGCCACGACCTTAGCATCGTGCGTTATCTGAGTGATCGGGTGATGGTGATGTATCTTGGGCATGTCGTGGAACTGGGCACCACCGATCAGGTGTTCGCCCCCCCCTATCACCCCTATACCGAGGCGTTGCTTTCGGCCGTGCCGATTGCCGATACGCGGATCACCAAGAAACATATCGTGCTTGAGGGTGATGTGCCTTCGGCCATGAACCCGCCGCCCGGCTGCCCGTTCCAGACGCGGTGCCGATGGAAATCAGAGGTGCCGGGGGGCCTGTGCGAACGCGAGGTGCCGCCGGTGCGTGAACTGGTGCCGGGGCATCAGGTGAAATGCCACCTGTCGCAAGAGATGTTCAACCAGATGGAGCCGGTGATCACGGTGGCGGCGGAATAGGGTCTGCAAGCCTGTTAGACCGTCAGCGCCCCGCGTGCGCGCAAGATCCCGATGGTCATCATCCCGCTGGCAAAGACGAAATAACCCGCGATGAGCACGAATTGCGTCTCGATCCCAAGGCCAAGATCAATCCCTAGCCCAGTCACCCCCGGCCCAATGGCCGATCCCAGAACCATGACGGCGGCGGCCATGGCCTTGATGCTTCCCAGATGGGCGGTGCCATAGAATTCCGCCCAAAAGGCATTGGGCAAGGTGCTATTGGCCCCCGTGGTCAGCGCCAGACACACGAACCCCAACAGCAAGAGGCCCGGCCCCCCCGAGACGGCAAAGAGCAGGAACGCCGCGACCATCGGCAGTTGCATGAAGGGCAAAAGCCGTGCTGTGCCCAATCGGTCCAACGCCCAGCCCGACAGGATCATCGCGCCAATGCCCACCGCCGTATAGGCCGGGAACATCGCCACCAGTGCCACATGGCTTAGGCCTTTGACCTCAGCGATATGCACCTGATGGAAAAAGAACGCGGTGTTGAAGGCGGAAGGGCCCAAGAGCGCCGGCACCATGAACCAAAAAAGAGAGTGCCGCAGCGTCTGGCGGCGGGTCCAGTGGCGCGCATCCATACCCAGCGACTGGCTGCTTTCAGCCCAGCTTTGCGGGGTGCGTTCCTTGGCCAAGAGCGCCAGCAAGAGCGGGATGCCCAATGTCGCAACCAGCGCCGCGCCAACCCAAAGCACGCGCCAGTCATAAATCGCCAAGAGTGACACGAAGATAAGCGGCAAAAACGCCTCGCCCAGCGCAAAGCCCAAGGTCGCGACAGAGAGCGCCTTGCCGCGCGCGGCCACGAACCAGCGCGCCATGGCGACCACGGCCAGATGGCTCAGCATGCCCTGTCCGGTAAAGCGCAGCGCAAAGATCACCAGCGGCAACAGCCACCAGACCGGATTGGCCGCCATAAAGAGACAGGCCCCGACCATGAGAAGCAGAACCAGCGGCGCTAGCCTGCGCACACGAAAAAGATCCGTCAGCCCCCCGGCCCAAACCATCACCAGCGCCGATGCCGTGGTGCCCAGCATATAGATGCCACCCCATTGCCCATGGCTGAGGCCAAAACTCTCGCGGATTTCACCGGCAAAAATCGAGATGAAATAGGTCTGCCCGAAACTGCTCAGGAAGGTCAGCAAGACCCCGGCGGTGAGCCAGGGCGCATTGTCACGGAGAAAGGCGAGAATCGGCATGTGCCTTGTTCGCGCGAAACGCCGCTGAAGGAAAGAGGAGCGCACCAGAGGTGGCGCAAAATATGGGGGAATGGCGTGACATTCCCCCCCAGACTTCGTATAAAATGGCAAAACTTCCGAAGGAAAAACCGCATGTCCGAACCCGCCGCCGCACCCGAAGAATATGGTGCTGATTCCATCAAGGTTCTCAAGGGGTTAGAGGCAGTCCGCAAGCGTCCGGGGATGTATATCGGGGATACCGATGATGGCTCTGGTCTGCACCATATGGTTTATGAGGTCGTGGACAACGGCATTGACGAGGCCTTGGCCGGTCATGCCGATGCCGTCAACGTCACGATCCATGCCGACTCTTCGGTTTCGGTCAGCGACAATGGGCGTGGCATTCCGGTAGATATTCACGAAGGCGAGGGCGTATCTGCGGCAGAGGTCATCATGACCCAACTGCACGCAGGCGGCAAATTCGACAGCAATTCCTACAAGGTGTCGGGTGGTCTGCACGGCGTGGGCGTGTCGGTTGTGAATGCCCTGTCTGAGTGGCTGGAATTGCGCATCTGGCGCAACGGCAAGGAACACTATGCCCGGTTCGAGGGGGGCTTTACCGTTGAATCCCTGCGTGTGGTGGGCGATGCCAACGGGCGCAAGGGCACCGAGGTACGCTTTCTCGCCTCAACAGAAACCTTCTCTAATCTCGAATACATCTTTGAGACACTGGAAAAGCGTCTGCGTGAACTGGCCTTTCTCAATTCCGGGGTGCGGATCATCCTGACGGATGAGCGCCCGACAGAGCCGCTCCGCTCGGAGTTGTTCTATGAAGGCGGCGTCAAGGAATTTGTCAAATACCTCGACCGTCACAAATCCCCCGCTATGCCAGACCCGATCTTTATCACCGGCGAGCGGGACGATATCGGCATCGAAGTGGCGATGTGGTGGAATGACAGCTATCACGAAACGGTTCTGCCCTTTACCAACAACATCCCGCAGCGCGATGGCGGCACCCATTTGGCGGGCTTTCGTGGTGCGCTGACCCGCACCATCAACACCTATGCCCAGACCAGCGGCATCGCCAAAAAGGAAAAAGTCACCTTTACCGGCGATGACGCCCGCGAGGGTCTGACCTGTGTTCTCTCGGTCAAGGTGCCTGATCCGAAATTCTCATCCCAGACCAAGGATAAACTTGTCAGCTCCGAGGTGCGACCGGCGGTCGAGGGGTTGGTGGGCGAAAAACTTGCCGAATGGTTCGAGGAAAACCCACAGGTGGCCCGCGTCATCGTGGGCAAGATCATCGAGGCGGCCCATGCCCGCGAGGCTGCGCGCAAGGCGCGCGAACTGACGCGGCGCAAGAATCCGATGGATGTCAATTTCCTTGCGGGGAAACTCAAGGATTGCTCGTCCAAGGACCCTTCCAAGACCGAGCTTTTCCTCGTCGAGGGTGACAGCGCCGGTGGCTCGGCTCAGACTGGGCGTGATCGAGGCACGCAGGCGGTTTTGCCCCTGCGCGGCAAGATCCTCAATGTCGAGCGTGCCCGCTTTGACCGGATGCTGGGCAGTCAGGAAATCGGCAATCTGGTGATGGCTTTGGGCACCGGCATTGGCCGGGACGAATTCGACATCAAGAAACTGCGCTACCACAAGATCGTCATCATGACCGATGCCGATGTGGACGGCGCGCATATCCGCACCTTGCTGCTTACCTTCTTTTACCGGCAGATGCCGGAGCTGATCGAAGGCGGATACCTCTATATCGCGCAACCGCCGCTCTACAAGGTGATGCGCGGCAAGTCCGAAGTGTATCTCAAGGATCAGGGCGGGCTGGAGGATTATCTGATTGCCCAAGGCACCACCGATGCCGCCCTGCGCCTTGGCTCGGGCGAGGAGATCGCCGGCCCCGACCTCGTGCGCGTGGTCGAAGAAGCGCGGCAGGCGCGCCGTATCCTAGAGGCCTTCCCAACCCACTATCCCCGCCACATCCTTGAACAGGCCGCGATTGCCGAGGCGTTCTTGCCCGGTCGCGTGGACAGTGACCTGCAAGGCGTGGCGGATACCGTGGCGGCCCGGCTCGACATGATTTCCAACGAATACGAACGCGGCTGGCAGGGGCGCCCGACCCAGGACAAGGGCCTGCGCCTGTCGCGCACCGTCCGCGGAGTCGAGGAAATGCGCACGCTCGACGGCCCCGTTCTGCGCGGCGGCGAGGCGCGCAAGCTGGCACAATTGACTGCGCCGCTGCGCGATATCTACCGCGAGCGCGCCACGCTCATCCGCAAGGACCGGGCGCAGGCCATATATGGCCCTCTCGACCTCTTGGATGCGATCCTGAAAGAGGGCGAAAAGGGCCTGAGCCTGCAACGCTACAAAGGCTTGGGCGAAATGAACCCCAATCAGCTTTGGGAAACCACGCTTGATCCCGAGGCGCGCACGCTTCTTCAGGTCAAGATCGACGATGTGGCCGAGGCCGACGATCTCTTTACCAAGCTGATGGGCGACGTCGTCGAACCGCGTCGCGAGTTCATCCAAGATAACGCGCTCAACGTCGCAAATCTGGATTTCTGAACCGGGTTGGGGGGCACTGCCCCCCAACTCTCAATTCGCGGAATGCGCCCAATCCCAATACATCTGGCGTACCTTTTCGGTGACCGGCCCAAGGGTATACTGTGTGTCTTCAAAGGCTGAAACAGGCGTCACCTTCATCAGGTTGCCGGATAGGAATACCTCATCCGCCGCGTGAAAATCGTCGAAACTCATCACCGTTTCATGCACCTCGATCCCCTCGCGGCGCATATTCTCGATATGGCGCGCGCGGGTGATCCCGGCCAGAAACGTGCCGTTGGGAATGGGGGTGAAAACCGCACCATCCTTGACGGCAAACACATTTGCGGTTGCGGTTTCGGCCACATTGCCCAGCGCATCCGCCACCAGCGCATTGCCAAAACCACGCCCGCGCGCCTCTTTCAGCATCCGTGCGTTGTTGGGATAGAGACAGCCCGCCTTGGCATTGACCACCGCGTCCTCGAGCACCGGACGCCGGAACCGCGTGCGCCCAAGTGTTGTGCTGAACCCCTGCGGCGGCATCGGGATTTCCTCAAGACTGATGGCAAAGCCCGTGGCACCCTCTTTGGGCACAATCCCCAGATCGCCCCCCTCTAGGGCCCAATACATCGGCCGGATATAAACCGCCGCCTCCTTGGGATAGGCGCGCAATCCCTCCCACACCATCTCGACCATGTCTGCCGCCTCGACCGTTGGCGTGATCATCAGAGCACGGGCCGAGGCATTGACGCGGGCGCAATGCCGATCAAGATCGGGGGCAATTCCATCGACATAGCGCGCGCCATCAAACACCGTCGTTCCAAGCCATGCCCCGTGATCCGCCGCCCGGATCACTGCCGGATCGCCCTCGTGCCAGGCCCCGTTGAAATAGGTGCGAATATTCGTGCCCGTCGCCATCTGCTCTGCCCTCCCTTGCGGTCAGGCAGAGCCTAGGCCTTGCTTTGCGCCGCGTCTAGCCCTCTGCCGGGGCGTGTGACAAAAGCTCTGTCAAATCAATGGGATCATTCACCATCGCCAGATTGCCCGCCGCATCGCGCGGCCATTCGGATTCGGGGCGGTCGCGGTATAGTTCCACCCCGTTGCCATCCGGGTCACTGACATAAATCGCCTCGCTCACCCCGTGATCTGCCGCGCCTTCGATCGTGATCCCGGCCCGGATCACCCGCCGCAGGGCATCTGCCAATTGCGCCCGGTCCGGATAGAGAAACGCGGTGTGATAGAGGCCCGTGTGCCCCTTGGGCGCAGGCGTGCCGCCAAGGCTCTCCCATGTGTTCAGGCCAAGGTGATGATGATAGCCCCCCGCCGACAGAAACGCCGCGCGGGTGCCGAATTTCTGTTGCAGTTCAAAGCCGAGAACACCGGAATAAAATGCGATGGCGCGGTCCAGATCGGCCACTTTCAGGTGTACATGGCCGATGCGGGCCTCAGGGTGAACAGGGGTCATTTGCGGCTCCAATCTCAGGTTTCCCCTAGAATGGCCGCAACCGCCCCCGTGCTCAATTCCCCGATTCTGCCCAGCTTCTGTGCGCGAATGCGTGTCTCAGACTGCGGCTTTCAGGCTCTCTTCCAGATAGATTTCGCGCAGCCGCGCAGCCACCCGCCCCGGTGTGCCATCGCCCAAGGCCACGCCGTCAATCTCGACCACCGGCATGACAAAGGCACTGGCCGAAGTCACAAACGCCTCATCGGCTGCTTTGGCCTCGTCAATCGTAAAGGCGCGTTCCTCAACCTCCATCTGCGCCTCGCGGGCAAAGCGCAGGACAGCGGCGCGGGTGATCCCATGCAGGATGTCATTGGACAACTGCCGCGTGATGATCCGGTTGCCCTTGACGATATAGGCGTTGTTGCTGGTGCCTTCGGTCACATAACCATCCTCAACCATCCAGGCGTCGTCGCATCCGGCCTTTTTGGCCATCATCTTACCCATGGAAGGATAGAGAAGCTGCACCGTTTTGATATCCCGCCGACCCCAGCGAATATCCTCAATGCTGATCACCTTGATGCCTTTTAGGGCAACAGGGTTTTGCGCCAGACCCGGCTTGGACTGGGTAAAGAGGACCAGCGTCGGCTCGGTCGTTTCGGCATTCGGGAACACGAAATCGCGGTCGCCATCGCTGCCGCGCGTCACCTGCAGATAGACCAGACCATCGGTAATGTCATTCGCCCGCACCAATTCGCGGTGAATGTCCAACAGATCATCAAAGGCTGCTGGCTTTTTCATATCGAGTTCATTCAAGGACCGTTCCAGCCGCGCCAGATGCCCGCCGAAATCAATCAGCTTGCCGCCCAGCACGCTTGTCACCTCGTAAACGCCATCGGCCATCAGAAACCCCCGGTCGAAAATCGAAACGGTGGCTTCGGTTTCCGGCAGATACTCGCCGTTTACATAGACAGTGCGCATGGTCTTATCCCCATAACTCTGGCCGCGGCGGATGCACGCCTGCAGCATCGAAAATCAAAGCATCCTCGCGGTCTTCGGCCAGAAGCAGCGGGCCGTCAAGGTCTGTCACCATCGCGCCTTGGGCGACAAGCACCGCAGGCGCCATCGCAAGCGAGCTTCCGATCATACAACCCACCATGATTCCATACCCTTGGGCGCGTGCCGCTTCGCGCAGGGCCAGCGCCTCGGTCAGACCGCCGGTCTTATCCAGCTTGATATTGACCACGTCATATTTGCCCTTGAGCTTGGGCAGGCTGGCGCGGTCATGGCAGCTTTCATCGGCACAGACCGGCACCGGACGCGCCATGCCGATCAGCGCCTCATCGTCTCCGGCGGGCAGCGGTTGTTCCACCAGCGCGACGCCCAATCGCACCAGATGCGGGGCCAAATCGGCATAGACCGCCGCGCTCCAGCCTTCATTGGCATCGACGATGATCTTGGCCTGTGGCGCGCCACGGCGCACCGCTTCTAACCTTGGCATGTCGTCTGGCGTGCCCAGCTTGATCTTGAGCAAGGGCCGATGCGCATGTTTCGCGGCCTGCGCCTGCATCGCCTCGGGCGTATCAAGCGAGAGCGTATAGGCCGTGATTTCCGGCACCGGCGCAGGCAAACCCGCCAGTTCCCAAACGCGGCGTCCCGCGCGCTTGGCCTCCAGATCCCAGAGCGCGCAATCCAGCGCATTCCGCGCCGCCCCGGCAGGCAACAGATCATAAAGCGCGGCGCGCGTTAAATCACCCGACAGACCCTCGATCTGGGCAGTCACACTCTCCAATGTCTCGTCATAACGGGCATAGGGCACACATTCGCCCCAGCCGGTCACGCCCCCATCGGTCACACGCACGGTCAGCACCTTGGCTTCGGTCCGCGATCCCCGGCTGATGGTGAACACCTGCGCCAACCGGAACACATCCCGCGTTACATCAATCTGCACACGCGCCCCCTTTCATCGTTTCAAAAATACTCAAACCGCCGCCAAGGCAGCCACCAGCGGCGCTGCTCCAAATCGGTAAGGATCGGTTGCAGGCAGGCCCATTTCGGCCTCGACACGCGCCAGATAGGCGCGCGCGCTCTCCTCGGTCATATGCTGCGTATTCACCGAAACGCCCACGATCTGACAGGCCGGATTGGCAATCCGCGCGATGGGCAGAACCATGTCGCGCAGCGCCTCGAGTGTTGGCGGCGTGTAATCGGGCAGACCACGCATATGCGTGCGCGTCGGCTCGTGGCAGAGGATCAGCGCATCAGGCTGACCGCCATGAATAAGCGCCATCGTGACCCCGGAAAAAGAGACGTGGAACAGGCTGCCTTGCCCTTCGATCAAGTCCCAATGATCCGGGTCATTGTCAGGTGTCAGCCATTCCACCGATCCGGCCATGAAATCCGCGATGACTGCATCCAGCGGCACGCCATCGCCGGTGATGAGAATCCCCGTTTGTCCGGTCGCCCGGAACGTGGCCTTCATCCCAGCGGCGATCATCTCGCGCTCCATCGCCATGGCGGTATACATCTTGCCCACCGAGCAATCCGTGCCCACCGCCAAACAGCGCTTGCCGGTCCGTTTCTTGCCATCTGCGATGGGGTATTTGACCGACGGCACCCGCACATCATGCAGGGTGCGCCCCGTCGCCTCGGCCACCGCGCGCAGATCCGCCTCGTCGCGCAAGAGGTTGTGGAGGCCTGCCGCCAGATCAAACCCTTCTTCAAGCGCCGCCACCAACACCTTTTTCCAGTCTTGGCTGATGACACCGCCCCGGTTGGCCACGCCAATCACCACAGTCTTGACGCCCGCCGCCTTGGCCTCGGCCAATGTCATGTCGGGCAGGCCCAGATCGGCCCCGCAGCCGGGCAGGCGCAATTGACCCAGCGCATTCTCGGGCCGCCAGTCACGAATGCCAATAGCAACCTTGGCTGCCAGCATGTCGGGCGCGTCGCCCAAGAACAACAGATAGGGGGTCTCGATCATGGCGCATCCTTTCGCTATAGCTTGGCGGCAGTTTCCAACGATTTACTTGCGATTTTCTGTTTGATTTTATGTAAATTTCTCAAGTATCACATGTTTCTTCGACAAATAAGTGAAATCATCGAATTTTCTTTCCTCCGCCCACGAACCGCCCAATCCCTGCGCCGGGAAAAGCGCCTTGCAGAGCCTTGCGCAATTTCATAACCACAGCCGCGACAATCCCGCAATTTACTTATGTAACGGAGCCACCCGCCCATGAGCTTTCGCCTGCAACCGCCCGCCCCTGCCCGCCCCAACCGCTGCCAATTGTTTGGCCCCGGTTCCAATACCAAACTGTTCGAAAAAATGGCGGCCTCGGCGGCGGATGTGGTGAATATCGACCTTGAGGATTCGGTTGCCCCGACTGACAAGGATATCGCCCGCAAGAACACGATTGAGGCGATCAATTCGGTTGATTGGGGCAAGAAAACCCTGTCGGTGCGGATCAACAGCCTCGATTCCCCGTTCTGGTATCGCGATGTGGTGGATTTGCTTGAACAGGCGGGCGACCGACTGGATCAGATCATGATTCCCAAGGTGGGTTGCGGCGGGGATATCTATGCGGTGGACGCGCTTGTTACCGCGATTGAGGCCGCCAAAGGCCGGAAAAAGCGGATCGCTTTCGAGGTCATCATCGAATCTGCTGCTGGCATCGCCCATGTCGAGGAAATCGCCGCCGCCTCGCCCCGGCTTGAGGCGATGAGCCTTGGGGCTGCGGATTTCGCGGCCTCCATGGGGATGCAAACCACCGGCATCGGCGGCACGCAAGAGGATTACTATATGCTGCGCGAGGGCCAGCGCTATTGGTCTGACCCGTGGCATTGGGCACAGACCGCTATCGTGGCCGCCTGTCGCACCCACGGCCTCTTGCCAGTCGATGGCCCGTTTGGCGATTTCTCGGATGATGAGGGATTTCGCGCGCAGGCGCGGCGCTCGGCCACGCTTGGTATGGTTGGCAAATGGGCGATTCACCCCAAACAGATCGCGCTCGCCAATGAGATTTTCACGCCTTCTGAGGCCGCCGTGCAAGAGGCCCGCGAGATCCTGAAGGCAATGGAAGAGGCCAAGGCGCGCGGCGAGGGCGCGACCACCTACAAAGGCCGCCTTGTCGATATCGCATCGATCAAACAGGCCGAGGTGATCGTCAAACAATCCGAGATGATCGTGGGACAGTAACACAACAAGGGGCGGCCCAATGGGCCGCCCTTCTTATTTCTGCCGCCGCAAATAGACGTAATAGGCCCCGCCACCGCCGTGTTTCAGATGCGCCTCGGTGATCTGCAACACCAGCGGTGCCAGCGGCGGCATCCGCAGCCATTGTGGCACATTGTGCCGCAAGACCCCGTGCCGCACCGGGATCGGCCCGCCGGTATCGCGATCCTTGCCCTTGCCCGTGACCACCAGAACCAGCCGCAGCCCCGCCGCATGCGACCGCAGGATGAATCCGGTCAGCGCCGGATGCGCGCGATCCATCGTCATGCCATGCAAGTCGATCTTGGCCTCGGGCAAAAGCTTGCCGCGCTTCATCCGCTGAAACGCTTTTTTATCCATCTGCACCGGCACAGTGGCCACACGCTCCGAAAGACCGGGCAGAAGATCATGCGCCGGGGGCGTACCCAGAGCCCTCTGGCCGATCTGAAAATCCTCCAATCGCGGCGTAGGCGGCGCGCTGCGCGGATTGCGGATCATCGGCTCGGGCGGCAAGGGCGAAACGCGGCCGGGCGTCTCAGGCCGAAGGCGCTGCGCGGTCCGGGCGACCTGTTGCCAAAGCTCCAACTCCTCAGGCTTGATGCGCCTGCGACTCACGGTTCCTGCTCCGGCAGCATGGCATAGGCGCGCTGAATGGGCATAAGCACAACCATTCGCCCCGGATCGCGCAACCGTCCCGCCGCCTGCCCCGCCGCATCGCCAGTGCCAAAGAAAATATCGGCGCGCTGCGCGCCCTTGATCGCCGACCCGGTATCCTGGGCCATCATCAGGCGGCGGATCGGGCCATCGCCATCCTTTTCCACCCAGACCGGCGCCCCCAAGGGCACAAAGGCCGGGTCAACCGCCACCGTGCGCAGGGTCGTGACCGAGCGATTCATTGCGCCGAGCGGTCCCCGCTCTGCGGGCACATTATCCAACCGGCGAAAGAACACATAAGACGGGTTATGAAAGAGCAGTTCGCGCCCGGCCTCGGGATTGCGCCGCACCCAGTTCTTGATCACCTCGGCAGAGACCTGATGCACCGAATAAATGCCGCGCTGCACCAGTTCGACCCCGATCGAGCGATAAGGATGGCCGTTGGCCCCGGCATAGCCCACGCGGATCACCTGCCCATTCTCAAGCCTGATCCGCCCAGAGCCTTGGATTTGCAGAAAAAACAACTCGACCGGATCATCGACCCACGCAATCTCAAGCCCGCGACCGCGCATGACATCCGTTGTCTCAATCTCGCGCCGGGTAAGCCAAGGGTTAGAAAGCCGTGCCTCGGGCGGCTCGCGGTAAACCGGATAGCGATAGCGCCCATCGGGGCGCGTCGCGCCATGCAATTCCGGTTCGAAATAGCCGGTAAAAAGCGCGGGCTTGCCCTCAGACATCATCACGGGGCGAAAGAACAGCTCGAAAAATCCTCGTGCGTCGGGGCGTTGCTGCGCCAAGGCACAGAGCGACCGCCAATCGAGGTCTTTCATATCTGGGCAGGTGTTGAGGAAAACAGAAAGGGCCGCGGCATGATCATCCTCGGCCCATCCATCCAGATCGTCAAAGCTCAGGATCTCGTGGGTCACGTCCTGCGCCTTGGCTGGTGCAACACACACCAGCCACAAGCTCAGCCCCAATCGCCACAGCCCCCGGATCATTCGCCCGTTGCGACAAGCCGCCAGTTGGGATCATCCGCACCCATGACACGCTCATAGGTCCAGACGTCTTTTTGACGCTTCGACTGGCCCGGCACCCCTTCGACGATCTCGCCCGCGCTATCGCGCACAACAGAAATCAATTCGCCCACGTACCGCACAGAGATTTCCGCGCGCCGCGTGTCGGCATCAAAGCGGGCATCCGCCAGTGTCAATTCGCGCACACCTATGAATTCGGCCTCAATCGTCAGACCCTGCTGTTCGCGGGCATCGACCACCTGCGCAAAGGTCTCGTAGACATCGCGATCCAGAAACGGCGTTACCTCATCCAGCTTGCCGCGCTCAAACGCCATCAGGATCATCTCATAAGCACCACGCGCCCCTTGCAAAAAGGTCGTGACACTGAAATCTGGCTCAATGCGCTTCATTTCAGCCAAGGCCGCTGCGGCATCAGAATCTTCGGGCACATGATCAACGATGTCATGATCTGGACCGCCCTCGATCACCTCGAACTCTCTGCGGCGGCGGGTCTCGGGCGCGGGCGCGCTGCGCGTCGGACCCTCGAATCCGTCACGGGTGCCCAAAACACTCTTGAGCCGCAAAATCAGAAAAATGGCGATACCGGCGAGTACCAGTAACTGCAAGATGGGCGAATTCATGGACACCTCTTGTTGTGCGGGGCATGGTAAGCGTCAGCGCTCAGTCCTATGTAGGGGCTGGACAGGGTCAAGTCCACCGTAAGGGGCATAAAACAAAGGGGGGCCGCTCATGTGGCTTTTTCTGGCATTCCTCGCCGTTCCGCTGATCGAGATCGCACTGTTCATTCAGGTGGGCGGGCTGATCGGTCTATGGCCCACCTTGGCGATCGTGGTCCTGACCGCTGTGATCGGCACATCGCTCTTGCGCAAGCAGGGGGCGGCTGCAATGTCGAACCTGCGCCGCTCGTTCTCGGATCTTGATGATCCGTCGGAACCGCTGGCGCATGGGGCGATGATCCTCTTTGCGGGTGCGCTGCTACTGACACCCGGCTTTTTTACCGATGGTTTGGGCTTTGCGCTTTTGATGCCGCCGGTGCGCCGTTGGGTTTTCCGGCAAATCCGGCAGCGCGTGCATGTCCAGCACTTTGAGATGGGCGGCCGACCGCCGCCCGCGCGCGATGATGTGGTTGAGACCGAGTATGAAGACGTGACACCAGACCGCAACACTCAAAACCCAAATCGTCGGTTGCACTGACACCGCCCCTTAGGCCTGCGAGGGCTTGTGCGCGGGAACACCCCCGCCGCACCCACACCCAACGCGCTAGACTGCGCCCAGAGCAAAGTGCTCTGCGGCTCTCAAATCTGTTGATCCAAGTGGGAACCAAGGGCATGCTGAAATAACGAGTTTTGACTCACAAAACGCTGCCGCTGTCCGGCCTCCGCGCGCGAGACGCCCCATTTGAGAGAAGTCATGAAACGTCATTTTGGCACCCGATCCCTGATTTCCACGTTGGTCTTGCTGGTATTGGTCGGATGTTCGGCAGCGCCGGAAATCATTGGCATCAGAAACGCGAATGTCCCCGTTGAATCCGTCGAAGACCTGACAAAGCATCGTATTTTCATCATGTCGACGCGCGGCTCATCCGAGGTGGCTGGGGCCTTTTACTCCTCTGTTCGGGCACCAGAACTTGGCATGGCCTCGGTTGATGCCACTGTGCCCCCAACCCATGTTGTCGGCGTGCTGGAGCGGCCAAAGCGCCTGCCTCCTGATCCGCGCACCGAATTCACCGTCGTTAACCCAATCGTCTACAGCACCGATGCGGCCTTTATCTCGGGCATAAATCGTGAGCTGGCCAAACGCGCCCCCGGAGACCGCAAACTTCTGATTTTCGTGCATGGCTTTAATAACACCGCAAGCGACGCCGTCCTGCGCCTATCGCAATTTGTAGAGGACACCGACTTTCAAGGCGTGCCTGTGCTGTTCACCTGGGCCTCGGCGGCGAAGGGAACGCGCTATGTCTATGACCTCAACAGCGCGCTCATCGCCCGCCCCGAAGTTAGGAATCTGGCCGCCATCCTGAACCGGACCAAGGCCGAAAGTGTGGATGTTTTTGCGCATTCGATGGGCACCTTCCTGACGATGGAGGGGCTTGTCCATCAGCAGCAAACCGGCAGACTTGGCAAGGGAATTCCGATTGATCACATTATTCTGGCCTCTCCTGACATCGACATAGATCTGTTTCGCACTCAGATTTCGGCCCTGCACCCGTCGATCAAGCAGCGGATGTTCCTTTTGATTTCCAAGGATGACGCGGCACTGCGGCTGTCACGCCGGATTGCGGGGGGCGTGCCGCGTGTCGGCGCAGCAGACGCGCTCGAGTTGGAAAAACTCGGTGTGACCGTGATTGACCTGTCCAAAATCGAGGATTCCAATTCCGGCAGCCATTCCAAGTTCGCCGGCTCTCCGGAGGTGGTGCAACTGATCGGCGCGGGGCTGAATGCGAACGAACGTTTCGGCAAAACCGGAAGCAGCACGACATTTCAGGAGCTTCTTGCCAACACGCCCATCATGATTCTGCGAAATTAGACCACGGTCAGGCCACCCGCTTGTCGTTTACCCGGCGCTAGGCGCATCAACCGGGCGAATATTTCAAGGGCAACGGGATAGCCTAGCCATAAAGGCCCCATTTAAATGGTACGGCCTTGCTACGCGGTGCTGTTCTAAATCCGCGATGGTTCCACACTGTCATGTCGCAGGCTACAAAGGCGCATTGCAACTGGATCAGTTGGTCGGGCAAAGAGCGAGATACGCAGCGGTAGGGTTTCGGTATCTCCATTGCACACGATCAGCGCGCCACTTTGGACCTCGCTGTAAACGAGGCTCATCGGTAACCAAGCGAGGGCAAATCCCATCAGGGCCATTTCCTTGACCCCAACGGTGAATGCACTCTCAGCAAAGGTGCTGCCAGAGTGGTTGGAATAGGAGGTACTCGCCCCCGCAAGCATATCCGCGAAAAAGCTGCCGGATGGATAGCGGATCATAGGTGTATCCTCGGGTGGGGCCCCCTTGCGATCAAGCGTGAAGCGCAGCGCGCCGCCGATCACCGGGACAAGCCGGTCGCGGCCCCAAGTTGCACGAACGATACGGTCATCGAATGGCATCGGCTCTCCGCCATCGCGCTCATAGCACATGAGCAGCGAGGCTTCGCCGCTCAGGAAAAGCGAGATGCAATCATTGTGGTTTGCCGCCCTTAGGCGAAAATCGACCTCCGGCTGCGCGTCGCGTGCGCCCGCAGCGAAATCAGGGAAAATCGAAACGATCAGCGAATGCTGTGCCGCGACTGTTACGGTCGATCTTGCGGCATTGTATTTGGCGATCCGCTGTCTGAGGGCCTCAACATGCCGGATCAGCGCCTGAAGCTCGACGATGTTCTCAGACAACGCCGGTTCAATCTCGACGCGGTTGGCTGCACGTTTGACGATCGGGCGACCAAGCCAATTCTCAAAGCTCTGGATGCGTCGGGAAAAAGCTGGTTGCGTGACATTTCGGCGTCGTGCGGCACGGCTCATATTGCCCTCTTCCAAAAGAACAAGCACGTCATCGAAGATGTTGAGATCCATTTTTCATCCCTTACCCATACTTTTGATATGAGTAGTCCAAGAAAATAGCATTTTCCACCGCTGTAAAGGGGGGTTAGCCTGTTTCCGATATTGGGTGAGGGTCATTCATGGGCGAAGGGCATATTTCGGGGGCTGCTCGGCATATCCGACAAAGTGCGTGGCCGTCGGCCGCGCGCCGAAAGGATCTGGCAAGCGCGCTTGCGGCATTTCCCAGAGTGCGTCTGGGGCATTTTCCCACACCGCTGGAACCCATGGATCGGCTAACCGAGCATTTGGGTGGACCCCGTTTTTGGGTAAAGCGTGATGACTGCACAGGGTTGTCCTCTGGCGGCAACAAGACCCGCAAGCTCGAATTCCTGATGGCCGATGCATTGGGAGAGGGTGCGGATACGATCATTACCCAAGGTGCCACCCAATCCAATCACGCGCGCCAGACAGCGGCCGCAGTGGCACGACTGGGCATGGCCTGCCATATCCTGCTCGAAGATCGGACCGGCTCTGCCGACCCAGAATATACGCTGAGCGGCAATGTGTTTCTTGACCGGCTGCATGGCGCAACAGTGGCCAAGCGGCGGGGCGGTGCCGACATGACAGCAGAGATGGAGCTTCTGGCGGTAGAGCTTCGCACTGCCGGGCGGAAGCCCTATGTCATTCCAGGAGGTGGCTCGAACAGCACCGGCGCGCTTGGGTATGTGAATTGCGCCTTGGAACTTTGCGAACAGTCCGCGACCATGGGGTTAAAGATCGACGCATTGATCCATGCCACGGGCAGCGCGGGCACCCAAGCGGGCTTGGTGGCTGGCCTTGCGGCGCTGGAAAGTGACATCGAGCTCCTTGGTATTGGCGTTCGGGCCCCTCAGGACAAGCAGGAAAGCATGGTCTTTGAGCTTGCGAAACGCACCGGTGCGGGCATCGGCTGTGAAGAGGCCATCCGTCGTGAAGACGTAAGGGCCAACTGCGATTACGTGGGGGCGGGATATGGCATTCCCACGCAAGGCATGGTCGAAAGCGTCAGGCTTCTGGCAGAGCTTGAAGGCCTGCTGTTCGATCCGGTCTACTCCGGCAAAGGGCTTGACGGTCTGATTGACCTGACCCGCAAGGGCGCCTTTGGCGACATGGAGAATGTCGTCTTTCTGCATACTGGCGGATCAGCCGCGCTGTTCGGATACACCGGCGCGTTTAACCTGCCAGGCTATCAGGCAAACTAACCACCAATGAGAAGAGGGAGAACTTGACCATGGACTTTAAACTTGCCCGCCGCGTGCTTGCCGTCGCGGCTTTGACAACGGGGCTGGCGCCTGCCGCGCTCTGGGCTCAGGATCTGACGGGAACTCTCGCCAAGATAAATGACAGCGGAGAAATCGTGATCGGCCATCGCGAAAGCTCGGTGCCATTTTCCTATCTGAATGATCAGCAGCAGCCCGAGGGCTATTCGATCGACCTGTGCATGAAGGTGGTCGAGGAAGTGGAAAAGACGCTCGGCAAGGATATCGAAGTCCGCTATGTGCCCGTCAATCCCAAGACCCGCATCGCGCTTATGGCGAACGGAACAATTGATCTGGAATGTGGGTCCACCACCAACAACCTGACGCGCCAGCAGCAGGTTGAATATCTGCCCGTGACCTTTGTGACCGGCACCAAGATCCTGACCCGAAAGGATTCGGGCATTTCCTCGGTTGCCGATCTCGACGGTAAATCCATCGCGCTGGCACAGGGCACAACCAACGAACGCGCCGTCAAGGCAGCGGTCGAGGCCCAAGGGCTCGAGGTGAAAATCCTGCCGGTACGAGACCATGCCGAAGGCATGCTCTCGCTAGAGACCGGCCGGGTTGATGCCTACTCCACAGACCACATTTTGCTGTTCGGTTTGATTGCCAAGTCCAAGACACCGGATGAATTTGCCGTTGTCGGTGATTTTTTGTCCTTCGATCCCTATGCGCTGATGGTCCGTCGTGACGACAGTGCCTTTGAACTGGTGGGCAAGACCGCGCTGGCCAACGTGTTCCGCTCGGGCGAGATCAACGAGATCTATTCAAAGTGGTTCGACCCGATGGGCGTGCCTGCCGACCCGCTCCTGCAGGCCGCATTCCAGCTTGGTGCCCTGCCTGAGTAAAAGACCTGTGGCCCGCTCGTGACCGGGCGGGCCGCGCAAGATCGGGGGACCGGCCAAGATGAACTATAACTGGAACTGGAGCGTTCTTTGGGAACCGGAATACTTCGGCTGGCTCCTGAGTGGCCTTGGCTGGACCGTGTCCGTAGCGCTCTGTGCTTGGGTGATCGCGATAGTCGTGGGATCGCTGGTGGGCGTAGGCCGAACCCTGCCCAATAAAGTGGTAAGCACACTCTGCACCACCTATGTCGAACTGTTTCGCAACGTTCCGCTGCTGGTGCAGATGTTCATCTGGTATTTCGCCGTCCCCGAGATGTTGCCCGAGGATGCCGGGCGCTGGATGAAGCGCGACATGCCACAACCCGAGTTTGTCACGGCAGTTGTGGCCTTGGGCCTCTATACCGCAAGCCGCGTGGCAGAACAGGTGCGTGCCGGGATTGAGGCGGTGCCATCGGGCCTCAAATCAGCGGCAACCGCACAGGGTATGGGCGTGGCGCAGGTGTACCGATACGTTCTTTTGCCGATTTCTTTCCGCCTGATCGTGCCGCCAATGACATCGGAATTCCTGACCGTCTTCAAGAACTCATCGCTCGCGCTGACCATCGGGCTGCTCGAACTGACGGCGCAAAGCCAGCAGATCGCAGAATACACATTCCAGAGTTTCGAGGCCTATACGGCAGCCACCGTCATCTACGTGTTCATCGCGCTCTGCGCCACAATCGTCATGACTGTCCTGGAACGCTACACGCGCATTCCGGGCTATGTTGGCAAGGGGAACTGAGATGGGCGATTTTGATTTCGACGTCATCCTGAACAACCTGCCGTTCCTCTGGCAGGGGTTGCAGCTCAGCTTATGGCTTACCTTTCTTGCGGTTTTGGGCGGTATCGCTTTGGGCACTTTGCTCGCGCTGGCGCGGCTCTCGGGGATCAAGCCGTTGGCGATATTCGCTGCGGCCTATGTAAACCTGATCCGGTCCGTGCCCTTGATCCTTGTGATTTTCTGGTTCTACTTCCTTGTGCCTTTGGCGCTTGGCCGGCCCATCGGCGGCTTCTATTCGGCGCTCATCGCCTTCGTGATGTTCGAGGCCGCCTATTATTCCGAGATCATGCGCGCCGGTATTCAAAGCGTTCGGACGGGTCAGGTGCACGCGGGACAGGCCACTGGTCTCGGCTACTGGCAGATTCAGCGCTACATCGTGCTGCCGCAGGCATTCCGCAACATGATCCCAATCCTTGTGACACAGGGAATCATCCTGTTTCAGGATACCTCATTGGTCTTTGTCGTATCGCTTCGCGACCTGATGACCGCCTCTTCCATCGTGGCCCGAACCGAGGGCCGCCTCGTTGAAATGTATCTCTTTGCCGCGCTCGTTTACTTCGTGATCTGTTTTTCAGGTTCGCTGTTCGTGCGTCGGCTTCAAGCGCGGATGACGACATGATCGAAATGAAAAATGTGAGCAAGTGGTACGGGGACTTCAAGGTTCTCACCGATTGCACGACAAAAGTTGCAAAGGGCGAGGTCGTTGTGGTCTGTGGGCCCTCTGGCTCGGGAAAATCCACCCTGATCAAATGTGTGAACGGGCTTGAGCCGGTTCAGGAGGGGCGGATCGTCGTGGATGGCGCCGAAGTGACAGGCAGCGGAGCAAAACTGACCAAGCTGCGCGCCAAGATCGGCATGGTGTTTCAGCATTTCGAACTTTATCCCCATATGAGCGTGCGCGATAATCTGTGCCTTGCGCAGGAAAAGGTTTTGGGCCGGACCCGCAAAGAGGCAGAGGCGAGATCCGAGACGCTCTTGACGCGCGTGGGAATGATTGACCACGTCGCCAAATATCCCGGTCAGTTGTCGGGCGGTCAGCAACAGCGCGTCGCCATTGCACGTGCCCTTGCCATGGACCCGATCGCGATGCTCTTTGATGAACCGACATCCGCGCTTGATCCCGAGATGATCAAAGAGGTTCTCGACGTTATGGTGGGACTGGCCCGTGACGACGGCATGACCATGATGGTAGTCACCCATGAGATGGGCTTTGCGCGCAAGGTCGCGGACCGTGTCGTCTTCATGGATGCGGGGGCCATCGTAGAGGATCGCCCAACGAAAGAATTCTTTGACGCGCCCGAAAGTGAACGCGCACAGGACTTTCTGTCAAAAATCCTGCAAAACTGAGGTTCCCCCGCGCTCGGCTCGTCCACGATGCCAAGGTGCCACCTTGGTGAAGTCGGAGGATGAAGGCTATTTTCTCGGGGTGCTGGGGTTCACGCCTGCGCCTTATGGCGTGACCCTAAAGCCATCACTCCAAACCTTGGCCTGCCATCCCAGTCGTTCTCGCGGGTTGCCACGTCTTCGCGACACAGGCTGAGGCTGACCCCAACGATAGGCTGCGCGACAATGAGAGTAAGGCGTTCCAAAGCTGACTACTCAAGATCGACGATGGACACATGGGCTGAGACAATTTGCCAGCCCACTTCAGGAAGCTTGATCAGAGTCTGGCTCTGCCGTCCCGTTCGGGACGCAGGCCATCCCGCGCGGGTGAATATCGCGTTCGTTGTGGCACAATCATCGCCAAAGGTTGTGACGACCACGCGCAGAAGACTGCGCGCAAGGCCCACACCCGGCCGCGCCTTTCGGAATGCAAGAATTTCATCCTGCCCGAACAGATTTTCAGAGGCACCCAGCCGGATCGTGTGATCACTGGACCAAAACAAGGCATCAAGCGTCTCTACATCATTTGTCACAAGGGCCGTCTCGTAGCGATAGAAAACCTCTGTCACTTCGGCGTGCACCTCTGGGCGGTTGATATAGCTCAGCTCGGTCATGCGCGATCCTGTGGCTTTGGTTCAAAGATCTGCGCTGTCTTGATGAGAAGATGATCCGCCCCCCTCGCCCCTGCCAGAGACAGCCCAACCGGCGCCCCGGTATAGGTCGCGAGCGGGATGCTGATCTGTGGCAAACCCGCATGCCCTGCAACGCAGAGCATGGTCAAAGCGGCATTGCGGAACAATTCCAGATCGCTCTGTTGGGTTGATCGCAGCGGGGCAGCACCCGGCGAGGTTGGGAAAACAAGGATCGTTGCGGGATCAATCGCCTTTTCAAGATGTTCACGGATGGCGCAGCGCTTTTCAACCGCGCGATCAAAGTCTTGGCGTGTGATCCGGCTCGCGGTTTCAAACCGCTCTCGTATCCCCGGACCAAAATCAGGTTGGTTTTGCGTGATCCAAGGGCCAAGCGTTTGCCAGATTTCATAGCCTTGATGGATACGGAACGCCCCTAACCAGTCGCTTAGATCCCCGTCTGGCAAAACTGGGTCTGAGCGATGATCAACCACGGGAAGTGCATCGCGCAGGGCCGCAGAAACGCCGCTCTCAGCCAAAGACCACAGGTCTGAGGGCAACCAAAACTTGATCGGCTTCACCGTCACAGGCGCATCCTGAAAAACAGAAGCGACAGTCGCCATGGTCATCAGATCACGCGTAAAAAAGCCGGGTGTATCGTAGCTGGGTGCCAATGGCACAAGACTGTCCCCAGACATAAGCCCATGGGTTGGCCGCCAGCCGTAAACGCCACAAAAGGATGCAGGCAAACGAACGGAACCTCCGGTGTCACTTCCAAGGCCGATATCCACCAACCCGGCAGCCACACTGGCCGCCGAGCCAGAGGAGGACCCCCCCGGTACGCGGTCCTGAGCAGCGGGATTCAAGGGCGTACCATAGCGCGCATTCACCCCCATCAGACTATAGGCCAGCTCATCCATCTGGGTTTTGCCGATAAGCTCTGCGCCCGCATCCAGCAAAACCTGCACGACAGGAGAGGTCGCGGTCGCTGCGCCGTGGAACTGGCCCCACTCTGGGCATCCAGCCCCGGTTACATGCCCTGCAATGTCAAACCCGTCTTTGACGCCAACGCGCAAGCCTGCAAGTGCGCCAGAAGGGCTTTGTCCTTTCAGCGGGCTGTCAAATCTCGCTATGAATGGGTCGCATGTCGGCAACATCTTGTGCCTCCTTAGAAGGTTGTTGAGATATTCGGGTAGAACTGCGCAGGCAGCCAGAGCGACGTGATCGGTACATAGGTGATCAGGAACAGGGCGATCAATCCGACCAGAATGAAAGGCAACGCGCCCTTTATGGCTTCGTTGAAACTCACGCCAAGCGCCCCCGAAACAAAGAGGTTCAGCCCAAAGGGCGGCGTGAACATGCCGATTGCCGCGTTGACCGCAAGAACGATGCCCAGATGAATGGGATCAATACCCGCCGCAACGGCCACGGGTACGATGAACGGCACAAGGATGATGATGATCGAATTCGGATCAAGGACCATGCCAGCCAAAAGAATGAGGCAGTTGATCGTCAATAGAACGTAAATCGGGTTATTGCCGATACCCGCCAGCAAGCCTGTAAGTCCGCTGGCGACGCCCGAGGTCGTCAGATACCAAGCAAAGGCTGAGGCCGCAGCGATAATGATCATGACTTGCGCCGTCGTGATCGCACTGTCGACTGCTGAATCAAGAATGTCGGACAGGGTCATTTCGCGGTAGATCAAGGCCGAAACCAAGACGGCATAGATCACCGCGACTGCCGCCGCTTCTGTCGGGGTGAATATGCCCCCATAGATGCCCCCGAGAATGATGAACGGCGTGGCAAGGCCCCAGAAACATCCACGCGCCGCAGTGAGTATCTCGGTCGTGTCCCAGCGCGCCTCGCGGGCCATGCCTGTGGCCCTTGCGTACAAAACGCAAACGCCGATGAACGCCACACCATAGACCAATCCTGCGCCTACGCCCGCCAGAAACAGTGCCCCGATCGACACGCCCGTGACCGCGCCATAGACGATCATGAAAATCGACGGCGGGATAATGATGCCCATGGATCCGGAGCTCATCAGCAGGCCGATGGAAAACCAGCGTTTGTATCCTTCCTTTTCCATGGCAGGCAGCATGATCTTGCCCACCGCGATCACGGTTGCGGGGCTAGAGCCCGAGATCGCGGAAAAGAACATCGAACTTGTAACAGTTGTGATCCCCAATCCGCCCAGCAACGGGCGCACCAAGGCATTTGCCAATCTTATCAGGCGCTTGGAAATTCCGCCCTGCGCCATGATATTGCCCGCAAAGATGAAAAACGGGATCGCCATCAGCGGAAACTTATCAATGCCGGAAAACAATCGCTGAATGATGAGCACAGGCGGAGTCGAAGTCGTGGTTTCCAGCGCCACCATCACAGGCAACAGCAACACGACAAAGACGGGAACACCCACAAGAAGCAGAGCAACGAGGGATCCAAAGAAAATGGCGTGCATCTGGGTATCCTTAGGCTGTACTTTGAGCAGCCGTCAGACGGCGCGCATCTTTTGACAGTAACAAGGCGTTCTGGACAAACCGCACCGACATGAGCGTGCACCCCGTCGGAATGGCGAGGTAGACAACCCACATGGGCCATTCGAGCGACGCGGATGTTTGGCCAAACTGTTTCATCTGGCTGACAAGGGTCCAGCCATACCAGGCCAGCATCGCCGTGGTGCCAGCGGCAATCAGCGCTGCGATCTGTGCCAAACGATGCGCCATGCCGGGCGGCAAAATAGCCCCCAGCACATCAATCGAGATATGCGCCCCAGAGCGGGCCCCAATCGCCCCGCCGATAAACACAAGCCAGACGATGGAATAACGGGTCAACTCAGCCGCCCAAGCGAGCGCGACACCAAAGAACGCACGCAATGCAACGTCTGCGACCAAGATTATAACGGCAACCAGCAGTAGAAGTGCGACTGAGGTACGTTCCAGAAATGTCAGCGTGGCGTCGATCCGTGTCAGCCATTTCAGCATCGGCAAAGTCCTTGTTGACGGGTCAAAAAGCCGGGGCTCAGCCCAAGCACGTGGATCGGCCCGCAAAGCCCAGCGTGCCTAGGGCCGATCCCAAGGCCCTGTCATACCGACAGGGCCTTTTGCATCAGATCACTTGGAGAAGGAGTTGATCTCGGCATAAGCCGCCTCGAGTAGATCACTGCCGATACGGTCTGCGAATTTCTCGTGTACCGGCTGCATGGCCTCTGCGAAGAGGGCCAATTGTTCCGGTGTCATTTCGACCACTTCGGTGGTGCCCGCATCAATGATTTCCTGAAGCAGGCGCCCATTGTCCTCTGCCGAAACCTGGCGTTGGTAATCGCCGGCCTCACGCGCGGCGGTCATCAGTATGTCTTGCATTTCGGGGGCCTGCGCATCGAACCACACCTTGGAAAAGATGAACGCGGTCCCGATATAGCCGTGGTTCGACAACATCATGTAGTCCTGCACTTCGTAGAACTTCATCGAGTTGATTGATACGATCGGATTCTCTTGGCACTCTACCACGCCCTGCTGAAGCGCCGTGTAGGTTTCGGAAAAGGCCACGGGGATGGCCGTTGCACCCAAGGCTTCAAACTGAGCGATCAGAAGCGGGCTTTCCATCACGCGGACGTTGCGCCCAACATAGTCTTCGGGTTTGCTGACGAGATGGTTGCAGGTCAGCTGTTTAAATCCCGATTCCCAGAATTTTGCGCCCACGAAACCCGACTCTTCAAGCGATTTGAGCATCGCGCCGCCAACCTCTTCTGAATCGAGCAGCGCATAGGTCGCCTCGACTGACGGAAAGAGGAAAGGCAGGTCGATCAACTGCAATGACGGGCTAAAGTTCGCAAGCTTGGCAGTGGGAATGGGCGCAGCCTGTACCGCACCAAATTGCATTTGCTGCGCAACCTCAACATCGTCGCCAAGCGCGTTGTTGGCATAGATTTCAACCTCATAGGCCCCGTTCGATGCGGCCTCTACAAGCTCTTTGAATTTTACAGCACCTTTGTGCTGTGCCGAGGTGTCTGGCAGGTCATGGTGAAACTTGATGACCTCTGCGAGAGCGACAGTCGATGTCATACTCAGCACAAGTGCAGTAAGGCAACCAATTGTAATCTTTCTCTTATTCATTTCGTTCTCCTGTAGGACAAGTTTCTGTCTGACGCGCGAATCTGTGAGCGACACTTGGTAAGGGCACAATTACTTTGCAATTCTGGTGTCCTTTTGGCTGCGGGCTAAAAGACTATTGCCCCGGAAAACGGCACGGTGATTGCTTTTTGGGCACTCGCTGAACCTCTAGAACGCAAGGGCCGCACCATCAGCGCGCGGATCGCTCGCGGCCTCCATCAGCCCTGTGCAATGCTGCACCACGGCCCCTGCGTGCCCAGCAAGATCGGACCATGGGGCAATCATCTCGATGTCATGACCGACCGCACGTAGACCCGCGACAAGAGAGGGATCAAAGCGGTCCTCAAGTTTGAGCGTCGTGGTTGTTTCACCCCAGGTCTTGCCCAAGAGCCAGCGCGGCGCGCTGACCGCCTGCTGTAGGTCTTGACCGAAAACTGCGTAGCGCGTGAAGACTGCCGCTTGCGTCTGTGGCTGCCCCTCGCCCCCCATCGTGCCATAGGCCATGATGCGGCCATCGTTCAGCGCGGCAAGTGCGGGATTGAGGGTGTGAAACGGGTGCGCGCGAGGGCGCAATTGATTTGGACCAGCGTCCAACGAGAAACCCGCGCCTCGGTTCTGAAAGAAAACACCCGTATCGGTGCAAGTCAGCCCAGAGCCAAATTCCCAGAACACGGATTGAATGAAGCTGACAACCGTTCCCTCTGAATCCGCCGCGCCCATCCAGATTGTATCGCCCGGCTTTGCCGGGTGCGGCCAAGGCAAGGCCCGCGCAGGATCAATTCGGCCCGCAAGGTCGGCTATATGATCCGGGTGCAGCCAGTCTTGGGCTGGGCGCTCCATAAAGTCAGGGTCGCCAAGCTCTGCATTGCGCTGAATAAAGGCCTGCTTTGTGGCCTCGACCAATCCATGCAGATGTTCAAGGCCGTCTGCCTTGGTCACGCCAAGCCGGTCAAATATCGCGAGGATCATCAACGATGAAATCCCCTGCGTGGGTGGCGTCATGTTCCAGAGTTGCCCCGCACCAATCTGCGTTGTGAGCGGTGTCACCAGCTCTGCCGAGAAGGCGTTGAAATCCTCCAGTCGCAGCGGGCTACCTTTTGCGCCCAGAAAGGCGGCATGGGTCTGTGCAATCTCGCCACGGTAATAGTCGTCCAGCCCGGTCTCTGCCAAACGGGCGAGCGTATCCCCGAGAGCTGACTGTCGCAGTCTGTGCCCCGGCGCAGGCGGCCTGCCCCCGACCAGATAGGTTTCGGCAAAGCCCGGCACATCCCTGAGCCCATCCAGCTTTTCCAAGGTCGTACGAGATTGATTGCCGGTGACTGCGATTCCGTCACGAGCCTGCGAAATCGCGGCACCAAGCAGATCCTTTAGCGGCATCCGGCGTCGGTCCGGCACCAGTGCCAGCGCCTTGGCCCAGCCATCAATCGTGCCCGGCACTGTCAGAGCGGCCAAGGCACCCCGCGCAGGGATTGCACCTGTTACGCCCTGCGCGGCATACCAACCGGGCGTAGCCAAAGAGGCAGCCCGACCGCAGGCCGATATTCCGACAGGCGCCATTCCCGGCCGATGAATGAGCCAGAACCCATCACCTCCGATGCCGTTCATATGGGGGTATGTGACCGCAATGCTTGCAGCCGCGGCAACCATTGCCTCAATCGCAGTGCCGCCTGCATTCAGCACATCCCGCCCCGCCAAGGCTGCCGCTCGGTGGGGGGCACTGAATGCGCCGTTAAATCCCAATGCTGTGCTTAGCAATCTCTTCACCTCTAAGTGAGCACTTGGAAATAAGAGGCATGGGTTAAAATAGTAAGTCAACTATTACTTATAGTTCCCTGCAAACAAAATCTGTTTATGATGGGCTGGGCCAATCACCGAGGAACGCTCATGAGCAATAGAATTTCAGCAGTCCCAGAGGTCGCGCCCAGAAGTGAAGGTCGAAGCGCATCGCAAACCAAAGAGAAGATATTGCTCGCAGCGATCGAAGAGTTCTGCGAGCACGGATATGCTGGCGCGAGCACAACGAATATTGTCCGCGCAGCCGGCTGCAATATCCGGATGCTGTACCATTATTTCGAAAGCAAAGATGGCCTCTACCTTGCCGCTCTGACACGTGTCTACCAACATCTGCGCAGCAGCGAAGCCTCTGCGAATTTCTGGAATCTGCCCCCGAAACAAGCAATCATCGCCCTGACGCATTTCACCTTTGACTACATGCTAAGAAACCAAAGTTTCCCGCGCATGATCATCAATGAGAACCTCAACAAGGGGCGCGCAGCGGTCAATATTGCCGACTCGATCAGAACAGCATCAGCACCCTTCATCGCCAAGATAGATAAGCTGATTTCGCAAGGTCATGCATCGGGCGAGTTTCCGTATCGGCCAGATGCGCTTAATCTCTACCTCACAATTCTGGGCCTCAGTTTCATTCACATCACCAACAGATTCACTCTCACGGCAACCTTTGGCGTGGATATGTCATCACCGGAGTTTTTGGCAGAGCGAAAAAGGCACGTGACACAAGCAGTACTCGCTTTGCTTTCAAGTGATATCAGCGCTTGAACCCTGCGCCCCGTTTCGTTGTCGGCAGAGCGTCTCTGCGGTCTGTGGAACGATGGCGTATTGAGCAAAGGCCATGCAGCCCAAAATCACCCGCACGGCGGCGGTGTGTTTCTAAGGTATTTTCAAAGAAGACCGCGCAATCTCGGCCCAAGCCGCATGTGATTAAACTCTGAAGGTCGAATTCCACCCCAATCGCCGCCCCCAAAATCGAGCAATATTTAGGCACTTGCATAGTAAGTAAGCAATTACTCACCACCCCTTGCGGAATTGCCAGAGCTGAACCTGCAAACAAGTTGCAACGACGCGCCTTTTGCGTGGACCTCAAAACAGACGCGCGCTCGGACCTGTCTAGAGCACGCGCGTTCTGACGTTTCGTCCGGGGGCTCAATAAGGCATGAAAGTTAACATCACAGAGACTGGTGAAGAGGTAACAACGTCTTTTGATGACGATGCGGCAGCTCTCATGGGTAGTGATGGCAGCGCATTGGACAGGCTCTTTTGGACGAGCACTCAGATCATCCGGTTCGGTGCCGCCCACAAACTTCTCGGCGGCGCGCAAATCGCTGAATTCACCAGAGCTTCTACCCATAGGATCGGTCGCCAAAGTCATCCTTGGGCGCACCCGCCGGATCGGCGCAACATCGTCGCGTCCCTGTGTCCGTGATGGATGACTGAGCGCGCGACGATCCGCGCGCATCAATGGCGAATGATCTAACCCTTCAACCAGACCCGAAAGGAAACCACATGAAGACCATTCTGAACCAAAAGTTCACGCGCCGCTCCTTTGCCGGGCTTGCGCTCGCCACGGTCACAGCGTTTGCTACACCCGGCCTGGCGCAGGATACCATCAAGATCGGGCTGATCGCCTCTCTCTCCGGCCCCTCTGCCAAGTCCGGCGAAGCAATCACCCGAGGTATGGCGCTGGCGATTGATGAGATCAACGCAGCCGGCGGGCTGTTGGGCAAACAGGTCGAGATGATCCGCCGCGATGACGAGGACAACCCCGGCAAAGGTCTGACCGCAGCGCGTGAACTGGTCCAGCGCGAAGGGGTCGTGGTGTTGTTTGGCGGCCTGCAAACGCCTGTCTCACTCGCCTTGGTGCCTTACATGAACCAAGCCAAAGTTCCGTTCATGGGGCCATGGGCCGCTGGCACCCCAATCACCCAAAACGGTGCCGAAGAGAACTATGTCTTCCGGGTGTCTGCCGTGGATGAAATGGTGGACGTCGCTCTCGTCGAACGCGCAGTGACAGTTCATGGGTCAAAAAACCCCGGCATGATGCTGATCAACAACCCTTGGGGCGAGTCAAACGAGAAAGGATTGACCGCCGCCCTTGAGGCAAAGGGAATGCCCACAGCCGGGATTGAGCGGGTTGAAGCAAACGATATCGACGTCGTTCCACAGTTGACCCGACTAAAAGAGGCCGGTGCCGATGCGATCTTTATGGTTGCCAATGTGGGCCCGTCTGCGCAGGTCATGAAATCACTGGAGCGCATGGGCTGGGACGTTCCGGTCATATCTCATTGGGGACCAGCCGGAGGCCGCTTCTCTGAACTGGCCGGACCGCGCGCCAAAGATGTGGAAATGATCCAAACCTTCACCTTCTCAGGCAACGACTCGCCCAAAGCTGCGGCAACTCTGGACGCGCTAATGGCCAAGTTTCCCGAAATCAAAGGTCCGGCGGATGTCACCCCGGCAGTGGGCATCGCGAATGCCTATGACGCTATGCATCTTACGGCTCTTGCAATTCAGAACGCAGGTTCAACGGACGGTCCGGCAATTCGCCAAGGGTTCTATGACATCGACAGCTATGACGGGTTGATCAAAACCTATTCCACCCCCTTCACGCCAGAGCAGCACGACGCGCTTGGAGCAGAAGACTACGTGTTCACGCGATTTATTGACGGCGAGATCATCCCCATCAAGTAGCGCCCCCGAAACAAAACGTCGGAAGGCCGAAGGGCCTTCCGTATCACTTGCGGGAGAGGATCATGATCGCGTCCACACTCATTACCGGACTGGCGCTTGGCTCGATGTACGGGCTGATGGCTCTGGGCTTTCACATTACCTATGCGGTGTCAAAAACAGTCAACTTCAGTCAGGGTTCATCCATGATGTTCGGCGCTGTCATGGGGTATACTTTCATGGTGACGCTGGGTTGGCCGTTCTGGATTGGAATTCCGGCGGCTTTGGCCTGTTGTGCGATACTGGGTCTCGCGGTGGAACGCTTCTTGGTTCGCCCTTTCGCCGCGCGCGGCTCTGACGCTTGGCTCATGGCGACGGTTGCAGGCGGGATTGTCCTCGATAACATCATTCTGTTCACCTTCGGCAAAGAACCCCGCAGCCTGCCGTCACCGTTTGTTGAAAATGCGATCGATATCTTTGGCGCTGGCGCCTATCCGTTGCAGCTGATCATTCCGGTCGTCGGTCTTGCGATTGCAATGGCCTTGACGATTGTGACGACCAAAACCCGACTTGGCAAAGCCATGCTGGCCTCTGTGCAACGACCAGAGGCGGCACGTCTGACAGGCGTGAATACAGAAGCGGTTATCGCAGCATCCTTTGCAATTTCGGCAGTTTTTGCCGGTGTCGCGGGATTGCTGATCGCTCCGCTTTTCAACGTGTCGGCAGGCATGGGTGTCGTCTTTGGTATCAAGGCGTTTGCGGCTGCTATTCTCGGCGGGATCAGCAGCGCTTGGGGCGTCATGATTGCTGGTGTGCTTTATGGCTGCGTCGAGGCCCTGACCACCGCTTACATTGGTTCGAGCTATACGCAGATCGTCTCATTCAGTGTTGTCATACTGGTGCTGGTGACGGTGCCGAACGGCCTGTTTGGTCGCGCAGAACTCAAGAAAGTCTGATCCATGGCTGAAGAAGAACACGTATCCGCACGGCTGCGCTTGACCCGGCTTTTGGCGCATCCGGGCACGTCAATCTTGGGAATAGTGGCTCTGACCGCCATCACGATCATGCTGGCACTCAATGCCAATGGTTACCTTGTCTTCATCCTCGCCCTTTTTGCGCTGAATGTCGTCGTTGGTGTCGGTCTCAATATTCTGTTGGGGCTTTCCGGACAGATTTCCTTTGGTCATGTCGGGTTCTTCGCGATCGGTGCCTATACGACGGCGATCATGGTGATCGCAGGCTTTGATTATTGGCTGGCTTTCATCGTGTCCGGCATCATAAGCAGCTTTGTGGGCATGTTGCTGGCGATGCCAGCCCTGCGGGTCGCGGGCCCCTATCTTGCGATGATGACAATCGCCTTCGCCTTTATCGTCGAACATGCTGCGATCGAATTACGGGATCTTACCGGTGGGCATAATGGCCTGATGGGCTTCCGGTCGCCTGAATTTGCTGGGCGCATATTCTTTGAAACCGAGGTGGCGATTGCTGCGGTGTTGCTTGCCGGAGTGTCCCTGCTGTTGTTTCTGCAACTGTCACGGGGCCGATGGGGCATGGCAATGCGCGCAGTGGCCTCCAGCGACGTGGCGGCACAGTCCATCGGTCTTAACCCCTTTGCGATCAAGACCACGGCCTTTGTTCTTTCTGCGCTTTTGGCCGGGCTCGCAGGGGCGCTTTTCACACCGCTACAACTCTTCATCAGCCCAGGCTCCTTCCCTTTCTTCCAGTCAATTCTGTTTCTTCTGGCTGTGATTGTCGGCGGAACCGGGCGTCTTTTGGGGCCAGTCATAGGCAGCCTGATCGTGGTTCTGTTGCCCGAGGTCTTATCAGGCCTCGCGGAATACCGGTTGCTCATCTTTGGCGGCATCATGATGGGCGTGCTTCTGCTGGCACCAAAAGGGATCATCGGCGGGCTGATGGGATACCTAAGCGCCGAAGATCCAACCACAGCAAAGGCATCCGGCAAAGCCCTTGGTGACTTTCTCTCAGGCCTGAACGAAAACACTGGCGGATTAAAGGTCACTGACCTCGGGATCAAGTTTGGTGGGGTTCAGGCGGCAAAGGATGTGTCATTCACCGCCCCCGCAGGGCGCATAACCAGTGTGATCGGGCCAAATGGCGCGGGCAAGACAACCGTGCTGAACATGATCAGCGGGTTTTACAAACCTGACAGCGGCCGCATCGAAATGTCAGAGGATATCGCAGGCCGCCCGGCATGGCGCACAGCGCGCGCTGGCATTGCACGCACCTACCAGACCACACAGCTTTTTGAAGACTTGAGTGTGCGTGAGAATATCCTGATCGCCCTAGGCACCGGGCACCTTGGCTGGTTGCTGGGACGCCCGCCTCGCGATGCTCAGATCGCCCTCGCCGACGACCTACTTGCCTTTGTGGGATACAAAGGCCCCGTGGCGCGCCGATCCGGCGATTTGCCCCATGTTGACAAGCGTCTGGTGGAAATCGCCCGCGCCTTGGCCACGAAACCTTCTGTTCTTCTTTTGGACGAACCTGCGGCTGGCTTGATGCATAGCGACAAAGAGGCACTAAGCCTGCTGATCCGCAAGATTGCAGAGGCTGGCGTTGCGGTTGTTCTGGTCGAACATGATATGTCGATGATCATGCGCATTTCAGACGAGATTATCGTTCTGGATGCCGGTGTTCCGATCAAAACCGGAGCGCCGAGTGATGTTCAAAATGATCCCGCCGTGCGTCGGGCCTATCTTGGCGACAGCGCCTATCAAGGCCGCGAACGCAGCACACCTTGGATACGAGGCGGCAAAAAGGACGTGCTCAGCACACGCAGTTTGACCGCGGGATATGGGGCCGCCGCAGCGCTCGACTCTTTGGACATGGATGTTCAGCCCGGCGAGATGGTCGCCGTGTTGGGGGCAAACGGTGCCGGAAAATCAACGATGATGCGATCCCTTGCAGGGCTGCACAGGCCTGTCTCGGGGGCGATCCTGCTTGATATGGTGCCCATTGAAGAGCGGCCAGCCCACCAGATCGCACGCGCGGGCTTGTCGCTTGTTCCGGAAGGACGGCAGGTCTTTCCACTGATGAGCGTACGCGACAATATTCTGATGGGCGCTTATAACCGGACCGATCTTGACGCCGAGGCAGAGATCGACAGACTGCTTCAGCGCTTTCCGCGGCTGCGCGATCGGATCGACGCACCCGCTGGCGTTCTCTCGGGTGGGGAACAGCAGATGCTCGCGATTGCCCGCGGCCTGATCGCAAACCCGCGCATTCTTTTGCTGGACGAGCCATCGCTGGGTTTGGCGCCGTCTATCATAGCAGAGCTCTACGATGTGCTCGCCGATCTGCGTGACGAAGGGGTCACTGTTTTGCTTGTGGACCAAATGGCAACGCTGGCGCTGGCCATTGCCGACCGCGCCTATGTGTTGGAAAGCGGACAAGTCGTAAAATCGGGAACATCGGTGGATTTGCAAAAGGATGCATCAATCGAGCAAGCCTACCTCGGTGCCGAGGTGGCTGCGCAATGAGAAGAAAGGGAGCCTCATGGATCTGACATTTCATAATATCACCCTGCCCTCAGAGCCAGGTCAGGCGTTTGATCTGGGTGTGCACGGTGGCAAGATTGTCGAGATGAAAGCGGCGGGCACGCTGGAGCAAGGCGACAAAGCCCTCCACCTGAACGGTCGGATCGTTCTCCCCGGCTTTGTCGAGACGCATATCCATCTCGACAAATCATGCATTCTTGACCGGTGTCAGATGAAAGGCGGCCTGCAGGAAGCCATAGCCGAGGTCGTTGGCCTGAAAGCCGCTTTTACCGAAGAAGATGTTGCTTTCCGCGCGGCCAAGACGCTGCGAAAATGTGTGCTCAAGGGCACCACGCAGATGCGCACCCATGTCGAGGTCGATCCTGTCGTTGGTCTGCGGGGATTTGAGGGCGTGAAACATGCAATCGCGGAATTCGCATGGGCCATTGATGTGGAAATCTGCGTTTTTCCACAGGATGGGCTGCTCAATAACCCCGGCACGGATGAATTGATGGTCGCAGCCCTAAAGGACGGCGCAGGCTCGGTAGGGGCAGCACCCTACACAGACACGAACCCACATGGCCAGATTGACCGCGTTTTCGAGATGGCGCGCGACTTCGACGTAGACATCGACATGCATCTCGATTTCGGCTCCGATGCCACGTCCCTCGACGTGGACTATGTCTGCCGAAAGGCGGATGAATATGGCTGGGGCGGCAGGGTTGCGGTGGGCCATGTCACCAAATTCGCAAATATGTCTGCCCATCGGCTTACCGCGCTTTCACGGCGCCTTGCGGATGCAGGTGTCGCCGTCACGGTTCTTCCGTCCACCGATCTTTTCCTGATGCATCGCGACCACACAGAAAATCTGAGCGTGCCGCGTGGCGTAACGCCAATACATCTGATGGCCGCCGAAGGGGTAAATTGCTCTTTGTCCACAAACAATGTGCTCAACCCATTCACTCCGTTTGGCGATTGCTCCCTGATCCGAATGGCCAATCTCTACGCCAATATCGCACAGATCGGACGACGCGAAGATATGGCCGGATGCCTTGATATGGTGTCCTCCCGCTCCGCCAAACTTCTGAACCTGAAAGACTACGGGATCCAGAAAGGCGCACCCGCAGATCTGGTCGTAATTGATGCCCGGGATGCGACAATGGCCGTGGCCGAGCTTGCTCAGCCAATGTACGGGTTCAAACGCGGCAAGCCCGTGTTTACCCATGCATTGCCTGAATTGCACAGCCATTAAGCGTTGAGGATGGAGGATCGCCCAAGCGCCTTTATCGACAGGCCCAGATTGGGCGGACAAGCGAACGGCCTTCTCAATCGGCTGATATTTGGCGCAAAAGACCTCTGTCAGATCAAAGGCTGCGTCGCCCCCTGATCGCGCCCTCACAAATTACCGAACCAAGCCCATCTGGAGATACCCCATGTCAAACCCCGTTACCGCCGCCAAAGAAATCGTTGAGGCCTACCTAGAACGCTCCATGGTGCCAGACCCTATCGGGGCCGCCGCCTATGTCGCTGATGATTTCGAGGTCATCTTTACCGGCGGGCGTCAGTTTACCGGACCGGCGGATACAACTGCGTTTAACGCCAAACGCTACAAATGGGTCAAAAAGCGCTTTTTACGAACAGACGCCGCCTACGACGCCGAAACAGGGTCCGTATACGTCTACAACACTGGGTTTCTATACGGCGAATGGCCGGATGGCACGCCGTTCGAAACCAACCGTTACATGGATATGTTCGTGGTGCGGGATGGCAAAATAACGTCAACGAATGTTTGGAACGACAGTGCGGAAATTCTGCTGCACCGCGCCGGCCTGGCCGAAGCCCCGCTCTGATCCCGAGAACCCGAACTGGACCCGAAGAGGCAGCTATCAGCCGATTTTTGGTTAGAATTTAGCGCATTGCCCGAGAGAACTGGTGCCCCATGACGGACTCGAACCGCCGACCTTGTCCTTACGAAGGACCTGCTCTACCAGCTGAGCTAATGGGGCTTTGCGGGCGCTACTATGGCCCTACTGGTTCTTCTCATTTGCCTTGAACCCTATGGTTTTGCAAGTCATTCGCGAGCGGACCCGCAAATTTCGAACGACATGCTCCACCCACAAATCAATCGAGGCAACGCGAAGCGGCGTTTAAACGACTGAACTGCGGCGCGCAAGGTGGAATCAGTGCAGGGGTGGCCCCTGCTGTTTTAGCGCGCCATGCCCGCTTGAGGGATGACATTTGTCGCCAAGACCGCTACGCTGGGTCATCCGCAGATGAGAGATGCTGTGGGGACTGCGATCACAAGTCGACCTTGAAGATCGTGAAAAACCAAGCCCCACGCGTCAAGATGTACAGTCGCTTGAGTTGACCACTGAGTATGGAGCTTAAACCGATCTTCCGGAGGATGTTACTACCTCTCATGGATGGGTTGGTGGGATTGTGGCAGCTATATATGCTGAGCGCGCGCGACCATCGTCGCACTATAGTTTTGCTAGTTATCTAATAAGTACCCGTAATTTCTTAGGTTCTGGTTGGTGCTGATCGTCCGATTAAAGCCACGATACCTCGTGGCCACATGTCGCTGAAGCATCCCACAAACCCAAGGCTACGAGCCCTGCCGTTAGGGTCAACAACGACACCGAGCCCTGTCGGGCGACACGCCACCGTTTGCTGGGTGGTCTGTTAAAATGGGGTTCTTCTGAAATGGACGTTTACCTTATTGCTCCAACACCGGAATTTGGACGCGACACGCTTATTTCCGACGCATCCCTCAATCTGGACGAGCGGTTCACACTTATGGCTGCTGCGGGCATTGTGACCGTCGCCGCGTTCTTTGACCCGGATGTAAATTTAACGCTGTGTGATGAACTGATTGAAGATGTGGATTTCACCAATCCCGCACAGATCGTTTGCATCAGCATGAATGTTTCCCAAGCAAGGCGCGGCATCGAAATCGCTCAGGAATTCAAGAAAATGGGGCGAACTGTCGTCATGGGGGGCGCACATGTTTCACTGGCCCCAGAGGTTTTCGAAGCCGACGCTGATTGCCTCGTGATCGGAGAGTTCGAAACTTCGGCAGAGGAATTCATGCGCGATCTGCGGAATGGCGCGCTCAAGCCGCGATATGTAGGTGGCAAGGCGGATATGGCGCTTTCTCCTTTGCCGCGCTGGGATCTTTATCGAAATGAGCGTGTCGTCACCGGAGTTATTCAAACCAGTCGCGGCTGCCCGTTTGAATGCCATTTTTGCGATGTGATCCAGTATCTGGGGCGAACCCAGCGACACAAACCGCCCGAAAAAGTCATCGAAGAATGCCAATTGCTCTATGACCACGGCTATAGAAACATCAGCCTTTCAGATGACAACTTTACGGTCTATCGCAAAAGAACGCGAGAGTTGCTGGAGGTGCTGGCGGCTTGGAATGGGCGTGACGGTCGGGAGCCTGTCCAATTCTCCACCCAGGCATCCATAGATATCGCACGCGACCAAGGCATCATGGATTTGTGCAACGAAGCTGGCGTACGAGACATCTTCATTGGCATCGAAACCAACAGCGACGAGGCACTACAAGAGTCAAAAAAGCGTCAGAACCTGAAGCAGGATCTCGTCAAGCAAACCCAGACTGTGGTGGAATCCGGCATCGTGGTGTCCTCTGGGATGATGATCGGTTTTGACAGCGATGATCTTAGCTGCTTTGAGCGCCAGTTCGAATTTGGCATGGCCCTTCCGGTTGTGACGATCAGGGTAACTGTTTTGGTCGCGCCGGTTGCAACACCTCTTTACGCAACAATGGAGGCCGAAGGACGCCTTATTCAGAACGGCAATGAAATCAGCTTTGCTGGCACGGATTGCTGGACCAATATCATCCCCAAGAACATGACCCGCAAGCAATTGGCCGAGGGCGCAATCTGGCTTGTGGACGCGCTTTTTGAGCCAGACAATGTGATCAAGCGGTTCGAGCATGTCGCTAAACTTTTGAAGCCAGCGCCCGAACATTTGCGACGCCAGTCAAAGGCAAAGATTGCCGGTTCCGGTGTCATGCTGAAACTCATGCGGTCTGGGGCCAAGGACCCCAATGCCAGACGCGTCATTGATGCAGTGAACGAAATGACACGTGCGCGCCCCGAAATCGCATGGGATCTCTCGCCAATTCTGGTCAAATATCTGAACACCTATTTCGCCATCAAGCGATCCTCCATGATACGCTCATCTCAGCTTGATCGCGTCTCCTGATATGGAACGTGCGACGCAGGGCGGCCGTCTTGCGAGACGGGAGTCCACCCATGGAACGACCGTCAGTCTGCGACAGGATATCTTGGATGTTCTGACTGCGCGTGCAGATACGTGCCAGATCAGTGTGCTGGGGCGTGGTGATCGCGCAACCCACTACACCGGATCCCAGTTGCTGGAAAAAGCAGAAAACTGCTTGAAAGATTGGGCCACCTGTCTGGGGAACGGGCCGCAGGTGATGATCGCCGCGCTCCCTTTTGGCGAGGCGTTTTTATTCCCGCTGCTTGCGTCGCTGATCGGCGAAGGCTGTCTGGTGCCCATCGCGCCACCGCGACCATCAGATGCACCGGGCCGGATGCGCCATATTGTGGAAAACTGCGGTGCGACGGTGGTTTTATGCACAAGCGCCCATCAAGCGGCTGTTACTGCCCAGCTGTGTGATGATGAGGGCAATCAGATTTGTCCGGTCTATGTGGTGGACGGCCCGAATGTGCCGCTGGCAACGTTCAATAGCGCACCCAAGATAGCGGCTCCGATCATACAGCACACGTCTGGCTCAACCCGTTTTCCTAAGGCCGTTCCGATCACTTCTCAACAGATCCGCGCCAACTGCGCGATGCTTCAACGGCTTTGGGGCGTGAACGCGGAAACTGTTACAGTCAACTGGCTGCCGCATTATCACGACATGGGGCTGATGGGGGGTATTCTTTACACCCTTCTCAGCGGCGGGCAATCACTGCAGATGAGCCCGTTTGAAATGATCCGCAGCCCGCTCTCCTGGCTCAAGGCGATTTCAACCTATCGTGCAACCTTCAGTGGCGGGCCTGCGTTTGCGTTTCAGGAATGCCTGAATCGTGTTCCTGAAGGCGCCTGTGATACTCTTGACCTATCAAGCTGGAAACGCGCGTTTTGCGGCGCAGAACCCATCCCCGCAGACCTTTTGGGGCGCTTCTCGACCCGGTTCGCAAAGCAAGGACTTGATCCAAAAGCCGCCTTTGCCTGCTATGGCATGGCAGAATACACGCTCTTCATCGCCGGAGAGCCGGGTATCCCGGCAACCGAGGCCACGCTTTCCAACTCCACCGTCGCGCCTTGTCTGTTATCTGCGGAAACGCGCGCGAACATCCGGATTTGCGATCCAAATAGTGGCCATGTCCTGCCCGAGGGTGCGACAGGAGAGTTGTGGTTGCGCGGGGGATCTGCCGCTGCGGAATATATTGGCCAGACTAAGGACACATCGCAAACCTTCGTGCAAACGGCGGATGGCGAAACGTGGCTGCGCACGGGGGATCTCGGACGGGTCTCGGGGCAGTTTCTTCTTATCAGCGGGCGTCTGAAAGACATCATCATCACGAACGGCCAGAATGTCGCCGCAGCAGAGATTGAATGGTTGGCGGCAAAAGAGGATACCGCGCTTAATCCAATGGGGGCCGCCGTCTTTGTGCCGCCCGGTGCGCCAAATGGCCATGCGGCTTTGTTTATCGAGGTTCGGCAAGGCATGACGCCGCAGCGCGACCACCGTCAGCTTGTGTCGGCTATCCGCCGCTCGGTTACTGGCACGTACAGCATAAAACTTGATGATATTCGTATTCTGCCACGGGGTGAATTACCTCGGACAAGCAGTGGAAAGATACGCCGTCAAGTTTTGGCAGACACCTATGTCGCCAACCCCAACGATGTTCTCAGGCGGGAATAACGGCCATGCGCGGCAACATCTGGGCAGATCCTACCTCGTTTTTCAGCACCCCATCGGATGCGGCAGCAGTGCTTCGGGACCTAGAGCTGCCTCGGATCGACCAATATCTTGCAGCCCTGTCAGACAACAGCGATATCAAGCTCGAAAACCTCAACCGCCTGTCAGCAAATACGCTTGTTGCCATGACGGGTGACGATCATCTTAAGACACGCCGCGTCATTGCGCCCTTTTTCAGCAAAGACGGGCTGAAGCACTGGGCAGATATGCTGGACGCTGGGGTTTCCCATGCGCTTGCACAGCTTGCAGCAGCGCCCAAGCCCGATCTGGTCACCAATTTCACGATCCCGTTGTTTTTGCGGGTCATGCCGCAGATGTTTGGCCTCAAGATCGACGAAAGTGAGGCGCATTTCAGAGCCATCGAGACGGTTCAGCGGCTGACCGAACCTTATCTTTCCGTGCCCACTCTGCGCAAACTCGAACATGCGGTGGGTCTGTTGATCCGCACCTTTCCCGATCCTTCAGAGCATCAAAGCCCCGACAAGCCCGAAACGCTGATCGAGTATCTCTATCGGCGGCGCTCCGATCTGCCTGCGGGGCTTGACGCAAGATATCTGGTTCTGGGAATTCTAGTGGGCTCGAACTCGGCCACACAGTCTGTTGCTTTTGCACTCTACGGTCTGCTGACCGGACCACCCCGCAACTGGCAAGACGCGGCGCGCCCTGGCTGGGCCGAGCGCGAGTTGCCGCGGCTTCTTAGCCTTTATCAATCAACGCGCACCCTTGTACGGGTCGCACCCAAGGCGACCACCATCGCCGGGTGCCCGTTCCACAAAGGGCAAGCGGCGGTTGTGGACATCGTCAAAACCAACAGCTGCCTGCGCAGTGACACCAAATCAGGCGTGCGGCACATGAGCTTTGGCAGCGGCGCGCATAAATGCCCCGGATCGTTCCTAAGCGAGATGGTCTTTGCGCAGTCGATCCCTGCATTGGCTCGTCGTTTCCCGAGCATTGTGCTGAACAAAGAGCAATGCAGTTTTGTTCAAACCCCCATGATGCAGGCCCCTACTGCGCTGCCCTGCGAAACGGCGCAAGGATCGCATCGGGCCACCTCGCGGCTGTGCGATATCCGTGATACCGCGCTGGCCCATGAGGTGGTGCGCGACAATGATCGTTTCTCGCCGCCGCAGATGACCAATTACCTATCGACGTTAGCCCAGCACAGTGGGCGCGATCTGACGATAGCGGTTAAAATATCGCAGAATGCCCTGTTCTTCATGGATGGCCCGCGCCACGAAGCCCTGCGCACCGCAATTGGCAGACGCCTCGGAGCAACGCGGCTGCAAGACTGGACAGATCTAGCGGACACGGCCATCGCCGACGCGCTCGACAACCTGACGCGCATGCCCAATCCGGATCTGGTCACCGGCTTCACCGATCTATTGCGCCAGACTGTGATTGCGCCAATCCTTGGCGTGTTCCCGTCCGATCCATCGCAGTTTGAGCGTCTGGCGCCAGAGCTTCAGGCTGTTCTCGAGCCATGGCTGTCGATGCGGGATCTTTTGGCCGTTCAGGAAAAGTTCAACGAAGCGATGGCGCTGATGACAGTGCCCACTACCGCAAACTGCTCACTTCTCAGCGATCTTTTGGCAGAGCCCCCCGAGGGGTTTTCAACCGATGATCTCAAAGCGGTTGTCTTGGTGCTTTACGGGGCCAGCTTCAATCTGTCCCACACCCTTGCAAATATATTGCATCTGATTCTGTCGGACCCGGTCGAAGAGCGCGCCAACATCGAGACGCCAGACTGGATTTCTACCCGCCTGGAAGAGCTGATAGCCCTGTGCGCAAGCCCCAAGTATATCTACCGCATGGCTCGCGCTGATCTTGAGCTGGCCGGCATGGCGATGAAAGCCGGAGATACAGCGCGGCTCACACTTCAGGCTATCAACCGTGACCGCAACCCGGGGGCCTTGCATCTGTCGTTTGGGCAGGGCATGCACCGATGTGTTGGTGCAGCCTTATCGCGATTGATCATCCGACGCGCGATTCCTGCCGTGTTCGAGCGGTTTCCCAACCTATCCCTTGTAAACCAAGGACAGCGCTATTTCCCGATGTCACAAACCGTAGCACTCTCGGCGTTGCCCTGCGTGCTCTCCTCATGAAAGTAAGAAGAATGCCTCAGTCTATTGAAGAGCAGGTGCTTGCATTCGCTGTTGAACAAATAAAGGTTCGCACGAAGGCTGCCGATATGGAAATTACGGCAGACTCTGTCCTTACGGATCTTGGCCTGCAATCAATCGAGGCCGTTCTGCTCAGCGGTGAAATCGAGGATCAGTTTCAAGTGGAAATTGATCCTGCGGACATCTTTGCGCATGACACGTTGGGCGCCTTTGTACGAGAGATCGCGGGGCGTATAGAAGCCTGATGGGACAGTACCATCTTGGCCTTTCGACCTCGGGGCACGATCCTGCCCTTGCAATCGTTGATGAAATGGGCCGCGTTGTTTTTGCCGAAGCGACCGAGCGATTTATGCAAGACAAGCGCGCCTGGGGCATCGCCCCGGATCATGTGACGCATCTTCAATCGGCATTGTCGTCCATCGGCTTTGACCCAGAAACCGACAGCTTACAGGTTGCCACAAGCTGGAAACACGTCAAGGCTGACGTGCCTGTCACATTATCCAACGTCCTACTGCCCGCTACAGACGGGTTATGGCTGCGAGAGCTGCAATCAGCAGCCCAGCGTGGGGCCGGTGCCACGCTATTGCGTCTGCGCCTTGCCTCTACGATGCCAAAGATACGCCGTTTTGATCATCATTTGTGTCACGCCGTATCCGCCACTGTGTTCGCCACGGCCAGCGATGCCGCATGCCTTGTGATCGACGGCGAAGGTGAGGTGGGGGCAGTCTCCTTGTTTGATCTGCGCGACCGACGGCTCAAGCGCCGGTGGCGGTCTTGGGGGCCCGGCAGCCTTGGGACATTTTACGCGTGGCTGACCACCCTATGCGGATTTGACTGGCGCTTGGGCGAAGAATGGAAAGTCATGGGGCTGGCAGCTTTTGGTACTCCCAAGGCCGAGCTGCAGCAGGTTCTGGCCTCGGTCTTGAGCGTGGAGCAGGGGCGTCTGCGATTTGCCGATCACACCATTCTTGTGAAGGCGCATGAAACGCTGTCTCAGTTTGGCCGAAGCGATACAGCACCCGTGTTGCAGGCTGCTGATCTGGCAGCAAGCGGTCAGGCGGTTTTTGCGGATCTCACCGACCAGATCTTGGCTTCTTGCCTTGAGGGGTCTGATGGAACCCTGATCCTCAGCGGTGGATGCGCGTTAAACTCGTCTTACAACGGAACCATTGTTGGGCGCACCGGCTTTGAGCGTGTCTTTGTGCCGCCCGCACCTGCGGATGATGGCAACGCGATTGGTGCGGCAATGCTCAGTTGGATGCAAACAACGGGTGAAACCCGCATCCCTGTCTCTAACGGTTCGGCCTACTTGGGCAGCTCCTCGGCACCAAAGGCCGTGGGGCGCCTGTCCCATTTACAAGGGTTGGGCCATGTCAGCGATATCTCGGGCGATAGCGCGGGACAGATTGCCAAGCATTTGGCTCAAGGCAAGATCATCGGCGTGATGCGCGGGCGGGCAGAGTTTGGCCCGCGCGCCCTGGGCAACCGATCCATCCTTGCTGATCCAAGATCACCAGATATGAAGGGTCGTATTAATCGCTGCGTCAAGGGACGTGAGCCGTATCGCCCTTTTGCCCCAGTGATTGCAGAGAACCAGGTGTCAGAGTGGTTCGAGCGCCCACAACCTTCTCCGTATATGTCGGTGACATTGCCGTGGCGTGCCGCTGGAATGGCGCGTGTTCCTGCCGTCGTTCACGAGGATGGAACCGGACGGTTGCAAACCGTGTCACCAACAAACGCAGCGTGGATGCATGATTTGACGCAAGCCTTTGGCGCGCTGACAGGCGTGCCCATCGTTCTGAACACAAGCTTCAATATCATGGGCAAGCCCATCATTCATTCAGTAGAAGACGCTCTCGCCGTTTTTGCGACGTCAGGTTTGGATGCTGTGCTGATAGATGATTATCTGATCGAGAAATAGAATGAGCGACACGCATAGGTGTGAACACTGGCTTAAGGTCATTGGCAATTTTGTGGAACCATGGCCGGGCCGAAAGTTCGGGGCCTTTAACCACATCGCAATCACAAACGAGGCTGGCAGCAAACCGCCACTCTTGTGGGTTTTCAATAGCGCGATCGAATTCCCGGCACTGGCAGAGGCCCTTGGGCCAGATCAGCCCCTGATCGGCATGCGGTCCTTGAATACGGTGATCCGAAGAGAATCCCTGACCACTTGGCACAACCGAACGCTTGCAGCATCCTATGCCAACGACCTGGCATCCTATCTGCGCGACAGGCCGTGCACAGTGGGCGGCAATTGCCAAGGGGCAGCAATCGCAGGGGAATTGGCCCGCAACTTGGTTTTCAACGCTATAGATGTGCAAGGCTTCATAGCAATGGAATGGATAGAGGTTCCGGCTTTGCCCGTGCAGGCCACGTTGCTCTTTGGTGCCGAGAGCAAGGACTATAATCCCTTTCTGAGAAATATTGATCCTTGGCCCGCCTGGAATCGGCTTTTTGTGAATCCCACCTGCCGGATATTGCCAGGGGGGCACGGCACCTATTTTCGTCCCGATACGATATCCGCGCTTGCAGGCGAGGTGCGTCACGCTCTTGCCCTGCCAAAAGCTCCAGCAGTTTCAGATCGGTCGGCCTTGGCGCCCGAAACGATCCCGCAGACGGTTGCGACAAGGCAGCATATCACGATCTCGATCAAATGCGCCGAACTTCAGGCCGGCGATGACGTTCTGGCCGTTTGGGAATGCGATGCCAGCGTGCTGCCGCATTTAGAGGTGATCGTCATTGCCGAGACAGCGACGAGCGGCCAGCTACTTGAATTCCGCGCACCTGCCATCGCTGGCAGTTGGACACTGCAGCTTTTCCTGACCAACCCGTTGCACGGGCCATTGACCTGGAACGTCGATACTCTGCGTGAGTACAGGATTACCGTCGTGGATGAGCAAGACACTACAGCTTAGCGACCATCGCAAAGCGGTCAGCCTATCAGATGTCAGTGGTCAGTCTGCGCGACACTGATGGGCTGGTTCGCCTGTCTTCACGGAAAGTGGCGATTCATCCGCGATTACAGGTGGTTGACCGATTCTGTTTGCAGCCCCTCAGGCGTCATAACGAGAATGAAAACGCCACACCCGCCGCAAAGTTCAGAGGTTCTGAGGAGAGCAGCCGCCTCTTCAACAAGCCGTTCGGCATTGCTTTCCGGGCCATGGTTCTACGGTCAGGTCAGCGCAGGACATGAGCAGGAATTTCAGAACATTCTCAAGACTCTGCTGCAAGAGCGCTTGCCCAAACTGAAGTCGGGCGGGTCCAAACACGCAATGCGGGTTTTTGCAATCAAGTTTATGTGATAGGTTGCAGAATATTTTCAGTTTATCAGGAGATTCCGGTGGACCGAATTTTTAGTAATTTTAATCGCTTCGCTTGTATTTCGCTCTCGGTTGCGATGCTGCTGAATTTTCCAAGTAAAGTATTGGCACAACAGGGAAATTTAGAAAAGCCTATTGAGTGCAGCAATATCCACGACACCGTCAATCAAGCGGAAGGCGCTGCTCGATTCGCTCGCACGCTCTGTGCGGATATCGTCGCGCTTGACCAGATGATGGTTTACAACCGCTTTGGCAGCTTCAACCCGTACGGGATGATCTATGCGCTCCGGCGGGACGTTGTCAGCAGTGCAACCCCGGTCAAGGCGCTGACAGCCGATCAATGCGACATGGGCCTCGGCATCGAAAGCCACGGCACTGACCTTGCCCCCGGCAAGGTCCGCCTGCGCGATTGCAAGCGGCCCAGACCATTGACGCTACGCGCCAATGTCGGTGACATTCTTCATATCAGATTAGGCAATGCGCTACGCGCAGAGGCACCGGGATTTTCCGAGACATTCTGCAAGACCCGTGCAGATGAGCCGGGCATGCCCTATGGCGCAGAGCTGCATGGCCTGCGCGCCGCAGTGTCAGAAGAGACCGTTTCCGGGCAGCTTGATCATGATGAGGCGTCTTGTCGACCGGCAAACGGCTCTCCGCGACCCAGCGCTGATGGCAATTGGCCAATGACGCGCGGCGCAAATTTGGCCATTCAGGGACTGACATCTTTTGGGTTACGGGACGGCCAGATGATCGAGGCTCCTGATGCCTGCAAGGGTCTTGCCGCGATCAAACCGGGCGCGGCCATCGATTGCTTTTACATGATCGAACGTGAGGGCCCGTTCTTTATGGCAAGCACCGGCGCGCCCTCGGGCGGACAGGGCGATGGCGGCAGCTTGACGCACGGGCTTTTTGGGGCTGTCATGGCCGAACCATCCGCATCACGCTGGTATCGCAGCCAGGTGACGCAAGGCGCGTTCCGGGCAGTATGGCGGGCTGCGGAAAACGCCGTGCGCCATGCGATCCGCGCCGCTGATATTGATGATCCATCTCGCTACGAGGTGGTGGAGCGCGATCCCATCTCGGGCCGCCCATTGCCTTTGTTGAACATGCTGGCACGTGTGGATCGCGCCGACGCGGCACTCCGCGACGAAGACCCGAATGCGTATTTCGCCAAAGGCGTGTTCGAGGTGGTCCATTCCGATCTCAACGCCATCGTGTATCGCGAAGATCGCGAAGCGGGCCGCCCGCTCGCCTTCCGAGAATTCTCGGTTTTCTTCCATGACGAGCTGAAAACCTTTTATCCGCGCAACTTCGAGGAACTGGGCGCCTTTGGTGCGGGCCAGCTTTCCGGGGTCCGCGACGGGTTCGCCATCAATTACGGGGCCAGCGGGATGGGGGACATGCTGCTTGCCAACCGCAAAGGCATCGGCCCCGCCGCCAATTGCCAGGAATGCCTCTATGAGGAATTCTTCTTGACCTCTTGGGCCAATGGCGATCCCGCTCTTCTCGAGCATTACAGCGACGATCCGTCAAACGTGCATCATTCCTATCTCAACGATCCGGTGGTTTTCCGCAATTTCCATGCCGGACCAAAGGAGACGCATGTCTTCCATCTTCACGCGCATCAATGGTTTGCGGGCAATGACGGCAATCGTGGCGCGTATCTGGACAGCCAGACCGTCGCACCGCAGCAGGGCTTTTCCTACGACATCTACGGTGGCGGGATGGAGGTTTATCATCGCGGCACGCAGGGCGAGCAAGGTTGGTACGAGACGCTGGGGTCAGGCAACCGCAACCGGACGGTGGGGGATTCGATCTTTCATTGCCATCTCTATCCGCACTTTGCCCAAGGGATGTGGGAACTCTGGCGCGTTCATGACGTGCTCGAGGATGGCTCTCGCAAACTTCCAGACGGGCAATGGGAACCGGTCCTGTCGCTGGCCGAGATGGGTGAAAAGATCAAGGCGCGCAAACGGCCAGGATCGGTTGATCAGGCGACCGGCCGTTGGATAGAGCCGTCAGCTGGGCTTGGCCCACAGAACGTCGGCACACCAGTGCCAGCGATTGTACCGTTGCCGGGACAGGCCTGGCCAGTGCTGCCGAGCTATCCCATGGATGTGGCGAAACTTGACGAAGAGGGCGGCGTATCTGCCGATCCAGTAAGCGAGATCACCACGTTCGCAGGCTATCCGTTCTACATCGCAGGCCAACCGGGCCACCGCCCACCACAGGCACCGATGGACATCGCCCGCGCCTTGGATGGCGATATGGTGACGGGTGACTATCTCGACGGCGGCATGCCGCGCCATGTGGTCACCGATGACAGCACCCGCGCCTTGCCCTTTACCGTGCCGCAAAGCGTGGCAGACCGTCTTGCGGCTGATCCCGGCACGAGCAATCTTGCCTCGGCGCTGGCAGATCCTGCGCTGCGACAGCGCGAGGCGCTGCAATCGCAGATCCTTGCCACAGCGCTATCGCTTGGCGACATGACCATGAAGCTCAAGGCCCTCACGATCGACCTGCTGGAATACGATGGCGAGCCGATCGAACGCTCGGCCATGGCCTTTCACCACAACGGTGTTCTGCCGGATGGCACGGCGCTTACGGTGCTGGCACCGGACGGCAGCAGCTCGCTGTTCGAGCCCTCGGATGGCGGATATCCGACACAGGGCGGAGCCAAGCGATTTACCGTCAACGGCGCGCCCGCCAAACCTGGCGCGCCATTCGCTGATCCGTGTGGCGCGCCCTCGGCTTTTGGCCAGATCACGCGGATTGACGCGGACAACTACAGCTTTGTTTCCGGTGGGGCCAGCTTTCCAATCCTGACCGTTTCAGCGGGTCAACCGCTGGTTGGCGGCGCGGATGCAGGCGACGCCGAAGTCTCGAATTGGGTCGAGCACGAACGCACCGACCGTTTTCCGAACGGCCCTCCCACGCTCTACTACATGGATGGTGCGACAGCGCGGGTGATCGAACGCGGTGCCCATGTGTTTGAAAGTGATCCGTTTCTCAAGGGTCTCAAGTCTGTGGAGTTTACGCCCGATCCAGCGGTCATCGGATACCGCCGCTACGAGGGCTCGGCGGTGCAGGTGGATATGATCACCAACCGCGCAGGCTGGCATGACCCGCAGGCGCGGATCAACGTTCTGACCCATCCGGCGGATGGCTATCCCGGCTCGGACAGCTACAAAAAGGGCGGCGGTCGCATTTCACCCAAAGTGACAGCCAGCGAAGAGCCGTTCTTCTTTCGCGCACTCTCGGGCGAATGCATCGAATTTCGCCACACCAACGAGTTGCCCAAAGAGCTGGAACTCGACGATTTTCAGGTCAAAACTCCGACCGACACCATCGGCCAGCACATCCATCTGGTAAAGTTTGACGTCACCGCCTCGGACGGGTCGAGCAACGGCTTCAACTACGAGGACGGTACTTTTGCGCCGGGCGAAATCGCAGCGCGCATCTGTGCGGCCAAAAACACCGCGTCCATTGCAGATGTCAGTTTCAGCCGTAGTCCCGGTGAGCTGTTGATGCGGGAATATTCCGGCGACAAGGGCGACCTATGTGCAAAGGACCCAAAGACCGGGCTTTGGAAGGTAAGCGAGGCCTATGATCACAAGATCTGGACACTCCCCTTGTCGGGGTATCGCGAGTTGTTTCAGACCACGACGCAACGGTGGTTCGCCGATCCGATCCTGTCGGACACGCGCGCGCCGGATGACGGCAGTGGCATAGGCAAGGCTGATCGCACCCTTCGCACGGTGTTCAGCCATGACCATTTCGGTCCGTCCTCTATCCAGCAACACGGGTTTTACACCGCGCTGGTGATTGAGCCGCAGATCGCCCAGATTTGCGATCCGGGCAAGGTCTCTTGCACCGCTCCACGCGTCGACCGCGAGTTGGTTACAGCGGGGCCGCAGGATGTCGGGGCACGCAAGGTGATCGTAGACCTGCTTCCGGTCGACACCGATGTGCTGACCTACCGTGAATTCGCGGTATCCATCGCTGATTTCGCGCTGCTCTACGATCCGCGCAATAACGTGCCCGTCGAGGCTGTTGAAAAAGCGCTTCAGGGCGGTGACACGATGGCGATGAAGGGCATGCTGACCCTCGCCTGTGAGGCGCGCCATGGTGCCCGCGCCGCCGCGCTCGAGGCCAGCGGCGCGCCCTCGGTGCAGGTTGATGCGCGGCTTCAGGACATGTCTGATATCTGCGATTCCGCCTTGGCCAAGGATGGAACCGGCTGGTTTGGTGCCATGGGCGATCTGCCACCGGCCTGGCTTGCGGCGGGCCGTCCGGGTGATCCGGCGCATCAGGCTGGCCTTGCGCCCGCGCTTCTTGATCAGGTTACTGTCAACTATCACGGCACAGACTATTCGGCACCGGATTTCCTCCAGCTTTACATGACCGATTACCGCGCCAAGGCGGCGGGCCATGCCCCCGGTCCAGAGGCGCTGCTGGCCAGCCCCGTCTCGCCACCCGCCCGGCCCGAGAGCATTTCGGTCGACCACCACGATCCATATCTGGTGAATTATCGCGGAGAGCCCTTTCCCCTGCGATTGGGCGAGGATTCCCGTGCGGGATCATCTTGTGCACTTACACCGCGTGTCGAGGACTGGGTGACCCCCCTGCTCAACGGCGTGACAGACCGCTGCGAGATCAGTCGCCAAAAGACAGGTGAACCCGGTGATCCGGCGAATGTCATGCTGAGCGCGCTGCACCAAGACCCGGCAACGCCAATCTTTCAGGCGCTCGATAACGAACCCTTGCAGTTCCGATTGATCCAGGGCGCGCAAGAGGTGCAGCACACCTTTACGGTTGAGGGCATGACACTGCCCCGCAATATCGACCAGATGTTCCCAAGCGCAACCTCGGAACGCGAGCCGATCACCCCGCGCGAGACCTTGGTGCGAACCTGCGAAACCAATGAGGGCGCAGCCAGCAGCGTGCGCATGGCTCGGGCTGGTCGACCCGACGAATATCGCCAATGGGCTGCCTATGGGGCCAACCATTGGCCTGCGGGTTCCTCGCAACGGCAGTTTTGGGCGGATATCGAGGCGCAGCTTGCGCAATGCTTCAACGCCGATGGGCGCATCGCCGCACAGGAAATCGGCATATCAGAGCATTTCGAGTTCCGCGCCGCCTTTCTCTATGACAACAATTTCAGTGGTCTGGGCGAGGAAGTGAGCCGCAACCGCTTTGCGCCCGGGCGCATTACCTCGGTGCAAACGCTGCTGGATTTGCTGCGCGAGCGGCGCGAGCAATTGGTGCTTCGCACGCGCGTGTCCGACACCCCGTATCACTTCGGATCGCAGGATGCGCTTTGGAATGGGGCCTGGGGGCTGATCCGGGTTGCGGCGGACAATCGCAATTACCTTGCATATGTCACGCTGTTGGAACAGGTCGACCGGTTCATCGCCGAGGTCGAGCCGCTGGTACGCGACAATCCCGATGCGCCGCCGCCACCTGCCCTGTTGCGTGACAGCACGCGCCTCCTCTTGGCTCCACTCGACGAAGCGGTCAAGCGCTTGCCAGAGCTGTCGACTGATCCGCAACTGCGGGCGCTGCCGCGTAATCTCGGCACCCTTGATGCCGCACCGGATCAAGACACCGCCGCCACACCAGAGCCGCTGATCGTTCCGCTCGAGCGGTTTCAGGATGAGGCACAACGCACCTTGCGAGCGCTGCCAGAGCTGCGCCAAGATCGGGCGCTCAAACGGCTTCAGCTTCCGGTGCCCGAGCGCAGCCCGATTCTGCGGCCCGAGTTGAACCAGCTTGAGCTGTTCTTTCGTGGCAAGACCGAGGTGCCCGATTACCAGCCAGTCGCCGAGTGCCCGCGCAACGCCCCCAACGTCTATACTGCCATCGTCGCCATCGAAGCCGAGACGGTGTTTCCGGGGCAGGCGGGCACCAACTACAGCACAAGCTTGAACGATCCTGACGGTCTGTTCTTTGCGCTTGTCGATCCGCGAGTTCTGATCAATCCCGATATGCCGCAAAGCGTGTCCGACCTTGATCTCGAACTGCGCACGAACTGGGAAGCGATCCCGCTCTCTCGGGTGATCGACGCCGTCCGCCGCTTTTATGACAAGCCAGAGCCGCTGGTGATCAACGTGAACGCCGGTGACTGCGTTTTCGTGACCTTGCTCAATGCGCTGCGCTACCAAGACGGGCGCATTCCGGGTCTTGCGGACGGCACAGGCGATGCGCGCATGCCCGGCATTACCTCGCTCAACGTCGAGCGGCCATGGGAGGCTGCTTCGGAAGAAGAGAACACACCGCACGAGATGAACGCCGACAGCGACCGCAGCACAGACGTGGTGCCCTCCGCACGGCTCGCGGTGACGCTGCCCTTGCCGATCCTGACGCGGCAGAGCAGCTATGGCCGGCCCTTTGGGAACAATGCGATCTGGGCGCTCAGTGGTATTCCCGCCGATCAGCGCGACCCAACCCTGTCGATCCGCGACCGCACCGATCGGCTAAAACGGCCACGCATTGCCGAGATTGAGCAGTTCCAGTTCTACGCTGGTCTTGCCTATGCCGATTATCGCTACACGCTGCCCACGCCGCTTGTCGCAAGCCTGTCCGAAACATTGGCCCCTCAAACCGCCGATTTCCTCGGTGATCTGGGCCGTGGCATCACGATCCCCGAGGGCATAGCCGCGCTTCCGCTGGCGGCCCCTTCGGGCAACGCGCCGACCCTTCTTGGCAATCAGTTGCTACAATTACGTGACCAGCGCGACGGGGCCATCTCACGCCTGCGCACAACTCTTGAGGAGGTCCCGCAACAACCCACACCCGAGGTTGACCCCCCAATCCGCGTGCCCGCGATCGACGGGCAGCTCCGCGATATCGGGCGTCTCCCGCAGGGAACCTTGCGCCAACTCGAAGGCCGTGTCCCGCAAATGTCGGGCGAGGCCCGCGTGGTTCTGCCGGGGGATACCCTGCTCCGAGACTCGCTCGGGCAGTTGAACCGCATCCCCAATCTGCGACCAGCTGACCTTGACCGTCGCTTGGCAGACATAATCGACGGGTTCGAGATCGACCGAGAGCGCCTTGTGCCCAGCCCGGACAGTCTTGGGATTATCAAGCGTCAACTTGTCACGCATTTCATTCCCTATGCCTATGGCGCACTGCCGCTCAAATCGTTCGGCGATGTGATCGGGCATCCGACGCATGGGTTGATCGGGGCCATTACCGTGGTGCCACAAAACGCCTCTATCGGCGATGTCCGTGGCCGCAAAATACGCTTCGAGGCTTGTGAAAACAGGCTCGTGGCACCGGGCACCAGCATCGCGCCGCAGCTCCGCCTTTATGATCTGGGCGAGCTTCAGGCGCGCCGCTGGCTCGAGCTTGAGCGCCTGCCGAACCGCACGATCCGCCTCCTGTGTGAGAATTACGTGATCGTGCCACCAGCCGGCGCACGCAGCGCTTGGCCACCAATGTGGCACGCGACACTGCGCGCCCGCGGTCCGGATGGTGCAGGCAGCCACCCGATCCGGCAATTCACCTTGTTCTGGCAGGACGGGTTGAACCAGCGCGACCGTGACACCGCCGATATCTGGGCGCTCGGGGGCTCGAATGAGCGGCTGGTCAAGGATTGCGCGATCTGTGATGACAGCTACGATTGGGGCGACAAGGGCGTGAGCTATCTTAGCGAGCCATTCCATGTGCGGCTGCGGGATACCAATCTTGGGCCCGTCGAATCCCACTATAACCTCAATGAAAAAGACTTTGGCACAGCCTTCTGGAAACTGAAACCAACTGAAATCCCAACCGCGACCAAGGCACCGATGCCGGTTCTCAGAGCTGTGGCGGGCGAAGAGGTGGTGGTGCACGTGGTCCATCCGGGCGGTCGCGCGCGCCAGCGTGCCTTCGCCACCATCGCGCAGGATTACAGCGATCTGTTTCCGGGCTTTGGTTTCCCCCGTGCCGCGTTGCTCGCTCCGGGCAAGGCGATCACGGCGTCGCTGACCAAAGTGGTCGAGCCGGGCTGCTACCTGTGGTTTGACGGCCCGCTACACCTGCGTGCAGGTGGGGTTTGGGGGCTGCTCGACGTGCTGACACCGGCGCAGGCCCGCGACCCCAAGGCGACATCATGCAGCGCGCGCCGCTGATCGCCCTTCTGCTGGCCGTACTGGCCACGACGGGGCAAGGCAGGGCGCAGGCCAGCCTTACTGCGGCGCTGACCCTGCACGACCCTATCACCGGCGCGCCCACCACCGCAGATGACGGGAAACCCGTGCGCCTGCGCGTCCAACTTACGGATCCCGTAACTGGCCTGCCACCGCGCGGCGTGGATTTGTTGGGCTGGGTGCGGGGCGTGGCTGCGGATAATCCCGGCTGCGAAAGGGCTGCACAAAACTACCGCGCGACCCGTCGAACACCGCTTGGGTCTGTCGACCTGAACGGAATCCTGCTGGCCACCTACAACAGCGATGCAAGCCTTAGCGTGGTTGATCCCAAGCTAAACTTCTATTCCTCGAACTTGGTCGCCGCGCATCGCCTTGATGGCGCACCCACCTCTGTCGCCACCAGCGCACGACAAATGCGGGCTTACGTGGGCTATCCCAATGACGGGATCATTCTCGCCGCCAGCCTGACCGGCCCGGATCGGCATGTGCTGGCCGAGGGGCTGCCCGGTGTTACCTCGCTGGTCACGGCGCGCACGGGTGATCTCTGGGCTGGGGATCGTGCAGGGCAGGTGATGCGCCTGTCACCAGACGGCACCCTGCGCGAGACGCGGCGCTTGGGTGTTGACGCGGTTACGCTGACCCGTCCGCGCGATCCTGAAACCGACAGTATCGCCGCCTATACACCAGCGGGCGCAGCGTTTCTGCTTGACGGGGCAACCGGGCGAGACATCCTGAACACCACCTTTTCCAGCCCCGTGGCAGACCTGAGCATCGTCGGCGATACCGGCCTGTTGGCCGTTCTGCGCGACGCCCCGCAGGCCGAGATGCGCTATGCCGATGCCCCCGATGCGCCACTGACGATCCCACTTGGCAAGACATTCGCCCGAATCGAAACCGGGCCCGATGCGCGTATCGCTCTGGCTTATACCCCCGGCGATAGCATTGTGGCGCTGATCGACCTTGCACTTGGCCGCGTGGTGCAATCCGTGGAACTGGCCGATGCCAGCGTCAGCGAGGTCACCTTTACCGATAACGCCGCCTTCATCCTCAGCCATGATGGCGGCTTTCTTGGTGCGATTGATCTCGCCACTGTCGCACTGGGCAAGGCGGCCGTGCTGCGCAAGATCGACCTTGGGGCCAAGACCGAGCGGCCCGAGGGCACAGATGGGCTGCTGGTGCCGCTCTTTCCCTCGCCACAGGTCATCGCGGTCGAGCCGCGGTTTCAGACCGGCTGGTTGGTAGGCGAGTTGGCCTCGACCGTCGAGATGCCGCCGATGGACTCGATCCGCTTGCGCGGTGGTATTCCGCAATCGCTTCAGGTGATCGACCGCAGCTTTCAAGAGGTGGAAACCGGCGTCTTCGAAACAGTATGGGCCTTTGATGCGGGCGCGCGCGAACTGATTCTAACAACCTTCGCGGGCCAACTCTCAACCTGCGTGCCCTTTCATGTTCGCGGCTTCGTCGAACAGCATGCCCTAACCCCGGTACGGCTTGTGCGCGAGGGTGCCCAAGTCCCGGTCGCCGGGGAACCCTTTGACCTCGTATTCCAGGTGACGGGCCCCGACGACCGCCCGCTACCAGTGCCCGGCCTGCACCTGATGGTGCCAAGCATGCTCTCGGGCACGATGGTCGAGGCGACGGCAACCGCCGACGCGGCCGGTCTCTTGCGGGCGCGCCTGACCTTGCCGCATGAAGGGCCATTCGTGGTACAGCCCCGCGACTTGCCGCAAGGCTTGGCGCTACGCTCTGCTCTCATCCTCAAGGCACGCTCCGAGAAGGAAACTCCATGATCCGCACAGCGCTTCTTACGCTTTTTATGGCCGCTGCCCCCGCTTTGGCCGATGGGCCTGCAACGGCGGATTTTGCCCGTGAACGTCTGGCGATGCCGCAGGTGACGCTGATTGACCAATATGCCCGAGAGCAGGCGTTCCACGGCCCGTTGACCGATGGGCAGATGCTTGTGATCAACTTCAACTACACAACCTGCGAGTCGATCTGCCCAATCGGCAATGACGTGATGGCCGAACTGGACGATATGCTGCCGATCGATGCGCCGGTGCGGCTGCTGTCAATCACCATCGACCCGGGTCGCGACACGCCCGCCCATATGCGCAAAGCGGCAGACACCTTTGGCGCAAGTGAGCGCTGGTCATGGCTGACCGGCACGCCGGGCGAGGTGTCGCGCCTTCTGGCAGCGTTCGATGCAGATTTCGCCAATATCGTCCTTCATGACCCGGTGTTTATTGTCGGGGATTTGCAGTCGGAACGCTTTTACAGGTCACAATCCATACCCGAGGCGCAAGAATTGGCAGATCTGGTCGCATCGCTGATCCGGTGAGGGGGCTTTTTCTGGCAGCGCTGCTGTTTCTTGGCACGGCCAGCATGGCGCAAGACGGGCACGAGATGTTCACCGGCCAAGCCGCTGTCGCCGATCCGGCTGGCGAACGCAGTCTTATCCGTTTTCCGTGCCACACCTGCCACGGGCGCGACGGGCAGGGGGGAATCGAGGGCGACGTGCCGCCAATCGAATGGTCGCGTCTTTCGGTGGCCTCCGCTGACAGGCCGGGATACGGTGCCGATACGTTCCACCGTGCGGTAACAGAAGGTATCGCAGTGGATGGCAGGCCGCTCAGCCGCCTCATGCCGCGTTACGCGCTCAACCGCGCCGAGACAGACACCCTGCGTGCCTATCTGGGCCGACTGCACGAAATCCAGAGGCGCGGCGTGCTATCCGACAGGCTGCGGATCGGGGTTGCCACCATTCCGGGTGCCGCTGAAATTTCCGATGGCTACAGGGCTGCGCTGGCGAAATCGCTGTCAGAGCGGCTGGGCGGCGACCGCGTTTACGGGCGGCAGATAGAATTGGTGCCCGTTGATGCAACACAGCCCGGCGAGGCGCACGATCTGCTCGCCGTGATCGGCCTGCCAGTTGCGGCGGTGAACCCCTTCACACAGCTTGGCCTGCCTGTTCTGGCACCTGTCGGCGCGCTTTCGGGTAACGAGGATTCCAGCATCCTGCGCGGCATCACGCCCTCGCGGGATGCGCTGCACGCAGCGCTCGCAGCGGAAGTCGCGACCAAGGGGCAAAGGCCGATCTTGGTCGTATCGCAAGACCCGGCGCAACGCAGCGCCTTTGCACTGGCGCTATCACTGGCCGCACCAGACCGCGCGCAGACCGATCATGCAAAAGAGGCCGAGGATATCGTCGTGCTCGATGCCTCCCCCCTGCCACAGAACAGCGCAGCAAGGGTCTGGATCACGTGGCAAAGCCTTGCAGCGCGAAGCACCACAGCCGCACCCGACCAAACGATCATGGTCGCCATCGAAACCCCACGCATTGTCTCGGATGCCATCACGGCGCAGACGCATCCGATCCAGATCCATGCACAAGAGGCAGGCGCCGTTCTCGCAGAGGCGCTAAAGGCGGCTGGGCGCGATGTCACCCGGGCGAGGCTGCTCAGGGCGCTTGGGGATACGGTGCTTGTAGATATCGGATTGGACTACGCGCGTTTTCCACTGACCGGCACCGAAGAAATCGCCGTTGTCCCGATGCCCTAGAGCATGTTGTCCAAAAGTCGGAACCGGCACGGGGTTTTTGAGCACAATATCCAAGCCCTTGGGGCGGATCGCGCGCTAACGCGCCCGCAAGCGTTCTGCCACCAGAGTACCGTCGGCTGCAATCCTGGCACGCAATTCAACACGGTCTCCTTGCTGCACCGCGTCGCGGATTTCAGTTCCGGCATGGGTGGCAAATACTGCGCCGTCCACCGCATTCGGGGCACTCAGGGTGCCGCGCAGCCGCACGCGCCCGCCCACCGGGATAGGGGCTGGCGTGCCCTCAGCATCCCGTGCGCCACCCTCGATCCACGCCTCAAGCAAGGCGATATCGGTCTCTTCCAACCACGGCGGCCCATCCAAGGGCATCCGCGGATCAGACAACCCGCGCACCCGGCGCATAACTTCGGAGGCAACCGGATTGCCGGGTATAACGGCAATCCGGTCGCCGCCGCGCAGAATATCCGCAAGCGTGTCAAGCCGGAGCGCTTCGGGCGGGGTTTCGTATTTCCCGTTGTCAGAATGGCACTCGATACAGCGCTGGCCAAAGATGCGCCGAACCTCGGGATAGGTTACGATACCGTCCGCCAGCGGGTCTTCTGTAGCAAGCGGCAGTTCCGTTGGTTTCGAGGGGCCAGGTGCCCCGGCATCAACCCAGCCACGCAACAGGGCGATTTGCGCCTCGTCAAGAAAAGGCGGCCCGTCCAGCGGCATCCGGGGTTCTGCACGGCCTTCCACGCGAGCGATCAGCGGGCTGCCCGCGGCATCACTTGGAAGCACCACAGCACCGTTTTCGGATCCGCTCATCAGGAACTCGTAGGTCTCAAGGCGCAGGGCAAGCGGAGCAAATTCGCCACTGTGGCAGGCGACACACCGCTCCTCGAAGATGGGCAAGACCACATCCCAAGTCTCGGCTTGCGCAGCCGAGCCGAGACCTATCAATACCATGGCCCAGCCAATCGCGTTCGAAGCGACAACGCAAATGCCCATCTTGGCGCGTTTGATCTGCAGGGCCATTGTGCGGGTCTCCTTCTCAGATCAAGCCAAAACCACCCGCGATCAGCATCGGTGCTACAACGCCAAGAGTAGCACGACGGCATCGTAAGGCACTGGGGGGAAGCCTTATTTTTCGGCCCTGTCCATGTGCTCTTCCTCTACGATTTCAGCGTCGGGAACGGTGTCATCCTCTGTCTTCACAGGTTCGGAATTGGGCTCGTCCAGCGCGCCCACGATAAGCGGCAGCATCTCAAGCCCCGTGGGCGTGGCAATCGGGCTATTGGGGGGCGCGCGCCAGCTAAGCGTGTCGAAGGAATTGCAATTCTCGCAGGCAGGTGCCCATTCAGCATGAATATGCTGACACTTATCGCAGACCCATTGCGGCCCACGCGGTGCCGACAGCGCCCGCGCCAGCCAGCCCTTGACCACCGCGTCGGATGCCCCTTCGCCCCGCTCAATCGCCGCCATGATGGTTAGCGCGCGCGCATCCGGCTCGACCTCGGCCAGCGTGCCCAGCGCACGGCGCGCCGCCGGGAAATCCTCTGCGGCCAGATTCAGTTCCGCCTCCAACAGCCGGGTTTCACGGTTCTCAGGATGAACCTTGAGCAGCTTGGCAAAGCGTTTCAAACGCTGGCGTGGCGACTCATTCGGCTCAATCGCGGCAAAGGCCGCCGCAAGATCGGGATGCGGTCGCACCAGCCACGCCTTGTTGATCACGCGCAGCGCATTGCGTGTATTGCCTTGGTCAATATAGCCGCGCGCAGCCAGCACTGCCGCCGGAATAAGATCGGGCGACAGGCGATTGGCCTCGATCGCGGCCTCGCGCGCCTCGATGGTCTTGCCCTCATCCAGCACATCACGCGCCTCTGACAGCGCCAGCACCGCATCCCGGCGCTTGTGCACATCGCGCGGCAGGCTGCCGTATTTCAGCTTGGCGTTCAGCGTCTCGCGCGCGCCTTTCCAGTCCGAGGTTTTGGCCTGCAAATCAAGCAGCGTATCCTGAACCTCGGCATGTCGCGGTTTAAGGGCAAAGGCTGTCTTGGCCAATTTCAGCGCGGTTTCGGTATCCCCCTCCGCCAGCTTTTGCCGCAGAATTCCACGCACGCCAACAAAGCGGGTTTTCTCATTGGTCAAAAGCTGTTTGTAAACTTCTTCGGCCTTGCGCCGATTGCCTGCCATCTCAGCCGCCTGCGCCGTGATGAGATTGGTCAGCGCCGGTTTGCGCAGGTATTTTTCAGCTTTGGCCGCCTGTGCCATCGCCACCTCGCCCTCACCAGAGGCCAGCGCCAGCATCCCCTCGGACAGCGCGCGATAGCCCTTGTCTTGACGGCTGCGATCGAAATAGCGCGAGAGCGCGGTTTCATCACCGTTGATGAACTTGAGAGATGCCACCAAAAGCCCGGTCAACTTCATCAAAAGCCAGATGATGAACACCAGCACGCCCAGCGCAATCACCGCCTTGATCGGGGTCAGGTTGATCTCGACCCCCGCCATGACAATCCGCACACCGCCATCGAGTTCGAGCAGGAAACTCGCGCCCAGCGTCACGCCCGCCACCAGGGCAATGAAAACCGCTATCTTGATAATCGACCAAAGCATGGCGCTCGCCTTTTCTCGTTCAATTCACTGTTTCGGCCAGCGCCTCTGCGGCGGCCAGCGCCTCTTGGCGGCGCGTGGCCTCGGCGACCCACCCATCAAGGGGCGCGCGCGCGGCCTCGGAAAGCGTTGCAATCTCGGTCAAGGCATCGCTTAGGCGGCCCTCGGCCAAGGCGGCCTCTGCCCGAGACAGGACCGCATCGGGATCATCCCCTTCCTGAGGGCTAAGCGAGCGGATACCAAGCTGACTCTTGAGAAAGCCGCCCACGCCGGCCACAGCATCGCCACTTTCGGCTCGTGCAGCGGCAAGGGCGGCGCGCGCCGCCTCGGGGAAACTCTCGATCAGAGCGGCCTGTGTCGGCACGCCGGTTTCCGCCTGATCGGCCAACACGTCAGGCACTTCGGCACCGGTCTCCCGCAGATCGCTTAGCGCCGGGGCGAAATCACTGCCAGTGTCGAGCGCGGTCAAAACCTGCGTCAGCGCAGCGCGGCGCAGCGTGGCCACTGCGCTATCGCGTGCCGCCGCCTCCTGCGCATCTGCCGCCGACCGTAGCGCCTCAACCTCAGCCGCTTGCGCCGCGAGGGATGCGCGCAAATCCTTGATCTCGGCCGCCGGCACGCCGCCGCCCTGCGTCGCCGGACGGGATTCTAGCGCCGCGATACGCCCCTCCAAATCGGCGATTTGCCCAGTAAGCGCGGTCAGTGTCTCGCTCAGGCCCTGCATCTCGCCGCTCAAATCCGGCGGGCTTTGTACCCCATCCAGATCAGCGCGCAGGGCGGTCAGCCGCGCGTCCTGTTCCGCAAGCGCCGCCTCAATGCCGCTCTCTTCGGGGGCAAACCACGAAGGGGGCAGCACATAAGGCGCCGCCGCAACACCCACACCCGCCGCCACGACACCGCCCAGCAACATCGGCCAGAACCCGCCTTGGCGCACGATCACCGGTTCGGGTTTGTCTTGGGCAAGCGGCTCAGGCTCGGGCGTGTCGCCCCCGACATAAATCGCGCCGGGCGCACCGTCTTGACTGATTTCAGGCTCTTGGCTCTCCGTGGCAGGCGTATCCATATTCTGCCCTGTCGCATCCGAGGCGTCCTGCACTGTGCTCTCGGGCTGCTCTGGCTCTGACATTTCGGGCGCTGTCTCCGCGACCGGCTCCACAGCATCCGACACGATGTCTGCCTCACCCGGTTCCTTCGGAGCTTGCTTCTTGTCAGCCACCTTGTGCCATCCTTTCGAATCTCACCACACGTCCCTGTCAATCTGACCTTACTGCGGTCGTTTTCCACCCTCAAGCCGCTTGGCCACCTGCACGAGGTCTTGCACCACGGCCAAGACGCCCGGCGAATCCGGCATTTCCGCAATTCGCACGCACGCCGCCACATCCTCTGGCAGCGTATCCGCCGCATTGCGGCTTATGGCCGCGATCAAGAGCGGCGCGCTGACGCCTTCGGCCTGCGCCAAAAAAATCCGCGCCGTGCGGGGGGACATCAGCGGCAGGATCACCGGCTCCGCACCCCGCAAGAGCGCCCGCGCCTCGGCGCTCAGCGCCGCCTCAACCTGATCATAAACCACCGCATCGCGCGCCGCATGCCCCGCAGCGCGCAAGGCCCCGGCCACATCCGCCGCTACATGCGCCCCGCGCAGATGCAGGAACGGCCCACATGCGCCATCCTCTGCGATCCGCGCCAACAGCGCCCCGGCATCACCCCCGGCGGAAATAGCGCGCAACCCCTGGGCCTCTGCCGCCTCTGCCGTTGCATCGCCCACCGCATAGCAGGGGGAATCCCGCCGCGCGCTCAGGCGGCAAAACCCCTCTACCCCGTGTCGCGAGGTGAAAATCAGCGTCTCATCCCCGGTAAGATCGGGCAGCGCCCCACCATAAGCGATCTGCATCACCGGCGAGACCACCACAGCAACATCACCGCAGAGCGCTTGCACCTCTGCGGCCATGCGGCTGGCCTCGGGCTCGGGCCGGGTGATCAGGATCGTGACGGTCATGGCCCATCCAGAGTTGTTGCCTGTCTCATTCGGTGTTACCTGCCTTGGACCTTTCACGCAACGCATGGCCGCGATGACAGAGCCTTTGATCCTCTTGGGACTTGAGAGCAGCTGCGATGATACCGCCGCTGCGGTGTTGCGCATTGACGCAGATGGCCGGCCCAAAATCCTCTCCTCGGTGGTGCATGGTCAAACCGCGCTGCACGCCGATTTCGGCGGGGTCGTGCCGGAAATCGCGGCGCGCGCCCATGCGGAAAAGCTGGATATCTGCGTGCGCGAAGCGCTGACCGCAGCGCATCTGACACTGCGCGATGTGGGGGCCGTCGCCGTCACCTCTGGTCCGGGGCTCATTGGCGGGGTGATCGCTGGGGTGATGTGTGCCAAGGGGATCGCTGCGGGCGCAGGCCTCCCGCTTATTGGCGTCAACCATCTTGCGGGCCATGCCCTGACCCCGCGCCTCACCCATGATGTGGCTTACCCCTATCTCATGCTGCTGGTCTCGGGCGGGCATTGCCAGTTCCTGATCGTGCGCGGCGCGGATGATTTCACCCGGCTAGGCGGCACCATCGACGACGCTCCCGGCGAGGCGTTTGACAAAACCGCGCGCCTTTTGGGCCTACCACAGCCCGGCGGCCCCAATGTGGAACGCGAGGCGCTAAAGGGCGATCCCACCCGCTTTCGCTTTCCCCGGCCTTTGCTCGATCGTCCTGGCTGCGATATGTCCTTTTCCGGGCTCAAAACCGCCCTCCTGCGCACCCGTGATGAGATCGTGGCCCAGAAATTCGGCCTGACGCGTCAGGATCGTGCTGATCTTTGTGCCGGGTTTCAGGCCGCCGTGCGTGATGTTCTGGCCGAAAAAACCCGCCGCGCCCTGACCGCCTATCTGGCAGAGGCACCCGCCACCCCGGTCATCGCCGTCGCTGGCGGTGTCGCCGCAAATACCGCCATTCGCGCCGGGTTAGAGACTGTTGCCGCCGAGATGGGAGCATCTTTTGTCGCGCCCCCGCTGGCGCTCTGCACTGATAATGCCGCGATGATCGCCTATGCCGGGGCCGAACTCTTTGCGCTTGGCCACCGCGATGACATGACCCTTGCCGCCCGCCCCCGTTGGCCCTTGGATCACACCAGCCCTGCCATGCTCGGCAGCGGCAAGAAAGGGGCCAAGGCATGATCCTCATCTGTGGCGCGGGCGCATTCGGCACGGCCCTTGCCGTGACATTGGCGCAAAACGGCCCCGTCACCCTCTGGGCGCGCGACCCGGCCCACGCCGCCGAGATGCAGCAGACACGCGAGAATACGCGCCGCTTGCCCGGCATCTCCCTGCCGGACAGCGTGACCCTAACCACCGGCCCCGTGCCCAAGGGCGATACCCCCTGCCTGCTTGCCATGCCGATGCAGACGCTGGGCGGCTTCCTTTTGGAACACGCCGAATCCCTCGCCCGCCGCCCGCTGGTTGCCTGTTGCAAGGGCATGGACCTGACCACGGGCCTCGGCCCCACCGGCCTCATCGCGCAATCCTGTCCTACGGCAACCCCCGCAATCCTCACTGGCCCCAGCTTTGCCCGTGACATCGCCCTTGGCCTGCCAACGGCGCTGACGCTCGCCTGCGGCGACGACCACACCGGCCAAATGCTGCAGCGCTGCCTTACAACGCCTACCCTGCGCCTCTATCGCAGCACCGATACGCTGGGTGCGGAACTGGGCGGCGCGCTCAAAAACGTGATCGCCATCGCCTGCGGTGCCGTCATCGGGGCCGGTCTGGGCGAGAGCGCGCGCGCCGCCCTGATGACCCGTGGCTTTGCCGAAATGAACCGTCTTGCCCATGCGCTGGGCGCGCACCCCCAGACGCTTGCGGGCCTCTCGGGCTTTGGTGATCTGGCGCTCACCTGCACCTCTGACCAGTCGCGCAACTACCGCTACGGCCTGAGCATCGGCAAAGGCGCAGGGTTTGATCCCTCCCTTACCGTCGAAGGTTCCGCCACCGCCCGCGCCGTCTTGGCCCGCGCAAGGGCGCTCTCTCTCGATATGCCCATCACCCATGCCGTCACCGCGCTTGTCACAGGCGAATTGCACGTGGCGCAGGCGATGGATATGCTGCTGTCACGCCCATTAAAGGAAGAATGATGCTCATTGCCCTGATCGCCCGCGACAAACCCGGTGCTCTGCAAACCCGCCTCGACACCCGCGAGGCCCATGTCGCCTATCTCAAGGACACCGGCGTCGTGTCTCAGGCCGGTCCGCTGCTCGATGACGCAGGCCAGATGATCGGCTCACTTGTCATCCTCGACGTGGCCGATATGCAGGCAGCACAGGATTGGGCCGCCGCTGATCCCTACGCCAAGGCGGGGCTTTTCGCCAATGTCGAGCTGATCCCGTGGAAAAAGGTCATCTGATGCGCTATTGGCTGTTCAAATCCGAACCCTCAACCTGGGGCTGGCAGGATCAGCTGGCCAAGGGCGACGCGGGCGAGGAATGGGACGGCGTGCGCAACTATCAGGCCCGCAATTTCATGCGCGAGATGGCCGTGGGCGACCGTGGCTTTTTCTACCATTCCCAGAGCGAAAAAGCCGTGGTTGGCACCGTCGAGGTCATCGCCACCGCACATCCCGACAGCAAATCCGACGATCCACGCTGGGAATGCGTGGATATCAAGGCCGTCGCCTCCGCCAAGACACCTGTCACGCTCGACACGATCAAATCCGATCCGCGTCTGGCCGATATGGTGCTGGTGAAAAACTCTCGCCTCTCAGTGCAGCCCGTCACGGCCGACGAATGGCGCATCATCTGCGATATGGCAGGCCTTTCGGGCTAGGGCGTGTTGCGCCCCATGGAAAACACACCCGTCCCGGGCCTGACCCGGGACCTCGCCGAGACAACATGGGCCCCGGGGCGATGTGACCCCGATCAGACGCAAGGCGCTCTAATCCTCTTTGCCCCAGCCTTCGGATTGCATTTCGCGCATGCGGCTGGCGGTGCGCTCAAACTCGAACGATCCCTCGCCTTCGATATAGAGGTATTCCGGAACCGCCGCCGCCGAACAAATCAGCCGCACGCGCGCCTCATAAAGCGCATCAATGAGCGTCACAAACCGCTTGGCCTCGTTGAAATTGCTGCGCCCCATCTGTGGGATGTTTTCTAGGATCAGCACCCGCGCCGCTTCGGCCAAGGCCAGATAATCCGCCGGTCCAAGGGGATTGCCGCAAAGATCATAAAACGTGGCCCGCGCCACGCCATTGTGAAACGCCGGTATTTCCACCGCCCGCTTGTTCACGATAATCGTATGCGGCCCGCCGCGACCCTCGGTCAAACTGTGCCAAATCGTCTCTATCTCGGCCCGACTCTCGGCATTGATCGGGGTGAAATAGCTCGGGCTGCCGGTCAGACGATCCTGCCGGTAATCGGTCGGGCTGACCATTTCATGCAGGACCATCCGCTCTTTCAAAAGCTCGATGAAGGGCAGAAACAGCTGCCGGTTTAACCCATTCTTATACAGGTCATCCGGCACCCGGTTCGAGGTTGTGACCACAACCACCCCCGCCGCAAACAGCGCCTCGAATAGCCGCCCCACGATCATTGCGTCCGTGATATCGGTGATCTGCATCTCATCAAAGGCCAACAGCCGCACCGATTTGGCCACCTCCGCCGCCACCGGGGCCAGCGCATCCGCCTCGTTGCGCGCTCGTGCGGCATGCAGCCCGGCATGGATTTCCTGCATGAAGGCATGGAAATGCACCCGTCGGCTGGGCACGGCCAATGTGCTTACAAACAGGTCCATCAGCATGGATTTGCCGCGCCCGACCCCGCCCCAGATATAGAGCCCCTTGGGCGGCTCTGGCGCGCGGCGAAACCAGCCCTTGCGCGGGGCCTCGTCGAGGCCTGCACGAATCCGCTCGAACTCGGGCAAAAGCGCCTCTTGCGCCGGATCGCGGGTCAATTTGCCATCGGCCACAAGGCGGGCATAAAGATCAGGCAGGGTTTCCATCGGCCTAGCGCGCGCCGCGGGCCAGCTTCTGCATGACGCCCACCAATTCGGCGCTGATCCCCGGCTCTGACAGGGCATGCCCCGCCACGGGGATCATCCGCAGATCGGCACCCGGCCACCGCTCGGCCAGCCGATGCGCCGTCACCGGCGGGCAGATCATGTCATAGCGCCCCTGCACGATCGTGCCCGGAATATGCGCGATGCGCGGCATGTCATCCAGAATCTGCCCATCATGATCCAGAAATCCACGATGGGTGAAATAGTGATTCTCAAGCCGGGCAAAGGCGCGGGCGTAATCGGCGGGGCTATCACCACCCACCCCGGTGGAATGCACCGTCGCCAGTGCATTTTCCCAGGCTGACCATGCCTTGGCATGGGTCACTTCCTCGCTCAGGTTGCCCGAGAAAAGACGGCGGTGATAGGCGGCAATCAGATCGTCGCGCTCATCTTCTGGGATCAATTCCACGAATCGCGCCCATGTTTCCGGCCAAAACGCCCCGGCACCGCCCCCATAGAACCAATGCAATTCCGCCTCGGTCATGGTGAAAACCCCACGCAGCACCAGATGCTGCACCGGCGTAGGGTGCGCCTGCGCATAGATCAGCGCCAGCGTCGCCCCCCAACTGCCGCCGAACACGATCCAGCGGTCGATGCCCAAGGTCCGGCGAATCAACTCGATATCCGCCACCAGATGCCATGTCGTATTCGCCTCGACACTGGCATGCGGGCGCGACCGGCCACAGCCGCGCTGATCAAACAGGATGATCCGGTAAACCGCCGGATCAAAATAGCGCCGCATCGCCGGGCTGCAGCCACCCCCCGGTCCGCCATGCAGCACAATCACCGGCAGGCCATCGGGGTGGCCCGATTGCTCCATATAAACGCTGTGCCCATCGCCCACATCCAGCATACGCCGGTCAAAGGGCTCGACCGGAGGATGGAGATATTGCACTGCGCTCTTTTGGCCTGAGAATTTGTCCATGAATGTCCTATATATGCCGCAAGACCAAAAGAGCATATGGAGAGCAGAATGCAAGCCGCTCAGAGCACGATTGATCCCACCGAGGTCGCCAAGTTCGAGGCGATGGCCGCTGAATGGTGGGACCCGAACGGAAAATTCAAGCCCCTTCACATGCTCAACCCCTGTCGGCTGGATTACATCACAACCCAGATTGCGGCAGAGTTCGACCGTGATTTGCGCGATCAGACGCCCTTTGCCGGGCTGCGCCTGCTTGATATCGGCTGCGGTGGCGGTCTTTTGAGCGAACCGATGGCGCGTCTGGGTGCAACCGTGGTCGGGGCCGATGCCGCCCCCCGCAACATTCCCGTGGCCCAAGTCCATGCCGCGCAATCCGGGCTCGACATCGACTATCGCCACACCACCGCCGAGGATCTGGCCGCAGCAGGCGAACAATTCGACGTCGTGCTCAACATGGAAGTGGTCGAGCATGTGGCCGATCCGCTGACCTATCTCACGGCCTGCCAGCAGCTTTTGAAACCGGGCGGGCTCCACATCTGCTCGACCATCAACCGCAACCCCAAAAGCTATGCGATGGCTATTGTGGGCGCGGAATATGTCATGCGCTGGTTGCCAAAAGGTACGCATGACTGGGCCAAATTCATCACGCCAGACGAGCTATACGATCTCTTGCGCAACGCCGCGCTCGAACCTGTGGATCGCAAAGGCTTTGTCTTTAACCCGATCACATGGGGCTGGCGCCTGTCAGACCGGGACCTGAGCGTAAATTACGTGACGGCAAGCGTGAAGCGCTGAGGCGCGGGTTGCTGGGCCGGGGACTAGCGAAGCAACGGCCATGGATGCCACTTAATGCCAGTCAAGTCCGTATGACTTCACGGTGAAGCGCTCCCTCTCGAAATCGCTAGGCCGCGGGACGGCCCAGCGATCCGCGCGGCGGCGCTCCGCGCCTTGTTCCGCGCGGGTAGCAGACGAACTCACGTCCCCGGCTCCAGCCGCGCCCGTAATTCCCGCAGAACCGGAAGGCTGGCGCGCACGCGATCTTCGCCCAGATCGCGGATCAGGTCCGACACCATTGGCGTGATCGCCGCCATTGCGGCATCGCGCGCCTGACGACCCGAGGGGCTGATCGCCACCATCTTGCGCCGCGCATCATCCCAATCGGGGCGGATATGCACATATCCCGCCCACTCCAGCTTGGACAGGGTATTGGTCATCGCCCCGCGTGTGACATGGAAACTTTTCGCCAATTGTGCCGGGCTCCGCTCATCCCCGATCCGCGCCAGATGGTTGAGAACCGAAAAATGCGAGATTTCCATCCCCTTCGGCAACACCCGTGTCAGACGGCTGCGGATCAACTGCTCATTCGTAAGGATCTCGCTAAACAGCGCCACGGCAAGGGAATTGCTGGTCGTATCGGTCATTCAGGGCCCGTCAAACGCTCTATCATGGCGCAGCGAAGGCACGCGCCTGCGCGCTTGTGCCACCGCATCAGGGTCAAGATCAACCATCACGATGCCCGGCTCAACGCCACCATCGGCAAGAACCTCTCCCCATGGTGCCACAACCATACTGTGCCCATGGGTTTGACGGGTGCGTCCAGTTGTCGCGGCATGGATGCCGGTCTGTGCCGGAGCCAGCACAAAACACCCGGTTTCAATGGCACGGGCGCGCAACAGCACCTCCCAATGCGCGGCCCCGGTCACATGCGAAAACGCCGCCGGAACGGTCAGCACAGTGGCCCCCGCCTGCGCCAGACGCCGGTGCAAATGCGGGAAACGCACGTCGTAACACACCGTCATCCCCAGCTTGCCCAGTGGCATATCGGCCAGAACCGCCCGATCACCGGGGCGAAACCCATCCGATTCGCGATAGGTTTCTTCAGGAGTGACATCCACATCGAACATATGAATCTTGTCATAGCGCGCGACAATCTCGCCATCCGGGCCAATCAGAAACGACCGGTTGGCAAAGCGCCCATCGGGATCATCGGTTTTGAGCGCGAGCGACCCGATCAAAAGCCAGACACCGGCCTTTGCCGCGCGCGCACGCAGGCCCGCCAGTGTCGGATCGCTCTCTTCGGGGTGCAGCACGGCATTTTGATGCGTGCGGCTGCCCGAAACACAATTGGTAACCTCAGGCGTCAGGATAAACTTGGCCCCATCCGCAATCGCCGCATCCATCATAGACAGCGTGACCGCCAAATTGGCCTCGGGGTCATCGCTGCTACTCAGCTGCAAAAGCGCCGCGCGCATCGCCGTCACCCGCGCAACAGCGCGTCAAGCTTGCCCGCCTGTTCCAGCGCATAAAGATCATCACAGCCACCCACATGGGTGGTGCCTATGAAAATCTGCGGCACTGTATGGCGGCCATTGGCGCGCTTCATCATCTCAGACTTGCGCGCGGGCTGTGCCAGCACGTTGATTTCTGAAAAATTAACGCCTTTCTTCTGCAACAGGCGTTTGGCCGAATGGCAAAACCCGCAGAGCGGTGAGGTGTAGATTTCGACTGGTTTCATGATTGGGATCCCCGGTTCGCTGTCGCGCGAACTTAGGCATCCTTGACGGCGCGCGCCAGTGTCACAACGCTCACTTCCCCGCTACCGGCTGAAAAACAGGCCTGCGTCGCCACCGATAGCATCGCCCCCGAGGTCATGACATCGTCAACAATCAGCACCGAACGCCCGGCAATCAATCCCCTATGCCGCGCCGTTACTCGAATCGCATCCGTCAGCATGGCGTGTCGCGCCTCGACACTCAGCCCCTTCAGGCTCTGCGTGCGTTTGAACCGCGTCAGCAGGTCAGGGCAGCATGGCAAACCGGTCTCGCGCGCCAATCCCTGCGCCAAAAGCGCCGATTGGTTGAACCGCCGCGACAGCATCCGCCCCCAATGAAGCGGAATGGGCGCAATCAGCGTATCGGGCCGCAACAGGGGCTGCGCCGCCCGCGCCATCCACTTTGCCGCCGGGCGCACCACATCGTGCCGGTCGCCATGCTTGAGCATGAGGATCAGTTTGCGTCCATTCTCATGATAGCGAATCGCCGCGCGCCCCTGCGACCACGGCCGCGCCATGCGCAGGCAGTCATCGCAATGCGCGGCCTCCGCATGCCCCTCACCGGGCAAAGGCACGCCGCAGGTCTCGCAGACCAGCCCCGAGATGAACGGCGTATCCCGCCAGCACGGGCCACAAAGACCGAAATCGCTATCCACCACCGCGCCGCAAAGCGTGCAGCGGGCGGGATAAACCATGCGAACCGCCGTTTGAAAAGCTGCTGCCAGCACTCTATCCTTGCCCCATGACCCAAACGCTCCTGACAGATCGCGCCGCCCTCACTCGCAACCGCCTGCGCGCCCAGCGCGCACCGGCGCTCTTTCTGCACGAGATAGCGGCGGATGAGGTCGAGGATCGCCTGACCTTGGTTAACAAATCCTTTACCGCACCCGCCGTGGTGACGGGTTTTCCGCATTTCTGGCAATCCCGGCTACCAGAGGCGCGCATCGTCGCGGATGATGAGGTGCTGATGCTGGAACCCGGCGCGCATGATCTGGTCATCCTCGCCCTCTGCCTGCATTGGGCCAACGATCCTGTGGGTCAGCTTATTCAGGCCCGCCGCGCGCTGCGCCCCGATGGCCTGCTGCTCGCCGCGCTCTTTGGCGGTGGCACGCTGCACGAATTGCGCAGCGCCTTGGCTCAGGCCGAAGCAGAGGCCAGCGGCGGCCTCTCGCCCCGCGTCCTGCCCATGGCCGAAATCCGCGATCTGGGCGCGCTGATGCAACGCGCGGGCCTTACCCTGCCGGTGGCCGATACTTTGCCGCTTCGCACCAGCTATGCCGATCCTCTGGCGCTGATGCGCGACCTGCGCGCCATGGGCGAATCCAATGCGATGAGCGCGCGCCATCGCGCACTAACCCCGCGCCGCATGCTCTACCGCGCCTGCGACATATATTCACAAGCCTTTGGTATGGATGACGGACGCATCCCCGCCACATTCGAGATGATCTTCCTCACCGGCTGGGCCCCTGACGCTAGCCAGCCCCAGCCACTGCGCCCCGGATCAGCCAGCGCACGCCTTGCCGATGCGCTTGGCGCGGTGGAAACCCCGTTGAAAGATTGACCTTTCAGGCACAGCCTATATGTCACCCCTGTCCCGGAACACACAGGAATGACCAAGCCATGCTTGATGCCAGCCATGATGCCGCCCGCCCAGAACACGCCGCCGCCGATCACCCCAAGGTGCCGCGCGCGAAAACCGGTGTGCTCTTGGCCAATCTCGGGACACCGGATCACTACACCTACTGGCCCATGCGCCGCTATCTCAACGAGTTCCTGTCGGACCGCCGGGTGATCGACTACAGCCCGTGGAAATGGCAGCCGCTGTTGCAGCTCATCATCCTGACCAAGCGGCCCTTTACCAGCGGGCATGCCTATAAATCCATCTGGAACGAGGATAAGGGCGAAAGCCCCCTGATGACCATCACCCGCGACCAGACCACCAAAATGGCCGCCGCGATGCAGGAGCGCTATGGCGATCAGGTCATGGTGGATTTCTGTATGCGCTATGGCAATCCCTCAACCAAATCCAAAGTGCGCCAGATGGTCGAGGCGGGCTGCACCCGCATTCTCTTCTTTCCGCTCTATCCGCATTACGCCGGTGCCACCTCGGCCACCGCGAATGATCAGTTTTTTCGCGCCTTGATGGATGAGACATGGCAGCCCATTGCCCGCGTGGTCGAACCCTATTTCCAGAACCCGCTCTATATCGAGGCGCTCGCGCAATCAGTCGAACGCGCCTACGCAGAGGTTGAAAAGCGGCCAGAGATCCTTGTGGTCTCCTATCACGGCATGCCAAAACGCTACCTGATGCAGGGCGACCCCTATCATTGCCAATGCCAGAAAACGACCCGCCTGCTCAAAGAGCGGCTGGGTTGGGAAAATACCGAGATCACCACGACGTTTCAGTCGGTCTTTGGCCCCGAAGAATGGCTCAAGCCCTATACCGTAGACGAAGTGGCCCGCTTGGCCCGCGAAGATGGCAAAAAGCGCATCGCGGTGATGGCCCCCGCCTTTTCCGCCGATTGCATCGAGACATTGGAAGAGATCAACGAGGAAATCCGCGAAAGTTTCGAAGAGGCCGGCGGTGAAGAATTCACCTATATCCCCTGCCTCAACGACGATGACGCCCATATCAAGGCGCTCTCCTCCATTGTAGAAACCAATCTCAAAGGCTGGCTCGATTAAAGCTAGCCCGCCCCTTGGCAGTGCCCGGATGCGGTGATCTTGGTGGTCCCACCTGAACTGCCTCTTTTATGGCGAGGGTAAAGATGTCGTATCGCAGCGCGACGATCACGGGCGGCCCGGTTGCAGTGATCGGAAGCGGGCTTGCAGGCATAACAGCAGCGATGCGCCTTGCGGATGCCGGGCTCCGGGTGGTGCTGTTCGAGCGCAATGAAACGCTCTTTTCCGGTGCAAGTGCCGTGTGCGAGGGCAAAATCCACCTAGGATATACCTATGTGCTCGATTCCAGCCATACGACAACGCGGCGGCTTCTCTCAGGGGCGGTGCGTTTTCGGCCAATCTTGACTCGCTGGATACCCGAGGCCGGTCTCGGACTGTCAGAAAAACCGTTTCTCTACGCCTGCCCGCGTGACAGCATGGTGCCCAAGGACGGGGTCGCAGCCCATCTCGCGCAGACTCAGGAGGAAGCCGATTCTTGCGGAGCGGACCTGATATGCAAACGCGACCTGCGCTTGCGCCCTCTTAACGCCAGCGAATTGGGCGCCCTCTTCGACACGACCGAAATTTCGGCCGCATGGGAAACCAACGAGCTTGCAAGCTCTCCAAGGACGAAACGGCCCTTTTTGTTATCTGCCCTTGGCGCGCAGCCTCTGGTGGAAGCGCGGACAAAGGCCGAAGTCACAGGGATCACCCGCGAAGATGATCACTTGGTGATAACATGGGGGGCCGATGGCCTGCGCGAGAAATTCGGCGCAGTCATCAACGCAAGCTGGGAACAGCGGCTGCGGCTTGACCAGTATCTAAACCTGTCGCCACCGCGCCAAGCCTTGCATCGCTTCAAATGCGGCTTGCATCTTCAGAGCGAAGACCTTGCAGAGCGCACACCCAACGTGACCTTTGTCATTGGCGAATACGGCGACACGGTCGCATACGGAGACAGGGTTTACGCAAGCTGGTATCCGGCAGGCATGTTGAAAAGCGAAGTCGCGCTGGCACCTGATCCGGCACCGGTCTGCATAACGCCCAGCACAGCCCGGCACATCACCGAACAAAGTATCGCGGCCCTCGCGCGCTATATGCCCGGCTACGGTAACGCGCTTGCGGAGTATACAAACGATTTCGAGGTGCGGGGCGGATACATTTCAGCCTGGGGCACCTCTGGCATCACCGATCCCAACAGCGGATTGCACAGCCGGGCAGAAATAGGTGTGACAAGCCTGCCAAGGTATCACTCGATCAACACCGGCAAATACGTTATGGCACCGAAATACGGAGAAGAGGCAGCTTTGCGCGTGTTGTCTGAGATGGGGCTTGATGCGTGATCACCGTATGTATTCCCGCCTATCAGGCCGGTGCCTTCATCGGCGAAACGGTGTCCTCCGTCTTGGCGCAAAGTTTCGATGATTTTCGTATCGAGATCGCGATCGACCCATCCGAAGGGGATAAAGACAGCACAGAGGCGGCGCTAGAGCCGTTTCGCGACGATCCGCGCGTGAATATCTCTACCAATCCCCGACGTCTGGGATGGGCCGGAAACTTCAACGCGCTGCTGCAGCGGGTAGAAACCCCGTTCTATGCCCCGCTCCCCCATGACGACATTTGGGCGCCCGACTATCTCGCAACGTTCTTTCCTTTGGTCTCTGAACACCAAAAGGCATCGGTTGCTTATGGCGATATGACGATGTTTGACGCCAATGGGACTACCGGATTTAGATCGGTGGCCTTGCCGCAGGGCGAGGATCGGATGACACATCTGATCCGCTTTATGGTGCAGGGGGCCCATGCCATGCCGTGGCGCGGCGTGACGCGCCAAAGCGCCGTCGCAGTGACCCAAGGCTTCCCAACAGATTTATGGGGCGGATTTGCAGTCGAGGCGGAATACGCCCTCGGTCTTCTAGAGGCCGGGCCAGTAATTCATGTTCCAAAAGCGCTCTATCGCAAACGGGTCTTTCAGCCACAAGAACGCATGTCTGCCTCAAAGGCCCGCACCATAGACTGGGCGGTAGAAGACCGTTTGAACGCTTGGAATAGACATTGCCACGCGTTTGAGGTTCGGATGCGGCGGATGATGTCGACATTCAAACCCACCAGCGATGAGGTTTTTCTGGCTGAATTGGCGTTTCGCGCCGCGATGCTCATGCGACGCCATTCCTTTGTGACACCGGGGCTGGACAAGGCCGAACTCGCATCACTGGCATCGCTGCGCTCTTACCTACCCTCGATAGATCACCCGCTAACCCCATGCGTGGCTGAGCAACTTAGGTGGTTTGACCGCGCTGCGCAAAGTCGGACAGAGTAACTGCCCATGTCTGGGACCAATCCCAATCAGGCACAAAAAAAGGCAGTGGTTTCCCACTGCCTTTTCTTTTGGTGCCGTTGCCGGACTTAGTCAGCAGCGATAACAGCCGCGACGATTGCCAGCAGAACCAGCGGAACCCAAACGCCAGCGGCGGACGAGCTTGCAGCGGTTTCTTCAACAACGACCGGTGCCTCGATAACGGGCTCCGACAGGTTGCCTGCAAAAGCGGTCGAAGCAGCGGCGCTCAGGGCAGCAGCGAGAACGAGTTTCTTCATGATTATCCTCCAGATTTTGGCATGACGTTGCAATATACAACGCCAAGCACCCAAGACTTAACCTCGTAAGATTTTCTAATCAGCAATCCAGAGCGATTGCAATTCTATCTTGGGTCCGCCACCCAACAAATCGCCTCTTTTTCGTCAAATTAGCAACACCTGCGTGCCAACCTTGGTCAAAGAGAACAATTCCGCGATGTGCTCGTTGTAAAGTCCGACACAGCCATTCGACGACCGCCGCCCAATCTTGCGCGTGTCATGGGTGCCGTGAATGCGGTAATAGGTCCAACTCAGATAAAGCGCGTGGGTGCCCAGCGGATTATCCGGCCCCGGCGGCACAAAGGCCGGCCATTCCGGATTGCGCTTGAGCATCGAGGGCGTCGGGCGCCAGCTTGGCCCCTCCACCTTTTGCACCACCGATGTGCGGCCACGCCGCGTCAAATCGTCGGTCAGCGGCACCGAGGATGGGTAAAGTTTATAAACCGACTGATCCGCGCTCCAGAAATGCACCGCGCGCGAGTCGATATCGACCAGAATAGCCCCGTTGTTCAGGTTCGAAAAATAGGGCCGCCAATCCAGCATCCGGAACCCGGAAATATTGCGCCGCACCGTTTCTTCTTCTAGGCCACGCTCCAGTTCGACGGTATCCGCACCGTCCACACCTTGCGCAAGTGCCGGGGCACCCAGCAACGCCGCTGCTCCGGTCAGAAACGTGCGCCGGTTCCACGAAATCCGAGAGTCATGGGTCATGTGAGAAACTCCAGTCAGGCAAGCCGATGATCCGTAAGGTATAGGGTGCCAAGATTTCCGCCGCAAATCAAGAAAGTCACAACGCGCGATGTTCTGCGCATGTGGGTTTGAATCGCAACGCAAGCCGGGCTAAAGCAGAGGTCTAAACAATTTTCGGGTGGTTCTGCATCATGGCGCGTCTCTACATCCTGTTGGTCTCGGCTCTTTTGGCTCTTTCCGCCTGCGCCGCACCGCCCCCACCACAATTGGGCTCGGATGGCAAACCGCTGCCGCGTGTCTACCGAATCGCAGCGGGCCAGACCTCCGAGGTGCAGTTCCGCATGCTCGATTCGGTCAATTCTCTGCGTCAGGCCGCCGGTCAGCCGCCGCTCACACTTGATTCTGCCCTCACCGCCGCCGCCGCAACCCATTCGCGCGATATGTCGGTGCAGAATCGCCCCTGGCACTTTGGCTCAGATGGCTCCTCGCCGCTCGACCGCGTGCGTCGCGTTGGATATTCTGGCTCCCTCGTCGGCGAAACCATCTCGGAAACCTACGAGACAGAGCTTCAAACCCTCGCCGCTTGGATGGAACAAGAGGGCACGCGCCGCGTGATCCTCTCTCCCGAGGCGCGCAAAATGGGCTTTTCCTGGCTTCAAGAGGATGGCGGCAAGATCTGGTGGACAATGATCCTCGGCACCTGATCACGCATTAATCGTGATCGGCGTCCCGTCACGGACCATGGCATAGACATCCTCCATCTCGCGATTCTTGACCGAGATACAGCCAGCCGTCCAATCTGGGCTTAAAAAGGCCAGTGCGTTCGGCTCGCCATGGATGAAGATATCTCCACCCGGTGATTTGCCCAAGGCCTTGGCATAGGCAATATCCGCCTCATTGGGATAGGAAATCCCAAGCGACAGATGAAACGAACTGTTGGGATTGCGCCGGTCGATGTGATACTCGCCCTCGGGCGTGCGCCCATCCCCCTCGAATTGCTTATGCCCCGAAGGCGAAAAGCCAAGATCAACCTTGTACCGCTCCAGCGTGCGATTGTGATGCAAGAGAAACATCTCTCGCTCACCCTTGTTGACAATCACCCGCGTCACATCGGGGCCACGATAGGTGCGAAATTTAGAATCCTGCCTGCTACACGCTGCCAAGGCGCTCAGCCCCGCCAGCAACACGAACCGTCTGTTAGATTTCATTGTTTTTATCCGCTCACTGCTCGTGATTCTAATACCAAAAAAAATGCGGGGCTTGGTAGAAAAATTGCTCCGTTCACGCCTTATTCAGTGTGAATCCGGCCACCAATTCCACATGCGCCGACCAACGGAATTGATCCACCACCCGCACCGGACCCATCACATAGCCCGCCGCAATCAGGGTCTTGGCGTCTCGGGCAAATGTCACCGGATTGCAGGACACATAGGCCAGCCGGGGCAGGCGCGCGCGGGCAATCTCGGCAATCTGCGCCTCGGCGCCGGCACGCGGCGGATCAATCACCGCCCCGTCATAGCGCGCCAACTCATCCGCCAAGAGCGGTCGACGAAAAAGATCACGCGCCTCTGTGCTCAGCGGATAGAGCCCCGCAGCCCCACGCCGTCCGGCATCCAGCGCCGCCAGCATCTCGGCCTCCCCCTCAACCGCATGTACTTGCGCCCGCTGCGCCAAAGGCAGGGCAAAGGTGCCGCAGCCAGCAAAAAGATCAACGATCCGCCGCGCCCCCGCCAAAATAGTCTCTGTTTGCGCCAAAAGCGCCGCTTCACCCTCTGCCGTGGCTTGCAGGAATGCACCCGGCGGCGGCACAACCCGTGCCCCGCCAAACACCTGCACCGGCGCGCGCCGCGTCACCACAACCTCGTCCTCCCAGGCCAGCCGCGCCAGATCATGCCGCTCAGCCAACGCCGCCAGCGCAATCCGCAGCGGTCCATCCAGCGGCTTGCCATCCGTAACCGCCACATCCAACCCAACCAAAGACCGCGTGACGCTGACCGCCAGCGCCGCCTTCCGGCTCGTGCCTGTCTCGGCCAGATCACAGGCCACGCTAAGGCCGCGCATCACCTCGGGATGCAGCAGATGGCAATCAGGGACCTCAATGATCACATCGCTGCCACGGGCATGAAACCCGGCCATCGCCCCCTTTTTCGTGCGTTTTGCAGCAAATGTTGCCCGCCGACGGGATCGCGGTGGCGAAATATGGATCGGCTGAAATTCAGCCACGATGCCATGCGCTGCCATCGCCGCGCGCACCACCTCTTGCTTCCACGACGCAACAAACCCGTCTGACGCATGTTGCACCTGACATCCGCCACAGGATCGGAAATGCCGACAGGGCGCGCTCACCCGATCCGAGGATGGCAAAAGAATGCGCACATCGGTCAGGGTTTGACCGTTCAAAGTGCCCGAAACCCGCTCACCGGGCAGGGTCAGAGGTGCGTACACCGGCCCCTCGGCAATGCCGTCGCCCTGATGCCCCAACCGTATGATGTCATGCTCGCTCATGCCTGCGCCTTTACCCCGCGCCGCGCCGCTATAAAAGCCCGCTCACAGCAGATCGTCGCGTGTCAGCGCAAACCCCGACTCGATCCAGCGCCGCTCCAACGCGTGCAACCGTTCACCCAACGCGGGGCCGGTATACTCTGGCATCAGGTCTGCCGCTGTCACTGGAAACCTTGCCTTGGCCCCTTTCGCCAAATCCTCGGCATCGCGCGCCTGCCAGGGGTTTTCCAGCAGCGCCGCGCGCAACAGCAAGATCGCGCGCCCCTCCGCGAACCCGTGGCGATAGCCCAACTCTGCCGCGTGCATCATGTCTGCCGCCGCGCCCCTCAAACTATCCAGCCGCCGCGCCTCTGCCCGCGACAGGCGCAACCGCTCCGCAGCCGCCTCACCCCCCAGCGCGGCCAACCGTAGAATCGCGTCTGGGGCTGTGTTTGTCTCTGATTCCAGATGCACCAACAGCGGCAAGGCGCGCGCATCGCTTCCCGGCAGAACCGCAGCCAACACTCCCGTCGCCTGCATCGCGGCCACAGACGGTGCCGGGTCAGGTGCGGCGAGCAGCTTGCGCATTTCCGCCCCCACACGCTCGCGCGACAGCCCAACAATCCCTTCGACATTGCCAGCACAGGCCGCCAACCCCTCGGCATCAAGCCCGCCTTCGGGATCACCATACCAGGCATGAAACCTGAAAAACCGCAGAATACGCAGATAGTCCTCGCGAATCCGTTGATCGGCATCCTCGATAAATCGCACCCGCCGCGCGCGCAAATCCTCCAACCCGCCCAAAGGATCGACCACGGCACCATCAGTCTGGGCATAAAGCGCATTCATCGTAAAATCGCGCCGCCGCGCATCGGTGCGCAAATCGCTGGCAAAGGCCACCACCGCATGACGACCAAAGGTCTGCACATCCTCGCGAAAGGTCGTAACCTCATGGCCAATGTGACCCGAAACCACCGTAATCGTGCCATGTTCAAGGCCCGTCGGCACCGGCTTTAGCCCCGCCGCATGGGCCAGCTCCATCACCATCTCGGGCCGGGCATCGGTGGCGATATCAATATCCCCCACCGGCATCTCCAACAGCGCGTTGCGCACACAGCCGCCGACAAATAGCGCCTGATACCCCGCCTCGGTCAGCATGGCACAGACCGCCTGCGTCGCCTTATCCTCGATCCATGCGCCAGAAACTTTCATTCCGGCTCCGCCAGATCCGCCAGGTTACGCAGAATGCGCGCCGTCGCCCCCCAGATGTAATAGGGGCCATAGGGCACCGCATAATAGCGCCGCCAATCCCCCCGCCAGCGGCGCTTTTCGACCCTATATCGGCCCAACTCTAGCAAATGCGCCAAAGGCACGTCGAACACCTCATCGACTTCGCCCTGCTCGGCCCGCGGCTCGAACGCCCCATGCACCCGCGCCAGAACCGGCGTCACGTCAAAGCCGGTCACGGTCTCGTGCCGGGGCAAGAACCCCAGCACCTCGACGCTGCGCTGGTCTAGCCCGATCTCTTCCTCCGCCTCCCGCAGCGCGGTGGCCGTGATATCAGGATCACCCGCATCCTGCTTGCCGCCCGGAAACGCAATCTGCCCCGGATGATGCCGCAACTTCGAGGACCGTTTGGTCAGAATCACGCGCCCCTCGCGCACCGGCACCAATACCGCCGCCGCCCGCAATCTGCGCCCTTCGGGCAAAACAACACCGGGATTTAGATCATAATCCGACGAAGGCGCGCGCGCCGCCCGCAATGCGCGCAGCGCTCGCTCCAGCGGATCAGTCACTGCCCCCCGCCCCGTCATCCTTGGCCTCAAACCCGACAGTGGCCGGGTCCAGCCGGTAATGCGCCCCGCAAAACTGGCAATCGGCGGTCACAATCCCCTCTTCGGTGGTCATGGTCGCAATATCACGTGCAGAATAGATCGACAGGCTGCTGCGCACCCGCTCTTCCGAACAGGTGCACCCAAACCGCACCGCCTGCATATCGAAAACTCGCGGCCCCTCTTCGTGAAACAGCCGCACCAAAAGATCCGTTGGCGCAATCGACGGGCCGATCAACTCCAGATCCTCGACCGTATCCAGCAAGACATTGGCGCGGTTCCAGTTTTCGGCATCGTCGCCGTCCAGAATATCCTGCGGCTGCAACAGCCCGCCATCGCCCGATCCGCCGTCATTGGCAAAGGGCGACGCCTTGGGCATATGCTGCAACATGACACCGCCCGCGCGCCAATGCTCCACACCGCCCGCCTCTGTCGATTTCCCGAAACTAAGCGCAAAACGCGTGGGCAACTGCTCGGACTGGGCAAAATACGCCTCGGCACAGTGGCGCAGCGCCTCTCCGGCAATGGGCGTAATCCCCTGATAGGGCGTGGTGCCCTGCCCCTGATCCAGCATCACGGCGAAATACCCCTCGCCCAACTGATCGAACGGGCGCGCATGGCTCAGCCGCTCTGCGTCGAAACTGGCATAGGCGCGCATCCGCGCAGGCTCGTCCGGCTCGCGTGGCCCATAGTAATCGGTGGCAATCATCCGCACCGCACCGCGCGTCTGCACCTGCAACGACAGCTTCCACCGCAGCTTGATCGTCTGCCCGATCAACGCCGTCAAAAGCGCCATTTCCGCAATCAGCGCTTCAACCTGTGGCGGGTAATCATGCTGTTTCAGAATCCCATCCAGCACCCCATCAAGGCGCACCACCCGCCCGCGAATATCCGCGCGGTCAAGTTGGAATGGCAGGATCGTATCATCCCAAGCGATTTTCTGTCCAAGTGTCATGGGCTTTCCTTTGGGTCTCGACTTGGCATATCGCGCCTGTACCGTCAGGACAAGCCAACCCCAAAAGAGGTGCCACGTGATCAGACGATTCGGAGACAGCCCCCGGCCCGATGTGGCCTATCGCCTGCGCCCCGGTGCCTATGCCATCCTACCGCATCGCGGGCGGCTGCTTGTGACCCATCAGGCAGAACCGCTGCCAGAATTGCAATTGCCCGGCGGCGGCATTGATCCCGGCGAATCACCCGTGCAGGCGCTCTATCGCGAGGTGTTCGAAGAAACCGGCTGGCTGATCGCACGGCCCCGACGGCTCGGGGCCTTTCGCCGGTTCACCTATATGCCGGAATACGGATTCTGGGCGGAAAAGCTCTGCATCATCTACCGCGCCCATCCGGTCCGACGCTTGGGCCCACCCACCGAGCCGGGCCATCGCGCGGTCTGGATCACACCGGAACAGGCAGCACGTGACCTCGGGAACGCTGGCGACCGGCATTTCGTCAGCCGGGAAACGCACTGCCTTTGAATTCCAGCAGTACCCCGGAAATATCATCATCAAAATCAGCATCCCCGGCAAAATCCGACAGTTTCCAGATCAATGATTCGAGCAGCGCCATGCCCCGCGTCTGCCGCAGATCCCGCAGGATATGCGCCAACCCCTCTTCTTGCAGCAGCGCCCCGGTTTGGCCCGCACATTCAATCACCCCATCGGAATGGATCAAAAGGCGATCACCCGGCCCCATCTGCACCTCGAATTGCTCAAACTCGGCCCCGTCGATCAACCCCACCGGCAAACCGCCCGCGCCCACAAATTCCACTGTGCCATCCGCGCGCTGCAACGCCGGATGCGGATGCCCCGCCTGCGACAGGATCACCCGCCCGCTCTCCAGATCGACATCCGCCAGAACAAGGGTGAAATAATGCTCGGTTTCCATCTCTGACATGATCAGCCGGTTCAGCATCGCAATCGCCTGCGCAGGCGGCCGTGCCACGAACCTTCCATCGCGGGTCTTGCGCAGGGCCAGGTTCTGCTCCGGCACAGAGGCCGACAGATACCCTGCCAGCCGCGCCGTCATCAGCGCCGAACTGATCCCATGGCCCGACACATCGATCCCGTATAGCCCGATGCGCGTGGCCCCAATCGGGAACATCCCCACCAGATCACCGCCCACATGCCCCGCCGATTGCAGCATCAAGGACACCTCGGCCGCGCCGAAATCGCGATAGCGTTCGCTCACCAGCGATTGCTGCAGCTTCTTGGCCTCGACCAAATCGCTATCGAGCGAATCATAAAGCGTCTGCAACTCGTCCAGCGTCGATTTGATCAGCCGGTTCTTCTCGGTCAACTCGCGCTGCATCCGCAGGATACGCGCCCCCGCCGAAATCCGCGCGCGCAGTTCGGCGGCATTGACCGGCTTGGTCAGAAAATCATCCGCCCCCGCATCAAGGCCCAGCGCCACCTCATCCTTGTCACTTTTAGAGGTCAAAAGGATGAAATACCCATAGCTCTCTTGTTGCAAGTCTCGGAACTTACGACAGAATTCAAGCCCACTTAACCCCGGCATCATCCAGTCGCTCATCACCAGATCAGGCGGTTGATCCCGGCACAGTCGCAGCGCCTCCTCGCCCGACTCGGCCTCCTGCACCTCGAATCCCCAGCGCTGCAACGAAGCGGTCAGGATGCGCCGCTGCAATCGGCTGTCATCCACCACCAGCACGCGCTGGATCACCCCGCCGCCCGCATCCGTCCCTGTCACCTGTTCCGCTCGTGATCGCACCGGGGCCACCTTTTACACTGTCCACCCCCTTCCTAGGCTCACAGGATTTAACGGGATATGAATGTTAAAATTCGCAGGAATTTCCAGCCCAGCTTAACCCTTTATCAGCCCTTGGCGCCCAGTCTGATCCCATGTGTCGGAGGGTAGATGATGATCGACTGGGACCGCGTGCAGGACCTGCGCGATGAAATCGGGGCAGACGCCTTTGCCGAGGTGGTAGAGCTTTTCCTTGACGAGGTGGATACCGAGATCGGGAAACTGCGCCTGCCAAACGCGGGCCAGAACCTTGAGGCGCTGTTGCATTTCCTAAAGGGCAGCGCGCTCAACCTCGGCTTTACCGCCTTTGCCGATCTCTGTCACAGCGGCGAACGCGCCGCCGCCATGGGCGCGGGTGCCAGCGTTGATCTGACCGCCGTGCTCGATTGTTACGCGCACTCGAAATCTGAATTCGTGGCCGGTCTTGATCGGGTTATCGCCGCCTGAGGCTCAGATCAGGAACTCGGCCAGCACCTCATCGCGCGTGATATCGCGATATTCAAACCCGGCAGCATCCAGCCGCGTCAGGATCGGCGCAAAATTCTCGGGCCGCGTCGTCTCGATCCCAATCAGCACAGAGCCAAAGTTGCGCGCCGATTTCTTGAGGTATTCAAACCGGGCAATATCATCCTCGGGTCCCAGAATTTCCAGAAACTCGCGCAGCGCGCCGGGCCGCTGCGGCATTCGCAGGATAAAATACTTCTTCACCCCCGAAAACCGCTGCGCCCGCTCCTTCACCTCCGGCAAGCGCTCGAAATCGAAATTCCCGCCAGAGGTCACACAAACAACCGTCTTGCCCCGGATCACATCCGCCATATCCTTGAGCGCATCAACCGCCAGCGCCCCCGCAGGCTCAAGCACGATCCCCTCGATATTCAGCATCTCCAGCATCGTGGTGCAAAGCCGATCCTCTTCGATCACCATCGCTGCACTTGGCTCCATATCCGCCAGCCGCGCGAATGTGCGTGCCCCGATCTGCGCCACAGCCGCCCCATCGGCAAAGGTGTTCACATGCCGCAAGCGCACAGGTTCACCCGCCGCCAGCGCCGCACCCAGACAGGCACCCCCCGCCGGTTCCACCAGCGTCAGCGCGGCACGTGCGCCCACATAGCTGCGCACCCCCGCCGATAACCCGCCACCGCCCACCGGCAGGATTAAACGATCCGGCATGCCACCCAACTGCGCCTCGATCTCGACCGCAACGGATGCCTGCCCCTCAATCACATCCTCATCATCAAACGGCGATAGAAAATGCCCACCAACCTGCGCGCAATAGGCCTGCGCCGCCGCCAGCGTGTCGTCGAAATAATCGCCCGTCAGCCGGATCGCCACGGCATCGCCGCCAAACTTCTCGGTCTTGCCGATCTTTTGCTGTGGCGTCGTCACCGGCATGAAAATCACGCCTTTGACCCCAAAATGCCGGCACATATAGGCCACGCCCTGCGCGTGATTGCCCGCACTTGCACAGACAAACGTCGCCGTATCTGGCCGCGCCGCCAGCACCTTGCGCATCGCATTGAACGCGCCGCGCAGCTTGTAGGACCGCACCGGGCTCAGATCCTCGCGCTTAAGCAGGATTTCAGCACCATAGCGCTCGGACAGGTGATCATTGCGTTGGAGCGGTGTCGGCTCGAACACGGCGCGCATCGCGGCCTCTGCGGCGCGGGCATTTTCCTGAAACTCGGTCATGCCCGCCTCAGTGCCCCAATCACACCCCTCTGACAAGGCTCAGAGCGCGCGCTTTTCGATATAATAGCCGTAAAGCGTGGTCAGAATGCTGATATTGACCAGACCCGACACCACCGTGCCCAGCACCATCAACACGACCCCGATCACCGGCGTCAAAAGCAGCAACCCAAGCAAAAGCTGCAGCGCGAATTGCGCCACCCCCAGAATAAGAACAAGGATCAGAATCGTAGCGCTACTGCCTTCGGTCGCGGTCCACGCCTCTTTCAACGCAAGCGGCTTGCCAATCGCCGCCGCAGGCAGGATCGTCGAGAGCCGAAAGAACACCACATTGGCCGCGACGATCACCACGACACTCACAATCGTGACAATCAGTGGCACCACGCCGCCGACAACCCCAACCACCAGAAAGAGGGGCAGCATCAGGCCCATCATCACAAGGCCAAGCCAGAGCGAATGTCCGATATAAGACAGCATGCGATCCGTGCGCAGCATCGGCACCCAGCCTTGGGGGTATTCCGCCAAGAGGATAAAGCGGTGCCACGCCACAATGACCCAGAGCGCCAGACCGATCAGCACAAGCGCCAACAAGATTAGCCCCGCGATCTGTCCCCCCGTGGCGCCCTCCGTATCCGTCCCGTCCATCGAGACACCCAGAACCGCAAAAAGGACCAACGTCGCAATCCCGATCCCCATGGGCACCAGCACAATCCGGACCACCTGAGGCAGATTGTTGAAAATCATCTGCACTGAATGGATAAAAATACGCCACGCCGCCATAATCGCACCTTTTGACAATTGCCCGCCGTCGCTAGCACAACCAAAGGCGCAGTCAACCGCGTCCACTTGCCCATCACCGCAAAAGCCGCTACTCCGCCAGCCAGATTTGACGCAAGGGGAATGACATGTCCGCGCCCAAGAAAGTTGTTCTGGCCTATTCCGGGGGCCTCGATACCTCGATCATCCTGAAATGGCTGCAGACCGAATATGGCTGCGAGGTTGTGACCTTCACCGCTGATCTCGGTCAGGGAGAGGAACTCGATCCCGCGCGGCAAAAGGCCGAGATGCTGGGGATAAAGCCCGAGAATATCTATATCGAGGATGTCCGCGAAGAATTCGTGCGCGATTTCGTCTTTCCGATGTTCCGCGCCAATGCGCTCTACGAAGGGCTCTACCTCTTGGGCACCTCCATCGCCCGCCCGCTGATTTCCAAACGTCTGGTCGAGATTGCCGCGATGACCGGTGCCGATGCCGTGGCCCATGGCGCCACCGGCAAGGGCAACGATCAGGTCCGGTTCGAGCTGGCCGCTTACGCGCTCAATCCCGATATCAAGGTGATCGCCCCTTGGCGTCTCTGGGATCTGACCAGCCGAACCAAGCTGATCGCCTTCGCCGAGGAAAACCAAATCCCGATCGCGAAAAACAAGCGTGGCGAGGCCCCCTTTTCGGTCGATGCCAACCTGCTGCACACCTCCTCCGAAGGCCGCGTGCTTGAGGACCCCGCCGAAATGGCCCCCGATTACGTGTATCAGCGCACCGTCAGCCCCGAAGACGCGCCCGATACGCCTGAGTTCATCGAAGTCAGCTTCGAGCGTGGCGATGCCGTGGCCATCAACGGCACCGCCCTCAGCCCCGCAACCATCCTGACCGACCTCAATGAATTTGGCCGCAAACACGGCATCGGGCGGCTCGATTTCGTGGAAAACCGCTTTGTCGGCATGAAGTCGCGCGGCATCTACGAAACACCCGGCGGCACCATCCTGCTCGAGGCGCATCGTGGCATCGAACAGATCACCCTTGATAGCGGCGCGGGCCATCTCAAGGATTCGCTCATGCCGCGCTATGCCGAACTGATCTACAACGGCTTCTGGTTCTCGCCCGAACGCTATATGCTTCAGGCCGCCATCGACAAAAGCCAGGAACATGTCACAGGCACCGTCCGCCTCAAACTCTACAAAGGCTCGGTGTCCTGTGTTGGCCGCTGGTCCGATCACAGCCTCTATTCCGAGGCCCACGTCACCTTTGAAGATGACGCTGGCGCCTATGATCAAAAAGACGCGGCCGGCTTCATCCAACTCAACGCGCTGCGCCTAAAACTCCTTGCAGCGCGCGACCGCAGGCTCAAGGGCTAAGGATCATGGAGGCCGATTTCTGGCATACCCGTTGGGAAAACATGCAGATCGGCTTTCATGAAGGCGACGTAAACCGCATGCTTGCGGCCCATATCGGCGCGCTTGGTCTCAAGCCAGGCGCGCGGATTTTTCTGCCCCTCTGTGGCAAAACCCGCGATATCGCCTGGCTCTTGGCCCAAGGCTACCGCGTCGCAGGCGCGGAACTCAGTGACATCGCCGTGCGCCAGCTTTTCGAGGAGCTGGGCACCGTGCCGGAAATCACCGATCACGGCACCCTTCGCGCCTATGCCGCCCCCGGCGTCACTGTGTTTGCGGGCGACATTTTCGCGCTCACCCCCGATCTGCTCGGCTCTGTCGATGCAATCTATGACCGCGCCGCGCTGGTGGCGCTGCCGCCCGATATGCGCACCCGCTACACCACGCATATTGTGGCCCTTACGGCCACCGCCCCACAATTGCTCATAACCTTCGAATACGATCCCGCGATCATGGCGGGCCCACCGTTTTGCGTCACCTTCGATGAGGTGAGCCGCCACTACGCCACTCAGTACCGGATCACCACGCTCGCCAATCTCGACGTGCCCGGCGGGCTCAAGGGCGTCTGCCCCGCACGCGAAATGGCGCTGCATCTCACACCGCTCTAGGCCATCTATTGCCAAACGGCCCCATAAAAAGCGAAACATTGCTCAACACCGCGTGACCTCACGACGTCTTTGTTTGGCCTCTCCCTGCAATTGCGCCATGTTGCTGGCAATAGCAGGAGGGTTAAAACCATGCTGAGCAATGTTCGGAAACTCAAGGCAGCGCTGCTCGCAGGGCTTATCATCGTTGGCCTGTGCGTCCACGGTGGACGTGCCCATGCGGCAGAAACAGAAACGCTCATCGTCGCAGGCGGCTGTTTCTGGTGTGTCGAATCAGATTTTGAACAGGTCCGGGGCGTCATCGCGGCCGAGTCGGGCTTTACCGGCGGCACGGTCAAGAACCCCAGCTACAAACAGGTCACATCCGGCGGCACCGGTCATTACGAGGCCGTGCGCCTTACCTTCGACCCCGCCCAAGTCACCCGCGCACAACTCCTGCACCTGTTCCTTCGCTCGGTCGATCCAACTGACGCAGGCGGTCAGTTCTGCGACCGGGGTGACAACTATCGCACCGCGATTTTCGTCTCTGATCCGGCAGAAAAACAGATCGCCGAGGGGGCCATCGCTGAGGCAAAATCAGCCTTGGGCCAGAAGATAGTGACCCCCATTCTCAATGCTCAGCCCTTCTATGCCGCCGAAGCCTATCATCAGGATTATTACAAAAGCAGCGAAATCATCCTCACGCGCTTTGGCCCCCGAACCAAAGCCAGCGCCTACAAACTCTATCGCGACGCCTGCGGCAGAGATACCCGCGTCAAAGAGCTTTGGGGCAAGGATGCGCCCTTCGCCGGTCACTCCTGACCAAGAAACGCGGCCACCTCGGCCGCCAGGGGGATCGCTCCTGATGCTCCGGGGCGCGTAACCGCAAGGGCGGCAGCGCCAACCGCCCCTTGCAACGCCCGCTCTGGGTTCAGGCCCGCAGCCAACCCAGCCACCAAATACCCGGCCAGGGTGTCACCGGCGCCAGTCGTATCCACCGGAACAACCTTTCGCGCCGGAATAGTGACTGCATCTCGGCATCCTGCCTCTGTCCAGAGAACACCGCGCGCGCCCCGCGTAACACACAGCATCGGCACCTGAACCGCGCCCATGGCCTGCGTCATCTGCGCCGCCTCCCCCTCGTTCACCATCAAAAGGGTGACATGGGGCAGAACCGCCCGCAGCGCCGCCTCATCAAAAGGCGCAGCAGAATAGGCGACACGCATCCCCCTGTCTTGGGCCATGCGCGCCGCCTCAACCTGCACATTCGTCTCATTCTGTAGCATGAGCCAATCGCCCGGCCCCGCCTCCGCCAACGCGGCCTCAACATCCTCTATCCGCAAGGCCCGATTGGCCCCGGCGTGGATCAAAATCGCATTCTCGCCGCTCTGCTCAACTGTAACCACCGCATGGCCCGACGCCCCTTGGTCCCGGCGCACATGCCGCACATCCACGCCATCCGCAGACAAAAGCTCCACCATCCAATCGCCATCCGCGCCCACAGCGCCGATATGCACCACTTGCCCCCCGGCCCGAGCCACGGCAATCGATTGGTTCGCCCCCTTGCCACCCAGCAACCGCGCATAGCCCTGCGCCGTGACAGTCTCACCCGCATGCGGCAACTGCGCCAGGCGATAGACATGATCGGCATTGATCGACCCGAGATTGAAAATCATACCGCCCGCTTCTTTTTGGCCCAAATACTCAACTTTCTTTTCCAAGGATAACAGCCAGGCACCCGCCCGCAATCGCGCTTTGGTCTTTCACCCCGCAGCGTGGATTTGTAAGGTCGCTCAAGCAACAAGGGGGCGCAGGTGAATACCACGGGATCAACCGTCACGCCGATGATGGCACAATACCTAGAGATCAAGGCGCAATATCCCGAGGCGCTGCTTTTCTATCGCATGGGCGATTTTTACGAACTTTTCTTTGACGATGCCGCCGCCGCCGCCGAGGCGCTCGATATCGCGCTGACAAAGCGCGGCAAGCATCTCGAGCAGGATATTCCCATGTGCGGCGTGCCGGTCCATGCCGCCGAAGGCTATCTTTTAACCCTCATTCGCAAAGGGTTTCGCGTCGCCGTCTGCGAACAGATGGAGGATCCCGCCGAAGCCAAGAAGCGCGGGGCGAAATCCGTGGTCCGGCGCGAGGTGGTGCGCCTTGTAACCCCCGGCACCCTGACCGAGGAAAGCCTGCTTGAGGCACGCCGCCACAATTACCTTGTCAGTTTTGCAACTGTGCGTGGCGCGGGCGCGCTGGCTTGGGTCGATATTTCCACCGGCGCTTTTCATGTCATGCCCCTGACGCCCGCGCGCCTTGGCCCCGAATTGGCCCGCCTCGCCCCGCGCGAAGTGCTGCTGACCGAGGCGGATGTTGCAAATCTCGGCGAATTAGTCTCTGAATCCGGCGCTTCTCTCACCGGTCTGGGGCAGGCCGCGTTTGACAGCACAGCAGGCGAGCGACGGCTTTGCCTGCTCTATGGCGTTGACACGCTCGACGCCTATGGGTCTTTCACGCGCCCCGAAATCGCCGCGATGGGCGCGATCGTGGACTGGCTCGACATCACGCAAAAGGGCAAATTGCCCCTGTTGCAGCCCCCGACCCGCGAAAACGAGGCGCGTGTCATGCAGATCGACGCCGCCACCCGGCGCAATCTGGAATTAACCCACAGTCTAAATGGCGGCCGCGCCGGCTCGCTTCTTGCGACGATCGACAGAACCGTGACAGCGGGCGGCGGACGGCTCCTCGAACGTCGCCTCTCCAGCCCCAGCCGCGCGCTCGACACGGTACAATCCCGCCTTGAATCAGTGCATTTCGCGGTAGAACAGAGCCGCATTTGCGCAGGCCTGCGCGAATCCCTGCGCAAGGTGCCTGATCTTGACCGTGCTCTGTCACGCCTGGGCCTTGATCGTGGCGGTCCGCGCGATTTGGCGGCGGTGCGCAACGGGCTGGCACAGGCCATGGAAATTGCCCAGCGCCTCGCCAATACGGACCTTCCCCCGCTTTTGCACCAAGCTGCTCTGAGTCTGACCGGTCATGACAGCCTTCTTGACCTCCTCGATCAAGCCCTGGTCGCAGAACCGCCGCTTCTGGCGCGCGATGGCGGCTTTATCGCGCCGGGCTATGACAGAGACCTCGACGAAGCACGCCAATTGCGCGACGAAGGGCGCGGTGTGATCGCCCGAATGCAGGGCGACTATATCACCCAAACCGGCATTCCCTCGCTCAAGATCAAACATAACAACGTGCTGGGTTATTTCATCGAAGTGACCAGCACCCATGCCGACCGCATGCTGAGCGTGCCGTTGAACGAAACCTTCAAACACCGCCAAACCACGGCCAATCAGCTCCGGTTCACCACCGTGCCCCTGAGCGAGATGGAAACCCGGATTCTGAACGCAGGCGGTCGTGCGCTCGAGATCGAAAAGCGGCTCTATGATGCCCTGAAGACCGAGATTCTTGACCGCGCCGCCGAAATTGCACACTGCGCCCGCGCGCTCGCCGAACTAGACCTGACCACCGCTCTCGCCGATCTCGCGCGGGCTGAGAACTGGTGCCGCCCGCACGTAGACCAGAGCCGCGCGCTCAACATCGTAGGTGGGCGGCATCCCGTCGTGGAACGCGCCCTGCGCGCGCAGGGCGGCGCGCCCTTCATTGCCAATGATTGTGATCTGGGCGGCAAGAGCGATATTTGGCTGCTGACCGGCCCGAATATGGCGGGTAAATCCACCTTTCTGCGCCAGAACGCACTCATTGCCCTTTTGGCCCAAATCGGCAGCTATGTGCCTGCGACATCCGCCCATATCGGCTTGGTCAGCCAACTCTTTAGCCGCGTCGGCGCGTCAGACGATTTGGCGCGCGGGCGCTCGACCTTTATGGTCGAAATGGTCGAAACCGCTGCGATCCTGAATCAGGCAGACGATCATGCGCTGGTGATTCTTGATGAAATCGGGCGCGGCACAGCCACGTGGGACGGGCTCAGCATCGCATGGGCCACGCTGGAACATCTGCACGATGTCAACGCCTGCCGCGCGCTCTTTGCCACGCATTACCATGAATTGACCCATCTTAGTGACAAACTCGACCGCGTCGAGAACGCCACCGTAAGCGTCAAAGAGCACGACGGCGATGTCATTTTCCTGCACGAGGTGCGGCGGGGCGTTGCGGATCGTAGCTATGGCGTGCAGGTCGCCAAATTGGCCGGTCTCCCTGCCTCGGTGGTGGCGCGGGCACGGGTGGTGCTCGATGCGCTGGAAAAAGGCGACCGCGAAGGCCACCGCGCACAAAAAACGCTGATCGACGATCTACCGCTCTTTGCGGCACTCGCGCCGCCCCCAGCCCCTAAACCACCCCGCGAGTCGGTGGTGGAAAAGCGCCTGAGCGCGATCCTGCCCGATGCGCTTACGCCCCGCGAAGCGCTTGAACTGATTTATGAGTTGAAGTCGCTTAGTCAGGAACAGGCCGACAAGGCGGGGTAACCCCCGCCCCATCGCACATCATCCACGATTCGAGGATACGCCCACCTGTGCCGGGCGCAAAATGCGATCATGCAGCATGAAGCCCTGAGTCGAGACCTGAATGATCTCTCCTGCCTTGGTGCCGGGCAACGGCGCCTCGAACATCGCCTCGTGATGCTGCGGATCGAATCGGTCTCCGACCTGCGGATCAATCACGGTGATGCCATGCTTGGTAAAGACATTGAGCAATTCGCGCAAAGTCAGCTCGATCCCCTCAAACAGGGCCGCTGACGCAGCACGTTGCTCTTCATTCACGGTTTCAAGCGCCCGCTTCAGATTGTCATGCACCGGCAGCATATCGCGCGCCAGCTTGGATCCGCCATAATTCTCGGCCTCGCGCCGATCCTTCTCGGACCGCTTGCGCGCATTCTCGGCATCAGCCAGCGCGCGCATGAACTTGTCGCGCAGGGCGTCCCGCTCGGCGCGCAGCGCGTCAAGCTCCACCGCTTCATCACTCATATCGTCATCCATACGCTCGCGCTCTTGCGCGGCGGCCTCTTCGATATCATCGAGAAAGCTGTCTTCTTTCGGCTCTGCCATTCTTCACCTCTAGCTCCGGTCGGAGATCAGTTTACCCACGAGCTGCGCCGTGTAATCCACAATCGGCACAATCCGCCCGTAATTGAGGCGCGTGGGGCCGATAACCCCTACCGCACCGATGATCTTACGGTCAGCGTTCATATATGGAGAGACCACCAAAGAGGAACCCGAAAGTGAGAAAAGTTTGTTCTCGGAGCCAATAAAAATGCGTACTCCGGCCCCCTCATCGGCCAATTCAAGGAATTCAGCGATATCGCGCTTGCGTTCGAGATCGTCAAACAGGATGCGAATCCGTTCCAGATCCTTTTCCTCTGAGGTCGCATTGAGCAGATTGGCGCGACCTCGCACAATCAGCCGCTCGTATTTGTCGCCCTCGCCTTCCCACACTGCAAGCCCGCTATCAATCAGGTCGCGGGCAAGCTGATCAATCTCCTGCCGCCGCGCCGCAATCTGACGTGAGATCACAGTCTGCAAATCCGAGAGCGTCTTGCCCTCGATCAGCGCGTTAAGAAAATTCGCGGCCTCGCGCATGGAACTTGGCGTTTGGCCCGGTGGCGGGGTGAATATCCGGTTCTCGACATGCCCATCGGAAAACACCAACACCACAAGAGCGCGGTCATGGCCAAGACTGACAAATTCGATATGTTTGATCGGCGCCTCATGCTTGGGCGCAAGAACCAGCGATGCGCCCCGCGTAACACCAGAGAGCGCAGCCCCGATGCGATCAAGCACACCGCCCACATCCTGCGAATTGCTGCCGACCGTCGCATCAATCGCCTGCCGGTCCGTAGCCTCTAGATTGCTGACCTCAAGCAGACCATCGACAAACATCCGCAGGCCTTCTTGCGTGGGAATGCGCCCCGCGCTGATATGCGGACTGCCCAACAGGCCCATATATTCCAGATCCTGCATCACGTTGCGGATCGTGGCGGCACTAACCTTTTCGCTGAAGTCACGGGTCAGGGTGCGCGACCCAACCGGATCGCCATTGGCCAGATAGCTCTCGACCACGCGGCGAAACACTTCGCGCGAGCGATCGTTGAGCTGTTCCAGGATCGAGGCGGCGTCTGTCATCGGCTGTGCTTCCTGTCTCTTGGGCTATTAAGGACCGCAGAGGCCAAAGGTCAATCGGGGTTGCCATAGGAGGGCTTGCCCATATATCTCGGGGCAACCAAGGAAAAGGACATGCCATGCGGCCGTCAGGTAGAGATCTAAGCGAAATGCGCTCCGTTTCAATCGAAACAGGGGTGCTCAAACATGCAGAGGGCTCTTGCCTGATCAAGATTGGTGATACGCATGTCTTGTGCACCGCCACTATCGAAGAGCGCGTGCCGCCTTTTGTCAAAGGTTCTGGGCTGGGCTGGGTCACGGCGGAATATGGCATGCTGCCCCGCTCTACCGGCAGCCGCATGCGCCGCGAGGCGACGGCAGGCAAACAGGGCGGGCGCACCGTTGAAATCCAACGCCTGATCGGCCGCAGCCTGCGCGCCGGCGTCGACCGCGTGGCCCTTGGCGAACGCCAGATCACGGTGGATTGCGATGTGATTCAGGCCGATGGCGGCACCCGCTGCGCCTCGATCACCGGCGGCTGGGTTGCCCTGAAACTGGCGGTGCAAAAGCTGATGAAAGCGGGCGATGTGCTCAGCGATCCGCTGATCGACCCTGTCGCAGCCGTTTCCTGTGGCATCTATGCCGGTCAACCCGTGCTCGATCTCGACTATCCCGAGGATAGCGAGGCCGGAGTGGATGGCAACTTCATCATGACCAGCACAAAACGCCTTATTGAAGTGCAGATGAGCGCTGAAGGCGCAACCTATAGCCGCGATCAGATGAACGCGCTGCTTAATCTGGCCGAACTCGGCGTTGACCAGCTGGTGGCGAAACAACGCGAGGCGACGGGTGCGTAAATTCACCGACGACCGGTTGCTCGTTGCCACCCACAACGCCGGAAAACTTGACGAGATTCGGGCGCTTCTGGCGCCCTACGGCGTTGATGTGGTTGGTGCCGCCGCGATGGGGTTGCAGGAGCCTGCAGAGACAGAAACAAGTTTTGTCGGCAATGCGCGGATCAAGGCCCATGCCGCGGCGCAGGCCACAGGCCTGCCCGCACTCTCGGACGACTCCGGGATAGCGATTGACGCACTTGACGGCGCACCGGGCGTCTATACGGCAGATTGGGCCGAAACAGAGACGGGCCGCGACTTTGGCAAAGCGATGTCTCGGGCCCATGAGGCGCTCTTGGCCAGCAAGGAACCACAGCCCTGGACGGCACGGTTCTGTTGCACATTGGTCTTGGCCTGGCCAGATGGGCACGACGAGGTCTTTGAAGGTACGGTCGAGGGCTGGGTGGTCTGGCCCATACGGGGCGCAGAAGGGCACGGTTACGATCCGATGTTCCAGCCGCTCGGTCACGATCTGACCTTTGCCGAAATGTCGCCCGCAAAGAAGAACAGGATCAGCCACCGCGCAGACGCGTTTGGTAAATTGGTCGCAGGCTGTTTTGGCTGAGGATTGGCAACAGGGCGGCTTTGGTCTCTATCTGCATTGGCCCTTTTGCGAGGCCAAATGCCCCTATTGCGATTTCAACAGCCATGTCGCGCGCCACATTGACCAGAGCCGCTGGTGCGCGGCCTATCTCACCGAGATTGATCGCTACGCCGCGCTTTTACCCGGACGCGTGCTCAATACTGTGTTCTTTGGTGGCGGCACACCCAGCCTGATGGCTCCGGAAACGGTGGCAGCGATTATTGAGCGGATCAAACACCATTGGCCTATGGCGAATGACCCTGAAATCACGCTCGAAGCGAACCCCGGCTCGGTCGAGGCCGGGCGCTTTCGCGCCTTCGCGCAAGCGGGCATCTCGCGTATTTCTATGGGTATTCAGGCCCTGAATGACGCCGATCTCAAACGGCTGGGCCGTATCCACAGCGTTTCCGAGGCAAGGCAAGCCTTTGATATAGCGCGAGAAAACTTTGAGCGTGTCAGTTTTGATCTGATCTATGCCCGACAAGATCAAACTCTCGACTCTTGGAAAACGGAACTGCGCAGCGCGCTCTCTATGGCGGTGGATCACCTGTCGCTCTACCAGCTTACCATCGAATCCGGCACAGCCTTTGGCGATCGCTACGCAGCGGGCAAGCTGCGCGGGTTGCCAGAGGATGATATCGCCGCAGAAATGTATGAGACGACACAAGAGATCTGCGCATCTGCTGGCCTGCCAGCCTATGAAGTGTCGAACCATGCGCGCGCTGGTGCGGAATCGCGGCACAATCTGATCTACTGGCGCTATGGCGACTATATCGGCATCGGGCCGGGCGCGCATGGGCGGATCACGCACAATGGCCAGAAATACGCCACCGAGGCCCATCGGGCACCGGGCAAATGGCTGGAATCTGTGGAAAACAGCGGTGTGATTGAGACACGCGAGCGCCTGTCTGGTCCGGATCAGGCCGTAGAATACTTGTTAATGGGCCTGCGCATCACCGATGGAATTGATCCGGCGCGTTTCGAAAGGCTCGCAGGCAAACCTCTTGACCCCGCCGCTGTCGATCATTTGGTGTCCATCGGGATGATCGAAACGCACGACAACCGCCTTCGCGCCACCCGTTCAGGACGGGCGGTGCTCAATGCTGTGATTCGCGATCTCTTGCCGGATTAAATGCTGAGCATGCCAATCAGGCGATCCAATTGATCAAGCGAGGCGTAATGGATCGTAATTCTCCCGTTCTCCTGACCGGGAACATGCTCAATCTCGACCTTCATCGTTAAACTGGCCGAAAGATCATCCTCCAGCGCTCGTGTATCAGCATCCTTGAGGATCTCTTTGCGCGGCTTCGCTGAACGCCCGGTGTCGCTAAAGATGTTACCGATTCCAGCCTTAGCCAATTTCTCTGTCTCACGCACCGACAGCGATTTCTGGATAACCTGACGCGCGATAGCTGCAGGATCGTCCAATGTAATCAACGCTCGCGCATGACCCGAGGACAACTTGCCTTCACGCAGAAACGTCAGAACCTCATCGGGCAAAGACAAAAGGCGCACTGAATTCGCAATATGGCTCCGGCTTTTACCCAGCGCGTCAGCCAGTCGCTCTTGCGTATGACCAAACTTTTGCATCAATTGCTGATAGCCAAAGGCCTCTTCCACCGGATTGAGATCGGCGCGTTGAATATTCTCGATGATGGCAACTTCGAGCACTTCTGTATCGTTGAAATCACGCACCAAAACCGGAATCTGATGCAACTTGGCCATCTGAGCCGCACGCCACCGGCGCTCGCCGGCCACGATTTCATATTCCCCATCCCGGTCCGGGGCGGGCCGCACGATCAGGGGCTGCAAGATACCCTTTTCAGAAATCGACCGCGCCAAATCTTCGAGAAGCGCACCATCAAAATCCCGGCGCGGCTGGTTCGGGTTAGGCCGGACCTTTTCCACCGGCACCATCAGATCCGGACGCCGCGGCGCATCAGTGGGGCGTTCCGGGCTCTCTGTCGTGACATCCGCCATCAATGCTGACAGCCCACGGCCAAGACCACGTGGTTGAGATTTCTTGCTGGTCATTGCCGATCCCCTTTGATCAGGCGGCGATTCGCGCCGTGTTTTCAATCAGTTCCTGCGCCAACTCGCGATACGCTTGCGCTCCCTTGGACAGCGGATCATAGCTTAGCACGGACATGGCATAAGACGGCGCCTCGCTTACACGAACATTTCGGGGAATCCGCGTACGAAAAACCAGCTCCCCAAGATTGTCACGTGCGTCCTGTTCGACCTGGGTAGAGAGGTTGTTGCGCGAATCAAACATTGTCAGCACAACCCCTTCGATCCGCAGCGCCGGATTCGCGGTCTGACGAATCTCTCTAATGGTCAACATAAGCTGCGACAGACCCTCAAGCGCAAAAAACTCGCTCTGCAGGGGCACAAGAACCGAATGCGCCGCGACCATTGCATTCACCGTCAAAAGATTGAGCGACGGCGGGCAATCAATCAATACATAATCAAACCCATACGCATCCATCGCAGACTGTCGCAGGGCGTCATGCAGCAGGAAACTGCGTTTCTCGTTTGCAATCAGCTCGATATCAGCAGAGGAGAGATCGACCGTTGATGGAATGATCGAAAGCCCATCTTGCGCAGTCGGCTGAATAACATCCCCCAGCGGCGCCTCATCCAACAAAAGATCATAAACTGTAAATTTCCGCGCCGCCACATCCAGCCCAAGACCAGTCGAGGCGTTGCCCTGCGGATCAAGATCAACGATCAGCACCCGCACGCCGGTTTCTGCCAGCGCGGCCGCCAGATTAATGGTTGTCGTGGTCTTGCCCACCCCACCCTTTTGGTTGGCAATCGCAATGATTTTTGGTCCTTCGGGGCGCGTCGGATCAGGCACGGGACACTCCTGTGATGGCAAAAATGACAGATCCATCTTCTGTTGCACTTTTAACAAGCCGGTGGGTGAATGACCACGTCCTTTCGGCTGCGGCCATTTCATTCTCCCAGCGGGCCCCCTTGAGGAAAAGTGCAATACCATCCTGTGCTAAATGGCGCTCGGAAAACTCCAAAAGCCCACTTAACTCCGTCAGCGCGCGCGCGGAGAGCACATCCGCTTCTTGCGGTCTGACCTTTTCAATCCGGTCATTGAGAACCATCGCGTTAAGCCCTGTCTCTCGAATCACAACCCGTAGAAACGCCGCCTTACGGGCATCCGATTCAATCAACGTCACCCGTCGGGGCGAACCACCATCCTGGGCCAAAATCGCAACCACCAAGCCTGGAAAGCCGCCCCCTGATCCCAGATCAACCCAATGATCCACCGAAGGCGGAGCAAGTGCATGAATTTGCGCAGAATCGGCGAAATGCCGTGTCCACATCTCATCAAGGCTTTTTCTTGAGACCAGGTTGATGCGCGGGTTCCACTTGACCAACAAATCTGCGTAAATTTCAAGCCGAGCCTGTGTTTCACGTGAAACATCCGGCAAGCCGGTCACGCGATCTTCTCCCGCGCCGCTTGACGCAGTTTTGCAAGAATCAGGCTTAGCGCCGCGGGTGTCATCCCCTCGATCCGAGCCGCCTGAGCAAGATTCTCTGGCTGCACCTGCGCCAGCTTACCCTTGAGCTCGTTCGATAGGCCCTCAATGCGATGATAAGAAAAATTCTCTGGAATAACATGCGCCTCATCACGCTTCATCATCGCCACATCACGCGCCTGCCGTTCAATATAGCTGGCGTAAAGAGCGTCACGCGCAAGCTGCTGCTGGCACTCCGGATCAATCTCCGAATACCCCTGATCCAGCCGCAGAAGATCCGAAAAATCAACATCGGGAAAGGATAGGATCTGAAATGCACTGCGCCGTGCACCATCCTGGTTCACCTTGAAACCGCTCTCAGACAATTGGCGCGGCGTAAAAGTTGTCGCCTCCAAGCGCTGTCTTCCTTGCACCAGACGCTCCATCTTGTCGCCAAAAACCGCCCGGCGGTCATCTCCAACACAGCCAAGATCAAGACCCAGAGGCGTAAGGCGCTGATCCGCATTATCCGCACGCAACGAAAGACGGAACTCTGCGCGCGAGGTGAACATGCGATAGGGCTCACTCACACCCCGTGTGGTCAGATCATCAATCATCACGCCGATATAACTATCGGTGCGGCTAAACTGAACCGGCTCGCGTCCTTTCGCCTCTAGCGCAGCATTCAGCCCTGCAACCAGGCCTTGCGCTGCGGCCTCCTCATATCCAGTTGTCCCATTGATTTGTCCCGCCAAAAACAGGCCCGGAACAGCCTTGACAGCAAGACGACTGTCAAGCGCGCGAGGGTCGACATAGTCATATTCAATCGCATAACCAGGCTGAAGTATCTCGACATGCTCCAGCCCAACAATGGACCGCACATAGGCCTCCTGAACGACCGCCGGTAGCGAAGTCGAAATCCCGTTGGGATAGATCACGTGATCCGACAAGCTTTCTGGCTCCAAGAACACCTGATGCGAGGTTTTGTCAGAAAATCGTACGATCTTATCCTCGATCGACGGGCAATAGCGGGGCCCAATCCCATCTATATGGCCGCCATACATCGCCGAACGATCCAGGTTTTCCCTAATTATATCATGGGTCTGTGCGTTCGTATGCGTGATCCCACAGCACACCTGACGGGCCGTTGGGCGCTTGGACAGAAACGAAAACAGCACCGGGTCATCATCCCCCGGTTGCTCCTCCAGTCGCGACCAGTCAATCGTCTTCCCATCTAACCGGGGCGGCGTGCCAGTCTTTAGCCGGCCCATCGGCAGCCCAAACCCATCCATACGCTCTGCCAACATCACTGCGGGGCGGTCTCCCATACGGCCCCCCGGATAGGACTCATCCCCAATGTGAATCACACCACGCAAAAAGGTCCCGGTTGTTAGCACCACTGCGGATGCGGAAATCTCGCTTCCATCCGCCAAACGCACGCCGGCGACGCGCTCGCCCTGCATCACAAAATCGGCGGCCTCGCCCTCAACAATTTCCAAGGTTGAGCAAGACTCAAGCTCTCGCAGCATCTCTTCGCGGTAAATCTTGCGATCGGCCTGTGCCCGCGGCCCCTGCACTGCGGGCCCTTTGCGCCGGTTCAACAACCGAAACTGAATGCCCGCACGGTCCGCAACTCGGCCCATGACCCCATCCAGCGCATCAATCTCACGCACGAGGTGGCCCTTGCCAAGCCCCCCAATCGCTGGATTGCAAGACATCACCCCGATACCAGCCCGGTTCAACGTCACCAGTGCGGTTCTCACACCCATGCGCGCGGCCGCATGCGAGGCCTCCGCGCCAGCATGCCCACCACCAATAACAATGACGTCAAAATGTTTCACGTGAAACACCTCTCATTTACCCAAGCAGAAGCTGGCGAAAATTTCATCGAGCACCATCTCGACATCAATACGTCCTACCAGAGAATCAAGCGCTCGGATAGCCACACGTAGCTCCTCCGCCGCAACCTCCGCCGATGCCTCCCCATACGAAAGGAGCTCCAAAGCAGCTTGTAGCGCACCCAATCCGCGCTCCATGGCTTGCCGATGCCGCGCCCTCGTTGCAATCCCCGCACCAGCGACACGTTTACTTAACACCTGCCCAATCCGCGCTACCAACTCCGACACACCAGCACCCGTTTTGCCAGAAATGGCGTTCTCAACACGTCCCAACAAATCTGCCTTAGCCCAAAGGATGATATCATCCTCACGGGGGTCCATCTCCGGCTTCTCCCCAGCCTCAACAAGAAACACCCGCAAGTCAGCGGCATCCGCCCGCGCCCGCGCCCGCGCGATCCCAATGGACTCCACGGCATCTACCGTCTCACGCAGTCCCGCCGTATCGAGCAATGTCACCGGCAACCCGGCCAGATCCATGCGCACCTCAATCACATCCCGCGTCGTCCCGGCATATTCCGAAGTAATCGCCGCCTCCCGACCTGCCAAACTGTTGAGAAGAGTGGATTTTCCCACATTCGGTGCCCCGATGATCGCAACTTCGAATCCACTACGGATCCGCTCGCCAACCCAGCTGCCAGCGATCTCCCGCTCGAGAGCCTCGGTTACTTCTCTCACCAGCGCCGTCACCTCAAACGAAACGTCTACCGGCACTTCCTCATCGGCAAAATCAATCGTGGCCTCCAAAAGCGCCACCGCCCGCAGCAAAAGACCCCGCCACGCCTCGCATTTCCCGCCCAATGCACCAGAAAACACCCGCAGCGCCTGCTTGCGCTGTGCTTCAGTCTCCGCATCGATAAGATCAGCCAGCCCCTCAACCCGCGCCAGATCAAGTCGGCCATTTTCCAAGGCCCGGCGGGTAAACTCGCCGGGTTCCGCCAACCGAAGGCCGTCAATTCCCCCAAGCACGTCCAGCACTGCCGCTACAACGGCCACGCTACCATGAAGATGAAATTCCACTGTCTCTTCGCCGGTAAAACTCTGCTTTTCAGCAAACGTCAGCACCAGCGCTTGATCCAACTGCGCGCCCTGCCCATCCCGCAACACCCTCAAGACAGAGTTGCGCGGCTCCGGCACGTCACCACAGATGCGCAGACAGGCGTCAAAGGCGCGCGGCCCGCTAACCCGGACAACCGCAACACCCGCCTTCCCCTGTGCTGTCGCCAAGGCATAAACCGTGTCCATCCGGACACCTCCGCTTTCGCTCCGCCTCAGGTGTTCATCGAGTCAAAGAACTCGGAATTCGTCTTGGTCTGCTTGAGCTTGGACAACAGAAACTCGACCGCATCGGTCGTGCCCATCGGATTCAGGATCCGCCGCAGAACAAATGTCTTCTGCAAATCGCCCTTGTCGATCAGCAGATCCTCTTTCCGCGTCCCAGACTTGAGAATATCAATCGCCGGGAACACCCGCTTATCCGCAACCTTGCGATCCAACACGATCTCAGAGTTCCCGGTGCCCTTGAATTCTTCAAAGATGACCTCGTCCATCCGGCTGCCGGTATCAATCAAGGCCGTCGCGATAATCGTCAGCGATCCACCCTCTTCGATATTCCGCGCCGCCCCAAAGAACCGCTTGGGCCGCTGCAACGCGTTGGCATCCACACCCCCGGTCAGCACCTTCCCCGAGGACGGCACCACCGTGTTATAGGCCCGCCCCAAGCGCGTGATCGAATCAAGCAGGATCACAACATCCCGCTTATGCTCTACCAGGCGTTTCGCCTTCTCGATCACCATCTCCGACACCGCCACATGCCGCGTCGCAGGCTCGTCAAAGGTCGAACTCACAACCTCGCCTTTGACCGAGCGCTGCATATCCGTCACCTCTTCCGGCCGCTCATCGATCAAGAGAACGATCAGATAGCATTCCGGATGATTTTTCTCGATACTATGCGCGATATTCTGCAACAGCACCGTTTTACCCGTGCGCGGCGGCGCCACGATCAAAGACCGCTGCCCCTTCCCGATGGGCGCAACAAGATCGATGATCCGCGCCGACCGATCCTTGATGGTCGGATCTTCGATTTCCATCTTGAACCGCTCATCAGGATAGAGCGGCGTCAGGTTATCAAACGCAATCTTGTGCCGCGCCCGCTCAGGGTCCTCAAAGTTGATCTGTGTAACCGAGGTTAGCGCAAAATACCGCTCCGTCTCATCAGGCTGCTTCATCTGCCCTTCGATCGTATCGCCAGTGCGCAACGAATACTGTCGGATCATGTCAGGCGAGACATAAATATCGTCCGGACCGGGCAGATAATTGGCCTCCGGTGACCGCAGGAACCCAAACCCGTCCTGCAGAACTTCGAGCACACCGTCGCCGTAAACCGTCCAATCCTCCTCGGCCCGCTCTTTGAGGATTGAGAACATCATCTCGCCCTTGCGCATGGTCGAGGCATTCTCGATTTCCAGCTCTTCGGCGATCGTCAACAACTCCTTGGCGCTCAGCGCTTTGAGGTCGGACAGGTTCAAACGGTCTTCGGACATGGGAAATCCTCTGGTGACACCCGATTTCGGATGCGGCCTATGGTCAGATACGGGAATTTGACAGCCACCAGAACAGCGGCCCAGCGCTTACATAAGCAAGAGGGCCCGCCGCGTCAATCCGGCTCAGAACTTGACCACGACAGCAAGCACGATCACCACCATCGCCAGTGTCGGCACCTCATTCATAATCCGATGCTGTCTGCCGGTGCGCGTATTGGCCCCTCGGGCAAATTCCTTGCGCCGCGCGCTCAGCCACATGTGAAACCACGTCATGACGACGACGCCCGCCAATTTTGCATAGGGCCAAACAGATCCCCAATCGACAATACCCGGTGTCATCACCAGCAACAGGCCAAAACCCCAGGTCGCGATCATCGACGGCTGCATGATATACCGCAAAAGCTTGTATTCCATGACTTGAAAAACACTGTCCCGGCTATCCCCCGGCTCGGACTGTTCCGTGTGATAGACAAACAGCCGCGGCAGATAGAACAACCCCGCCATCCAGGCGATCACAGACATAATATGCAGCGCCTTGATCCAAGGATAAGCCACACTCAAGACGTCACTCATGCAATTCTCCGATCCAACCCTGTTCTTCTTAAATATTTAGAAAGAGATAAGAAAGGATGTTGTGTGAAGTAGGGCACGCCGAACCTGTGGATTAAATCGCTACCCACAGGATCATCCCCATGGGGACAACACTGTTGACGGTTTTTCAAGCCTCTGTTGTTTTCACGATGAGACCGTCAAAACATCTCATAACCGCAATAGGTTACACTAAACTCCCCCAAGTTGTGGTATCGCCGTGTCCTTGGGATAACTCGGCCAATCAAACATTGTCCTCACACCAAAGTTGTTCTTTCCCACAGAGGATGACTCACCTCAGATCCTTCCTGAAATTCAGAGTTGTCCCCGCACTGCTGCATGGGATGGATTTCTCCCGGGATTATTCCTAAACAGTCCTGCATGTTGTTCCGCAGGTTATCCACATGAACGCCCCCATCATTCTCGCCTCCGGCTCTTCTATCCGCCAGAGCCTCTTGCGAAACGCCGGTCTTACCTTTGAGGCGGTCACACCCCGCGTCGACGAAGAAAGCGTGCGCGCCGCCCTTCTGGCCGAAGACGCCAAGCCGCGCGACATCGCCGATGCATTGGCAGAGCTCAAGGCCACCAAGATCAGCGCCCGCCATCCCGCAGCGCTTGTCATTGGCTGCGATCAAGTGCTCGATCTTGAAGGAGCGCTTCTATCCAAGCCAGAAACCATGGATCAGGCCCGCGCACAGCTCTCCGCCATGCGTGGCAAACGCCATGATCTTCTCTCAGCGGTGGTGATCTGTCAGGGGGGTCGTCCGCTCTGGCGTCATATCGGTATGGCGCGCATGACGGTCCGCCCCTTTTCTGACGACTGGCTCGAGGGGTATCTTGCCCGAAACTGGCCTGACATTTCCGTGAGCGTTGGGGCTTACAAGCTCGAAGCAGAAGGCGTGCGCTTGTTCTCTCGCGTGGATGGTGATTATTTTACGGTGCTCGGCTTGCCGCTGCTCGATCTTTTGTCCTTTCTCACCCTCCGAGGAGACCTGCAACAATGAGCGATGACAAACAGCCCCTTGCCAGAATCCCACTGGCGGGCGTCATTGGATCGCCTATCGCGCATTCGAAATCGCCGCAATTGCATGGGCACTGGCTCAAGACCAACGGTATTGCAGGCCATTATATTCCGATGGATGTCAGCGCTGATAATCTGGCTGATGTGTTACAAACATTGCCAAAAATGGGCTTCGTTGGCGTCAATATCACCGTCCCGCACAAGGAACGCGCATTGGCCTTGGCCGATCTTGTAACAGATCGCGCCACTCTGATTGGCGCAGCCAATACGCTCATCTTCCGCAAAGATGGCAAACTTCACGCCGATAACACCGACGGCTATGGGTTCATTCAGAACCTCCGCCAAAACGCCCCCACGTGGCAGCCAGAGTTGGGCCCCGCTGCTGTCCTCGGTGCCGGCGGTGCTGCGCGTGCGGTGGTGGCGTCACTTCTCGATGTTGGCGTGCCGGAAATCTTCATTTCCAACCGCACCCGCATCCGCGCCGAAGCGTTGCAATCCGAATTTGGCAAGCGTCTGACCGTGGTCGATTGGGTACAGGCCGGCAATATGATGGAAGAGGCGACGACCGTCGTCAACACCACGTCCCTTGGTATGTTGGGCAAGCCGCCCCTGCGCGTGCCGCTTGATGGCTTGCGGCGCGGCGCGTTGGTCACAGATCTCGTCTACGCACCCCTCAAGACCCAGTTCCTGATCGAGGCCGAAAAAATGGGCTGCGTCACCGTTGACGGTTTGGGCATGCTTCTGCATCAGGCGGTTCCCGCATTCGAGCGTTGGTTTGGCGTCCGCCCCAATGTGGATAGCGCCGCCCGCGCCGCAGTCTTGCGATGACCATTCTGATTGGCCTGACCGGTTCCATCGGAATGGGCAAATCAACCACTGCCCGCCTCTTTAACGAAGAGGGGTGTCCTGTCTGGGATGCCGACGCCGCTGTGCATCGGCTCTACGCCCCCGGTGGTGCCGCCGTGGCACCCATGGCGGCCACTTTCCCCGAGGCGATCGAGGACGGGGCCATCTCCCGCGCCCGGCTCAAGGCGATCATGTCCCGCGATCCCTCTGCCCTCGCTCAGATCGAATCCATCGTGCATCCGCTGGTCGCGCGCGACCGTGCGGATTTTGTACATAATCACCGTAAGAACCTTACAGAGCTTACAAATCCCGCGCCCGTCCTCGTCCTCGATATTCCCCTGCTTTTTGAAACCGGCGCGGATCGTGGCATGGATTACACCGTGGTGGTCAGCGCCCCCCCCGAAGTGCAGCGCGCCCGCGTCCTGGAGCGTGGTACCATGACCCCAGAGCAGTTTGAGAATATTCTTGAAAAACAGATACCTGATGCCGAAAAACGCGCCCGCGCCGATTATGTGATCGAGACCGAAACCCTTGAATCCGCCCGCCAACAGGTCCAATCTATCCTTCGCGACATAAGACAAAGGGCAGACCATGCGTGAAATCGTTCTCGACACGGAAACCACTGGTTTTGAACCAGAATCCGGCGACCGCATCGTCGAGATTGGCGCTGTAGAGCTCTACAACCACATGCCCACAGGCCGAACCTTTCACAAATACATCAACCCGCAGCGCGCCATGCCCGAGGCCGCCTTTGCGGTTCATGGCCTTGGCGATGATTTCCTGCGCGACAAGCCCTTATTCGCTGAAATTGCTCAGGAATTTCTTGATTTCGTGCAGGATGCGCGGCTTGTCATCCACAACGCGGCGTTTGATATGAAATTCCTCAACGCCGAACTCGGCTGGCTCAAACTGCCACAACTGCCATGGGATCAGGCGGTTGATACCCTCGCCATCGCACGCAAGAAATTTCCCGGCTCTCCGGCCTCGCTTGATGCGCTATGTCGCAGATTTCAAATAGATAATTCCGCCCGCACCCTGCATGGTGCCCTGCTTGACTCCGAGATTTTGGCAGAGGTTTATCTGGAATTGATCGGTGGTCGCCAACCCGATTTCGTGTTGGCCACGGGGCCAACCGCAAAATCTGGTGGCTCGACCGACACAGCTCACTGGCGGCCACAGCCCAGACCGACGCCGCTCGCCTCTCGTCTGACAGCCACAGAGAATGACGCCCATCAGGCCTTTGTGGCCAAGATGGGCGACGCCGCACTCTGGCGGAAATTTTCTTAGGCGTCAGCCTTGGGCGCAGACACTTGCGCCTGACGGCGCGCAATTTCGTTGCGATAAAGCTGAACGAAATCAATGTTTTCAAGGTTCAACGGCGGGAAGCCACCATCATGCGTAATGTCGCTGACGATACGCCGGATGAACGGGAAAACCATCCGCGGACATTCGATCAACAGGAACGGATGCAGCTGCTCTTCCGGCACGCCTTCGATGTGGAAAACGCCCACATATTCCAGCTCCAGAACGAACAAAACTTCATTTGCGGCCTTGTTGCGCGAGTTGATGGTCAGTTTGACCACCACTTCATATTGATGCTCCACGCTGCGCTTCTTGGCATCGAGATTGACCGACACCTGCACATCCGGCTGCACCTCACCCCCAGTGCCCCGCTGTGCAAGCACATTCTCAAAGGACATATCGCGGATGAATTGCGATAGGATGTTCATTTTCATTTGTGGCCCGGCTTGTGCGGTGCCATTTTCATGTTCGGCCATGAAAACCTCCTGAAGGGATAATCTTCTCATTCCCTTAGCAGGACGCGGGCCTTGCCTCAATGCCCATCCTGTGCCGTGGATGGGTTCAGCCTTTCAACTGCCGAAAACAAACACTTGCGAAAGAAAGGCTTAGCCAACACCATATTTTGCTTGCGAGGCACCAACACATCCAACCTTGCCTTCGCGGCCCGGCTGCTCATCAGGATCACGGGCACCTGTGCAAGACCGCTGCGGATATACTCCAACTCTCTTGGAACAGCGTCTGACCCGCCAATGTGGTCGACATCGAGCACAAGCAAGGACCACCGCTCCGGCCTTGCAATCAAGTCTCCAATCAATGTGTCATGGTCGGAACACAAATGCACCTCGCAATCATACTCTGCCAGCCATTCACAACATTTGCGGCTATTTCGATCGCTTGCCGCGCTTACCGCGACCCGCCGCACACGGTTCAAACCCTCCATTTTCGGCTGATATGACAGCCAAACGGGCGGTTCTGTATCAATGAGCCTATCGTTGATCCCGTCCCACCGCTCTGCATCATAGGGGCTCTGCGGTTCTTGCGCGGCGTTGCGCATGTAATACGCGCCAAACATCACCAGAATAAAACTGACCTGCGTTGCATAGGCCGCAAGAACAGCCCACCAAAGCGACGGGAGGATGAAAACCGTCGTTGCAAACACCACAGTCGCAACACCGAGACTCAGCAAGATCGTTGTGATCGCAAACCCCGGTTTGGCACGCGTATTGGTCCGCAAAGGATCATTGCCCTTCGCAGCTCCGAAGTCTGGCGTCGCGTCGAAACGCGGTTTGATATCCTTTTTTATCAATGTACTCTCAGTCGGTGGGTTCACTCAGATAAAGAAGAACACAACCATATGATGAAACGATACCAGCATGCAGCGTCCTTTTTTCAGGACCGTCTTGCGGCCCGAAATCTGTTTTCATCAAGGGAATGGAAGATTTACCAACAAAACGGCACTTTGGTCGACCGTTGAAAGATACCAGACCATAGGCCCAAGTTAAAGGCGCAATTGAAAGAGCCCAAAGGTCTAATCACGCTAGAGTTGTATTAAATCAGACATCTAAGAGGGCATATCCGACATGCGCCTTTTCAAAAGCCGCATCAATGGAGCCATAACCAATGGGGTAACGTACATCGGCACCTGATAGCAGCCGATGAAAAGCAACAAGTCAGAGGCCGTATTCGCAGGCAGCGCGCCCAGAAAGAGCGCTAAATTGCGGTTCCCTCCAATAACGGCAAGTGCTGGTGCGGCCTCTGCGCGGCCAAACCGGGTCACCCCCAAGAAAATGGTGATCTGCGCCCCGAAATTCAGACCAAAAACAACTGCCAATGTGCGCCAAAGCTCAGGGCTTGCTGTCAGCAATGCTGGGCCTACTGCGGACATCAACCCAACGACAACCACGGCCATTACCACGGTTATCAGGCCTTCAACCGCTCTTTCCCCTTGGAATGATTGGAAAAAACTAAAGCACCGGCGCAAAATCAGGCCAAGCCCGCCCGCAACAGCAATCACACCAAGCAGCTTTGCCGCTGCAATGGCCACCACTGCAGGGCTACCGAACACCGGCATCACCCAAAACACCGGCAAGACGGTGAGCGGCAAAAGCATCGTGCCAATGATCAACTGTCGCAAGGCCGGTGCCGGATCGCCCCCCACCATCAGGGTAAGGCCAGGGCTGCCCGTCAGCGGGGCGGCGGCCAGCACCAACACCATCCCGATCCCAAGGATAGAAGTCAGCGCACCCATCACCGCCAATAGCCCGATGGCACCAATCGGCAAAGCGACCTGCATCATCAGCGTAATTCCCAGATAGCCGGGAACATCGGCCCAAGCAGGAAAGGCGCGCAGAACGTCAACCCGAAGGGTGCTGAGAAACAAAAGGAAAACAATCATCGGAAAGATGAAGGGCGCCAATTCCTTGGCTAATCTGGGTGCCAAGATGCCCACGACCAACCCTAGAACAAGCATCAAGCGCCCGTGACGCGCCAAACCATGCAGAAGCGCAATCAAATCGCTGCCGCCCCACGTGCCGCTTGGTCATACCCACCCGACAGCGCCCTAAGCAGCGCTGCAAGCCGCGACACCTCTGCCGGGTCAACCCCCATCTGTTGCACGGAACGAACAAGCAGCGCCTCGCGCACCCGTCCATATTGCGCGCAATAGTCTTGCCCTGCCTCGGTGATGGTGATCGTCTTTTCCTTGCCGCTGCGGCCAGAGCGCACAAGCCCCTGCTTTTCCAGCTTTTTCACAGCGTAATTGACCAGATGCGTATCCTCGATATTCAGCACGAGGCAGATATCGGCAAGGCTTTTGGCGCGCTCCCGGTGATGCACCAGATGCACGATCAAAACCTCTAGCGGGGTCAGTCCCGGCATCCCTGCCGCTGTCATGCAGCGCACCATCCAGCGCTGAAATGCGTGGTTCGCCATGGTCAGGGCAAACTCCATCTCTGACAGTTCCGGTAATCCCGAATTGGCCAGATGTGCCGATGAGACAACAGGCCCTAACGCGCCAGCATTGTTTGGGGTATCCATAGGGCAATCTCCGGAAATAGCGTCAGAATGGCGGTGGCCAGCACCAAGAGCAGGAAAAACGGAAAGGCATAGCGCGCAATCTCGAAAATACTGCGCCCGGTGATGGATTGCAGCACAAACAGGTTGAACCCCACAGGGGGTGTGATCTGGCTCATCTCTACAACGAGGACAAGGAAGATTCCGAACCAGATCGGATCAATGCCGGCGGCAAGCACCATAGGCAGGATCACTGAGGTGGTCAGCACAACGATGGATATTCCGTCCAGGAACATGCCGAGAATGACAAAAAACACCACAAGTGCCGCGAGCAACAGATTGGGCGAATACCCCTGCTCTCCGATCCACGCCGCCAGGGCGCGCGGAATGCCGGTATAACCCATGGCAACAGTCAAAAAGGCCGCGCCTGCCAGAATAAAGGCAATCATGCAGGTGGTGATCGTCGCACCGCGCAGTGCCTCCCACGTGCTCTGCCAATCCAGCGAACCACCAATGGCCGACAGGATCAGCGCACCTAACACGCCCACGACAGCGGCCTCTGTCGGCGATGCCAATCCAGCATAGATCGACCCGATTACCGCGACGATCAACAGGATCGTCGGCCCCAAGAGCGTGAGAGCCCGGAGTTTTTCACCCCATGATGTTGCCGGTTCCCGCTCGGGCATGCGCTCTCGGTTCATCAGCGCCCAGATCATTGTGTAACCGGAAAAAAGCACAGCAAGCAGAATCCCCGGACCGATCCCCGCCAGAAACAGCCGCGCGATGCTTTGTTCTGTTGCAGCGCCATAGACGATCAGGATGATAGAAGGCGGAATGAGAAACCCAAATGTGCCCGATCCGGCCAGTGTGCCGATGATCATCCGGTCGTCATAACCGCGCTTCGTGAGTTCTGGTACAGACATCCGCCCAACGGTTGCCGTCGTCGCAGCGGACGACCCAGAGACTGCGGCAAAGAGCGCGCAGCCAAATATATTGGCATGGAGCAGACGCCCCGGCAGTCGTCCAGTCAGGGGGGCAAGGCCTGAAAACATGTCAGACGACAGGCGCGAGCGGAACAGGATCTCACCCATCCAAATGAACATCGGCAGCGCCGTAAGATCCCAGATGTTCAGCGCACCCCAAACTTTGGTGCCAAATACAAGCTCGGCCGGTGCGGTGCTGGCCAGCATCATTGCCACCAGCCCGACTGCGATCAGGCCAAACCCAACCCACAGGCCAAGCGCCAACACCCCAAAAAGGACGACAATCAAGAGAAGAGAGAGGATTTCAATGCCCATCCTGAACCCCTTTGCCATCCTCGGCCTGCTGAAATGAAGGAACAGACCCGCGCAAGAGCGTGACAAGCTCGTCGAGCAAGGCCACCCAAAATAGCCCAAGCCCCACCACCATCACTGTTTGTGGCACCCAGAGGGGGAACTTCGCCATGCCGAAAGAGACTGCGTTGAAGGCCCATGAATCCCATGCCTGCACCCCCGCGCTGTAGAGCGCAAAGCTGCATAGGCCGAGTGCCAGAAAAAGAGCGACGCCAGAGAGCATCCGCGCAGCCGACGGCGGCACTGAATGGATCAGCAGCGTCACTCGCACATGGCCACCCGACCGAAGCGTACCCGCAAGTGCCAGAAAAACTGCACCAACGAACAAGAACCCGCCCAATTCTGATAAGGATGTAATGGCGATACCCACCGGTTCTTGGCCAATGGCGAGCAAGGTTTTGTCGATTACCCGCCCCAGCACTTGCACCAGAACCAGCCCGGCAATTGTAACAAGCGCGAGGGCGGCCAAAACAAACCCCGCTGCATAAAGACGATCAAGCAGCCCGCGCAGCATCCGCAGTCTCCCTTATGTCAGAGAAATGTGGCGCGGGTTTGCCCCCGCGCCGAAGGGGTCAGCGTGCCGTGTAGGCGGACAGGATCGCCACGCCTACGTCACCGGCGCTGGCTTTCCATTCGTTGGCCATCGTCTCGCCAATCTCGCGCAGGCCGTTGGCCAAATCCTCAGAAGGGGTAGAAACCTGCATGCCATTCTCTTTGAGGATCGCGATCTTTTCCTCGGTTTCTGCCATCGACATTTGCCAGCCGCGCGCCTCTGCCGTGACAGAGGCCTCGAACAGCGCCTGTTGTTGCGCTTCGCTCAGGGCCTCGAAGGCGCTTGTATTCACAAACACCATGTTCTTGGGCAGCCACGCCTGCGTGTCGATATAGTGGCTCACAAAATCCCACGCCTGCGACGAGACACCCGTCGAGGGAGAGGTAATCATTGCCGCGACGCGCGATGTCGAGAAAGCGGTCGGAATATCCCCGGCCTCGACCGTCGTTGGAACAGCGCCCATCAATTGCGCCAGACGTTCGGTTGCAGTGTTGTAGGCGCGGAAACTGACACCTTTCATCTGGTCAAGCGCGGTCACTTCCTCTGTCAGATAGAGGCTCTGACCCGGCCATGGCACAGCAAAGAGCAGGGTCAGCCCCTGCTCTGCCAAACGTGCGGTAACCTCATCGCGTGAGGCATCCCAAAGTTTCTTGGCATCGTCATAGCTTGCCGCAAGGAATGGGACTGAGTCGACACCAAAGACCGCATCCTCATTTGCCAGCTGCGACATGAGGATTTCCCCAATGGGGGCCAGTCCGCGGCGAACGGAATCGCGAATTTCAGGATGCGCATAGAGCGAACCTGCTGAATGCACGGTGATGGTTAGCTCGCCATTCGTCGCCGCCGCGACATCCTCGGCAAACTGCACGATATTCTGTGTGTGAAAGACAGAGTCGCCATAAGGCGTGGGCATATCCCAAGCCGTTTGCGCCTGTGCGGTACCGAAGCTGAGGGCAAAGGCTCCTGAGAGGGCGAGGGTGGTGAAGTGTTTCATGGTCGTCTCCCTGATTGAGCGAAGTGACCGGTTGTATCCCCGGTTCAAGGAAAGCTTGACGGATCATTTATAATTTGTCAACAAAATGTAAATGAAGCATAGCGGGGATGAACAAGATGACCAAAGTATGGGATTTCTGGATTGATCGTGGTGGCACCTTTACCGATGTGATCGGACGCAACCCCGAGGGCAGCATTGAACCGCTCAAGCTTTTGTCCGAAAGCCCCGAGGCTTATGAGGATGCCGCCATTGAAGGCATCCGGCGTCTCTTGGGCGGTGCCATTGATGCAGACCGCATCGGCACCGTGCGTATGGGGACGACCGTGGCAACCAACGCGCTTTTGGAACGCAAAGGGGATGCCACAGTTCTCTTGATCACAAGCGGGTTTCGCGACGCTTTGCGCATCGCCTATCAGGCGCGACCAGATATTTTCGCCAAGGAAATCTTGCTCCCCGAACAGCTCTACTCTCGCGTGATCGAAGTACCTGAGCGCTTGCGCGCCGATGGAACAGTAGAAGCCCCCCTTGATCTGACGGTCATTGCCAAGGATCTGGCCGAGGCGCGCGCCGCAGGGATAGATGCCGCCGCCATTGTTCTTATGCATTCCTGGAAAAACCCCGCGCACGAACTGGCCCTTGCCGAAGCAGTGCGCGATGCAGGATTTACACAGGTCTCGGTCAGTCACGAAGTGTCGCCGTTGATCAAGCTGGTGGGGCGCGGCGATACGACCGTGGTTGATGCTTATCTCTCGCCCATTCTGCGCCGCTATGTGGCGCGGGTGGCCTCCGCGCTTGGTGCGACCCCGCCGGGCGAACCCGGCCCCACGCTACAATTCATGATGTCCTCGGGGGGCTTGACCGCCGCAGAGCGGTTTCAGGGCAAGGACGCAATCCTTTCAGGGCCAGCAGGTGGTGTCGTTGGCATGGCACAGACGGCTGCAATTGCTGGCTTTGACAAGGTGATCGGCTTTGATATGGGCGGCACCTCGACCGACGTCGCACATTTTGCGGGCGAATACGAGCGCGCCTTTGATACCGAGGTGGCGGGCGTGCGCATTCGTGCGCCCATGATGCGGGTGCATACGGTGGCGGCAGGTGGCGGTTCTATCCTGCATGCCGAACCGGGGCGGTTTCGTGTTGGCCCCGACAGCGCCGGCGCCTATCCCGGCCCTGCCTGCTATCGCAACGGCGGGCCGCTCACGGTGACTGATGCCAATGTCATGCTGGGTAAACTCAACCCAGATTTCTTTCCGCCCATCTTTGGCCCCGGTCAGGATCAACCGCTGGATCGTGATACGGTTTCAGCCCGCTTTGCACAGATCGCAACAGAGGCAGGCGACGGCAAATCACCCGAAGAGGTGGCCGAAGGATTTGTGCGTATCGCGGTGGAAAATATGGCCAACGCGGTCAAGAAAATCTCGGTACAGCGCGGCTATGACGTGACACGCTACCTGCTTAATTCCTTTGGTGGCGCAGGTGGGCAACATGCCTGCCTTGTGGCCGATGCCTTGGGCATGGAAAAGGTTCTGATCCACCCGCTTTCTGGCCTTCTGTCAGCCTATGGCATCGGTCTGGCCCGCGTTAGCGCGTCGCGGCAACAAATGGTGGTGGAGCCATTGGAGGACGGCAGCGACAACGTCATCACACGTGTGCTGGACGATCTGACTGCGCAGGTCATGCAGGAAATGCAGGCTCAGGGCGTGACCGGGGCAGACACTCGTCCCCGCCTCTATCTGCGCTATGACGGCACCGATACTGCTCTGCCGGTGGCCTATGATACCCCCGCACAGGCGCGTGCGGAATTCGAGACGGCGCATCTGGCGCAATTCGGCTTCACCACGCCCGACAAGCGCGTGATCATCGACAGCGCCGAGGTTGAGGCCACAGATACCGTCCTTCCTGACACCCCCGAGAGCGAGGCCGCCCGCAACGTGGCCGAGGCGCAGACCGACACGCGCACACGGCTATTTTGTAATGGTGACTGGACCCCTGCGAGCGTGTTCCGCCGCGCGGGCCTGACACCCGGCAATACCATCACCGGGCCTGCCCTGATCATCGAAGAGAACCAGACCATCGTGGTCGAGCCCGGCTGGTGCGCAGAGATTACGGCACATGACCATGTGCTCTTATCCCGCCACGAGCGGATGGCCCGTGACATGGCGATTGGCACGACCGAGGCGGATCCGATCCTTCTTGAGGTGTTTAACAACCTGTTCATGTCGATCGCGGAACAGATGGGCGTGACCCTGCAAAACACCGCGCAATCGGTCAACATCAAAGAGCGATTGGATTTTTCCTGCGCGGTCTTTGACGCCACGGGTGCCTTGGTCGCCAATGCCCCGCATATGCCGGTGCACCTTGGTTCTATGGATCGCAGCGTCGAGACGATTATTCGCCTCAATGAAGGCGACATTCACCCCGGCGATGTCTTCGCGCTCAACGCGCCCTATAACGGTGGCACGCATTTGCCCGACATTACCGTTGTCACGCCGGTTTTTGATGAGGCTGGGCAAGGCATCCTCTTCTGGGTCGCGTCGCGCGGTCATCATGCCGATGTCGGCGGCACCGCTCCCGGTTCGATGACACCGCTTGCGACCACCGTGGATGAAGAGGGTGTGTTGATCGACAATCTTCGACTGGTAGACCGGGGACAATTCCGCGAGGATGCTTTGCGCTCAATCCTCAGTGACCACCCCTACCCCTGCCGCAACATCGACATGAATCTGGCCGACCTCAAGGCGCAGATCGCCGCCAATGCGCGCGGCATCAACGAGCTGCGCAAGATGGTGAGCAATTTTGGTCTCGATGTGGTGCAGGCCTATATGGGCCACGTTCAGGACAACGCCGCCGAGGCGGTGGCGCGGGTGCTGGAGAAGTTGTCGGATGGCGCGTATGAGTATGAAACCGACACCGGTCAGGTGATCCGGGTCAAGATCACGGTAGACCGCGCCGCACGCGAAGCGACGGTGGATTTCACCGGCACCTCGGAGGTCCGAAAAAACAACTTCAACGCGCCAGAGCCGGTGACGCGCGCCGCCGTCCTTTATGTGTTCCGGGTCATGGTCGAGGCCCCAATTCCCATGAATGCAGGCTGCCTGCGCCCCATTCGGATCATCGTACCCGAAGGCTCTATGCTTTCACCACGCTATCCGGCGGCGGTGGTTGCGGGCAATGTCGAAACATCGCAGCATGTGACCAACGCGCTGTTTGGCGCGATGGGGGCGATGGCCAATAGTCAGGGCACGATGAACAATCTGACCTTCGGCAATGACGAATTCCAGTATTATGAAACCATCTGTTCCGGCTCTCCTGCCGGGCAATTCAACGACGGGCGGAAGTTTCCCGGCACTTCGGGCGTGCATGTGCATATGACCAATTCGCGCCTGACCGATCCGGAAATTCTCGAATTGCGCTTCCCCGTGTTGCTAGAGAATTTTGCCCTGCGTCCGGGGTCTGGCGGCAAAGGGGCTGTCAATGCCGGGGATGGCACAAGCCGTACATTGCGGTTTCTCACCCGGATGGATTGCGCGATCCTGTCGTCGCACCGTAACCGCGCACCGCAAGGCGGCTCGGGCGGCGGCGCGGGCGAGGCCGGTCGGACCGAAGTCCGCCGTCTTTCGGGCAAGATCGAGGTGCTGAACGCCTGTGACCAGACGGTGCTTGAGGCAGGCGAAGCCGTGACCGTCATCACACCGACTGCGGGGGGGTTTGGCCGGGCTTGACCCCGGCCGCCCTTCAAATCTCGGGGTTTGGCAGGCTCTCGAACGCGAGTTTGAGGGCGTCGCCCCAGCCATCAGAGATCGTGCGAAAATAAGGATCGTCTGCCTCGATCCGATGGATCGACGGCAGCCGCATGCTATCGGCCTCGTAAATGCACATGTCGAGCGGCAAGCCAACGGATAGATTGGCCTTGATGGTCGAGTCAAAGCTCACGAGCAACAGCTTCATTGCATCGGCAAAGCGCATGCTTGGCTCATATGCGCGCACCAGAATTGGGCGGCCATATTTGGTTTCACCGATCTGGAAGAACGGCGTCTCGCGGCTGGCTTCGATAAAATTGCCCTCGGGGTATATCAAAAACAGGCGTGGCGGCCCGCCCTTGATCTGACCGCCAAGGATCATCGTCGCGTTAAAGGTACTGTCAGCGCGCTGTCCGGTGCTGGCGTGGGTTTCGATCACATCGCGCAGGGTGCCCGCAACAAGACGCGCGGCCTGGAACATCGACGGGACCGACAGGATGGTTGGATCACGCTCGTCATGCGCCTTGGTGCGTTCTTCCAGCAGGCTGACAACCGCTTGGGTGGTGGCCAGATTACCAGCTGTCAACAGCACCATCGCGCGTTCACCGGGCAATTGCCACGTGTGCAACTTGCGGAAGGTCGAGATATTATCAAGCCCGGCATTGGTGCGCGTGTCGGACATAAAGACGATGCCACGATCAAGGCACAGGCCCACGCAATAGGTCACGTCTTAAACCCTCTGTCACTGTTGCTGCGTCACCTGCAGCGTCACATCCATATTCTCGGTCGCCGCCCCGTAACGATGCCCGGATATCGGCGCGGCCTCGGTATAGTCTAGCCCAGTCGCCACCCGCACATAGCGTGTATCGGGCGAGATGGCGTTGGATACGTCAAACCCGACCCATCCAAGACCCTCTACATGGGCCTCTGCCCAAGCATGGGTCGCGCTCTGTTCGTCTTGACCGTCCATCCGCAGATACCCTGAAACATACCGCGCCGGAAGACCCATTGCACGCGCGCAGGCGATGAACACATGCGCGTGGTCCTGACAGACGCCGTGCCCTGCGGCAAGCGCATCCTCTGCCGTCCAGGCAATCTCGGATTTACCGGTTTCATAGGCTATCGCCGAATGCACCCGTGTGGACAGATCATGCAGTCGCGCCAAGTCTCCCTCACCCTCGATATGACGCAGAATTTCCCGACATCCTTTGCCGGCGCGGGTGTGTTCAGTGGGGCGCTGGAATAGCCACAGAGGTGCCATGCCCTCATGTGGGCCGACAATTCCGGCGGTGTCTGTCATCTCTACCACGCCCTCGGAGCGGATGGTCAACTCGGTCACATCGGACTCAAAAGTGAACATCACCACGTGATTGCGGTGGTGATCAATGAATTCCGCCTGCTGCGTGGCGCCCTCTACGGTAACGGACCAATTCACCAGCCGCTGTCCGCGCGTTGGTTTGGGATAGAGCCGCACCTGTTGCACGCCATATGGGACTGGCGCGGAATATGAATAGTGGGTGAGGTGTTTGATGGCGAGGTGCATGGGCTATCCGTAAAACCTGTAGTCGATTTCGATTTGTTTGCTCAGCCTGCCCAGATGGCCAAGCACCTCCTGCACATATTCATGCAAGCCGTAATCAAAGATCGCGGCGACATCATGGCTCATGAACCGTCGGCAGAGTGTGTCGGCCTGGTGGTGGCATGACAGGCGCAGGTCGTAATCCGTTGCCAGATAGTTGAGGTTATCGCGCAGCTTGCCACAACAGAAATTCAGGCTGCGTGGCATACGTTTGTCAAGAATCAGAAACTGCGCGATGCCCATTGGCGTCACATCCGGGCCGATGGTCAGGCGATAGCCACCTTCACCACTGACCGAGCGCAGGATCGTGTCCCATTGCACATTGTCGAGCCGCGAACCGACCGCCGCCGCTGAGGGCAGCAGCACATAGTATTTCACGTCGAGAATGCGCGCGGTATTGTCAGCGCGTTCAATGAAGGTGCCGATCCGAATGAAATCATAGATTTCATTGCGCAGCATGGTCCCAAGGATGGCCCCACGCACCAGCGCGTTGCGTTCGCGGATCAGCGATAGAACTTTGGGTAGATCGCGGGTTGCCACTTTGCGGGCAAGCGCCTCTTTGAGCAGCATCCAAAAGGAATTGACCGCCTCCCATGCTTCATATGTCAGCGCCGTACGTACGAGCCGTGCATTGTGCCGCGCCTGCGTGACCACCGCCATCACAGAAGAGGGATTGTCGGGATCGCGCAACATCCAGTCGATTGCCAATTCTGGCAATACTTCGGTGTGTTTCTGTTGATAGCCATAGGCCACTGCCGCAGCTTGCAAAACTGACAGCCAATCGTCAGCCCCGCTGCCCGCGCGCGTCAGCGCGATGCGTTGGCCGGTCTCGATCATCCGTGATGTATTCTCGGCGCGCTCCAGCAGACGCGCCATCCAAAAGAGCCCTCCGGCTGTTTTCCCCAACATGGCTCAGTCCTCCAACACCCAAGTGTCCTTGGTGCCGCCACCTTGGGACGAATTCACAACCAGCGAGCCCTTTTTCATCGCAACCCGCGTCAGCCCACCGGGAGTCACGTTTATCCCCTCGGGCGACATCAGCACAAAGGGCCGCAAATCCACATGCCTCGGGGCCAACCCGGATTTGGTAAAGACCGGCACGGTCGAGAGGCTGAGCGTAGGTTGCGCGATGTAATTGCCCGGTCTCGCCCGCAGCTTGCGCTCAAACTCTTTTAACTCCTTCTTGCTCGCTGCGGGGCCGATCAGCATGCCATAGCCGCCCGATCCATGCACCTCTTTGACCACCAGTTCTGACAAATGCGCCAGAACGTAATCAAGGCTCTCTTTTTCGTTGCAGCGCCATGTTGGCACGTTCTGCAAGATGGGGCGCTCGCCTGTATAGAATTCTACGATCTCGGGCATGTAGCTATAGATTGCTTTGTCATCGGAGATGCCGGTGCCGGGGGCATTTGCGATGGTGATCCCGCCCGCGCGGTAGACATCCATGATCCCCGGCACGCCAAGCGCGCTCTCGGGATTGAAGTTGAGAGGGTCGAGGAAGTCGTCATCCACCCGGCGGTAAAGCACATCAATCGGTTGATATCCGCGTGTTGTGCGCATGGCGACGCGCCCGTCGACGATCCGCAAGTCATGCCCCTCGACCAGTTCGACGCCCATTTTGTCGGCCAGAAAGGCATGTTCGTAATAGGCCGAGTTAAAAATTCCGGGGGTCAGAACCGCCACCGTCGGTGTGCCCTCACAGGCCGCCGGCGCCGAGGCCGCAAGCGAGCGCCGCAGGTTGCGCGGATAATCCGATACCGGGCGCACCTGATTGCGAGAAAACAGCTCTGGAAACATCCGCAACATGGTTTCGCGGTTTTCCAGCATATAGCTCACACCCGACGGCGTGCGCGCATTGTCCTCAAGCACAAAGAACTCATCCGGTCCGGTGCGCACAAGGTCGATGCCGGTGATATGGGTATAGACACCCCCCGGCGGCATCATCCCGATCATTTGGGGAAGAAACGCCACGTTGTTCGAGATCATCTCTTGCGGCAAACGCCCGGCCCGGAGGATTTCCTGTCGGTGGTAGATGTCATGCAAAAAGGCGTTGATCGCGCGCACCCGCTGCTCGATGCCGCGCTCCAGCCGCTGCCATTCCCGTCCCGAAATGATGCGTGGAATGATGTCGAAGGGGATCAGACGCTCTTCGGCCTCTGACCGCCCATAGACGTTGAACGTAATCCCCGTAAGGCGAAAAAGATCCTCCGCCTCACGACTTTTGGCACGCAGGCGAGCGGCATCTTCCTCGCTCAGCCAGGCATCAAACTTGGCATAGGGGCCACGAATCTGCCCATTCTGCCCCTGCATTTCATCGAACATATCCATAGGATCATGCTTTCCCTGTCAGGGGGCCTGTGCAATCGAAATTGTTGCGACAGACGGGTCCCAATGCGGTTTCATGCCCGCTTATCCCTCAATCATGCACAAATTTTAAGCTTTGGCAAAGAGTTGTCGCCGCGCCCAGAGGATTACCTGAGATCATGTGTGTAAGTCATTGTTACGACAAACATTAGATTTTATTCCTTTTTGTTAGTAAAACTCATAATTATAAAAGAGCCCATAGCCCCAAAGATCAGCCAGAGGTTACCGTGACCCGAACGCCCGAGATGTTGCACGTCACCGTTCAGCGCGGCACGGCAAACGACACCAGAAAAGAGCACTTTGAGGTCCCGGCGCGGGAGAATCAGACTGTGCTTGATGTGGTGAGTTGGATTCAGCAAGAGGCCGACCCAACGCTCAGTTATCGTTTTGCTTGCCGCGTTGGAATGTGCGGATCTTGTGCCATGATGGTCAACGGAGTGCCGCGTTGGACCTGCCGCACCCATGTCAGCCGCGTTGCCAGCGGCGGGCAGCTGGATATTGCGCCGTTGCGCAACCTGCCGGTGATCAAGGATTTGGCGACAGACATGGACCCGTTCTTTGACAAATGGGTGGCCGCAGAGGCGCGGCATCACCCGACGCGCGACCGGCTGGAAGAGTTTGACCCGATCAAGCCTGACGCCCCCGACCGGACAGAGGCCAATCTTGGCATCGAATGTATCAACTGCGGCATCTGCTACGCCGCCTGTGATACGGTGGCGGGCAATGCCGATTACCTTGGGCCAGCGGCCTTGCAGCGTGCCTGGACCCTTCTCAACGACAGCCGTGATGCAGACCGGCCCAGTATTCTGGCGGCGGTCTCGGGCAAGGGCGGCTGTCATAACTGCCACTCGATGGGCAGTTGCGCGCAGTATTGCCCCAACGGGCTGAACCCGATGCGCGCGATTGCGGGGTTAAAGCGGGAAACGGTCAAGGCGGCCTTGCGGGGCAAGCGCGATGCTTGATCTGCGGCTCTACATGGCGCAACGCCTGAGCGCTTTGGTGATGGCCCCCTTGGTTCTGGGCCATATCGCCGTGATGATCTATGCCATTCAGGGCGGCCTCAGTACGGCCGAAATTCTGGGCCGCACCCAAGGGAGCCTCCTGTGGTTCCTGTTTTACGGCACCTTTGTCATTGCGGTCTCCGTCCATGCCGCGATTGGTGTGCGTGTCATTGCGCACGAATGGCTGCGCCTGCGCGGCATCGCGCTTGGGATGCTGACATGGGGCATCTGTGCGGCCCTTCTTGCCCTTGGCCTGAGCGCGGTAGTTGCGGTGACGCTGCCATGAAGCAACCGCCCCGCTCGCACCCGCTCTGGTTTGCCTTTGTGCTGCACCGCATCTCTGGTCTGGCGCTTGCGCTCTTTCTGCCTGCGCATTTCTGGCTTTTGTCACAGGCTATTATCGCCCCTGCGCGACTTGATGGCTTTCTCGCCTTTGCCGAAAATCCCTTGGTCAAGATCGCCGAATTCGGTCTCGTCTTTCTGCTTGCCGTCCATATGTTCGGCGGCTTGCGCCTGATGGCGCTCGAATTCCTGCCATGGTCCGACCGCCAGAAAACGCTGGCCGCGGGGGCGGTTGGCGCGGCGCTCTTTCTGTCTGGCACGTTTTTCCTGAGGGCGATCTGATGACCCAAATCGACCGACATGATACCGATATTCTGATCATCGGCACCGGCGGTGCGGGGCTTTTTGCGGCGCTGCATGCGCAGCAATCGGCGCCTGCAGGCACGCGGATCACCATTGCCGTCAAGGGCCTCATTGGCAAATGTGGCTGCACGCGCATGGTGCAGGGTGGCTATAACGTGGCGCTGGGTGGCGGCGACAGCGTCGAGCGGCATTTCATGGACACCGTAAAGGGCGGTAAATGGCTGCCCAATCAGGATATGGCCTGGAAACTTTGCGAACAGGCGGTGGTGCGCATCCACGAGCTCGAAAATGAAATCGGCTGCTTCTTTGACCGCAACGCGGATGGCACGCTGCATCAAAAGGCCTTTGCCGGGCAAACCGCCGACCGCACGGTCCACAAGGGCGACCTGACCGGCATCGAGATCATCAGCCGGTTGATGGAGCAGGTTCTGGCGCGCCCCGTGGAAAAGCTGCAGGAACATCGCGCCATTGGTCTTATCCCTACGCGCGACGGTAGCGCCTTGGCGGGTGTGCTCTTTATCGACATGCGCACGGGCGGCTTTCGTCTGGTACGCGCCAAGACGGTCCTTATGGCCACGGGTGGCGGGCCGACGATGTACAAGTACAACACCCCTTCTGGCGACAAGACGATGGATGGTCTCGCCATGGCGCTGCGTGCAGGATTGGAACTGCGCGATATGGAGATGGTGCAGTTTCATCCCACCGGCCTCTTGGCGGGGGATCACACGCGGATGACCGGCACCGTGCTGGAAGAGGGGTTGCGCGGCGCGGGCGGTCAGCTTCTGAACGGTGCCGAAAACCGCTTTATGTTCGACTATGACCCCAAGGGCGAGCGCGCGACCCGCGATGTCGTTAGCCGCGCCATCTATGCCGAAATGCGCAAGAACAATACGTCTGCGAATGGTGGCGTCTTTATTTCTATGGCGCATCTTGGCCCCGACAACGTGCGCGCCAAATTCCCCGGTATGGTCAAACGCTGCGCTGACAGCGGCTTTGATCTGGCAGGTGGTTTGGTCGAGGTCGTGCCAACCGCGCATTACTTCATGGGCGGCGTGGTGGTCGATCCCGATACCCGCACCGCGATGGAAGGGCTCTATGTGGCGGGCGAGGATGCCGGCGGCGCGCATGGCTCGAACCGTTTGGGGGGCAATGGCGTGGCCAATTCCACCGTTTATGGCGGTGTCGCGGGTGATGTGATGGGCGCGGATATTCGCACCATGGGCGCGCTACGCGATCCCTGCCCCAACGCGCTGCAGGCCGAGGTTGACCGCGCCTTGCACCCCCTCAGCTGTCAGCCCGCGCCGGTTCATCCCCTGCGTCACGCGCTGCAAGAGGCGATGTGGGAAGACGTTGGCGTGATGCGCACAGCGGCGGGCATGGAGCGTGGCTTGACCCGTGTTGCCGAGATTTCCGATGCGCTGATTACTGTGGGCGTTGCAGGCGATAATCTTGCCTTCAATCTTACATGGCACGATTGGCTAAACCTGCGCTCACTCTGTGACGTGTCCGAGGCGATTACGCTGGCGGGCCTTGCGCGCGAAAACTCGCGCGGCGCGCATTACCGAGAGGATTTCCCGGACGAGGGTGATCTTGATGCGTCCTATTTCACCGTGATCACCCAGAAGGGCAGCGATCTGACGGTCCGCCGTGATGCGGTGCAATTCACGATCATTCGCCCCGGCGAAACAATCCTGCCCGAGACCGAACCCGAAACATTGGTGGCCGCGCAATGATCCCAATCGACCTGATCCAGAACACCGCCGAGCGCCTGATGGACAAGGCTGCGATCGAAATTCCAGACGATTACTTGACCGGCCTTCAAGCAGCAGCCGAGACCGAGGATGGTGATCTGTCGTCTTTCGTCCTTCAAGCGATGCTTGAGAATTACAAAGCCGCCAAAGAGGACCGCCGCGCGATGTGCGGCGATACGGGGTGTCCGCGTTGGTATGTGAAGATGGGCAACGAGGCCCGGATTGAGGGGGGGCCGGTCGCGCTCGAATCCGCGTTGCGCCGCGCGACAGCCAAGGCCACCTATGACGTGCCCCTGCGCCCCAATCGCGTGCATCCCCTCTGGCGCACGGATCACAACAATAATGTTGGCATCGGCGCGCCTGAGATCGAGTATGCGTACGAGCCGGATTGCGACTGGATTGATCTTATAACGGTGCACAAAGGCGGTCTCTTTGGCACGGATTACCGCATGCTCTTTCCGTCTGACGGGATCGAGGGGATCAAGCGGTTTTACCTCGACAGTCTTGTTGCCTTTGGCAAACGGGGGCTGGCCTGTCAGCCTGCGATCATCGGCATCGGGCTGGGTGGGTCCAAGGATACCTGCATGGTGTTGGGCAAGCGCGCCGCCTGCCTGCGCGTCGTGGGCAGTGAGAATCCGGACCCGAAGATCGCCGCGTTAGAGCGCGAGTTCAAGGATTTGGGCAACTCCATCGGCATGGGCGCGATGGGGTTTGTCGGCAAGAACATGGTGATCAATTGCAACATCGAGGTGGGCTATTGCCATACCGGAGGCATGCAGATGTCGGTGCATGCCTTTTGCCTCTCGTCCCGTCGGGCCGTCGCGCGCCTCTATCCTGATGGGCGGGTCCACTACCGCACCGATCCCGAATGGTTTACCCCCTATCAGCGCCGCGAAACCGTGGATTGGCCGGGCAGTGCACAGGAGGCGGCAGAATGACCAAGCCCCGCGAAATCCACCTGAGCACCACCCCAACGCCCGAGGCGCTGGCCGAGCTGCGCCTCGGCGATATCGTTTATCTTGATGGGTTGCTCTATACGGCCCGTGAAGGCGTCTACATGCGCGCATTGGAGCAAAAGGCGAATATTCCGCTGGAACTGCCCAGCCAGAGTGCAGCGAATTTCCACTGCTCTCCTGCCGCCGCCATTCGTCCCGATGGATCGTTCAACATGGGGGCGGTGACGGCTACCGCCTCTTTCCGCTTTGCCAAATGGTTGCCGGAATGGATGGCCAAGACAGGGGCCAAGCTGATCATCGGCAAAGGCGGCATGTCGTCGAAGGATTACAAATCCTATTTCGTACCCAATGGTGCGATTTACCTTTCAACCGTGGGCTATGGCACCGGGGCGCTGCTAGGTCGTGGCATCGAAAAGGTCGAGGCCGTGCACTGGCAGGATGAATTGGGATTGGCGCAGGCGATGTGGGTCATTCGCTGCAACAAGATGGGGCCGTTCATTGTGGCGTCTGATTTGGACGGTAACTGCCTTTTTGAACGCGAGAACGCCAAGATCGCCAAAAACCTCGAACGGGTCTACGAAGGCACGCGCCCCGCGACGCTCAAGCGCTATGGCGAGACGGATGATCGCTCTGACGAGGTGATTGGTTAGATCAGCTCGCGCAAAAGCAAAACCACGCCCGAAACAAAGGTCATGACGATCAGCAATCGCCGAAAGGCCGTGTCGCTTAGTCGTTTGAACACGCTTATCCCAATCTGCGCCGCCAAAAGCGCCGCCGGGATTGCAATCGCAAGATAGATCAAGGTCTCGCGCGTGTAGGCACCTTTGAGTGCCAGCGTCCCTGTCGCTACCGCGAGAACACCCACGTTGAACGGTTGAAGAACGGCGCGTGTCTCATGCCGTGGCCAAGGGCGCAGCGTACACCACATCATCGGCAGCGCCCCCGAGAGCGAGGCCGCACCGCCTAGAATGCCGCCCAAGAACCCCACCAGCATATCCCAGAATGGCGTGGCGCGTTCGAACGTTGGAAGGTTTGCACGCAGAGTGAAATACCCACCGTAAAGCAGCAGCATCGCCGCCACGACGGTCTTGAGCGTGCTGGCGTCAATCACGCTGAGGATCGTCACACCAATCGGGATGCCCGCCAATCCTGGTATGAGAAAACGCGCCAGCCGCCGCTTGTTCTGTCCGATGGCCGCGCGCACGACCCAAAGCCCTTGGAGGCCCGTGACCACGGATAACACGACCAACATGGCCACCGCTTGAAGGGGCGGCAGAACGGCTAGAAAGAAGCCAAGCGCAAAAAGGGCTGTGCCAAACCCGGCAAGACCGTTGATGAAGCCGCCTGCCATTGCGCCCGCAATGACATAGGGCAGGGCGTCGGCGTTCATCCCGTTGGTCCGCCTGTGGAGGGGGTGAAAATGCCGATCTCGACCGCACCCAACAGGGCTTTGTGGATTTCCTGAATGATGCGGATACGTGGATTGTCGCGCCGATAGGCCAGTGTCAGTTGGCGCACGGGCGCGCCCTCAGGCAGTGGCACGCGGCGCAGCGGTAGCGGTTGCACCCCCCGCACACATCGCGCAGGAACGATAGAAACGCCAAGACCCGCAAGCACCATGCTCGAAATCGCTTCGAGTCCCTGTAATTCCATCGTGACCGACACGGGAATCCCGTGCTCGCGCAGCCAACCGTCGATCAGCCCACCGACAACAGCGTCGCGGCTGAACCGGATAAACGGATACCGGAGCAAAAGTTCTCGCACATCGTCGCCCTCGGCCTCTTGTGGGGCGAGCAGTTCCATTGGCTCTTGCGCAATGTCGGCATGGTCGATTTCCGGGGGTAACGGGCCCTGCCGTGACAGCACCGCCGCATCAAGCGCGCCGCGTTCAACCTCTGCGATGAGCGAGGTGGTCATCCCGGGTACGATACGCACATGCAGGTCTGGATAGCTTTCCTTGAGCAAGCGCACTGACAGCGGGGTCAGGCCCGTCAGGGTCATAGGAACGGCCCCCAACGAGATTTCGCCACGAAACCCTTCGTCGCCCAAGACCGACGGCACGATGGCATCGTAGGCACGCACGATATCGCGCGCCCGCGCCACCAATGCACGCCCCGTCGGGGTCAGTTCCGGCGACCGGCGTGAGCGGTCAAAAAGCACAACCCCCCATTCTTCCTCGAGGCTGCGCATTTGTTGGCTGACTGCGGCGTGGGTCACAAAAACCGCTTCGGCAGCAGCGCTAAAGGTCTTGTGGTCATCCACCGCAATCAGGGTGCGCAAGCGCCGGATTGACATGTCCCGCCTCTTTCGTAAGTTTAGTTAACGCATCCTGTAACGGAATATTGCTTATATTAAGCGTGTCTTAAAGTTACACCTAAAGACGACGGCGTTGCAATCTGCGAACAAGCCTGCCGCCGACACCACAGAGGAGGAGGAGGAAAACATGAAGCTGAGACAGTTGGGCGCGGTGTGCGCTATGGGGCTTGGGCTGACGGCGACTGCCGCGTTGGCCGAATATCCCGAACGCCCCATCAACATGGTCATTCCCTATGGCGCAGGCGGCGCGACCGATATTTCGGCCCGCACCATCGCAGAGCCCTTGGGCACCGTGGTCGGCAAGCCGCTGGTCATGTCGAATATCACGGGGGCAGGGGGTGCCACCGGATCGGTTGCGGTGCAAAACGCCAAGGCGGATGGCTATACCATGCTTTTTGCCCGCGTCGGCTCGCACACGGTCAATCCGGCGATGAAGGCCACGCTGCCCTACACGCTCGATGATTTCCGCTTTGTGACGGTGTATGAAATCAACCCCGTCGCCTGTGCCGTGCGCCCTGATTCCGGCATCGAAACCATTGAGGATCTCATCGCTCTGACGGAATCCGAGGGCACCAGCTATAGCTCTTCTGGCGTGGGTTCGATGCTGCATCTCGCGGCGGTGATGGTGCTGGATGAATTCGGTGTCGAGAACCCGCTGGATAAGGCGATTCACATTCCCCAAGGCGGCGGTGGTGAGGCGGCCACGGCTGTTCTCAACGGCACTGTAACCTTTATCTGCACCAACACATCGGCGCTTGCCAATTTTGTGGCCAATGGGCAGTTGAAGCCGATCCTCGTAACGACGGCGGAACCGGTCCCGGGTTTTGACGCACCGACAGCCGTCGATTTGGGCAAGCCTGATCTGACACAGCTTGTGGGGTGGACCGGTATCGCTGGGCCGGATGACTTGCCAGACGAGGTTGCGGCAAAATGGGGTGAATGGATGGCCGCAGCAGCCGGAGACGCGAAATTCGTGGACCAGATGAGCGCGATGGGTTCGGTCATCAATGTCATGAGTCCCGAAGAAGCCAACGCTTTCATTCAGGCGCAGTATGAAACTTTTCGTGCGCTGGTCGACAAGCTCGGCATGCGGATCGAGGGCTAAAGCATAGCGCACCCATAGGTCGGGCGCAGAGATGCCCGGCCTTTCAGTGCTAGCAAACTGATCGGGGAGGATCAGGGTGAACAAACGCGCAATTCAGGTGCAACTGGGCATCGGTGCCTGTGTGGCCTGTGTTTTTCTGATCCTCTATGCAATTCCCTATTGGATCTCTGCCCCGAGCAATATTCGCAACATCGTGCTGTCGCCCCGGTTTTGGCCCTACGCCATCGCCGGTCTGACAGGACTGGTTGGGCTGGGCATGCTCTTTGCTGGCCGCAAGGAAGATGTTGACGGCACGCCGGCCAATGACCCGATCGAAGACCCGCGCGCTGGGCTGATGCGGTTGGTGGGCATGGCAGTTTTGATGGCTGTCACCTTCTGGCTTTTGCCGCGCATCGGTATGGTCTGGGCGTCGATGCTGGCCTTTGCATCGCTCGCCTTTTTGGTGAAGACACGGCATCCAAAAACGGCGTTGATTTGCGCTGTGGCGGTGCCACTTCTGCTCTATGGGTTCTTCGCCCATGTCGCCGGTGTCGCGATCCCGCAGGGTGAATTTGTGAGGCTGCCATGAGCGTGATCGACAATTTAATGGCCGGCCTCGCATTGGTCGGAAATGTAGACGCGCTTGTGTCCTTGGCGATCGGGATCGTTATCGGGGTCATCGGTGGGGCAATTCCGGGGATTTCTGCGACGATGGCGGTGGCGCTCACCTTGCCCTTTACCTTTCCGATGCAGCCTATCAATGGCATCCTTTTGCTTTTGGGTGTTTACAAGGGCGGTATCTTTGGCGGTTCAATCCCTGCCATCCTGATCAAGACACCCGGTACGCCTGCATCTTCGGCCACGGTGCTCGACGGGCATCCGATGGCGGCACGTGGCGAAGCGGGGCGCGCGCTGGGCATGGCGCTTTGGGCCTCCTGCACGGCAGACGTGATCTCGAACCTGGCCTTGATCCTTTTTGCGGGTTGGCTTGCGTCTTTTGCGCTCAGCTTTGGTCCGCCAGAGTTCTTTGCACTCATCCTCTTCTCGCTCACAATTATCGCAGGTGTGTCGGGCGAGAGCCTCTTGCGTGGCGCGCTCTCTGCGCTCTTGGGCCTGCTTTTGGCCACCATTGGGCTTGACCTCGTTTATGGCACCAATCGCTTTACTTTCGGCGATCCCAACCTCATGGGCGGTCTGAACTTTATCGCCGTGCTGATCGGTCTCTTTGCCATTCCAGAAGTCATCAACATGGTTTGGCACCCCACTGGCCATATGGGCAAGGTGCAGACACTGGGCAGTAAATGGGTTACATTCGCCGAGTATCGGCGGTGTTTCCGCTCTATCGTGCGGGGCAGTTTTATCGGTGTGTTTCTCGGCGCGATCCCCGGTATCGGCGCGGCCCCTGCGGCCTTTCTCAGCTATTCAGAGGCGCGCCGCAAATCCCCCAACAAGGCCAATTTTGGAAAAGGCGAAATAGAGGGTGTCGCCGCCTCTGAGGCGGGCAACAATGGTGTCGCGGGTGCCACGCTGATTCCGCTTCTGGCCTTGGGTGTGCCCGGCGATGTCATCACCGCCATCATCATCGGTGCCTTTATGGTGCATGGCTTGCAGCCGGGGCCCATGATGTTCGTGATGAACGTGGATATCATCTATGGCCTTTTCATCGGCCTCATCTTTTCCTCAGGCTTGCTTTTGATCGTCGGAGGTTTGGCAATTCGTGGGTTCAAACCCGTGGCCGACATCCCCAAGCGTATCCTGATGCCCATCGTCCTTGTGCTTTGCATCTACGGGGTCTTTGCGGTTAACAACAACATCTTCGATGTCGGCGTCATGTTTGTGATGGGTTGGGTTGGCTTTGTCTTGTCCCGGTACCACATACCCGCCGCTCCGTTCTTGATCGCCTTCATTCTTGGCCCGCTTCTCGAGGATAATTTCCGCAAAGCGATGCTGATGTCAGGCGGTTCGCCAGATGTGTTGTTGCGTGGGCCGATTACTTGGTTCTTCTGGACTTTGACCCTGATCGCGGTCGTGGCGATTGCACGCGGCACGCTTGACAAGGCACGAGACAAAGGCTGAGCGCGGAGTAAGGTGAAATTTTCGTGACCAGCTCCTTTGGGGGCTGCGAAACCGTGACTTCCTTTATTATATTCAAAAAATCTTATATAATCGTCACAGGCACCCTGACGGGTGTTTTGCCGTGACCAGAGAGGAAAAGAGATGACAGGCACCGAAACTGAATTTACCCCGCTGATGTCATTTGCGGGCGGTGTGTTGATCGGCTTGTCAGCAGTGTTGCTGATGTTTTTTCAAGGTCGGATCATGGGGGCCACTGGCATTCTGTCGAGATTGATTACCGGCGGGGTGCCGGGCGATAAAATCTGGCGCGCGGCGATGGTTGTAGGCATGATCGCCGGACCGCTTTTGGTGCTGGGGCTGACCGGGCAGATGCCCGCAGTCGAGGTGCCGATTAGTCTGCCGATGATCTTGATTGGGGGCTTCATCGTGGGCATCGGCGTGACCTTTGGGTCTGGCTGCACCTCGGGTCATGGGGTTTGCGGCCTTGCGCGGCTTTCGCCTCGGTCATTCGTAGCCACGCTGACCTTTATGGTCGTGGCCTTTGCGACTGTCTATGTCCTGCGTCACGTGATTGGAGCCTGAGCCATGCGCATTCTGTCAGCCTTGTTTGTCGGTCTTGTTTTTGGCGTGGGAATTGCCATCTCTGGTATGATCAATCCGGCTAAGGTGCTCAACTTCTTTGACATCGCCGGGACATGGGACCCAAGCTTGATCTTTGTGATGGGTGGTGCGCTGCTTACCACCTTTGTCGGTTACCGCGTGGTGCTCGGACGCCCCAAGCCGATCCTCGAGCCAAAGTTCAAGCTGCCCACCAAGACGGTCATTGATACCCGTCTGATTGGGGGGTCAGCGGTCTTTGGCCTTGGTTGGGGCATCGCCGGGTTTTGCCCCGGCGCGGCTATTCCGGCGCTTGGCTCTGGCAAATACGAGGTGCTGGCCTTTGTAGCCGCGCTCTTGTCCGGGATTTGGGTGGCGAATATGATTCAAACGAAACAGTCAGACAAAAGGATAACGGCATGACCGACTATCCCGTGAACATGGGCGTCAAGCCAGAGGTCAAAGCATTCTTTGACGAGGCCACGAATACGATCAGCTATGTGGTTAAGGACCCCGAATCGCGCGCCTGTGCCGTGATTGATAGCGTGATGGATATCGACATGGCAGCAGGGCGGATCACCTATGCCCATGCCGATGCAATGATTGCCCATGTTATGGATCACGGCCTGACGCTTGAATGGATCATCGAGACCCATGTCCACGCCGATCATCTCTCGGCAGCGCCGTATATTCAGCAGAAGCTGGGCGGCAAGATTGGAATTGGTGAAAAGATTCTGGTGGTTCAGGACACTTTTGGCAAAATATTCAACGAAGGCACCGAGTTTCAGCGTGATGGTAGCCAGTTCGATGCTTTGTTCAAAGATGGTGACACCTATAAGGTAGGCCAAATGAACTGCCTTGCGATCCACACGCCCGGCCACACGCCCGCCTGCATGGTGCATGTGATGGGCGATGCCGCCTTTGTTGGCGACACGCTCTTCATGCCTGATGGTGGGTCTGCGCGGGCGGATTTCCCCGGCGGTGATGCGGGTGAGCTCTATGACAGCATCCAAAGGGTTCTGCGCCTGCCCGACGACATGCGTCTTTTCATGTGCCACGATTACGGCCCAAACGGCCGCGATATTCAGTGGGAAACCACCGTCGGGGCGGAAAGGGCGCATAACATCCATGTAGGCGGCGGCAAGACCCGTGAAGACTTTGTGAAGTTCCGCACAGAGCGCGACGCACAGCTTGCCATGCCCCGGCTGATATTGCCGTCTTTGCAGGTCAACATGCGCGCGGGCGAATTGCCCCGTGATAGCGCGGGCAACCCGATGTTGAAGCTCCCTGTTAACCGTCTCTAAGCCAACGCCAAGGCAGGGCAGGGGGCGCTATGCTCGGATCATGCTAACCAATGACGGTCTAGCGGCGGTGATCATGCTTATGCCACAATCTCTGGCCTAGGCGCATCTTGCGGGGCTGTATGCCTCGATCCGTCCTGTGGGGTATTTGGCACCAGCCACGCCTTTCACTCTCGTGTGCCCTATTCCGTGGGGGCGATCAGGCAAAGCCGGTGATGAGCTGGCGCAAGCCAATCGCCGCACCCACAAATATCGCGGCAAAGGTGATCGGCGCGCTAAAGGACAGCACCGAAAAGGCGGAAATCCCCTGCCCGACCGTGCAACCAAAGGCCAGCACTGCGCCAAAGCCCATGCAGACCGCGCCCAGCATCTGCCGCCGCAGTTCCCTCGGGTCCTCACAGGCTTCCCACCGGAAATGGCCTTTGATCAGGCTGCCGCAAAACGCGCCGGCCAGCACGCCAAAGACCGACGCCACGCCAAAGCTGAGGCCACCACCGCTGGCGGTCATCAGAAAGATGATAGTCTCGCCGAGGGGCGCAGAGAATGTATGCGTTTGCACCGGCTGCGGCATGAATCCATGCGTGCCCACCCAAGAGGTGCCAAACCAGCCCGATGTGACCGCAATCCCAACCATCGCCCCCCAAAAGAGCGCCCGACGGTTCTGTAAAAAGTCGCGCGAGGCAAGCGCCGCTAGGCATATCAGCGCTGAAATCGCCAATCCGACCCAGATCATCGGGAGCCCAGTGAGCGCGCCCAGAATCTGCGCATAGGACTGGTTTTCCAACGCAGGGCTTGTCGCCTCTGTCGCCATGATCCGTAGCCGGGCAAAGGGGCCTGACATCATCACATAGGCTGAAATGCCCATCACGAGCACGATCACAAAGGCCCGCAGATCACCCCCGCCAAATCGTGCGAGCGCACCAAAGCCGCAGTTCCCAGCCAGCGACATACCATAGCCAAAGAGCAGCCCACCCAAAACACTGGCCAGCGGCGACCAAGGCGTGATCCAATAGGCATTGGCTGAAATATCAAAGAGGCCCAGACCGGCCAGCCCAAAGGCCGTGATCCCCGCCACCCCAATCGCCAGCCCCCACATGCGCAGACGCGTATCGCTCTGCTGATAGAGCAGATCCTCAATCGCGCCCAAGGTGCAGAAACGTCCGATGCGCGCCGCAAGCCCAAGTATCATGCCGCCCGCAAAGCCGAATATCAGGATCATCAGGGATTCAGAAATGCCACCGGGCATGATGCTCCTCCGTTTGACGCTGGCAAGGCCGCGGCGCGTGAATCACGGCTGCTTGCAAAACAGATCGTAGACAGTTTCGAGCATCTGTATCGCGCGCCGGTCTGTCAAACGGTAATAGATGGCTTTGCCTTCACGTCGTGGTGTAACCAGCCCTTCCAAGCGCAAGCGTGAGAGCTGTTGTGACACGGCCGCCTGTCGCGCCGAGAGCAGATCTTCAAGTTCGGTTACTGTCTTTTCACCGGTTGCGAGATGACACAGGATCATCAACCGCCCCTCATGGCTGATTGCCTTGAGAAACTCTGCCGCCGTATGCGCCAGATCGAGCATCGCATCGACGCTTTCGTTCGACACATCCAGTTGCGGAGGAGGAGCGCGGCGTAGCATCGGAATCACGGCGCTTTGGTTGCGTCGGGATGCGCATCCAAAAGCTGCGTCAGCAGAAACCAAAAGAATTCATCGCCCGCATAGCCCTCGATCCGGCCCAGTTCCTGACCGTCCTCGACCAGAACAAAAGTTGGGGTAAAAATGGGGCGACTGGAAAAGGCGATATCTTCGGGCAGCGCGTTGATCTGCACCCGACGCAAGGGCGCGCGTGTGCCCTCGATGGTTTTGGGATAGGCCGGGCCAATCTCGGCATTCCACCGCTCGCACCAATGGCAGCCATGCCGCTCGACCATGAGCAGTTCTGCCGCCAAGAGCGGACCCATCAGGCCGAATGTCAGAAAAAGGCTGACGAGAAAGGTAGCAAGCATACGCATCGGTGTTCCGATTGACGGACAGACTAAAACATATGATAGTTTGAATATGTTTGCGGATCAACCCGTCTAAGGATTCCCCATGTTCGATGTCTCTCTGCTCAGCGCCTTTGTCGGGGGATTGATCGTCTTTTTCTCGCCCTGTGTGCTGCCCATCGTCCCATTTTACCTCAGCTACATGGCCGGAGCGTCGATGTCAGAGATCAGCGCCGAGGGCCGTCTTGCCCCGGGCGTGCGCCGCCGTGCCTTTGCCGCATCGGTAATGTTCTCGGCGGGAATCATCACTGTCTTTGTTTTGCTAGGGGCAGCCGCCTTTGGCCTCAGCCAGGCGTTCCGCGGCTTTCAGACCGAGTTTCGCCTCTTTGCTGCGCTCGTCGTGCTGATCCTCGGGCTGCATTTTTTGGGTGTGCTGCGCATCGGCTTTCTTAACCGGGTGTTTCAGATGGATGCGGGCGATACCCGGAACATGTCGGTGCTTGGCGCCTATGTGGTTGGCTTTGCCTTTGCCGCAGGTTGGACGCCATGTGTGGGCGGTGTGCTGACAGCCGTGGTTTTCACTGCAAGCACCGAGGCCACGGCGATGAAAGGGCTGGTGCTGCTCTTGGTGTTTGGTCTGGCCATGACCACGCCCTTCATGGTGGCCTCGCTTTTTATCGGGCCGTTTCTGCGCTTTGCTTCGAAATTCCGCCGCCACCTGCCCAAGGTCGAAAAGGCGATGGGGCTGCTACTGATCATCTTCGCCGCGCTCATTGCCACCGACAGCGTCAATTACATCGCCCAATGGATGCTGGAGACATTCCCAGCCTTCCAAAACATCTAATCGAGGAGGACCAAGATGAAACGAGTTCTGACCCTGCTGGCCGCCGTCCTGTTTTCTCTGCCGGTCGCTGCGGCGGAATTGGGCGATGATGGCCTGCACAAGACCGACTGGATGCGTGACACCTTCAAGGACCTGCGCGAGGATTTGGAGGATGCCAACGCCGAGGGCAAAAGGCTGATGGTGATGATCGAGCAGCGCGGCTGCATTTACTGCACCAAGATGCACGAAGAGGTGTTTCCCCGCCCCGAGATTGCCGATTTCATTCGCGAGAACTTCTTTGTCGTGCAGCTCAATCTGCATGGTGATCTGGAAGTGATCGATTTCGATGGCGAGTCGCTGAGCGAGAAACAGGCGGCGCGCAAATGGGGCCTGCTCTTTACGCCGTCGATTCTGTTCCTGCCCGAAGAGGTGGCAGAGGATCAGACAGCGGCACAGGCGGCGGTGGCAATGATGCCCGGCGCCTTTGGTCCGGGCACCACGTTGGATCTGCTCACTTGGGTGCAAGAAAAGCGCTATGCGCTTGATACTGAGGAAGATTTCCAGCGCTATCACGCGCGCCGCATCGCCGAACGGGAGGCTGAGAAATCGCAGTGAGAACACGCGCGGGAACACATTAAATTCAAGAATACGAATTTATTGTTGTGTGAGCGCGTGATTGTGTTCTATGATATACAAAAATCTGAATGTGTTAGGGAGGACGCATGAAACGATCAATTCTCACGGTGTCGCTGATATGCGCGACAATGAGCGCGTCAGCGGCCGAAGTTGCGCCGACGGATGTCAAGTTTACCGATGGGGCCATAACAGACTCATTAAGCGGCACGGTTGGTGATCCGGTGGCGGGCCGTGAGGTGTTGGCCAACCGAGCGTTGGGCAATTGCGTTGCCTGTCATCAGATCACCGAGATGAGTGACGTTCCGTTTCATGGTGAAATCGGGCCGATGCTGGATGGTACAGGTTCCCGGTGGAGCGAAGCCGAACTGCGTGGCATCGTGGCCAACGCCAAGATGATGTTCCCTGACTCGCTGATGCCGTCTTTCTATCGGACGGACGGGTATACGCGACCGGGCAACGCCTTTACCGGCGAAGCGGCTGACAGCACATTCGGCCCCCTCCTCACCGCACAGCAAGTTGAAGATGTGGTCGCTTATCTGGTGACCCTCAAAGAGTAATCGCGCCAGACAGCGTGACCAAGATCAGGAGTTTGAAAACATGACACTGACACGACGCAACGTGATGATCATGGGGGCAGGCGCCTTTGTCGCCTTTGGCTTGCCCATGCGCGCCACCGCAGCAGGCGAGGATCGCATCGCCGAATTCACCGGAGGCGCCGCTATTGCCGATAGCGGGATCACCTTGACCGCCCCCGAAATCGCCGAGAATGGCAATACCGTGCCGATCGAGGTTGCGGCCCCAGGTGCCGTTGAAATCCTTGTGCTGGCTATGGGCAACCCGACCCCCGGTGTTGCGACCTTCAAATTTGGCCCCTTGGCCGCATCGCAAACCGCATCCACGCGCATTCGTCTTGCAGGCACGCAGGACGTGGTGGCGATTGCCAAGATGAGCGACGGCTCTTTTGCCAAGGCATCGAGCAACGTCAAGGTTACAATCGGCGGCTGCGGCGGCTGAGGCATAGGTAGGAGAAACCAGAATGGCACAAGACGTCACACCCCGCGTCAAGGTCCCGAAATCCGCAGCCGCTGGCGAAGCGATTGCGATCAAGACCTTGATCAGCCACCCGATGGAATCCGGTCAGCGCAAGGATAAAGAAGGCAATATCATTCCGCGCTCTATCATCAATCGGTTCACCTGCGAGTTCAACGGACAGAGCATCGTCGACGTGACGATGGAACCCGCAATCTCGACCAACCCTTACATCGAATTCGCGGCCATCGTGCCCGAAGCCGGTGAATTCAAGTTCACTTGGTACGACGACGACGGCTCGGTTTACGAGGACATCAAGCCAATCGAGTTGAAGTAAGGGTCAATCGTCAAGGGAGGGACGAGAATGAAAAGAACAGGACGGATTACCGGTCTGATCGGCGCAACGGCGCTCTTGGCAGGGGCGGCCTTTGCCGAAGCTGTGGATGACACGCTGATCGTGAACGAAGAAATCGAGATTATCACCCGCACCGCAGCCCCTGCGCATCTTGCAGACAGTGTTGATGAAGTTTTGTCAGGGTGGCATTTCCGCGAAGCGGAAACCCGCGCCATGCAAGCCGATGATTTCGACAATCCCGGCATGATCTTTGTTGAGAATGCGATGACCGCGTGGGAAACCGCCGAAGGCACCGAAGGCAAATCTTGCGCAAGCTGTCATGGTGATGCCGCCGAGAGCATGAAGGGCGTACGCGCCGTCTATCCCAAGTGGAACGAGACCGCTGGCGAAGTGCGCACGCTTGAAATGCAGGTCAACGGCTGCCGGACCGAGCGTATGGGCGCAGAACAGTGGAAATACAGCGGGACCGAGATGATCAACATGACCGCGCTGCTCGCCTCTGTCTCGCGCGGATTGCCGGTTAACGTTGCAATTGATGGGCCGGCTCAGGCGACTTGGGAGCTGGGCAAGGAAATGTACTATACCCGTTACGGTCAGCTCGAACTGTCTTGCGCCAATTGTCACGAGCAGAATTATGGCAACATGATCCGGGCCGATCACCTGAGTCAGGGTCAGATCAACGCCTTCCCCGCCTACCGCCTCAAGGATGCCGCGTTGGTCGGCGTTCAAAACCGCTTCCGTGGCTGTATCCGCGACACGCGCGGCGAAACCTTTGCTGTTGGCAGCCCCGAGTTCATCGCGCTCGAGCTTTATGTCGCGTCGCGCGGCAACGGTCTGTCGGTCGAAGGCCCGTCGATCCGAAACTAACCGGAATACCCCGCCTGACTTTCAGTCGGCGGGGTTTTCTATATCCAAAAACATTCAAGAATCCGCATGTGATAGGTGCGGGAGTTGGAAAGGTCCACCATGATCTCGCGGCGTGATTTTCTTCAGACAAGCATGGCGGCGTCAGCCATTCTTGGGGCGTCTTCCTTTGGCAATTGGGCGAAACTGGCGGCTCAACAGGCGCTCACTCAGGACCAACTGTTGCAATTCGACACCTTTGGCAATGTCAGCCTGATCCACATCACCGACATTCACGCCCAACTCAAACCGATCTATTTCCGAGAGCCGTCGATCAATATCGGCGTGGGTGGAAACAAGGGGGCCGTGCCGCATGTTACAGGCGCAGACTTCCGCAAGCTCTATGGCATCGACGATGGCAGCGCCTCGCATTATGCCCTGTCCGCTGGCGATTTCAGCGCGCTTGCGCAGGCCTATGGCAAGGTTGGCGGGCTGGACCGGATGGCGACGGTGATCAATGCCATTCGTGCCGACCGCCCTGATGCCATTCTACTCGATGGTGGCGACACATGGCATGGGTCATACACCTGCTACCACACAGCAGGCCAAGACATGGTCAATGTCATGAACGCGCTCAAGCCTGACGCGATGACCTTTCACTGGGAATTCACACTCGGGTCCGCCCGCGTTCAGGAAATCGTCGAAAGCCTGCCCTTTGCTGCGCTTGGACAGAACATCTTTGACGCGGAATGGGACGAGCCGGTCGAGATCTTCCCACCCTACAAGTTCTTTGAGCGGGGTGGCGTCAAGATCGCCGTCATCGGTCAGGCCTTTCCCTATATGCCCATTGCCAACCCCGGCTGGATGTTCCCGGAATACAGCTTTGGTATCCGCGACGAGAATATGCAGGCCATGGTGGACGAGGTGCGCGGCCAAGGTGCTGAACTCGTTGTTTGCCTTAGCCACAATGGTTTTGACGTGGACAAGAAGATGGCAAGCCGTGTGACCGGCATCGACGTGATCCTGTCAGGCCACACCCATGACGCCCTGCCAGAGCCCGTTCTGGTTGGTGAGACGATCATCGTCGCCTCTGGTTCCAACGGCAAATTCGTGAGCCGCGTTGATCTTGATGTGCGCGATGGCCGGATGATGGGCTTTCGCCACAAGCTGATCCCGATCTTCTCGGATGTCATCGAACCTGACAAAGAGGTGGCCACCCTCATCGAGGAACAACGCGCGCCCTATCTCGATCAATTGACCGAGGTGATTGGCAAGACCGACAGCCTGCTCTACCGGCGCGGCAATTTCAACGGCACGTGGGATGATCTGATCTGTGACGCGCTTTTGTCCGAGCGTGAGGCCGATATCGCCATGTCCCCCGGTGTTCGCTGGGGGCCAAGCCTGATCCCCGGTCAGGACATCACCCGCGAGGATATCTTCAATGTCACCTCAATGACCTATGGCAAAGCCTATCGCTCTGAAATGACAGGCGAATTCATCAAGGTCATTCTCGAAGACGTGGCCGACAACATCTTTAACCCCGACCCCTATTACCAGCAGGGCGGCGATATGGTGCGCATCGGTGGCATGGGATACCGGATCGACATCAACCAGCCGCAGGGCAGCCGGATCAGCGATATGACCTTGCTCAAGACCGGCGAGGCGATTGATCCGGCGAAATCCTATGTCGTCGCCGGTTGGGCTTCGGTCAATGAAAACACCGAAGGCCCAGAAATCTGGGACGTGGTCGAAAATCACATTCGCAAACTCGGCACGGTCAGTGTCGCCCCCAATAACAGCGTCCAAGTGATTGGCGCGTAACGACTTGCTGAAAGGAGGCATTTGAGATGTCAGGGACATTCAAAGGCAAACCCACCTCCCGGCGCGCCTTTTTGCGCGGTGGCGTGGCAGCGGCGGCTGGGGCCGTCGCGGCGGGTGCGGCACAGGCCGCCACCCCAGATCCACTGATTACCGAAGTGCAGGATTGGGCTATCAGCCTTGGCGATGGGGTTGATGCCACCCCCTATGGCCTGCCCATTGAATATGAGGCGGACGTGGTGCGGCGCAATGTGCCGTGGCTCACCGCCGATCCGATCAGCTCGATCAATTTTACCCCCATTCACGCGCTCGACGGAACGATCACACCGCAGGGCTGCGCGTTCGAGCGGCACCATTCCGGCGCAATCGACCTCAAGAAAGAGGACTATCGCCTGATGATCAACGGCCTTGTTGATACGCCGCTGGTCTTTACCTACGAGGATCTTGAGCGTTTCCCACGCGAGAACCACGTTTACTTCTGCGAATGTGCGGCCAACACCGGCATGGAATGGGCGGGCGCACAACTGAACGGCGCACAGTTCACCCATGGCATGATCCACAACATGGAATACACCGGCGTCTCCCTGCGCACCTTGCTGGAAGAGGCCGGATTGGACGCGGCGGGTGATCTCAAGGATAAATGGGTTTATGTCGAGGGCGCGGATGCGTCTTCCAATGGCCGTTCGATCCCCATGGCCAAAGCGCTTGGCGACTGCCTTGTTGCGTTCAAGGCCAATGGCGAGGCGCTGCGCAAAGAACATGGATACCCCGTTCGCCTTGTCGTACCCGGTTGGGAAGGCAATATGTGGGTCAAGTGGTTGCGTCGCATCGAAGTGACCGACGCCGCTGTCGAAAGCCGCGAAGAAACCAGCAAATACACCGACACGCTCGAGGATGGCACAAGCCGCAAGTGGACTTGGGTGATGGATGCCAAATCGGTCATCACCTCGCCCAGTCCGCAATCGCCGATCAAACATGGCAAAGGCCCGCTCGTGATCACTGGTCTTGCTTGGTCCGGTCATGGTGCGATCACGCGCGTGGACGTGTCCAAGGATGGTGGCAAGACCTGGGAAACCGCCCGTCTCGCCAAACCGGGCGAGGCCAAGGCGCTGACCCGTTTCTACCTCGACACAACATGGGACGGCGAAGAAATGCTGCTCCAGAGCCGTGCGATGGACGAGACCGGATATATCCAGCCGACCAAGGCGCAACTGCGCGAGGTGCGCGGCCTTAACTCGGTCTATCACAACAACTGTATTCAGACATGGTGGGTGCGGCCCAACGGGGAGGCAGAAAATGTCGAAGTTTCTTAAGTTTACGTTGGTCACAGGGTTTGCTCTCAGCGCCACGGCAACTGCCCTCTGGGCGGGTGAATACGGCCTAGGGCGGCCCGCCCTGCCCGAAGAGATCGCGGCTTGGGATGTTAAGGTCATGCCAGACGGGCGCGGTCTTCCCGAAGGATCGGGCGACGTCTGGACCGGCGACGAGGTTTTTGGCGAGCATTGCGCGGTCTGCCATGGCGATTTCGCTGAAGGTATTGGCAACTGGCCCAAACTGGCTGGTGGTGCCGATACGCTGGACCGTGACGACCCGCTCAAGACGGTGGGCTCGTACTGGCCCTATCTCTCGACCGTGTTTGACTACGTCAACCGCTCCATGCCCTTTGGCAACGCGCAGAGCCTGACACCGGATGAGGTCTATGCCATCGTTGCCTATATCCTCTACTCCAACAACCTTGTGGAGGATGACTTTGAGCTGAGCCACGAGAATTTCATGGATGTGGAATTGCCCAACGCGGGCGGCTTCATCGTCGATGACCGCGCCGAGACCGAATATGCGATCTGGCACGGTGATCCTTGCATGGAAAACTGCAAGGAAAGTGTCGAAATCACGATGCACGCCACCGTTCTGGATGTGACGCCAGACGAACAGTCCGCCACAGAAGGGGCGAGCGCAGCAGAGCCTGTCGACGTGGCCGAGGCCACCACTGAACAGGAGTCGGCCCCGGCCGCTGCCGAGGTGGATGAAATTGATCCGGCCCTTATCGCTGCCGGCGAAAAGGTCTTTAAGAAATGTAGCGCCTGTCATCAGGTTGGCGAAGGTGCCAGCAACCGTGTTGGCCCAATGCTAAACGGGGTTATGGGGCGTGCGGCGGGGTCGGTGGAAGGGTTCAAATACTCTGACGTGCTGAAAACCATGGCGGCGGATGGCCTGATCTGGACAGATGAAACGCTGACTGCGTTTCTCGCCAATCCACGTGGCTTTATGAAAGGCACCAAAATGAGCTTTGCAGGCCTCAAAAAGGATGAGGACCTCACGGCAATTTCAGCTTATCTTTCAAGTTTCAGTAAGTAGACTGAGGCCATGATAGCGCGCCGCCTCTTGCTCATTGCCCTGACCGCTGTTTTCGCGGCAGGCGCAGCGCAGGCCGAATTGGTAGGTGACGCAGAGGCTGGTGAGACGCTCTATGGGCAGTGCAAAGGCTGTCATGAAATCGGGAAGGGGGCCGAGGACCGGATCGGCCCCCATCTCAATGGCCTCTTCGGGCGGCGTGTCGCGTCGCACGAAGGCTTTGCTTATTCCGCCTCAATGCAGCGCGCTGGGGTTGATGGGCTGATATGGGGCTTTGACACGCTCGACGCCTATATCGAAAATCCCCGCGCGCTCGTGTCTAAAACCCGCATGAGCTATCGCGGCATGAAGGACGCGCAGGATCGTGCGGATCTTATGGCCTATCTGCGCCGCTTTTCTGCAAGCCCCGCAAATATCCCAGAGGCCGCTCCAACCGCGCGGGGCACGGATCACACCGTTGATCCCGCAATTCTGGCGATTCAGGGCGACCCCGAATATGGCGAATACCTGTCTAGCGAATGCGTAAGCTGTCATCAGGCCGATGGCTCGAGCGACGGGATCCCATCCATTACCCGCTGGCCCGAAGAGGATTTCGTGGTCGCCATGCACGCATACAAAGACAAACTGCGTCCCCACCCGGTGATGCAGATGATGGCCGGACGCCTGTCGAACGAGGAGATCGCGGCATTGGCGGCCTATTTCAAGGACCTCGACTGAACCGAGGTCCATTCAGGGAGGACTGAAAATGACCTTTAACCGACGCAAGTTTATTGCCGTGGGCGCGGCAACCGCTGCGACCCTTTCGGCACCGCATGTCCTTGCCGATACCCACGGCAAGCCCCGTGTCGTGGTGATCGGTGGCGGATCGGGTGGGGCCACCGCCGCGCGCTATATCGCCAAGGACAGCAAGGGCGCGATTGATGTGACCCTGGTCGAGCCCTCGCGCAGTTATTTCACCTGCTACTTTTCCAACCTTTATATCGCCGGTTTCACCGAGCTAGACGAGATTTCCCACACCTATGGCACACTTGCAGCCAAATACGGGATCAACGTCGTGCATGACTGGGCCGTTGATGTGGACCGGGATGCCAAAACCGTCAGCCTCGCGGGGGGCGCGGTTCTGTCCTATGACAAACTGATCCTCAGCCCCGGCATTGATTTCGTCGAGGGCGCCGTGCCCGGTTGGTCCGTTGCCGCGCAGAACAAGATGCCTCACGCCTACAAGGCCGGATCGCAGAGCGAACTTCTCAAGGCGCAGATCATGGCGATGCCGCAGGGCGGACGCTTTGCCATGGTCGCACCGCCCGACCCGTTCCGCTGCCCTCCGGGGCCCTATGAGCGGATTTCCATGGTGGCGCATGTGCTCAAGCAAACCAACCCAACCGCCAAGATTCTGCTGGTCGATCCAAAAGAGACATTTTCGAAACAGGCGCTGTTCGAGGAAGGCTGGGAACGCCACTACAGCGGCATGATCGAGCGGGTCGGCCCGGATTTCGGCGCAACAAACGTGACCGTCGATCCCGAGGCGATGACCGTGGACATCGACGGATCGGTCGAAAAGGTGGACGTTTGCAATGTCATCCCGGCGCAAAAGGCCGGACGTATTGCCGATATGGCGGGCGTCACCGATGGCAATTGGGCGCCTGTCAATGCCGCGGATATGTCCTCCAAGGCGGACCCGGACGTGCATGTTCTGGGCGATGCGGCCCAACAGGGCGATATGCCAAAATCAGGCTTTGCCGCCAATTCTCAGGCCAAGGTCTGCGCCATGGCGGTGCGCGGTGCGCTGACCGGCTCCAAGGTCTTTCCAGCCAAGTTCACCAACACCTGCTGGTCGCTCATCGCGCCTGACGATGGCGTCAAGGTTGGCGCTACATACGAGGCAACACCGGAAAAGATCGCCAAGGTCGACGGTTTCGTTTCTCAGACTGGCGAGGATGCTGTGACCCGCAAGGCAACCTATGAGGAATCTGTCGGCTGGTATGCCGGGATCACCACGGACATGTTCAACTGAATACGCGCGATCGCCACTCTGAAAGAGGAGATTTCCATTGAAACGCACAGTTCTGGCTGGTGCTCTGGCCCTGATTTCGCTGCCCGCCGCGGCAGCAGAGCAGGCCACCACCTATCCCTTTGACGGCAGCTTTGACGATGCAACCTTTGCCGTCGAAAGCGCCATTGTCGGTCGCGGGCTGGTCATTGACCTGCAAAGCCACGTGGGTGACATGTTGAATCGCACCGGCGCAGATGTGGGCAGCGATGTCAAAATCTTCGACGCAGCGGATATCTTTCTGTTCTGTTCCGCCACTCTCTCGCGCGAGGTGATGGAGGCAGACCCCATGAACATCGCCCACTGCCCCTATGGTATCTTTGTCGCCGATCAGGGCGGCGAGGTCTTGATCGGCTATCGCAACTACCCAGAGGGCGAGATGCAAAACGTGCAGGCGATGCTGGACGATATTGTTCAAGAGGCGCTGCAATAAGCCAGTGCAATCGGGCTGCTTCGGCGGCCCGATTGACGCATATCAAGGCGTGTAGACCCCTGACTTAATATCTGGTCACATCTTTCATCGCAGGGCGGCATATGCTTGAATCCTTGATAGACAGATTTGGCGACGGGGCGGTTCTGGCCATGGCGGGCGCTCTGGTCGGCGTGCTCTTTGGTGCCGCCGCCCAACATTCCCGGTTTTGTCTGCGTGCCGCCTCAATCGAGGTGGCAGAACGCAGGTTCGGGCCACGCCTCTCGATCTGGCTTATCGCGTTTTCGGCTGGTGTCACCTCGGTGCAAGGGGCAATTGCGCTTGGCCTGCTTGACGTTTCAGAGGCGCGACCACTGGCAGCCACGGGCAGTATGTCGGGGGCCATTATCGGTGGCCTGATGTTCGGGGCGGGCATGATCCTTGCGCGCGGTTGTGCCAGCCGTTTGCTTGTGCTCTCTGCTACCGGCAACTTGCGCGCCATTATAACCGGCCTTGTCCTGACGCTCGTGGCGCAATCGGCGCTGCGGGGTGTTCTGGCCCCCTCGCGTGAGGCATTGGCAAGCCTTTGGCTGATGCCAGGGGGTGAGGCGCGCAATATCCTGTCACTCCTCGGTATGAGCCCGGGCATGGCGGCACTGATCGCGGCACTGGTTCTGGCGGCGGGGTGTTTTCTAGCGTTTCAGCGCGACGTGCGCTTCAGCCACGCCCTTGCCGCCGCTTTGGTTGGCTGTGCGGTGGGTCTTGGCTGGCTGCTGACCTATGCCATTGCCCAGACCTCGTTCGAGGTGGTCGAAATCTCCTCTGTTACCTTTACGGGCCCGTCCACAGATACGCTGATGGGATTGGTCAACAGCACCAGCCTACCGCTTGGTTTTGGTGTGGGCCTTGTGCCGGGGGTGTTTACCGGTGCCGCCACCATGGCCATCCTAACCCGCGAATGGAAGATCGAGCGATTTGGTCCCGACACCCCGATGGAGCGTTATCTGATCGGGGCTGCGCTGATGGGTTTTGGCAGCATGCTCGCGGGTGGCTGTGCGGTGGGTGCGGGCATGTCGGGTGGGGCGATATTCGCTCTGACTGCATGGGTGGCCGTGACCTGCATGTGGATCGGTGCAATGGCCACGCATCTCATGCTGACCGGGCGCGTGTTGCGCCCGGCCACATCGTAATTCTGCCTCAGGCGGCGGCCTTCATCAAGCCTTCATCGCGGATTTGCTTTTCCGCTTGATCGAGCGATATCCACGCCCGTTCGATCAGCGTGTCGATTTCGGACTTCGAGATCACAAGTGGCGGCGATATGATCATACGGTCGCCTACATGGCGCATCACCAGATTATTGGCAAAACACCGCTCGCGACAGATATAGCCTGCGGTGCCCGGCTCGGACGCAAATTTGGCGCGGCTCGCTTTGTGCGGGGTCAGCGCCAGCGACCCCATCATGCCGATAATCCGGGTTTCGCCCACCATCGGATGCTCTGCCAGAGAGTTCCACTTTTCTTGGAGATACGGCCCGGTGTCATGCGCCACGCGCTCGATGATCTTTTCCTCTTCGAGAATGCGCAGGTTCTCTAATGCAACGGCACAGGACACTGGGTGCCCCGAATAGGTGTAGCCGTGGTTGAATTCGCAGGCGTTGATCACCTTGGCCACCCGATCCGACACAAGAGAGCCGCCAATCGGTGCATACCCAGAACTCAGACCCTTGGCGATGGTCATGATATCGGGACGGATGTCATAGGTCTGGCTACCGAACCAGTTGCCGGTGCGGCCAAACCCACAGATCACTTCGTCTGCAATCAAGAGGATGCCGTATTTATCGCAAATCCGCTGAATCTCGGGCCAATAGCTGTCGGGCGGAATGATCACGCCACCCGCGCCCTGCACTGGCTCTGCGATGAATGCGGCGACGCGGTGCGCGCCCAATTCCTCGATCTTGGCCTCCAACTGTCGGGCGCGTTCCAGACCGAATGCCTCGGGGTCGCTATCGCCGCCCTCGGCATACCAATGCGGCTGGTCGATATGGTAGATGTTGGGAATAGGTAGGCCGCCCTGTGCGTGAATGCCGGACATGCCCCCAAGACTGCCGCTGCCCACGCTAGAGCCGTGATAGGCATTCTTGCGGCTGATGACCACGTTGCGCTCGGGCTCGCCCAACTGCGCCCAATAGGTACGGACCATGCGCAGGTTGGTATCATTCGCCTCAGATCCGGACCCAGCATAGAACACATGGTTGAACCCCTCCGGTGCCAGCTCTGCCAGCTTGGCCGAGAGCGCAATGGCGGGCACATGGCTCGTCTGGAAAAACGTGTTGTAGAACGGCAATTCCATCATCTGCCGCGCTGCGACATCTGCCAGCTCTTTGCGCCCATAGCCGATATTCACGCACCAAAGCCCGCCCATACCGTCGAGGATCTCATGCCCCTCGCTGTCGGTCAGGGTCACGCCTTTGGCTCGGGTGATGATCCGTGCGCCTTTGGCGCTCAGTTGATTGCCATGGGTAAAGGGGTGCATGTGGTGTGCGGCGTCCAGCGCCTGCAACTCTGCGGTCGGCATATGGTTGGTGATCATCGTCATGGCATTCCCTTTCCCGAATCGGTTCGGCCACGCATGCGCGACCCTCACTTCAAAAATATGATCAAATTATCCAGTGTCAATCGAATCAGTAGAGCGCGCCCGATCGCTCTAGGGAATGGCGAACTTGTTCCATTCCTTGGATCACGTCCTCGCGAATGGCGCGGGCGGCGGCCTCTGCATCGCGGGCATGCATCGCGGCGAGCATATCCTTGTGCTTGTCTGGCAGGTTCTGCGTGCCCATGCGCCCGCAAACCACGCGGAGCGATGGCCCAAACCGAAGCCAGAGCCCATCGGCCACATCAGCCAAAATAGGCGCCTGTGCGATTTCATACAGCCGTTTGTGGAAGCGATAGTTCAGTTCTAGGTAAGCGCGCAAATCACCGCGTAGAATCGCGCGATCCAGCTCGTCGTCCAGACCCGCAAGCCAATCCAGATCCTCTAGGCTCGCCCGCTCGGTCGCGCGCAGCGTCAGATAGGGATCAAGCCATTGTCGCGCATAAATCAATTCGCTGATGTTATCGGCCGTCAACAGCGGCACAGAGACCCGGCGATTGCCTTGAAATTCTAGCGCGCCCTCCGCAATCAGGCGGCGTATGGCCTCGCGCACGGGGGTCATCCCTGCGCCCAAACGTTCCGAGAGTCCTTGGATAGTTACGGCCTCTCCCGGTGCCAAATCACCAAACAAGACCAGATCGCGCAATTGCCGATAGATCAACTCATGCGCCGGAAGGCGCGTTAAATCCCCGTCGATCGTGCTGAATTTCTGTGCGGCGGTGGTCATCGGCAAGGCAATCCAATCAGGCATCTCAATGTCCGGCCTTGCGAGTTTAGCCTGTGCATGAAAACATTACCATATTGCCATGAGCGGAAATTTTTGATCAAATCCGCACTAAGGCAGACACATGCCGACCAACGGGAGAACATGATGCGAAATCTGATACTGACCACAACAGCCGCTGTCGCGCTTGGCGCTTTTGCCGCGCAGGCCCAAGAAGTAAGGGTGTATAACTGGTCTGATTACATCGACGAAGAGTTGCTGACAAAGTTCGAGGCAGATACGGGCCTCAAGTTGATCTATGACGTCTTCGACAGCAACGAGGTTTTGGAAACCAAAATGCTCGCAGGTGGTTCGGGCTATGACGTTGTTGTGCCATCTGGCACCTTCCTGCAGCGTCAGATTCAGGCTGGTGCGTTCCAGAAACTGGACCTCTCCAAGCTTCCGAACCATGCCAACATGTGGGATGTAGTGAGCAGCCGCACGGCTCAGTACGACCCTGATAACGCCTATTCCATCAACTACATGTGGGGCACCACCGGCATCGGCGCGAATGTCGGAAAGGTCAAGGAATTGCTTGGTGAGGATGCACCGCTCGATAGCCTCGAACTGGTGCTGAACCCCGACAACATGGCCAAGCTGGCAGAATGCGGCGTGCACTTCCTTGATGCGCCCGCCGAGATGATCCCGATGGCCCTGAAATACATCGGTGAAGACCCCAACAGCCATGATCCCGATGTGATTGGCAAGGTCGAGGACGTGCTGATGGCTGTGCGTCCGCATATCCAGAAATTCAACAGCTCAGAATATATCAACGCGCTCGCCAATGGCGATATCTGTGTGGCTGTTGGTTGGTCCGGCGATATTCTTCAGGCGCGTGACCGCGCGGCAGAGGCCGACAATGGCGTCGAGATCGTCTACAACGCGCCCAAAGAAGGGGCGCAGATGTGGTTTGACCAAATGGCGATCCCGGTCGATGCCCCCAATCCCGAAGGCGCGCATGTGTTCCTGAACTTCATCATGGACGCACAGAACATGGCCGCCGCGTCGAACTATGTCTATTACGCGAATGGTAACAAGGCGAGCCAAGAGTTTCTGATCGAAGATGTGATTGGCGACCCGGCGATCTATCCGTCGGAAGAGGCGTTGAACAACCTCTTCACAACCACGCCTTATGACGCTGGCGTGCAGCGGACCGTGACCCGCCTCTGGACCAAGATCAAGTCTGGCACCTGACCCGAACAGGATCATCGCCCGCGCAGGACTAGGCCCTGCGCGGGCACTCTCAAACAGTCGGGGGCAGGTATGGCACAAGTTGTTTTCGAGCCTTGGAATGATCCCAAGGCAAAGCCGCTTATCCAATTCAAAGGCGTGACCAAGCGGTTTGGTGATTTTACCGCGATCGACAACCAGACATTCGACATCTACGAACGCGAGTTCTTTGCATTGCTTGGCCCTTCGGGCTGCGGCAAGACGACGATGATGCGCATGTTAGCGGGGTTTGAAAAGCCGACCGAAGGCAAGATTATCCTAGCCGGTCAAGACCTTGCGCCGATCCCCCCAAACAAGCGCTCTGTGAACATGATGTTTCAGTCCTATGCGCTGTTTCCGCATTTGTCGGTCTGGGAAAACATCGCCTTTGGTCTCAAGCGCGATGGCAAGCCAAAGGACGAAATCGCCGCCCGTGTTGACGAAATGCTCAAGCTGACGCGCCTGCAACAATTCGCCAAGCGCAAGCCGCATCAGATTTCTGGCGGCCAGCGTCAGCGCGTGGCCCTTGCGCGCAGCCTTGCCAAGGCACCCAAACTACTTTTGCTCGATGAACCGCTTGGCGCTCTTGATGCGAAACTGCGTCAGGCGACCCAGTTCGAGCTGATGGACATCCAAGAGAAAACTGGCACCACATTCGTGATCGTGACTCACGATCAAGAAGAGGCGATGACCGTAGCTAGCCGCGTGGCGGTGATGGACAATGGCCGTATCATTCAGGCCGACACACCCGCGCGCATCTATGAGTTGCCGAATTCCGTTTACGTGGCCGATTTTATTGGCGAGGTCACGATCATCCCCGGCACCGCCCGCAAATCTGGGGAAGGGTATGAAATCGCCTATGCCGAAGGCATGAAGCCGCTTTATGCCGAAACAGAGACCGCCTTTGACAATGGCGAGACCTGTCATATCGCACTTCGCCCTGAAAAAGTGGCAATCAGCGCCGAACAACCGGCTGACCGCCGCAATGCCGTGCAGGGCAAGATCATCGACATCGCCTATCTTGGCAATCTCTCGACCTATCACGTGGCCCTGCCCAATGGTCAGATGATCAAGGCGCAAACCGCCAATACGCGCCGCCTGTCCCGGCGTGGCTTTACTTGGGAAGACACCGTCTGGCTGTCGTGGACCGACACCGCCGCCGTGCTCTTGAAAGGGTAGGGGGATGCGCCGCTTTGCCCTGATATTCCTGCCATATATCTGGCTTCTGGCGCTGTTTCTGGTGCCGTTCCTGATCGTATTCAAGATCAGCCTGAGCGATATCGCCACAGCCATTCCGCCCTATACCCCAACCTTGGAGTTCTCGCAGGGTTGGGAGAGCATCAAGACGTTTTTCAGCGCGCTTGATTTTGACAATTTCCTCTTTTTGACGACCGATGATCTTTATTGGAAGGCGTATATTTCTTCACTCCAGATCGCCTTTTTTGCTACTCTTCTCACGCTGTTGGTTGGGTATCCGATAGCCTATGGCATGGCCAACGCACCTGATCACTGGCGCCCGACCTTGATGATGCTCGTGATCCTGCCGTTTTGGACCAGTTTTCTCATCCGGGTTTACTCTTGGATGGGTATTCTTTCGACCGAAGGTTATCTCAATCAGGTGCTCTTGAAACTCGGCTTTATCTCTGAGCCGTTGATCATCCTCAACACGCCCACGGCAGTTTACATCGGCATTGTCTACACCTACCTGCCGTTCATGATCCTTCCGATTTATTCCGCGCTCGAGCGGATGGATGGTTCCCTGCTTGAAGCGGCCGAGGATCTTGGCTGTTCGAGAATGAAGGCATTTTGGCTGATCACGGTGCCCCTGTCGAAGACCGGTATCATCGCGGGCTGCTTTCTTGTGTTCATCCCAGTCATTGGCGAGTTCGTTATTCCCTCCCTCTTGGGCGGATCGCAGACCCTGATGATCGGCAAGGTCCTGTGGGAGGAGTTCTTTAATAACCGTGACTGGCCTGTGGCCAGTGCCGTGGCAGTTGTTCTTTTGCTGATCCTGATCATCCCTATCGTGCTCTTTCAACGTAACGAGCAAAAACAGCGGGAGGCCGAAGAATGAGACGGCTCACATGGTTCAACGCCACCTCGCTGACGCTTGGTTTTGCCTTTCTCTACCTGCCGATGATCATCCTGATCACCTATAGCTTCAACGAGTCCAAGTTGGTCACGGTCTGGGCCGGGTTCTCGACCAAATGGTACGGTGAATTGCTCAGCAACCAGTCTTTCCTTGATGCCGCTTGGGTGACGGTCAAGGTGGCGGTGGCCTCTTCTACCATCGCAACGATCTTGGGCACTATGGCGGCCCTCGTTTTGGTCCGCGCTGGGCGCTTTTATGGGCGCACACTGTTTTCCGGTATGATCTATGCCCCATTGGTCATGCCAGAGGTGATCACTGGCCTGTCGTTGCTGCTTCTATTCATCGGGATTGGTCTTGATCGCGGAATTTTTACCATCATCCTCGCGCATACTACCTTTTCGATGTGTTTCGTTTCTGTCGTTGTCTCGTCGCGGCTTGTGACCTTTGATCGCTCTCTGGAAGAAGCGGCGCTTGATCTGGGTTGCTCGCATTTTGACGCCTTCCGCCTTGTCACGCTGCCGATCATCGCGCCTGCGGTTATCTCGGGCTGGCTTTTGGCATTTACCCTGTCGCTTGATGACCTCGTGATCGCCAGCTTTACTGCTGGTCCTTCGGCAACCACCCTTCCGATCAAGATTTGGTCGGCGGTGCGCCTTGGGGTGTCGCCCGAGATCAATGCGCTCTCGACCATCATGATTGGCATTGTCGCTGTCGGCGTGATTTCTGCCTCGCTGATTACCAAACGTGCCTCCCTGCGCCAGCAGGCTGACGAACGCGCCGCCGTGCGCGCATGAGTCGGGTATTTCCGGCCCATACCTATGGTGAAGGGCCAAGAGAGCGTGGCTATTGGCAAACCACGGCAGACCGGCCTGATTACCCTACCGCAGAGGGAACGATCACCTGCGATGTTGCAGTGATTGGCGCAGGGTTCACCGGGCTTTCCGCTGCTTTGCATCTTGCTGAGGCGGGGCAAGATGTGCGTGTGTTCGAGGCGCAGACGCCCGCATGGGGTGCCTCTGGGCGAAATGGCGGCTTCTGCTGCCTTGGTGGCTCTGCGGCGTCGGATGCCATGCTCCGCAAGATGCACGGCGAATCCGCGCGCCGCGAATACCGCCAGAGCGAGGTTGAAGCGGTGCGCTTGACCCGCTCCTTGATCGACACCCACGGGATCAGGCCGGATGTTCATTCCGACGGTGAAACGGTGCTTGCTCACACCGTCAAAGCCGCCGCAGGCTTTGCTGACCGCGCCGTCCGGATCAAAGCCGATTATGGGGTTACACCCACGCTGATCCCCGGCTCTGAGTTGACCCAAATGGGGATGAAAGGCCCGTTCTACGCGGCGCTTACGACTCCTCTTGGCGTGGCCCTCAACCCGTTTAAATACACAATCGGTCTTGCCGGTGCCGCAAGCCGGGCAGGCGCACGGATTTACGCCCACTCACCTGTGACCGGCATTCGACAGACCAACAGCTTTACTCTCACAACCCCAAAGGCACAGATCACCGCTCGCCGTCTGATCGTCGCCACCAATGGGTATTCATCGGACGATCTGCCGGGTTGGATGCGTGGGCGCTATATACCCACACAGTCCAACGTCATCGTCACCCGCCCCCTGACCGAGGCAGAGCTGGCTGACCAAGGCTGGACCACGCGGCAAATGTGCTATGATGACCGTTTTTTTCTGCATTATTTTCGCCTGATGCCTGACAACCGCATGCTCTTTGGTATGCGCGGGGGCCTTTTCAGTTCGCCGGGATTCGATGTCCGCATGCATCGCACGATCCGGCGGCATTTCGAGGCGATGTTTCCGGCGTGGCGCCATGTCGAGACACCATATAGCTGGAATGGGCTGCTCTCATTGGCCCCGGATTTAACGCCCTACGCCGGGCCGATTCTGGATATGCCGGGTGCCTTCACCGGCCTGAGCTATCACGGCAATGGTGTGGCAATGGCAAGCTATGCTGGCGCGATCCTGGCCGATCTGGCGATGAACCGCACCCCCCGCACCCTCTATCCCGAAATCATGGCCAAACCGCCGGGCAAATGGCCCTTGGGCCGTTTTCGCCGCGCGATGCTGTGGCCACCTTATGCGCTGGCGACACTCACCGGAGGCTGATCTATTCTGGAGTACGGGCAGAGCGCGCTTTGTTGCGCCTTATGCCCAATTGCCGCTCGCGCCAGATGATGAGAATTCCCGCCAGAATAACCAGTGATGCGCCTGTCAGCATGGCGCGCGTTGGCACTTCGTCAAAGATGAAATAGCCAATGCCAAGCGCAAACAGGATTGAGGCATAGTCGAACGGAGCCACTACGCTGGCGTCGGCAAAGCGATATGAGGAGGTCAGAAAGATCTGGCCCAACCCGCCAAGCAACCCCGCCAGAACAAGCAGCCCAAGCTCCGGTCCGGTCGGCATGACCCAGCCGAACGGAATAGTCAGAAAGGACAGCACCGTCGACGTGACCGAGAAATAGAACACAATCGCGCTGGTTTCTTCGGTCTGGACCAGTTTGCGCACATAAATCTGCGCAAGCGCCGCACAGATTGCCCCCGTCAGGGCCAGCATCGCGCCGACCGCTTGCACGGTCTCTACTGTTGGCCCGCTCAGTGCCGTCAGGCGTGGTGCCAAAACGATCAGCACCCCCCCAAGACCAAGCGCTACCGCGCCAATCCGGACAACGCCGACCTGCTCGTTGAGAAACATCGCTGCAAAAACCACAACCAAAAGCGGCGCGGCATACCCAAGCGCCGTCACCTCGGGTAGCGGCAGCATGCCCAAGGCGGCGAAACTAAGCCCCATTGCGGCTGTGCCTACAAAGCCCCGCCAAAAATGATTGAGTGGTGAAGTGGCCTTGAGCCCTGTGCGCAGATCCCCTCTCAGCGTCAACCACACGAGAATCACTGGGATGGCAAAGAAAGAGCGAAAAAACACGGCTTCGCCCGGCGGCACATGCGCCGCCGTGGCCTTGATCAGCGATGACATGGTGATGAAGAGCATCACCGAAATAAGTTTGAGCGATATTCCCGTCAGAGGGCGCATGGTCTTGGCTCCAACACCCTCTGTCCGTTGTTAAGCGTCGGTTTCTGCGGCCTTTCGGGGCAGCACCCAATCCGCGCGTGGGAAGTGACAAGTATAGCCCTGAGGGAAGCGTTTGAGATAATCCTGATGCTCTGGCTCCGCCTCCCAGAACTCGCCAACTGGCTCCACCTCTGTCACCACTTTGCCGGGCCAAATGCCGCTGGCCTCGACATCGGCAATCGTGCGCAGCGCTTCGGCCTTTTGCGCATCATTGCAATAGTAGATAGCAGACCGATAGCTGAGCCCGATATCATTGCCCTGCCGGTTCATCGTGGTCGGATCATGGATCTGAAAGAAGAACTCGAGCAACCGGCGATAGCTGATGCGCGCCGGATCAAAGAAAATCTCGATTCCTTCTGCATGGGTTCCGTGATTGCGATAGGTCGCATTCGCCACATCCCCGCCCGTATACCCCACGCTGGTTGAGATTACGCCGGGCAGCTTGCGGATCAGATCCTGCATGCCCCAGAAACAACCCCCCGCCAAAACAGCGCGTTCGCTCATGTCACATCCTCCACCTGATCAAGATACGCCCCGTATCCCTCTGCTTCCATGTCGTCACGATGTATGAATCGCAGGCTCGCTGAGTTGATGCAATAGCGCAAGCCCCCGCGGTCGCGCGGACCGTCTGGAAAAACATGACCAAGATGGCTGTCGCCATGAGCGCTGCGCACTTCGGTCCGGATCATACCAAGGGTGAAATCATGCAACTCCTTGACATGCGCAGGCTCCAGCGGCTTGGTAAAGCTCGGCCAGCCACAACCGGACTCGTATTTATCCGAACTGGCAAAAAGCGGCTCCCCGCTTACGACATCCACGTAAATCCCTGGCTCTTTGTTGTGCAGGTATTTGCCGGTTCCGGGATGCTCCGTTCCGTTCTTTTGTGTTATCCGGAATTGCTCGGGGCTGAGGGCCGCGATTTTTTCCGACGTCTTGAGATATTGGGTCAAGTCTGCGCCTCCTGTGATAGATCCATGGTAACAGATGGATCTTCGCCGCGAAAATCAAATACCTGTCGTGGTGATCCGAAGCCGAGCGTGTCGCGTACTCTTACCAAAGCAGGAGGATACCATGCGTGTAATCGCGATCATACTTGCGTCCCTTATTTCGGTACCAGCCATGGCGCTCGATCTAGACGCGCCTTTTGGCAATATTGACGGCGGTGAAATTCGCCTCTCTGAGTGGGCGGGGCAACCTGTTCTTGTGGTCAACACCGCCTCGCGCTGTGGCTTTACCCCTCAATACGACGGGCTTCAGGCCCTCTATGATCAGTACCGTGACCGTGGCCTTGTTGTGCTTGCGGTGCCGTCGGATGACTTTAGGCAAGAGCTGTCGAGCGAGGCAGAGGTTAAGGAATTTTGCGAGGTAAACTTTGGCCTCGACATCCCAATGACGACGATCACCTCGGTGCGCGGCGAGGCGGTGCACCCCTTCTATGCGTCGGTTCTGGCCGAGACCGGTTTTGCGCCAACGTGGAACTTCAACAAGGTATTGATAGCCCCTGATGGCCGTGTTGCTGGCACGTGGGGCTCTACCACGCGCCCAACCTCCGGTCAGATCACGGAAAAGATTGAGGCGATGCTCAACTAACTGGGCCGCAAATCACGCGCAACTGGTGCCGATTGCCCTGAAATGCAAAACCCCGGTGTTTCCACCGGGGCGCGCATTGGCGTGCAAGAACGTGAGTGATGGCACAGCCAATTACAAAACAACAGAGACCAGAGCACAAGTATACCTATCCACATGGATACATATCGCAGAAACCAAGCCTTCATTCATGGGGAATAAATCAGGTTAAAGGCCCGTATGGAAAACCTTATCTTTGCGCCGCCGTTGTCCAGATTGAAAAAAGAGAGGCCCCAGTGTTTCCACCGGGGCCTCCTTTCACGTGTTGAGATGCCTTCTTACTCGGCTTCTTTTTCACCCTTCTCAGGCACGATTTCTTCGCCAGTGACCTGATCGACAACTTTCATCGACAGACGCACCTTACCGCGATCGTCAAAGCCCAAGAGTTTGACCTTTACGTCCTGCCCTTCCTTGAGCACATCGCTCGGATGGTTCAGGCGCCGGTTCTCGATCTGGCTGACATGCACCAGACCGTCCCGCTTGCCAAAGAAATTGACGAAAGCGCCAAAATCCACAAGTTTGACGACCTTGCCGTCATAGACCTTGCCCTCTTCCGGCTCGGCCACGATCGACCAGATCATGTCATAGGCTTTCTTGATCGACTCTCCGTTCGGCGATGCGATCTTAATGATGCCTTCGTCGTTGATATCGACCTTGGCGCCAGACACCTCGACGATCTCGCGGATCACCTTGCCGCCCGACCCGATGACTTCACGGATCTTGTCGGTGGGAATCTGCATGGTCTCGATACGCGGTGCGTGTACGCTGAACTCTGCCGCGCCCGAGAGTGCCTTGTTCATTTCACCAAGGATGTGCAAACGCCCGGCTTTCGCCTGTTCCAGCGCCTTTTTCATGATCTCAGGTGTAATGCCTGCGACCTTGATATCCATCTGAAGCGAGGTGATACCGTCTGCGGTGCCAGCCACCTTGAAATCCATATCGCCCAGGTGATCTTCATCCCCCAGAATATCCGACAGGATCGCAAAAGAGCCGTCTTCTTCCAGAACCAGACCCATGGCGACACCGGCCACGGATGTCTTGAGCGGCACGCCCGCATCCATCATCGACAGCGACCCGCCACAGACTGACGCCATGGACGAAGAACCGTTCGATTCCGTGATCTCGGACACCAGACGCACGGTATAGGGGAAATCTGTCGCCGGCGGCAGAACCGCCTGAAGCGCGCGCCACGCGAGTTTGCCGTGACCGATTTCACGACGTCCCGGTGCCCCGACCCGCCCAGCTTCGCCCACCGAATAGGGGGGGAAGTTGTAATGCAGCAGGAAGTTGGATTTGAAATTGCCGTGCAGCGCGTCGATGAACTGTTCATCATCGCCGGTGCCAAGGGTGGTCACAACCAGTGCCTGCGTTTCGCCACGCGTGAACAGCGACGAGCCATGGGTCCGCGGCAAGAGGCCGGTTTCGCATACGATGGGACGGATTTCATCCAAACGACGCCCGTCGATCCGGTTGCCATTCTTGACAACGTCACCGCGCAGAACCGTCGATTCCAGCTTCTTGAACGCCGAACCAAGGTTCTGATCCTCAAGCTGCTCGTCGCTTAGCTTGGCCTTGATCGCCTCGCGTGCAGCGGAAATCGCATGGGTGCGCTCCTGCTTGTCGCGAATGGCAAATGCGGCGCGCATCTGCTCTTCACCGGCTGCTTTCACAGCCGCATAAAGATCAGAGTAATCCGGCGGGGTGAAATTGAACGGCTCTTTGGCACAGTCTTCGGCCAACGAGATGATCAGATCGCAAACCGGCTTGAGCTGTTCATGCGCAAAGGTGACCGCGCCCAGCATTTCCTCTTCGGTCAGCTCATAGGCCTCGGATTCCACCATCATCACGGCATCTTTAGTGCCCGCGACAACCAGATCGAGACGCTGCTCGGGGTTGTTGCGCAGATCGTGCATGTCGTCGATTTCGGGGTTGAGGATATATTCCCCGTCCACAAAACCCACGCGGCACCCTGCAATCGGACCCATGAAGGGCGCGCCCGAAATCGTCAATGCCGCAGAGGTTGCGATCAAGGCCACGATATCGGGATCATTCACCAGATCGTGGCTCAGCACGGTGCACATTACCAGCGTTTCATGTTTGAAACCCGGCACAAACAGCGGGCGGATCGGACGGTCGATCAAGCGTGCGGTCAGCGTCTCTTTCTCAGAGGGGCGCGCTTCGCGCTTGAAAAAGCCGCCGGGCACTTTGCCTGCGGCATAGTATTTCTCTTGATAATGCACGGTCAGCGGAAAGAAATCCTGACCGGGTTTTGCCTCTTTGGCAAAGGTCACATTGGCCATGACCGAGGTCTCGCCAAGCGTAGCAATCACAGTCCCATCCGCCTGACGGGCGATTTTGCCAGTTTCCAGAGTGAGGGTTTCCTCCCCCCACTGCATCGATTTTTTCGTCTCTTTGAACATCACGTTTCCTAAGTTGGCCGGTCCGGGCGTATCCCGTCGGGCCCATTTGCATCCGGGGCCGCATTGCCCCGCGGCTTTTGGTTCTTCATCCTGCTCTCTCGGCAAAGCCAAACCGGGACAGCAATCGGATCATACGAAAACCGCGCCCTATTGGGGGCGCGGTATTTTGTCTTAGCGGCGGATGCCGAGGCGCTTGATGAGGTCCTGATAGCGGGCCTCATTCTTGCCCTTGAGGTAATCCAGCAGCTTGCGGCGCTGTGCGACCATCATCAAGAGACCACGACGACCATGGTTGTCTTTCTTGTGGGTCTTGAAATGCTCGGTCAGCGTGGTGATACGCGAGGTCAGGATTGCAATCTGCACTTCGGGCGAACCGGTGTCGCCTTCTTTGGTTGCGAATTCCTTGATAACGCGGTCTTTTTCTGCGGCAGTAATCGACATCGGGGTCTCCTTGCATAAAAGTGTCGGGCACAAGCCGGGATGTCGTCCAGCAAGGTCCATGGAACACCCTTGGGACCGTGCCCAAAGGATACGCGCGTATAGGGGAAAACGCCTGAAATGGAAAGCGTGAATCGCGATGTGCCGTTTGTCTGCGGCTAGAGACCGCGGATCATCGGCAGAGCCTCGCGTGGCAAGAGCGCGATGTGATCAAGGGTCAGGCCCGTGGCATTGCCAATCGTCGCAATCCGGACCCCGTTCAGCAACACGGCTTGCGATGTCCCTCCCTCTGGCTCCGGTTCAAGGCTCAGGCTTGGTTCGTCGCCAGCTTGCGCATCGTAGAATACGATCAGCCGGTCCTCTTCGGGTTGAAAATCAACGATTTCTACCGCCTGACCTTCTTCGATCCAATCCCCCAGCAGCACCGTATCGGCACCTGCCCCGGTGGTCACCAGATCACCATGACCAGCAAGGATAAGATCGTCACCGGAGCCGCCATTCAGAAAGTCGCGCGCGTCGCTGTCATCAAGCGTGGGCGTTGCGGTGTCATCGACCAGCCCGACCAGCACATCATCGCCCCAACCGCCAAACAGCGTGTCCTGCCCGAGCCCCCCCTGCAACGTGTCATCGCCGATATCGCCATGCAGCGCATCGTGGCCCGCATCCCCGCGCAACAGATCATTTCCGGCGCTACCGACCAGACTGTCATCGCCATCGCCGCCAGAGAGTTCATCCGCGTCATTGTGGCCATAGAGAGTATCTGCGCCCTCTCCGCCAAAGAGGGAATCCATCCCGTCGCCACCATGGAGGGTGTCATCGCCGGCATCTCCGGAAATCCGATCATTGCCGGGGCCACCAAGCAGGCTGTCATCCCCTATGCCGCCGAAAATCGTATCGTCCGACCCCTGCCCGTGGAGCTGATCGCCACCCTTGGTTCCGGTCAGCGTCTCTGCCTCGGGCGTCCCGTTGATAATCTCGCCCATGCCGATGGGCGCATCCTGCCCAAAGATACCATCAAGCAGACGAGGCCCCTCGTTGTCACTCTCCGACTGGTCGCCCTCGTCCTCAGGCTCGTCGGTCGCAGGCTGAAGGCCGACGAACGCCGCCGCCCCAACCGCGACCATCCCCAAAAGACTCGCAAACATCAACATTGCACGCCACTCACTTGACTCGCAACGATTAGACGCCCGGCGTGCCCGTCTGGCAAATCTTTCCTGTAACCGTGGTTAACCGACTACCGCCCCGGCGGCACCACCTCATAGCCCTGCTCCTCGGGCTCGTCGTCGACCATCTCGGCCGGAAAGCCGGGCGCACGAATGTCGAGGCCGGTCGCCTCTTCCAGCCGCCGAATGATGTCATCCGACTGCGCACGTGCGCCATAACGCCGGATACCGTCATCAAAGATCGATATCATCAGCGGCGAAATTTCCAGCGGCACGCCTGCGTCATCGGCAATCTTTTGAAACAGGCCAATGTCCTTTTTCACCAGATCCATGGTAAAGCTGATGTCGCGGCTGCCGTTCAGAATGACCTGGCTTTCGGTCTCATGCACAAAGGACGTGCCGGAACTGATCTTGATCGCTTCATAAGTGGTCGCAAGGTCCAGCCCCGCGCCCTTCATCGTCACCATCGCCTCACACAGCGTCAGAAGATTGGCGGTCGCCAGATAATTCGTCATCACCTTGAGCAAGGACGCGCTACCGATCTCGCCCGTATGCAAGAGCCGCCGACCCAAGGTTTTCAAGAGCGGCAGAATCCGTTCAAACGTGGCCCGGTCACAGCCCGCAAAGATCGAGATATTGCCGGTATCGGCCCGGTGGCACCCACCTGAAACCGGACAATCCACCGCCGCCCCGCCTGCCGCGATCACAAGCCCGCCCAAACGGCGGATTTCATCGGCATCGGTGGTGGACATTTCCATCCAGATCTTGCCAGGCCCGACCTCTGGCAGCATCTGCTGCATTACCGCATCCGACGCCGCGGGCGACGGCAGACAGGTGATCACCACCTCGCAGTCGCGCATCATCTGTGCCGGGCTTGTGGCTGCCTTGGCCCCGCGCGCGACAAAATCACTGACCAGATCCGCGTTCAGGTCATGCACTGTCAGATCATGGCCATTGCGCAGCAGACTGCCCGACAGTTTGCCGCCCACATTGCCCAGCCCGATGAAACCGATCTTCATGTCTTTTTATCCTCTCCCTGCGCCGCTCTTTGGACGACTCCGCGCAGCCTTTTGCGATTCGGTTCCGAATTGCAAAGCCATTTGCGACAGTTTCAGGCAAAAGATGATCAGCGCCGCCGCAATGTATCGCCAAGGCTCAGCGTCGGCTCGAGCGTGATGCGCACCGGGGCACTATCCTCGGGGTTTGACGCGCGGGCCGCGATGATCTCGGCGGCACGCCGCCCGATCTCCAGCCGGCAGGCGTCCATCGTTGCAAGTGCCCGCGGCAACCCTTCCAACAGTTCGACGCCATTAAAGCCAGCGAGCCCCATATCATTGGGAATGTCGATCCCCTGCTCTAACAGATAGAGCAGCCCGCCCGCCCCAATCATGTCGTTGGAATAATAGAGGAAATCCAGATCCGGTGTACGCCGTAGCATCTCAGCGGTCATTTCCCGCCCCTTGAGCAGCGCTGATCCGCCGGAGTAAAACTCGTGATCCGCCATCTCGATCCCAGCCTTGGCCAGAGCTTCGGTAAATCCCTCAAAGCGTTTGCGCGCCCGGTGGTCGAGTGGCATCTTGGTGCCCATGAACCCGATCCGCCGATAGCCTGCCTTGATGATAGCTTGCGCCATCTGCTGTCCGGCGCGCCGGTGCGAAATCCCCACGACCGAGTCAATCGGTGTGCCGTCCACATCCATGATCTCGACCACGGGAATCCCGCTTGCCCGCAACATGGCGCGGCTTGCATCCGAATGCTCCAGCCCTGCGATGATCACGCCAGACGGGCGCCAGGACAGCATTTCGTAGAGGACTTTTTCCTCTTTCTCAGGCCGATATCCTGTCAGCCCGACCACGGGTTGCAACTCGGTTTCCTCAAGAACCCGGCTAATTCCTGTCATCACCTCGGGAAAAACCATGTTCGACATCGACGGAATGATAACTGCAACAAGATTGACGCGCTGACTGGCCAAAGCCCCCGCAATCTTGTTGGGCACGTATCCTAACCGCTTGGCCGCTTCGAGCACCCGTTGCCGCGTGCCCTCCGAAACATCGCCCTTATTGCGCAGAACGCGGCTTACCGTCATTTCAGACACGCCCGCGGCCTCGGACACGTCGCGAAGGGTCAGGGGATGTCTGTCATGCTGGGTCACGGAGGGATGTCCACAAGGTCCTACGCCTTTGTTACCGCGAACACCCTGACAGGATCAAGCTGCCTGCGTGAATCCACGGCAAAACACGCTGACAGGGAAATCGGACGATGACAAAGGCCCTCGCTCGCGCTAATCAGTTCCCCGCGTGGCCCCGTGGCTCAACAGGATAGAGCAGCCCCCTCCTAAGGGGCAGGTTGCAGGTTCGAATCCTGCCGGGGTCACCACAAAACCAATGAAATATTGTTCTCTCCGGAGGTATTGCAGGAGTGCATAAAGCGCTCCATGATTTTTTGCGTCGAATTCAGCTAAAAGCGGTGGACTGTGGTACATAACTTGTAAAAGTTGAGCCGTCACAAGGATCAGCAGCGTTGCGAACGAATGCGCTAAAGGCTGCGTTCGGGATATGGGGATCTGGCCGATTAACTTTGGAAAGCCTGAAATTTGACCTTATGAGTGGCGACACAAGACGAGCAGCGATACAATCACATCATGCCATTTTCCCATCTTGAAACACGCAAAATCGTGAGCAAGCCCCGGCTCATGTTTCGCCCGGATCCCGTTTTGGGTTGGCGGCTGTCGCCCGAACATACGGTCCGTGTGGCGTTTCGCAGTGGCATTTTTCAGAACATTGCGGCTGATGGCTGGCGTTATGTCCCTGGATCCCAGACCGCGCAGGGACCGCGTGTCGCAATTTATGGCTGCTCGTTTACCTATGGCACCGGTTTGTCGGATGATGAAACCTTTACCGCCCTCCTCCAGCGCGACATGCTAGGTGTCCAGATTTTGAATCGTGGCATTGGCGGGCATGGTACTGTGCAGAACCTTCTGCAGCTACGTCGTGACATTGCCGCAGGAACAATGGATGCCGCCGTTTTCGCCATGATCAGCGATCATCGGTTTCGCAACATCGCCCATCCACAACGCATGCGGCAGTATCTCAGCGAAGATTGGTATAAATTGAGGGTCGAACATGTGCCCGTTGCGCGATTTGATGGAAAGGGCCAGATTCAGATCGTGTATCGCGAGATTTGGCAACCGGCGCTGCGTGACGTTGAATTCCGAGTTTTTCTACCGGATGACCATATGATCAACCTTGCCACATGTGCAGTGCTCGGCATGGTCTGCGAGACGGCCAAGGCGGCAAGCATCCCTTTGCAGATTGTCATGCTGGATGCGCTGGACCCCGATTTTAACTCCGCTGTTTTCAGCCGGTTTCCAGAAGCTACCGATATTTCAAATCCTCACGACCGGGATCACACATTTCTGCCACGGGATATTCACCCAAACGCCAGAGCCAACAGCCTGTTTGCTGATCGGCTGCAGCCGCTCATCAGGCGGCTGATTGGCACGGATCTCGGCCGTCGGAGCGACCAATGACCGCCCCCCGTTACACGCTTGGCATCTCGTCGCATTTCCACGATTCTGCGGCGGCGCTCGTTCAGGGCACACACATCCTTGCCGCCGCGCAGGAAGAGCGTTTCACCCGGCGAAAGGCTGATTGGCAGTTTCCTATGAACGCAATCACCTATTGTTTGTCGCAGCTTCCGGAAGGCGCGTCGCTTGATCGCGTCGCCTATTATGAGGATCCCGGACTCAAACTGCGGCGCATTCTACAAACCGCGCAAACCCGGCTTCCGACCGGTGCGCGGCTCTGGCCGCGGATGGTGGAAACCCTGCGAAGCCTTGCAGAAGAGCTGCCGATGCAATTGAGGAAGATCGCTGAGGATACAGACCGAATAGTCTTTGTCCCGCATCACCGATCACATGCTGCGTCGGCGTTCTATCCTGCGCCCTTTGCCGAGGCGGCAGTGCTGGTGTTGGATGGGGTCGGTGAATATTCCACCACGACACTTTGGTCAGGCAAGGCCACAGGGTTAAAGGCCGAGGCAGAGATCAGCTTTCCGCACTCACTCGGTCTCTTTTATAGTGCGTTTACGCAATACTGCGGCTTCAAGGTAAATTCTGGCGAATATAAACTGATGGGCCTCGCCCCCTTTGGCACGCCCGAGTTCCGCCAAAAGATCCTTGATGAGCTGATCGAGCTGCAACCTGACGGTAGCTTTGCCCTCAACATGGCATATTTCGATTTTGACCGGGGGCTGAGTACCACATCGCCGCTTTTTGAAATGCTGTTTGGTCAACCGCAGCGCAAAGAGTCTGATCCGATGACACAGGTCCACATGAACCTCGCCGCCTCTGCCCAAGCGGTGCTGGAAGAGGCGGTGTTGGCCCTTGCCAAAACCGCTTTGGACCGTGCGCAAAGCATGAACCTCTGCCTTGCGGGGGGTGTTGCGCTGAATTGTGTGGCCAATAGTCGGCTGATCCGCGACCTGCCCGGCCTTCGCAATCTCTGGATTCAGCCTGCATCCGGTGACGCGGGCGGTGCCTTGGGCGCGGCGCTAGAAGTGGCGCGCGATGACGCTGCAACCGAGGCGCAGCCAATTCCAAACGATACCATGGCAGGCGGCTTTCTTGGGCCACAGTTCACCGATGCTGACATCTGCGCGCCGTTAGAGACTGCGGGATTGGTCTATCAGCAGCTGCCCGACCCAGCGACCTATGCCGATACGGTCGCACGGGCGCTGGCCGAGGGGCAGATTGTCGGTCATTTTCATGGGCGGATGGAATTCGGACCGCGTGCTTTGGGGAACCGCTCGATACTTGCCGATCCGCGCGGCAAGGACACGTTAAGCCGCGTCAATAAATCAATTAAATTCCGTGAAGACTGGCGTCCCTTCGCCCCTATCGTGCTGGCCGATCAGGCGCCCCTCTATTTTGAGGACCCAACCGATAGCCCCTATATGTTGCTTGTCGCGCAACTCAGGCCGGAATTTTGCGGAAAAACTACCTTGTCAGACGCACGTGGGCGCGGCTTGCACAGCCCGATGCAATTGCAGAACGCCGTTGTCAGCGATTTTGCCGCCGTCACCCATGTGGATTTCAGCGCGAGGTTGCAGACCGTAACACCCGGTATTGGCACACGGGCAGGTGCGATCCTCGCTGCGTTCCATGCGATGACTGGTTGTCCGATGCTGCTCAACACCTCGTTCAACGTACGTGGGGAACCGATCATCTGTAGCCCCAAGGACGCTATTGACTGTTTTCTCAACACCCATCTGGACCTTCTTGCCATCGGCGGGGTGATCGTTCGAAAATCTGCCCAGCCGGATTGGGTTCACAAGAAAATAGGGAGGATGCACTTTGCCGCAGATTGACCACCCTGAGTTTCTAGAGCGGATGATGACCCTTCTTGGTGCGCATCCGGTAGAGGGCCCTGTCGAAACAGCGGGCCTTGTACCGCCAATGGCAGAGCTGAATGCCGCCCCGCGCCCTTTTGCAGAGGTTTACGGTGCTGAGGGCCTTCTTGCGCAGACAGGCATCCGTGCCATGGAGGACGGCGAGCAGAGCATGGCGGCCTTGCTCAGCGCCCTGCAGGTCGCGCTTGAGAATGGTCGGCTCGATCTCGCGCCCCCTGATAAACCTGCGCCCCGTTTGGGCGGGTTTGTCTATCCGGTCGTCTAAGGACATTCTTGCCCCCTGCGGCGGATATCTCCCGCCGCAAGAGGTGTATTAGTGCGTCTAACTGCGTGATGGAAATACGCCCTCAAGGGCGATGCAATAGCGAATGACCTGCGTTGGGTCCTGCACAGTCACTGGCTGGTTTCCCCCTGAGGGCACGATCATCTGCGGCGACATTTGCACATTGGCGGGTTGTTCCGAATAGATCGTCTCCTGTCCGGAACCACCATCCGGTGCCGCCGCTAGAATCTTGCCCCCCGGTCCGGGGAAATTGCCATCGCTGTTGGTCGCGTTCACCGCGTGGCTATGCGCGGCCAACTGATTGGTGGTCAGTGTCACTGTCTGTTGTCCGCTGCTTTGCCCCCAAGACCGCGGGCTCAGACCGGTGCCGGTGCCTTGGCCAACCGGAATACGACCACGCAAATCCGGCAGGCCAAAGGATACGTTCCCATCGCCACCAAACGTCGTTCCAATCAGGGCAAAGAGTGCACTATTTTCACTGATTGCAAGAAGTTGGCCGTTGGTTTCGGCCCAGCCAGTCGGACAAAAATTGACGATACCCATCGGTGCGATCTCGCCAAAATAGGGGTCTGCGTCTGCCAGTGCTGCTTGCGGCGCTGCACATGCGGCAATGCCAAGCCCAATCGCCATCAGCGCGTCACGGGATTTCGTTTTCAAATGTGTCATCAAAGTCTCCAAAGTCTTGATACGGAACGGCAACCTGTCGCTCGTCCAAAGGTGGGATCAATTACGTGATGGGAACGCACCCACTGTGGCAATGCAGTGGTAGAGCGCCAAGGTCGGATCCAGAGTGCTGATCGGGGTGCTTGCCCCGGCGGGGGCGATCATCGCCGCGCTCATCGTGACATTCGGGTTGGCCTGAGAATAAATTGTCTCGTTGCCGCTGCCGCCGGTCGGTGCCGCCGCCAACAGCTTATTCCCCGGACCAGGCAAATCGCCGTCCAGATTGTTCGCCTGCACCGTATGGCTATGCTGCGGCATCGTTGCCTCTGTCATGACCTTGGTCTCAGAGCCAAACCTTTGCCCCGCCAGCCGTGGTGTCAGGCCGTTCCCGGTCCCTTGGCCCACCGTAATCCGGCCGCGCAGATCCGGCAGGGCAAATGTCGTGATCCCGTCTCCGCCAAATTGCGTGCCGAGTAGGGAAAACAGTGCTTGGTTTTGTGCAATCGGCAACAGTTGCCCTGCCGCTTCGGACCAACCGCGTGGGCAAAAATTAAAGCCGACGATCATGATGTCCCCCAGAAAGGGCTCTAATCCAGCCTTTGCTTGGTTCGGCGTGGTGCCAAGGCTCAAAGTCAGGCTCAGGGCTCCCACTGCCGCAAGCATGCTCTTCTTCAAATTCTTCATTGCTGACTCCAAATATTAAAGTTGTGTCTGATATCCGCAAAAATCGCGCCCGCAGCGTCAGCCGGGGCCTTGGGCTATGCTCAGGGTCGCGACGGAAATACCCCTTGGGTAGCAATGCAATACTGCATCACGAGCGCCGGATCTTCGACATTGAATGGCTGGCTTTGGCCGGAAACGCCGATCATCGTCGGCGCCATCGTGACCGTGGGCCCCTGATCAGAATAGATCGTCTCAGAGCCTACCCCGCTTGGCGGTGCTGCCGCCAAGAGCTTGTTACCCGGTCCCGGTAGATCTCCATCGAGGTTGTTTGCATTCACCGCATGACTATGCAGCGGCATTTGAGCAGCGCTTAGCGTGACAGACTCTGCTCCGGTCATTTCACCTTGGCTGCGCGGTGACAGGCCAAGTCCGGTTCCTTCTCCCATTGCACCCCGACCCCGCAAGTCGGGCAAGCCAAAGGTGCTTGTGCCGTTGCCGCCATAGGTTGTTCCAATCAAAGAAAAAAGTGCCGTGTTGCTGGAAATCGCAAGAATTTGTCCTTCCGCACTCATCCAGCCACGCGGACAAAAATTGTAGCCAACAGCAATGATATCCCCAATAAATGGGTTAAGACCGGCCTCCGCCCGATGTGGCACTAGGCTTCCCCCCGCTAGGAGTCCAAGTCCTAGTACCAAAATAGCAGTCGATTTTTTCAGACAATTCATACGACATCTCCAAATATATGTTAAACTCAAAGTTGAGTATTTAGTGTCTTACGATTCCCAATAAAACGCAAAAACTATTCTTAAGGTTCGGGGCCAAAAGAGCACCGTTTCAGGCCAAAGGCCTGGTCCGAGATCCGATCGGATTTGGTGCGTGACAAGGTTTTGATGACTGACCAAAAATACAGGGTTTCGCACCCACATCTAAGCATCCGTGTCGCAACCCCGCCCGTCACAAATCCGCATGTCGCGATTGGTGGCCTTGGCGGTTCAGGAACGCGGGTATTTGCAGCCACACTCTCCGAGGCGGGTATCCGGCTTGGGGCGCAGCTCAACGTGCCGCTTGATAACCTCTGGTTCACCGTGCTTTTCAAACGTGCGGATTGGATTCAGCATGGCCCGCCAGCGGCAGAGGTCGAGATAGCCGCAAAGCTTCTGCGACGCGCCATGACAACCGGGCTGTGCGGCACCCTAAGCGTTGAGGAACACGCGCTTCTGATGCGCCTGCGCGATCTGCTTCCGCCAAATGGCTCTTGGCAAAACGGCGCACGCGCAGCGGATGCCGAGAGCCTGATCAATAGTGGTCCACCGAAAGTGGGCAGCGATCAGCCTTGGGGCTGGAAAGAGCCAAACACCCATGTGTTTCTTCCGCATCTCGCCCAAGTCTTCCCTGAATGCCGCTATATTCACGTCGTGCGGGACGGGCTCGACATGGCGTTCAGCAAGAACACATGGCAAGCCCGGCATTGGAGCCATTTGTTCGGTCTGCCACAGGACCCGAATACCTCACTTGCGTTGCATCAGTTGCGCTATTGGATAGCTGCAAACAGCGCAGCAATAGATTTTGGCAGGGCTCACATGCCCGGACGGTTTCTTGTTATGTCATACGAGGCCTATTGCGCTGATCCGGAAAGACACTGGCCACGCCTTCGCCGCTTCTTGGACTTGCCAGATCACACGTCACTGCCTGCCAACCTTTTGCGGCCCACCACGATTGGGCGAAGCAAAGAGCATGACATTTCACAGTTTCCGTCTGACGTGGTTACGCGCGCGCGTGACCTACAAGCAGAGATAGATGCGCTTCATTATCTAAATGCCGCTTACTGCCTGTAGCTGGGCATTCTGTGATCTGATCGACGTCGAGAGGAATTCAACAGAGCGCATCGCGGCACGGCCTAAGTGAACGCGCTTTAGCCGTTTTGCGGCCCTGTTGCCTCTGCTTCGATCCGCGCCCGTTCGGCATCGCTCTCATAGCTGGCCCAGGGGCGATCTGTGCCTGTGGGCGGCAGATCACTGGGTTTATGCACCAGATGCAGATGCGTCTTGGCGATGAAATGCCCGGTGATTGGCGCGGTCAGCAATAGAAACAGCGTGATCATCAGTTCATGAAATGAGAACTGCCCCACGACAAAGTAAAAATACATCATCGAGGCAATCAGCGCTCCGCCCACCCCAAGCGTCGTGGCTTTGGTCGGCGCATGCAGGCGCATCATCGGGTCCGGCAGCTTGATTAGCCCAAAAGACCCCACCAAGCCAAACACGCCGCTGATCACCAGACAGGCCGAAATGAGAATGTCCACAACCATGTTCCGCCCCCTATTCGATGATATCGCCGCGCAAGAGAAAGCGCGTGTAAGAAACGGTCGAGATAAAGCCAGTCATCGCAATGATCATCGACACCTCAAAATACATCATTGTGCCTTTGAGAATACCAAACAGCGCCAAGAGCGCGATCATGTTCACCACCATCGTATCCAGCGCCAGAATCCGGTCGCCCACGGTGGGTGAACTGATCACCCGATAGATATTGAGCAGCAATCCCAGACCAAAACAGCCAAAGGCAAAAAACAGCGCATAGTCGATCATTCGAAAATCTCCTTGAGCCGGCGTTCGTAGCGCGCCTTGATGTCATCGCGCACCGCGTCCGGATCGGGCGCATCGAGGCAATGCACGAGCAGGCTGCGACCATCCGCTGACAGGTCGCTTGAGACCGTGCCGGGCGTCATGGTGATCGTGCCTGCCAGCACTGTGATCGCCTCTGGTGTACGCAGATCTAATGGGATCGTGATCCAAGCAGGCTTGGTGTTGGCATTGGCCTTGAACAGAATGATCATGGCCACCTGCACATTGGCCACGCAGATATCCCACAGAACCACCAGCACGAATTCCACAATCCGGGGCAGGCTCGACAGGCGCGGGCGGTTGGGCCAATAAGGCGAGGTGATGATCGGGATGATCAGCCCGAGGATCGTCCCCAAGAGAAGGTTACCAAAGGTCAGCTTGTTCACCATCATCTGCCAGACCACAATCAGGGTCAGCGTCAGGAACGGATGGGGCAGGATCTTGCGCAGCATCGTCTTTCCTCCCTCAACCACCGTTCAGCACGGCGGCGATATAGCCTTCTGGCGCATGCAATTGCTGCGCCGTGTCCTCGATATACCCCATCACCGGTCCCGCCAGCACCGACAGCGCCACAATGCCGCCCAGCATTGCGAAACATACGACCAATGGCAGGGCGGGTTGTGGCGCGGGGGCGGGTTCCTCGCCCGTCTCAGGTGCCAGCTTCCAGAAAATCGCACTGCCCGCCTGACCCAGACCAAGGATCGCAACCAGCGACGTGGCCAGGATCACCGTCCAGATAAGCCAGACTTGCTCCATTCCGCGCACGGCGTCGAGAATGAGCAGCTTGCCAACAAATCCCGAGAGCGGCGGCATACCAGCCGTGGCAATCGCCGACCCAAAGAAGAGCGCGGCAATCATCCCGTGCTGCGCCATGCGCGGTCCGGGTAGCATAGCGCCTGCCAAAGACCCGCGCCGCTCGCGTACCAGATCGACCACAAGGAACAAGAGCGCTCCGGCCAGCGTGGAATGGATCATGTAATAGAGCGCCGCAGCCGTAGTTTCGGGCCGGAACCCGGCCAGTGCAATCAGCAGCGTGCCCATAGAGCCGATTGCGGCGAAGGCAGCCAGCCGCCCAAGCCGCTTGGCCCCCAGAATACCCACCATCCCGGCCACAAGCGTGATCAGCGCGGCATAGATCAGCATTTGGTCGATCAGCGCCGCGGTCGCCCCAAGATCGGGGCCGAAGACCAATGTGTATGTGCGCAGAATCGCATAGGCCCCAACCTTGGTCATGATGGCAAACAGCGCCGCCACCGGGGCAGGGGCCTCGGCATAGGTTTCTGGCAGCCAGAAATGCAGCGGCAAAAGTGCAGCCTTGATGGCGAAGACAAGGAAGAGCAGCATCGCGCCAACCCGAAGCAGCGCACTGTCCTCAACTGGAATCTCTGCTGCCCGCACCGCCAGATCGGCCATGTTGAGCGTACCTGTCACCGCATAAAGCGTGCCAAGCGCAAAGAGAAACAGGGTCGAGCCAAGCAAGTTGTAGATGACATATTGCACACCCGCCTTGAGCCTGCGCCGACCCCCACCATGGATCATCAGACCATAAGACGCGATCAGCAGCACCTCGAAGAACACAAAGAGGTTGAAGGCGTCGCCGGTCAGGAAGGCACCGAAAATGCCCATAAGCTGAAACTGATAGAGGGCGTGAAAATTATTGCCGCGTTGGTCCCAGCCGGTGCCCACGGCATAGAGCAGCACCAGCAGTGCCAGAACCGCTGTGACCAGAACCATCAGCGCCGACAGCCGGTCGAGAACCAGAACGATACCAAAGGGGGCTTGCCAGTTGCCCAGCTCATACACTTCAATCGCGCCGCTTGACGCCTTCACGGTAAGGCCAATGGCAATCGCCAGAACCGCAACAACGCCTGCAATGGAAAAAACCCGCTGCAACGATGGATGGTGCCGCATCGACAGCGTAAGGATCGCGGCCAGCACTGCCGGCAGGATGACCGGGGCAATAATCCAGTGGCTCATGCCTCATTCTCCTGCGCGGGCTGCTCTGGCGGTGTCTCGGATCCGATATTCACGGTGTCATCGCGCGATGAGAGGAACGACCCAAGCGCCAGCATAACCACCACCGCCGTCATGCCAAAAGAAATCACGATGGCTGTCAAAACCAAGGCCTGCGGCAGCGGATCCGTATAGCTTTCTACACCGTCCTGTAAGATGGGCGGCATATTCACCACCAGCCGCCCTGTGCCAAACAGGAACACGTTCACCGCGTAGCTGAGCAGCGAGATGCCGATGATCACCGGGAAACTGCGGAGCCGCAGAACCAGATACAGCCCACCAGCGGTCAAGAGGCCTATTGCACTTGCAAACAGAAGCTCCATCTTACGCCTCCTTCTCGCCCGGCGCGGTGCTGAGGGCCGGGTTGATGTCCATGGGCGCGACGTTCACCGTCTCACCCGACCGCCGCGCCATGCTTGACAGGCTGTTGAGTGCCAGCATCACCGCGCCTACCACGGTCAGAAACACGCCGGTGTCAAACGCCATGGCCGTAGCCCATTCGAATTCCTCGATCGGCGGGAAATGCAGATAGCCGTAATCGGATGTCAAGAACGGTCGCCCTGCCAGCCATGCCCCGATCCCTGTCACGCTGGCGATCAGCACACCCACACCGATTGTGGCATGGTAGGTCACGCGCTGCCGTGCTTCGGCCCAAGCAAAACCAGAGGCCATATATTGCATGAGAAACGCAATCGCTACGATCAGACCGGCGATAAATCCGCCGCCCGGTTGATTGTGACCACGCAGGAAAATATAGGCCCCGACCATTAGCGCGATGGGCATCATCACGCGGGTGGCTACAACCATCATCAGCGGGTGGCGATCCCCCGCTTCGGGATAGCGATCCGCCTTCCATTGCGAAAGCCAGCGCCCGCCCGGTCCCTTGAGCACGGTTTCTGTCAGCGCGTAGATGACAAGCGCGGCGATGCCCAGAACGATGATTTCTCCATAGGTATCAAAGCCCCGGAAATCGACGAGGATCACGTTGACCACATTGGTGCCGCCGCCGCCCTTGTAGGAATTCGCGAGGTGAAAGACTGAGATGCTCTCTGACGCGAAATCGCGCAGAAGAATGGCATAGGTCAGACCCGCTACTGCAATACCGCCAACGGCAGCAATGCCAGCATCGCGCATCCGCCGGGCAACACTGCTTTCGGCCGGGGTTTCGCGCGGTAGGAAATTCAGCGCCAGAAGCAACAGGATGATCGTCACCACCTCGACCGAGATTTGAGTCAACGCAAGGTCTGGGGCCGAGAAATAGACAAAGCCCATCGACACAATCAGGCCCACAATCCCCATCAGGACCAGCGCCAAAAAGCGGTTGCGATGGAACGCCACCAGACAGATTGTCGCCAACACCAGCAAGAGCCAGCCAATCGCAGGCACCAACGTTACGGGCAACATCTCGCGCGTGGGCGCAGCCATGCCGCCACCCATATAACCAAGCACACCCGCGCCGATCACCGTGACCGCGAAAATCGCGCCGTTGCGGGTGAGCGCGCCATTATGCACACCATCTGTCAGCGCCGTGCTCAGGGCCGTGGCAGCCCGCGTCACCGCGTCGAACATCACCTTGGCCTCGGGTCGTGGCGTTGCGTTCCACATCGCCATCAGTGGCGTATGCAGGCGTAGCAGGATTGCGCCGCCAACCACCGCGATCACCGACATCCAGAATGCAGGCACCAGCCCATGGATGTGATAGATTTTCACGTAAGGATCAGACTGTGTCACAGCATGTGCCGCGACCCGCACCAGATCCCCGGCAAAGGTCATTGGCATAATCCCAATCAGGATCACCAGCAGGGTCAGGAATGCAGGCGCGGCCCACATGCCGAAACCCGGATCATGCGGCTTGGCCGGATAATCGTCGCGCTTGGGGCCAAGGAACACATGAGCGATATATCGGAACGAATAGGCCACCGAGAAAAGCGCGCCCAAAGTTGCCAACGCGCCCATCATCCAATGTGGGCCGATCCAATGGGTCTCGGCCACTTCTGCCAGCATCATTTCTTTGGACAGGAAACCGTTGAAGGGCGGAATCCCAGCCATCGACAGTGCTGCAATAGTGGCAATCGTAAAGGTGATTGGCATCAGATGCCGCAACCCGCCAAGGCGCTTGATATCTCGCGTATGCGCCTCGTGATCGACAATGCCCGCTGTCATAAACAGCGCGGCCTTGAATGTGGCGTGATTGATGATGTGAAACACCGCGACAACCGCCGCCGCCTTGGTGCCAAGTCCCAAAAGCATGGTGATCAGGCCCAGATGCGACACTGTCGAAAAGGCCAAGAGCGCCTTGAGATCATCCTTGAAGAGCGCGATCTTGGCGGCCATTACCATGGTAATGAGGCCCGTCGAGGATACGATCCAGAACCATTCCGGTGTGCCCGCCAGAACCGGCCACATGCGCGCCATAAGGAAAAGCCCCGCTTTCACCATCGTGGCCGAATGCAGATAAGCCGAGACCGGTGTCGGCGCGGCCATCGCGTGGGGCAGCCAGAAATGAAACGGAAACTGCGCAGATTTTGTGAAACACCCAAGCAAAATCAGGATAAGGGCCGGCAGGTACATCGGGCTCGCCTGAATCGCGTCTTTCTGCGTCAGGATCACGCTGAGATCATAGCTTCCGGCGATATTCCCAAGGATCAACATGCCCGCGATCATGGCAAGACCGCCAAGGCCCGTCACCGTCAGCGCCATTCGCGCGCCTTGCCGCCCTTCGGGCAAATGTTTCCAATATCCGATCAAAAGGAAGGATGACAGCGACGTCAGTTCCCAGAAAATCAACAATAACAAAATGTTATCGCTCAGGACAATTCCCACCATCGCGCCCTGAAACAGCAGCAGGTAGGTATAAAACTGCCCCATCGGATCTTCGCGTGACAGGTAAAACCGCGCGTAGAGGATGATCAAAAGGCCGATGCCAAGGATCATCCCGGCAAAGAGCAGCCCCAGACCATCCAGCATGAAATTGACGTTAAGACCAAGCGACGGCAACCACTCGATGCCAAAGGTCAGCACTTCGCCCCGCATCACCGCAGGCGCGCAAAGCAGCAGCAATATGAGCGCAAGGATCGTGGGCGCTGCGGTAAAGGCGGCGCAGGTGTTGCGCCCGGCTTGGATCATCAGGCCGGGAAACAAAGCTCCCAAAAACGGCAACGCCGCGATGATCGGCAAAAATCCTGCGGCATTGTCCATCCGTCTCCCGCCCCTCTCCCTGTTCTCTGCCTCGGCCTTGGCACCACGTCGCGGGTGCATTTTACGTGCCGTTTCAGTTGATCCAGCGTAATATACGGCGGCATTGCCGCGCCACAACCCAGCTTGTGACGATTTTCCACCTCGTGAAACCGCGACGCTTGAACGCAGGTCCTTGGGATGCTCTGCTGCAAGCGTACCCAACACAGGATCCGACAGTGACCAGCCCCCTACATAGCTTTCCTATTACCGTATATTACGAAGACACCGATATGGGCGGGATCGTTTATCACGCAAATTATCTGAAATACATAGAACGCGCCCGCAGCGCTTGGGTGCGCGACAAGGGCATTGATCAGAACGCCATGCGCGATTGCGACGGCCTCATATTTGCTGTGCGCCGGGTCGAGGCTGATTATCTTGGTCCCGCGCGGCTTGATGATCGGCTTACGGTTGAAACGCGCGCCGTTGCCGGAACTGGCGCGCGGTTGGTGATAGAGCAATCTGTGCTACGCGGCACCGATGTCATCTTTACCGCGCAGGTCACGATCGCTTGCCTGACCCTTGCGGGAAAGCCGGTCAAACTGCCTGCGCCTCTGCGTACGACCGGCTGAGCGCGCCCGCTCGACGCGTCACGGGCATTGACCGACTACCCGTAAATACGGGCGTAACTGCGTTGAACCCACACCAAACTCGCGGATCACATCTGCCTCTGGTCGGTTGTCAGAGATAATCGCTATATCCCCATCATACCAATCCGCAGGGGTGGCCGCGCCGGTCCTGTCGCGCAGTTGCAGCGCCTTGGCCACACGCAGAACCTCGTCGGTATTCCGGCCAACAAATACAGGATACTCGAAAATCATCCGTATCCGTTGCGCCGGATCAATCAGAAAACTCTTGCGAATGGGCCATTCCGAGGATTCCTTTTCGTGGACCATGCCGAATATCCGCGCAAGTCGCATGCCGTGATCACAGGCACAGGGGAAATCGACTTTCACGTCGAACATGTCCTCGATCTCTGCATGCCACGCTTGCTGCTCTGCGATCGAAGAGGCAGTCAGGGCTAGGTTCTTGATCCCACACGCAGTCCAGGATCTTGAATAGCTGGCCAGTGACGCGATCTCGGTGGTACAGACCGGCGTAAATGCGGCGGGATGGCTGAACAGATGCACCCAACTGCCCTCAGCCCAATCCCAAAAGCGCAAAGTCCCCTGTGTGGTCTCGACAGCAAAATCGGGAAACAGATCTCCGATCTGCGGCAGCCACTTTACAGTTTTGCGCAACGAGCTGGGCAGTTTCAAAACCTCGTTTCCCGGCCCGCGTGGAGTAAAGAATTGTATGGTCATGCCAGCGCCCCATCGTCCTCTGATTGAAAGTTGTTGATGCCTGCAACAGTGAGAGGATTGAAACCAAATGTGTTTAAAATCGGGCAAAGGCGTTTAACGTTATGTCTTAACACAAAAATCGCCCATCGGTCGTAGATGCTTGTGTCTAAAAGGTGACTTTGATAGTACTCTTCTAAATGTCCTGAGTGCATGGGATTTTTGGTTCGGTCCCAATTCACCCCGCGCAGACGTCCTTGGTTTTCGCCTCGCGATATATTCATCTCCAGACATCGATGCGAGACAATATGCCACTAAGGGCCATGGTTCTTGAAGAGGACCGCGCAACCAAGCTTCTTGTGACAGAGCGCCTTGCCGAAGAGGGTTACGAAACGGTGCTGTGTCCGGATATTTCTGCTGTTTTGGACGCGGTAGAGCGCAACAACGTACACATCTGCGTGGTGGGGGCCCGTTATCGTGGCGTAGATGGCTATGATATCGTGCGCCAGTTACGCCACAAATCCGGTGCCGGGCTAATCTTGTTGGGTAATTCCGAAGACGAGATTGACGCCGTTCTTGCGCTGGAAATGGGGGCAGATGACTATATGGTCAAACCCGTGCGCCCCCGCGAACTTTGCGCCCGTGTGCGCGCTGTGGTGCGACGGATAGCGGCTGCGGCACCCGATGCCGATGGGACCCGTCCAATGCCAAGCCCGTCGTTGCGCCGGGTAGGAAATGTGGAAATCTGCGGCGTGCGTCGCTCTGTTCGAATTGGCGGGCAGCCAATTGAATTGACCACATTCGAATTTGACGTGCTGATGGTGTTGGTGGCCCATACCAATGCGATCTTGTCGCGCGACCAGATTATCAAATCGGTACGCGGAGATCAGTGGTCGATCAGCGACCGTTCCGTGGATGGCATCATCAGCCGCTTGCGTCGCAAGTTGTTCGCGGGCGAGGAAGGAAACCGCCGCATCAAGACCGTTCATGGTCGAGGTTATATGCTCCTCGAAGCGCAAATGCTGGACGAAGTCTGACCCCGCCGCCACGTTCCGGCAAATATCCGCCCGATCCTGAGGCGAATTCCGCTGTAAACCAGCGCTGGCTTGCGGATGGTGTTGGCTTTCCCGTTTCAAATAGGATAGTTTGCTCTGCAATAAGGCCGGAGAACGGCCAGACACACAAAGAGCAGGCAAATGGAAGCAGAAACCCTGGCATTGGCACAGGAGATAGATTTCTCCATGTGGGCGCTTTTCGCACGCGCCACTCTCACCGTTAAACTGGTGATGTTCATGTTGATCGTGTCCTCGTTTTGGGCCTGGTCGATCATCATTCAAAAGATCATCATCTATCGCAAGGCACAGCTTGAGGCTGAAATCTTTGATCGCCGCTTTTGGTCCGGTGAGCCGCTCGATGGGCTGTTCGACGAAATCGGGCCAGAACCCGCGGGTCAATCCGAGCGGATTTTTGCCGCCGGCATGACAGAATGGCGGCGCAGCCATCGCAATGACGGCAATCTCATCGCCGGCGCTACGGCGCGGATCGACCGCAGTATGGACGTGGCCATCGCCAAAGAATCCGAGGGCCTTCAGAGTGGGCTTCAGGTGCTGGCGACAGTCGGCTCTACCGCGCCCTTCATTGGGCTTTTTGGCACCGTCTGGGGCATCATGCATGCCTTCGTCGAAATTGCCGAGCAGCAGAATACCAACCTTGCCGTTGTCGCACCCGGCATCGCCGAGGCGCTCTTGGCCACCGGCCTTGGCCTCATCGCGGCCATTCCGGCGGTTATCTTCTACAATAAGCTCAGCGCCGATGCCGACCGGATTGTAGCGGGATACGAGGCCTTTGCCGACGAGTTCGCGACCATTCTCAGCCGACAGTTGGACAGCTAGACCATGGGCGCGGGTGTCGTTCAGAAATCAGGCGATTCAGGGCGTCGGAGGCGCGGGCGTGGCCGCTCGCGCCCGATGTCCGAGATCAACGTCACGCCCTTTGTGGACGTGATGTTGGTGCTTTTGATCATTTTCATGGTGGCCGCCCCCCTTATGGTGGTGGGCGTGCCGGTGGAATTGCCCAAAACCGCCGCCAATTCGCTTCCCAGCGAAGAAGAAGAGCCGCTGACCGTCACTGTCACCGCCGAGGGTATCGTGATGATCCAGACCTCTGAGGTGCCGCGCGGAGAACTGGTCGCCCGTCTGCGCGCCATTGCGACAGAACGCGAGAGTACCCGCGTGTTCCTGCGCGCCGATGGGTCAGTGCCTTATCAAGACGTGATGCAGGTCATGGGCGCACTCAACAACGGCGGCTTTGCGAATATTGGGCTGGTGACAGATGCTGGCGGTCCAGCACTTGACGGGCAGGGCGGCTAGGGGCGCATCTGGTGAACACCGGACAGATCATATCGGGCGCGGGCCATCTGGCATTTATCGGCTGGGCCCTGCTTGGGGGCGTGTTCCGCTCTGATCCGCCCCCCTTCGAGGTGGTGGAGGCCACAACTATTTCCTCTGAGGAATTCGCGGCCCTGCTCGCACGCCAGAGCGCCCCCGAGGCTGTCGCCAATGTCGACACACCAGAGCCGCCCGCGCCCGGCGATTCTGCGCCGCCGCTTGCCTCTATCCCCGATACCCCGCCTGAGAGCACGCCGCCCCCGGCACAGGAAACCGCGCCCCCTGATCCCGCGCCCGATGTCTCGGAAATCACCCCGCCTGCGCCCGCCGAGGTGACGGATACTGCGCCGGTGCTTGAAACCCCGCAAGAGGATGTGGCGGTCGTGGTTCCGCAGGTTTCGCCCCGGCCCAAGCCGCGCCCCGCGCCCCGCGTTGCCCCCGAGGCCGTGGCACCGCCGGAACCGGATGTGCGCATTGATGAGGTGGCCCAGCCCGAGGTCGCGCCCGAGGAAGGTGCCGAAGTGCCGCAAGAGCCCGCCGAGGCTACGGCACAGGAAGAGGCCGCAACCGAGATCGTGACCGAGGCGGAAGAGTCGAAAGACACCGCGCCCACGTCCTCTCTGCGACCCAAACCGCGCCCCGCGCGCCCGGTTGCGCAGGCCGAAGCCCCAACGCCCACCGAAACTCCGGCGCCAGCTACCACCGAAACACCCAGACCCGCTGCGCCCGCGACCGATCAGAGCGCCGTCAACGATGCACTGGCCGCCGCCCTTGGTACCGGTCAGCAGACCGACACGGCCCCCAGCGGCCCGCCGCTCACGTCTGGCGAAAAGGATGCGCTGCGTGTCGCTGTGCAGCAATGCTGGAACGTAGGCTCGCTCAGCACCGAGGCGCTGGGCACTACGGTTGTGGTTTCGGTGCTCATGGGCGAGGATGGCAGGCCGGACAATGGTTCGATCCGCATGGACAGCTTTTCCGGCGGAGGCGATGCGGCAGCGCGTCAGGCTTTCGAGGCCGCGCGCCGGGCGATCATCCGCTGCGGCGCCAATGGTTTCAACTTGCCGCCGGAAAAATACGACCAGTGGCGTGACATCGAAATGACATTCAATCCGGAGAGTATGAGGATCAAATGATGCGCTTTATGATGACCCTCCTTGCGGCCCTTACACTCTGGGCCATGCCCGTTCTGGCGCAGGGCAATGGCCCGCTTCGGATCGAGATCACTGAAGGTGTGATCGAACCGTTGCCCTTTGCCGTGCCCGATTTCGTCTCGGATAGTGCGGCGGGTCAGGAACTTGGCCGCAACATCGCCAGCGTGATCGCCGCCGATCTCAATGGCACAGGGCTCTTTCGCCAGATCCCAAGTTCCGCCCACATCAGCCGGATCACCAGCTTTGAAAGCCCGGTGCAATATGCCGACTGGCGCGCTATCAATGCACAGGCCCTGATTACAGGCGCGGTCAGCACGGATGGTGCCGGGCGCATCATCGCCAAATTCCGCATCTATGACGTGTTTTCCGGTCAGGAACTGGGCGCAGGTCAACAGCTTGTCGGAACACAGGACGGCTGGCGGCGTATTGCCCACAAGGTTGCCGATCAGGTCTATAGTCGCATCACTGGCGAAGGCGGTTATTTCGACAGCCGCGTTGTCTTTGTTGCCGAGAGCGGCCCCAAGGATCAGCGCGCTAAGCGGTTGGGTATAATGGACTATGATGGTGCCAATGTGCAGTATCTGACCGACAGCACCAGCATTGTTTTGGCACCCCGCTTTTCCCCCACCGGCGACCGGGTGCTTTACACCAGCTATGAAACTGGCTTTCCGCGCATCTATGTGCTCGACGTGGCCAATGTTGGGCGTCGCGAATTGCCCACACAGGACGCGACCATGAGCTTTGCGCCCCGCTTTGCCCCCAATGGGCGCACCGTGGTCTATTCGCTGACCCAAGGCGGCAATACCGATCTTTATACGATGGACATCGGCAGTGGTGCCAGCACCCGGCTAACCACCGCCCCCTCTATCGAAACCGCACCCAGCTATAGCCCCGATGGCAGCCAGATCGTGTTCGAGAGCGACCGCTCCGGAACACCGCAGCTTTACATCATGTCCGCAGGTGGCGGCGAGGCCCGGCGCATCAGCTTTGGCGAGGGGCGCTACGGCACGCCCGTCTGGTCGCCGCGCGGCGATCTTGTGGCCTTTACCAAACAGTCCAAGGGGCGCTTTCACATCGGCGTCATGCGCACCGATGGCAGCGAAGAGCGTCTCTTGACCGCCTCCTTCCTCGATGAAGGCCCAACATGGGCCCCCAATGGCCGCGTGATCATGTTCACCCGCGAAACCCAAGGCGAACAGGGTCAGGCCAGCCTCTATTCGGTGGACATCACCGGGCGTAATCTAAAACAGGTCCCGACCAATACCGGGGCCAGCGATCCTTCGTGGTCACCGCTTCAGAATTGAACCCACAAGGCCCGCGTTTCCTTGGGACGCGGGCTGTGATATGACAGGCCAAGGCAGAAACGAATGGGGCTAAAATGACCTATCTGAGCAAGACACTGATCCTCTGTGCAGGGCTGGCACTGGCCGCTTGTACCAATCCCAACCGCTTTGACGACGGCAGCGCTGTGGATCTCAACAATGGCGCGAACTCTGGGGCTGGCTTTGCCGGCTCCGCGCAAGATCCCACCTCGCCGGCCTATTTCCAGCAGACGGTGGGGGATCGCGTGCTTTTTGCCGTCGATCAATCCACGCTCGGCTCAGACGCACAAGCCACGCTTGACGGCCAGGCCAACTGGCTGACCACCAACCGTGATTTCACTGCCGTGATCGAAGGCCACGCCGACGAACAAGGCACCCGCGAATACAACCTTGCCCTTGGTGCGCGTCGCGCCAACGCGGTGCAGGAATATCTGATTGGTCGCGGTGTTTCCCCGAACCGCTTGCGCGTGGTCAGCTACGGCAAGGAGCGCCCGATCGAGATTTGCAGCAACGAGGCGTGCTATGCCAAGAACCGGCGCGCCGTGACTGTGCTGGCCGCCGGTCTAGGCAGCTAACCTAGGAAGAGGGCCGCACCATGCGTCGTTTCGCGTTCATTCTGGCAGCAGGTCTTTTTGTTGCGCCGCAAACTGCTCCGGCGCAGACGGATCAGACGCTGGCCGACATCCGTCAGGAACTGTCAGTGCTTTTCGTCACCTTGCAGCATCTCAAGCGTGAACTCAGCACCACCGGTGCTGCGGGCCAACTGAGTGGCGGCGGGTCTCTGGTGGACCGCGTGAATGCGATTGAAAGCGAGGTGCAGCGCCTCACCTCCAAGACTGAAGAGCTGGAATTTCGCATTGATCGCGTGGTGTCCGATGGCACCAATCGCGTCGGCGATCTAGAATTCCGGCTCTGCGAACTGGAACCCAGCTGTGACATTGCCACGCTGGAACCCGGCAGCACGTTAGGCGGGGTCGATCCTGTGACGGCGGGTGGCGGGGCGGTTCCACTTCCGACCACCCCAGAGGTCAGCACCGGCGACAATCCGCAGCTTGCCATCGGTGAGCGAGACGATTTCGACCGCGCCGAAGCCGCCTTGCAGGCAGGCAATCACAGCGAGGCGGCGGCAGGTTTTGCCGCCTTCCTGTCGACCTATCCGGGCAGCCCGTTGTCTGGCCGGGCAGGTCTTTTGCGCGGTGAGGCGCTCGAGGCGGCTGGCCAACAGAGCGAGGCCGCGCGCGCCTATCTTGACAGTTTCAGCGCAGCCCCTGACGGGTCAGAGGCCCCAGAGGCGCTCTTTCGTCTAGGGCGTGCGCTGGGTCGTCTGGGCCAAACCCAAGAGGCCTGCGTGACTTTGGGCCAGGTCGAGGCCCGCTATCCCACTGCGGCGGCGGTCTCTTCGGCGCAATCCGAGATGGGCCGTCTGGGCTGTTCGTGATCCCGCCAGACGCGTCGTTACAAAGCAGCCTCGCGGCGCATTTCGCGGGGCATATCCCTACCCGGCTGGGCGTTGCCGTGTCCGGTGGCAGCGATTCGCTGGCGCTTTTGCACCTTCTTCACGGCTGGTCCCTTGTGGGTGGCCCCACGCCCGCCGCTGTCACCGTTGATCACGGGCTGCGCCCCTCCTCTGCGCAAGAAGCCGCGGACGTGGCACAGATCTGCGCCCGTCTGGCGATCCCGCACGACACCGTGCAGTGGCAAGGTTGGGATGGCTCCGGAAATCTTCCGGACCACGCCCGCCGAGCGCGCTATGCGCTCCTCACTGACTGGGCACGCGCAAATGACCTGCATGATATTGCCATTGGCCATACCCAAGACGACGTCGCCGAAACATTTTTGATGCGTCTTGCACGCGGCGCGGGTGTGGATGGGCTTGCGGCGATGCGCCCGCGTTGGACGCAGTCGGGGGTGACCTTTCACCGCCCGCTACTCGACCTCTCCCGCGAGGCCCTTCGCGATCATCTGCGCACACTTGGTCAATCGTGGATCGATGATCCAACCAACGATGACACCACCTACCTGCGCCCCCGCGCACGTCAGAGTCTCACGGCCCTCGCGCCCATGGGGCTTGGTGCCGCGACGCTGGCCGATGTGGCGCGCACCCTGTCCGGGGTTCGCACGGCGCTGGATCATGCCACTCTGACCGCCGCCCGCGCACTTCTTCAGGTGCAGTCTGGGGATATTCTCATCGACCACCCCGGATTTAATGATCTCCCTGAGGAAATCGCGCGCCGTCTCATGCAGGCTATGCTGCAATGGCTTGCGGGGGAGGAGTATCCGCCGCGCGGCAGCGCTCTCGCGAGTTTTATCAAAGCCGCCCGCGATGGTCACACAATGCCCCTGCACGGCTGCCTTCTTCTGCCGCCCAAGAACGGCCAGCTTCGCCTCACGCGGGAATATGCCGCGGTCAAGGGACTGCGCGCGCCCGTAAACACCCTCTGGGATAATCGCTGGCAGGCGACCGGCCCCGCATCGCCCGGTGTCGAGATAGCCGCGCTTGGACCCAACGGACTGCAGGCTTGCCCGGATTGGCGCCTGAGTGGCCTGCCGCATGCCTCTGCGCTCTGCGCCCCCGGCCTCTGGCAAGGGGATACTCTGATCGCCGCCCCGCTCATGGGTCACCCGAATGGCTGGGCGCTGATCCTCAAGCCTGAGCAGGACAATCTGCTGATGTCCATATTATGTCATTGAAGATAGGGCCGTGATCTCTATTTATGATCCATGCGCCCTGTGCTAGACGCACGGGGATACGAATTTTGGGAGAGAACCCTTGGGTAACGCAAGAAATATCGCCTTCTGGCTGGTGCTGTTCCTTTTGATCCTCGCGCTGTTCAACCTGTTCAGCGGGTCGGGCAACACCCTCCAGAGCCGCGCAGTGCCATATTCAGAGTTTGTGGCGGCAGTGGACAGTGGCGGTGTGAGCCAGGTAACGCTGGATGGCGAGACTGTGCGCTATCGCGGCGCGGATGGGCAGGATTATGCAACGATCAAGCCCGAGGATGCAGAAATCACCCAACGTCTGATTGATGCGGGTATTCCGGTAAAGGCCGAGAGCCAGCAGCAATCGGGCTTTCAGACCTTCATTGTCTCGCTTCTGCCTTTCCTTCTGTTGATCGGCGTGTGGATCTATTTCATGAACCGCATGCAGGGCGGCGGCAAAGGTGGCGCGATGGGTTTTGGCAAGTCCAAAGCCAAAATGCTGACCGAAAAGCACGGTCGCGTCACATTTGACGATGTGGCAGGCATCGACGAGGCCAAGGAAGAGCTTGAGGAAATCGTGGAATTCCTGCGCAACCCGCAGAAGTTTTCGCGGCTTGGCGGTAAAATCCCCAAGGGCGCGCTGCTTGTCGGCCCTCCGGGTACCGGTAAGACGCTGCTTGCCCGCGCCATTGCGGGTGAGGCGGGCGTTCCTTTCTTCACCATCTCTGGTTCTGACTTTGTGGAAATGTTCGTGGGTGTGGGTGCATCCCGCGTGCGCGATATGTTTGAGCAAGCGAAGAAAAACGCGCCCTGTATCGTGTTTATCGACGAGATTGACGCGGTCGGCCGCCACCGTGGGGCGGGCTATGGCGGCGGCAATGACGAGCGCGAACAGACGCTGAACCAACTGCTTGTTGAAATGGACGGGTTCGAGGCCAACGAAGGCGTGATCATCATCGCGGCCACCAACCGCAAGGATGTGCTTGACCCCGCACTTCTGCGCCCCGGTCGTTTTGACCGTCAGGTGACCGTGCCCAATCCCGACATCAAGGGCCGCGAGAAAATCCTTAACGTTCACGCCCGCAAGACACCGCTTGGCCCCGATGTGGACCTGCGCCTGATTGCGCGCGGCACGCCCGGCTTCTCTGGCGCGGACCTTGCCAACCTCGTCAACGAGGCGGCGCTGATGGCTGCGCGTGTCGGCCGACGTTTTGTGACTATGGTCGACTTCGAGAACGCCAAAGACAAGGTGATGATGGGGGCCGAGCGCCGTTCGATGGTGCTGACCGACGATCAAAAGGAAAAGACCGCCTATCACGAGGCCGGGCATGCGGTGGTGGGTCTTGCCCTGCCCAAATGTGACCCTGTCTACAAGGCTACGATCATTCCGCGCGGTGGTGCCCTCGGTATGGTTGTGAGCTTGCCCGAGATTGACCGGCTCAATTGGCACCGCTCCGAGTGCGAGGAAAAGCTGGCCATGACCATGGCAGGCAAAGCCGCCGAAATCCTCAAATACGGCGAGGATAACGTGTCGAACGGCCCTGCTGGCGATATTCAACAGGCCAGTGGCCTTGCGCGCGCCATGGTGATGCGCTGGGGCATGTCCGACAAAGTTGGCAATATCGACTATGAGCAGGCGCACGAAGGCTATATGGGCAATGGTGCCGGTGGCTTCTCGATTTCCGCACATACCAAAGAGCTGATCGAGGAAGAGGTCAAACGCCTGATCGACGAGGCCTATATTCGGGCCAAGAAAATCCTGACTGATCGTCAGGAAGATTGGGAACGTCTGGCACAGGGTCTCTTGGAATACGAGACACTGACCGGAGACGAGATCAAGCGCGTGATGCGGGGCGAACTTCCCTCGGCGAATGACGATGACGACGGCAGTGCCGAAGCCAGCAAGCCCTCTGTCACCGCAATCCCGAAAACCAAGCCCAAATCCACGCCCGGCGACGGCGGGCTGGAGCCAGAGCCCTCAACGTGAGCACGAATGCCGCGAAACAGGATTGGAATCCCGGAGCCTATGCAAGGTTCCGGGATCAACGCTTGCGGCCTGCCCTCGATCTTTTGAACGCCGTCGGTCAGATGGGCGCGGGCGATGTGGTGGACCTTGGATGCGGCAACGGCGTGATGATCGAAACGCTGCGTGCCCGCGCGGGCAATCGCGCGGTTGTGGGGGTCGATGCCAGCCCCGCCATGCTCGAAAAGGCTCAAGGGACGGGTTATGACGCCCTCCAACAGGCCGACATCGCCGAGTGGCACCCGCGCCGCGCGCCGGGCCTGATCTATTCCAACGCGGCCCTGCATTGGGTCGGTAATCACGAAGCACTTATGCCCCGGCTCGTCCGCATGCTGGGCAAGGGCGGGACGCTGGCTGTGCAGATGCCGCACCAGAACAAGGCCCCCTCGCACCGTGTCTGGCTCTCGCTGGCAGAGGAACTCTTTGCCGGGCGGATCGAAAAGATGGGCACCCCCGGTGTGATGTCTCCGATCAAATACGAGGAACTTCTGGCACCGCTCGGTCAATTCCGCCTCTGGGAAACGGATTATTATCAAAGGCTGACCGCCGAACCCGGGAGCCACCCGGTGCGCCGCTATACCGAAAGCACCTATGCCCGCCCGGTTCTGGCCGCGCTCGAGCCGGATGAAAAGGCCGATCTCATTCGTCGTTACGAAGAGGTGATGCATAGCGCCTACCCGGTTCGTGCCGATGGTACTGTGCTGTTCCCGTTCCGCCGCATGTTCTTTACCCTGACCGTCTGACTTGAATTTGAACGGCCCTGCGGGGCGAGTATTTTCCACCAAGAAGAAACGGGGCGCAAAGATCAATGCCCGCATTGATGCCAACCGAGTATGAGGGCCGAATCACTTGGCTGGGCCGAGTGGCGCAGCGCGATGCGTCTCTGGCAGCCGAACCGCTCGACGCGGTCGACGTGACCTTTGCCGGTGTCGCGGGCGAAGAGCACGCGGGCCTGACCCGCCCTTCATGTAGCCGCGTTATTTCCCAGCACCCCAGAGGCACCGAAATCCGCAATGCGCGGCAATTTTCTGTCCTTTCAGACGAAGAGCTGACAGCCATCGCCGCCACCATGGGCGTTGCACGGCTTGAACCAAGCTGGCTGGGTGCCTCGCTGGTGATCAGTGGCATTCCCGACCTCAGCCATCTCCCTCCCTCATCGCGCTTGCAAGGGCCGGATGGGGTGACGCTGGTGATTGATATGGAAAATCGCCCCTGTCACCTGCCTGCCAAGGTGATCGAGACCCACGCCCCGGGCTTTGGTGCACGGTTCAAGCGCGCGGCTCTCGGGCGGCGCGGTATCACCGCTTGGGTCGAGCGTGAGGGGCGGCTGGCCTTGGGGCAAATGCTGCGCCTGCATATTCCCGATCAGCCGGTCTGGTCCGAACTCTCGTGTGTGCGCGCCACGTTGCTCTGACCCCCCTTTCTCGGTTTCCGATCCGACACCGTCTGCGGTGATCCGCCGCAAGCACAGGCCCATGTGTCGGATTCGCATGCTGTGGGATGCCGAGAATTGGCTATCACCGTGGTCAGATCAAGCCCAACAGACGAGGGAAGGAAACGACTATGGGTTACAAGAGCGACATCGAGATTGCACGGGAGGCCAAGAAGCGACCGATCCAAGAGATCGGCGAAAAGCGGGGCATCTCGAACGACGATCTTCTGCCCTATGGCCATGACAAGGCAAAAGTCAGCCAGAAATTCATCGACTCCGTTCAGGGCAACAAGAACGGTAAGCTGATCCTCGTGACTGCGATCAACCCCACCCCTGCAGGCGAAGGCAAGACCACGACCACTGTTGGTCTTGGTGACGGCCTGAATCGCATCGGCAAGAAGGCCACCGTTTGCATCCGCGAGGCCAGCCTTGGGCCAAACTTTGGCATGAAGGGCGGCGCAGCCGGCGGCGGCTATGCACAGGTTGTCCCGATGGAGGACATGAACCTGCACTTCACCGGCGATTTCCACGCCATCACCAGCGCACACAGCCTGCTCAGCGCGATGCTCGACAACCACATCTATTGGGGTAACGAGCAGAACATCGACACCCGCCGCGTTGTGTGGCGTCGCGTGGTCGACATGAACGACCGTTCGCTGCGCCAGATCACCTCGTCGCTGGGCGGTGTTTCCAACGGATTTGCGCGCGAAGATGGCTTTGACATCACTGTCGCGTCCGAGGTCATGGCAATCCTCTGCCTCTCCAAGAACCTTAAGGATCTTGAGGAGCGTCTGGGGTCTATGATCGTGGCCTATCGCCGCGACCGCAGCCCCGTCTTCTGCCGCGATATCAAGGCCGAAGGCGCGATGACCGTGCTTCTCAAAGATGCGATGCAGCCCAACCTTGTGCAAACGCTGGAAAACAACCCTGCCTTCGTGCATGGCGGACCCTTCGCCAATATCGCGCATGGCTGTAACTCGGTCATCGCGACCACGACCGCGCTCAAGATCAGCGACTATGTTGTGACCGAAGCGGGCTTTGGCGCTGACCTTGGTGCAGAAAAGTTCATGAATATCAAATGCCGCAAGGCGGGTCTTGCCCCCGATTGCGTGGTCATCGTGGCCACCGTGCGTGCGATGAAGATGAACGGCGGCGTCGCCAAGGCAGATTTGGGTGCCGAGAACGTTGATGCGGTCAAGGCGGGTTGCCCGAACCTTGGGCGCCACATCGAGAACGTCAAATCCTTTGGCGTGCCGGTGGTTGTGGCGATCAACCATTTCGTCACCGATACGGAAGCAGAAATCGAAGCCGTCAAAACCTTTGTTGCCAATCATGGTGCCGAAGCCGTGCTGTCGCGCCATTGGGAACTGGGCTCCGAAGGCTCTGAGCCTCTGGCGCGCAAAGTGGTCGAAGTGGCCGAGGCCGGGAATGCCAATTTCGCACCCCTCTATCCCGATGACATGCCGCTGTTCCAAAAGATCGAAACCATCGCCAAGCGCATCTATCGCGCTGACGAGGTGTTGGCCGATCAAAAGATCCGCAGCCAGCTCAAGGAATGGGAAGCGCAGGGTTATGGCCATCTGCCAGTTTGCATGGCCAAGACGCAGTATAGCTTTACCACCGATCCGAACCGTCGCGGTGCGCCCACCGGCCATTCCGTACCGGTCCGCGAAGTGCGTCTTTCGGCCGGTGCTGGCTTTGTCGTCGTCGTCTGTGGCGAGATCATGACAATGCCGGGTCTGCCCAGCAAACCTGCTGCCGAGACGATCCGTCTCAACGACGACGGCCAGATCGAAGGCCTGTTCTAAACCTCACCAAATAAGGCCGCCCAGAGTATCGCGCTCTGGGCGGCCTTGCGCGTTGCGCAGAACGATTTAAAGCACGATGAAAGGGCTGGGAATGACGGCTAAAGTGATCGACGGCAAGGCCTTTGCCGCAGAGGTGCGGACCAAGGTGGCCTCGCATGTGACGCGCCTGAAAGAGGAAAACGGCATCACGCCGGGCCTCGCGGTGGTGCTTGTGGGCGAAGACCCGGCCAGTCAGGTCTATGTTCGCTCCAAAGGCAAGCAGACCGTCGAAGTGGGCATGAATTCCTACGAGCACAAGCTGGATGTTGACACGTCAGAGGCTGATCTTCTGGCGCTGATCGACCGTCTCAACAAAGACGCCACCGTGCACGGCATCCTCGTGCAATTGCCGCTGCCAAAGCATCTCGATTCCGATCTGGTGATCAACTCTATTGATCCGGCCAAGGATGTGGACGGTTTTCATATTTCCAACGTCGGCCTCTTGGGCACTGGCCAGAAATCCATGGTGCCGTGCACGCCCTTGGGCTGCCTGATGATGCTGCGCGACCATCACGGCTCGTTGGCGGGCATGGATGCTGTGGTGCTTGGCCGCTCGAACATTGTGGGCAAGCCGATGGCACAGCTTCTTTTGGGCGATAGCTGCACCGTCACGATTGCCCATAGCCGGACCAAGGATATCGCCGATGTCTGCCGTCGCGCCGATATCGTCGTGGCTGCCGTCGGTCGCCCTGAAATGGTGCCGGGCGACTGGATCAAGCCGGGGGCTACCGTGATCGACGTGGGCATCAACCGGATCGAACGGGACGGCAAGACTGTGTTGGTCGGCGACGTCGATTACGCCTCGGCCGCCGCTGTTGCCGGGGCGATCACCCCAGTGCCGGGCGGCGTCGGCCCGATGACCATCGCCTGTCTCTTGGCCAATACCCTCACTGCCTGCTGCCGCGCCAATGGTCTGGCAGAGCCAGAGGGCCTGACGGCCTGAACGATCAGCCCCGCCCACGTGGCGGGGCGCCTGCCCCAAGCCCACCAATCAGCGGGCAACCAAGTGTCTCGCGCAGGGCATCGACCAGTTCGTCGACTGTTTCGGTCGATACAAACACTCCCCCCGTCGCATCGGCCAGACATTTTGCGACGGTCTGCCCGTCATAGCCCTGCGCCTCGGGGCTGTTCCACGAGAACGGGTCATGCACCACGCGAAATCCGATCACATGTACCGTCAAATCGCGCGCCTCTGCGGTTAAAGCGGCCCCAAGCGCACAGGGCGTACCGCCGCAGGTCTCGTTGCCATCCGTAACCAAGACCACGATCCCGGGTTGTGTGCGATACTCTAACACCTCTGCCGCCGCCGCCACCGAGGCGGCAATCGGGGTCAGGCCGCCGGGCATCAGCGCGTCGACCGCCACCACCACCGCAGCCGCCGCATCCGGCATAGGGGCAAAATGCCGGGTGATCCCCGAACAGGGATGACTACCCCCAGCCCCATAGGACAAGAGGCCAATCCGCCGATAGGGCGCAACGTCGGGCATCACGCGCCGTAGCGCCGCGCGCGCCTCGATGATCCGGGTTGCGGCAGTTGGATCATGTCCCACCTCGGCCATGGACCCAGACCCGTCAAATACCAGCATCGCATCAGCGGCACAGCCCGTGGCCGCCTGTGGCGTTGGGCCCGGCAGAACAGCGAGGGCTAGGCAGAGAGCAATCGCGCGCATCAGGGGCCTCCGGTCTCAGGATCGCACGCTTAGCCTATCGCGGTCTCAGCATATGTCCAGAGAACTGACCCTGCCAAACTTGCGCAGCATGCACGGGCTTTCTCCGACCGGTCACACGACTTTCAGGCAGAAATGAAATTCGTTCATCGGTCGAAAGGTTTCGACCATTTTGTGAAGACTAAGCTTGATGCCAAGTTCTGGAAACGTCTCGGTCAGTTCAACAAACTCTTGATCCGTCGGGATGTTGCAATGCACGTCGACATAGCTGGTGCGGAGGTTTTCTTCATCTTAAGCGCATGGGCCAACGAGAACTGGCGCGCGACACCATGATTGGCGCCGTGCGGCCAGACCTGTCCTGCTTTGACCGGCCTGAAGTGATAAAAATGGTCAAAAACCGTCTGTGCGTCCGGGCTGGCGATATCGCGCGTCTCGCGGTCGATGAACTGGCCAAGTGTCGTTCTGGGGCGATCAATGTCATAGGTATAACGACGGTCGGGAAACGCCCCGATGACGGCACCGCCCGGACCCATCTCAGCCGCAAGCTGACGGAAAAACCCAAGCAGATTGGCTATATGCTCATAAACATGGGACCCAAAGACAAAGCGCACCCCTGTGCCCGGAATTGCCCGCGGCAGGGTGATGTTCCTGAGCACATAATCGACCTCAACCACCCGATCTGCGCGCCTCAGCGGGCTGCTCTTGGCAAGGCGTCTCAGCTCGTTTGTGGTGCTGACATCGGCGTAGCGCACATTCCAATCCGGTCCGGTCAGGAGGGGGCGACCAAATGGTCCGATTTCGACCCCAAGCTCTGTCGAGCGAACACAGCCCGCGACAAAATCGAGGAGTCTGGTATTCCGCTGATCAAGCTACCGGCGCGACCGCCGACTGGCTCAGTGGCTTGTCTTTTCCTGTCTGCGCTGCGCTCAACGGATAGCGCAAAATCAGGGTTCTCGCGAGAATTTCCAGCGAGGCTATCGCGGTTCCGGGCGCGATGCGCCGCTCTTGTCAAGGACCTCGGCACCGTCTATACGCCCCCGGTGGCCTCGTAATGGGGTCCGACTCAACCCACACACGCCGCGTTCGGCCGCTCCCGTCGCTGGGGGCCGCATCCGGCAAGGAGATAGCGACATGAAACTGCATGAACTGCACGACAATCCCGGTGCCACCAAGCGCAAGAAGCGCGTTGGCCGTGGTCCGGGTTCCGGCATGGGTAAAACCGCTGGCCGGGGTATCAAGGGTCAGAAATCCCGTTCGGGTGTTTCGATCGGTGGCTACGAGGGTGGCCAGATGCCGCTCTATCAGCGTCTGCCCAAGCGCGGCTTCAACAAGCCGAACCGCAAATCCTTTGCTGTCATCAACCTTGGCCTGATCCAGAAATTCGTTGAGGCTGGCAAGATTGACGGCTCTGCACCGATCACCGAAGAAACACTGGTTTCCTCGGGTCTCGTCCGTCGCAAACTTGATGGTATCCGCGTCCTGAACAAGGGTGACGTGACCGCCAAGTTGACCATTCAGGTCACAGGTGCCTCGCGCGCTGCGATTGAAGCGGTCGAAAAGGCCGGCGGCTCCCTCTCGGTCACAACCGCGCAAGCGGCTGAATAAGAGGTTGTGAGCGGCATCTGTGCCGCTTACATATAGCCCAAGTTTTCCTTTGACGCCGCCTGAGCTGGAAAACAGCCCAAGGCGGCGTTGTCAAATGAAAGAGACCCGCGAATGGTATCTGCAGCAGAGCAAATGGCGGCCAACACCAGCTGGTCCGCGCTGGGCAAAGCCACCGAACTGCGCAAACGCATCCTGTTCACCCTCGGCCTGCTGATCGTCTACCGGCTGGGTACCTTCATCCCGGTTCCGGGTATCGACGGTGTGGCGCTGCGTGAGTTCATGGAGGGCGCGCAGGCCTCAATCGGTGGCATGCTCAGCATGTTTACCGGCGGCGCGCTCGGACGGATGGGCATCTTTGCTCTGGGCATCATGCCGTATATCTCGGCGTCGATCATTGTTCAGCTGATGACCGCAATGGTGCCTGCTCTTGAGCAACTCAAGAAAGAAGGCGAGCAGGGTCGCAAGAAGATCAACCAATATACCCGCTACGGTACGGTTGCCCTTGCAACGCTGCAATCCTACGGGCTTGCCGTATCGCTGCAGTCGGGCGATATGGTCTCCAATCCCGGCATGTTCTTTATCGCGTCCTGCATGATCACGCTGATCGGGGGCACCATGTTCCTGATGTGGCTGGGCGAGCAGATTACCGCGCGCGGCGTGGGCAACGGCATCTCGCTGATCATCTTTGTCGGTATCATCGCCGAGGTTCCCGCGGCCCTGGCTCAGTTTTTTGCATCGGGCCGGTCTGGTGCGGTCAGCCCTGCGGTGATCGTGGGTGTCATGCTGATGGTCGTGGCCGTGATCGCCTTTGTGGTCTTCATGGAACGCTCTTTGCGCAAGATCCACATTCAATATCCCCGCCGTCAGGTCGGTATGAAGATCTATGATGGCGGCTCGTCGCACCTGCCGGTCAAGGTCAACCCGGCGGGCGTGATCCCGGCGATCTTTGCCTCGTCTCTTCTTCTTCTTCCGGCCACGATCACGACGTTCTCCGGAAATACCACCAATCCGGTTCTCTCGACCGTGATGGCCTATTTCGGACCTGGACAGCCGCTCTATCTGCTGTTCTTCACGATCATGATCGTGTTCTTTGCCTATTTCTACACCTTCAACGTTGCGTTCAAAACCGATGACGTGGCCGAGAACCTCAAGAACCAGAACGGCTTTATTCCCGGTATTCGTCCGGGCAAACGGACGGCGGAATATCTTGATTTCGTTGTGAACCGTGTGCTGGTCATCGGCTCTGCCTATCTCGCTGCGGTTTGCCTTCTGCCAGAGATCCTGCGTAACCAGTTCGCCATTCCCTTCTACTTTGGCGGCACGTCGGTTCTGATCGTCGTTTCCGTGACGATGGATACTATTCAGCAGGTTCAGTCGCATCTTCTGGCCCATCAATACGAGGGCTTGATCGAGAAATCCCAACTGAGCGGCAAGGGCAAGAAACGCAGCCGCAGAAAGGCACCGGCGCGGCGATGAATATCATCCTTCTCGGACCGCCGGGCGCAGGCAAGGGCACCCAAGCACATTATCTTGTCGAAAGCCGGGATATGATCCAGCTCTCCACCGGCGACATGTTGCGCGCCGCCAAGGACAGCGGCTCTGAGATGGGGCGCATCGTCGCAGATGTCATGGCGCGCGGCGATCTTGTGACCGATGAAATCGTGATCGGCCTGATACGCGAGCAGTTGCAAGGCGCGCGCAAAGGCGGCTTCATCTTTGACGGCTTCCCACGCACACTGGCGCAGGCGGATGCCTTGGCCGATCTGCTCGAAGAAACCGGCGAGACCTTGGAGGCAGTGATCGAATTGCGCGTCGATGACGAAGCGCTCGTTCAGCGCATCACGGCCCGTTCAACCTGTGGTGGGTGTGGCGAGGTCTATAATGACATCACCAAGCCGTGGCCTGCGGATGGCAAATGCGCAAAGTGTGGCTCTACAGATGTCAAACGCCGTGCGGATGACAACGAAGACGCGCTGCGGAATCGTCTGATGGAATATTACAAGAAAACCTCGCCGCTGCTTGGCTATTACTATGCCCATGGTCAACTGACCTCGGTCGATGGTCTGGCTGAGATTGACGCGGTGCAGGCTGAGATTGCAGAAGCGCTTGACAAATAGCGATTGATAGGGGTTCGGGGCCTTGACGCCCCGACCATTTCCCCATAACCAGCCCTATCTCGAACACGAGATTGATTCTGGTTCCGGGTCGCACCCGGTATGCGAATCACTCATTTGGAATCAGCCGCGGCCCGGTGCGTGATCGCTTCGGGCTTACGTTGTGAAAAAAGGTTCTGGTGCTACGGAACCGCAACGAAAAAGGAAGCTACACTTGGCACGTATCGCCGGCGTCAACATCCCGACCAACAAACGGGTTCCCATCGCCCTTACCTACATCACCGGAATCGGCCATGCCTCGGCCAAATCCATCTGCGAAGCGCTCAGCATCGACGTTTCGCGTCGCGTAAACGAGCTTTCGGATGCCGAGGCTCTGGCCCTGCGCGAACATATCGACGCGAATTACACTGTCGAAGGCGACCTGCGCCGCGACACCCAGATGAACATCAAGCGTTTGATGGATCTTGGCTGCTACCGCGGCCTGCGTCACCGTCGCAATCTGCCGGTGCGTGGTCAGCGGACCCACACCAACGCCCGCACCCGCAAGGGCCCGGCAAAAGCCATTGCCGGCAAGAAGAAATAAGGGAGGGCAGCAGATATGGCACGCGATACCAAACGCACCAAGAAAAAGGTTTCCAAGAACATCGCCACTGGCGTTGCTCACGTGAACTCTTCCTTCAACAATACCAAGATCCTGATCTCGGACGTGCAGGGCAATGCCATCGCATGGTCCTCGGCTGGGACCATGGGCTTCAAAGGCTCGCGCAAATCCACGCCCTACGCGGCGCAGATGGCCGCTGAGGATGCTGGCCGCAAGGCACAGGAACACGGCATGCGCTCGCTTGACGTCGAAGTTCAGGGGCCGGGTTCGGGCCGTGAATCGGCGCTGCGCGCTTTGGCGGCTGTCGGCTTTAACATCACGTCGATCCGTGATGTGACACCGATGGCGCACAACGGCTGCCGCCCACCGAAGCGCCGCCGGGTCTGATCCGATACATCTCTTGGTGGGGCCGCGCCTTGGCGCGGTCCCGCTTTCGTCATTTTACATCCTCGGGCGCTCTGAACCTTTGGACATGGGAACAGGGCAAGAATGGAGGGACGCATGATCCACAAGAATTGGGCTGAATTGATCAAGCCGACACAGCTTGAAGTAAAACCCGGCAATGACCCGCTGCGTCAGGCGGTTCTGATCGCCGAGCCGCTCGAGCGCGGCTTTGGTCTCACGCTGGGTAACGCGCTGCGCCGCGTTCTTCTGTCTTCGCTGCAAGGTGCGGCCATCACCGCCGTGCAGATCGACAACGTGCTGCACGAGTTCTCCTCGGTGGCCGGTGTCCGCGAAGACGTGACCGACATCGTTCTCAACCTCAAGGGTGTTGCGATCCGCATGGAAGTCGAAGGGCCCAAGCGTCTTTCGGTCAATGCCAAGGGTCCGGGCGTTGTCACTGCCGGTGACATCTCTGACAGCGCGGGTATCGAGATTCTCAACAAGGATCATGTGATCTGCCACCTCGACGAAGGCGCTGACCTCTTCATGGAACTGACCGTGAATCAGGGTAAGGGCTATGTGTCGGCTGACAAGAATAAGCCTGAAGATGCGCCTATCGGCCTTATTCCGATCGACGCCATCTATTCGCCGATCTCGCGCGTCAGCTATGAGGTTCAACCGACCCGCGAAGGTCAGGTTCTGGACTATGATAAGCTGACGATGAAAATCGAAACCGACGGATCGATCACCCCGGATGATGCCGTGGCCTATGCCGCGCGCATCCTGCAGGATCAACTGTCGATCTTCGTGAACTTCGACGAACCCGAGTCGGCCAGCCGTCAGGATGACGATGACGGTCTCGAATTCAACCCGCTCCTGCTCAAGAAAGTGGACGAGTTGGAATTGTCGGTCCGTTCTGCCAACTGCCTCAAGAACGACAACATCGTTTACATCGGCGATCTGATCCAAAAGACCGAAGCCGAGATGCTGCGCACGCCGAACTTTGGCCGCAAGTCGCTCAACGAGATCAAGGAAGTGCTCTCGGGCATGGGCCTGCACCTTGGCATGGATGTCGAGGATTGGCCGCCAGACAATATCGAGGACCTCGCCAAGAAGTTCGAAGACGCGTTCTGATATACGCGTGCGATACACCCACCCTACGGAGAGCTTCGTAGGGTGGGGTAATGCCCGGAATGCCGGGGAAAATACGGGCCAATGCCCCAAGGAGAGCGGCTGACACGCATCAGACCGCCGGACAAAGCAAAACACGCTAAGGAGATAGAAAATGCGTCACGCAAGAGGCTACCGCCGCCTGAACCGCACCCATGAGCACCGCAAGGCGCTTTGGGCGAATATGGCTGGCTCGCTTATCGAACATGAGCAGATCAAGACCACCCTGCCCAAGGCCAAGGAACTGCGCCCGATCATCGAAAAGCTGATCACTTTGGGCAAGCGTGGCGACCTGCACGCCCGCCGTCAGGCCGCAAGCCAACTCAAGCAAGACGCTTATGTGGCCAAGCTGTTCGACATTCTCGGACCCCGCTACAAGGACCGTCAGGGCGGCTACGTCCGTGTGCTCAAGGCTGGCTTCCGTTATGGTGACATGGCACCGATGGCGATCATCGAATTCGTGGACCGTGACGTTGATGCCAAAGGTGCATCGGACAAGGCCCGCAATGCCGCCTTTGAGATGGCAGACGACGAATAAGATCATAACCATTTCAGATGGTTACAGATTAACCCCCGCCCTCACGGGCGGGGGTTTTGCATGTTTGGCATCGGGAACATACCACCACTAGGCGCCGCAAAGCCTTGCATTGCCGCGTCACTCCCAGCATATCTCAAAGGCCAAGAAAATCCTTGGGGAGCCTGTCATGTTCCGCTTTCTCTGCCTTGTTCTGTTGGCCCTTCCCGGCTTGCCGCGCGCCGAAACCCGCGTGCCAACCTCGCAGGTTGAAATCCAGCTCGGCTTTGCTCCGGTGGTGCAAGAGGCCGCTCCGGCGGTGGTCAATATCTATGCCAGTCGCATCGTCGAGGCACGCCGCAGCCCATTTCGTGGAGATCCGTTTTTTGAGCGCTTCTTCAACGATTTCGGCAGCACCCGCCCACGTGTGCAAAATTCCTTGGGCTCTGGCGTGATCCTCTCGGCGGATGGTATCGTCGTATCAAACTATCATGTTGTGGGAGAGGCTACGGATATCCGCGTGGTATTGAACGACCGCCGTGAATATGCCGCCCGCGTCCTTTTGGCCGATGAAGAGGCGGATTTGGCGCTGTTGCAGGTCGAGAATGCCCCAAGTCTGCCTGCCCTGACCCTGCGCGACAGTGACACCGTTCAAGTGGGCGAATTGGTATTGGCCATCGGCAACCCGTTTGGTGTGGGCCAGACCGTTTCAAGCGGCATAGTCTCGGGTCTTGCGCGGTCGGGCACGGCTACGGGCAATGCGCGCGGCTACTTCATCCAGACTGACGCGCCGATCAATCCGGGTAATTCCGGCGGGGCGCTGGTCGATGTGAACGGCGACCTTATCGGCATCAACACGGCGATCCTGTCGCGCTCAGGCGGTTCGAACGGCATCGGCTTCGCAATCCCCGCCGGCCTTGTGGCGCAATTCGTGGCACAGGCACGCGCGGGCAAAACGGAGTTTGAGCGGCCTTGGGCCGGTCTGGGGGGCCAGCCCGTGACGCCCGACATGGCCGAGGGGCTGGGTATCGCCCGCCCTGATGGTGTCGTGATTTCCGAGGTACATCCCCAAAGCAGCTTTGCCGCTGATATTCGCCCCGGCGATGTGATCACCCGTGTCGGTGGCCAGCCCGTCAACAGCCCGGCCGAGGTGATCTATCGCATGTCAGTCGCTGGTATTGGGTCAACGACCAATATTACCCGCCTGCGTGGGGGGACAGAGCAGGAAATCGAGATTGCGATGATCGCCGCGCCCGACAGCCCGCCGCGCGACCCTTTGGAAACTGGTCCGCGCGCCGCAATCCCGCAACTGACCCTTGTGACCATCAATCCGGTCGTGATTGATCAATATCGGCTGCCGCTGATGTCAGAGGGCGCGTTGGTGGAAGATCCCGGCCCATTTGGCGCGCGGGCCGGATTGCGGCCCGGCGACATTCTCCGCGCGGTCAACGGCGTGCCCATCGGCACCAGCCGTGCCGCAAAGGACGCGCTGGAAGAGGCGATGACCACCCTTAGCCTCGATGTCTTGCGGGATGGGCGGCGCATGGCGCTGCGGTTTAGGATCTAAGTGGTGGCAGATCTTTTCGATAGCGGCGCTACGCCTCGCCCGGATACTGGCCCCCGTCCGCTGGCAGACAGGCTCCGGCCGCGCCGTCTGGTGGATGTGATCGGACAGGAACAGGTGCTTGGCCCTGAGGCCCCGCTTGGGGTGATGCTCGCCTCGGGAAGCCTTTCGTCGCTGGTGTTCTGGGGCCCACCCGGTGTGGGCAAGACCACCATTGCCCGGCTCTTGGCGGATGAGACGGACCTGCATTTTGTTCAGATCAGCGCCATTTTCACCGGCGTTCCAGACCTGCGCAAAGTGTTCGACGAGGCAAAGCATCGCCGCACTCAGGGCCGTGGCACGCTGCTTTTCGTCGATGAAATCCACCGCTTCAACAAGGCGCAGCAGGACGGGTTCCTTCCGCATATGGAGGATGGCACGATCCTATTGGTTGGTGCCACGACGGAGAACCCGAGTTTCGAGTTGAACGCCGCGCTGCTCAGCCGCGCGCAAGTTTTGGTGCTGACGCGCCTCACTCTGGCAGATATGGAACGCCTCGCACAGCGCGCCGAACAAGAGTTGGGCCGCGCCTTGCCGCTCGACGGTCCGGCGCGAGAGGCGCTGCTTGACATGGCCGATGGGGATGGGCGCGCGCTTCTCAATCTGATTGAACAAGTCGCCGCGTGGAAAGTCGAAGGCAAGCTGGACAGCGCCGCTCTGGCCACGCGCCTGATGAAGCGCGCCGCCAAATATGACAAGTCGGGAGATGAACATTACAACCTCATCTCTGCGCTGCATAAATCCGTGCGTGGATCGGACCCGGATGCAGCGCTCTACTGGCTGGCGCGCATGCTGACAGGGGGCGAGGACCCGCGCTATCTTGCACGGCGCATTCTGCGCATGGCGATCGAGGATATTGGCCTCGCCGATCCGCAAGCGCAATCCATCTGCCTGCATGCTTGGGAAACCTATGAGCGGATCGGCAGCCCCGAAGGCGAATTAGCATTGGGTCAGGCGGTGGCCTATCTCGCGCTCGCACCCAAATCGAACGCAGGTTACGCAGCCTACAAGGCCGCGCTGCGCGAGGCGAAAAAGACCGGGAGCGCGCCGCCGCCAAAGCATATTCTCAACGCTCCCACCCGGTTGATGAAGGAACAGGGCTACGGAGAGGGCTATGCCTACGACCATGACGCCGAGGATGGTTTCTCTGGCCAGAACTACTTTCCGGATGGCATGAAACGCCCGGTTCTCTATCAACCGGTCGAGCGCGGTTACGAACGAGAGCTCAAAAAACGACTCGAGTATTTCGCCAAGCTCCGTCTGCGTCGCACCTGAGGAAACCAATAAAACCTCAGAATTTATGACCTTTTTATCTACAGGCAGGGTGCGATTAAGGTCTGGAAACGCGCCGCGTTTCGTGTTTTGTTATAAGAATGTCGCTTTTGTGCATCCTTGTTGACCCTCCGAAACCCAAGGTTTCTGGATGGGCTGATGTCGCGTCTTCGCAAATCCAAGAAACAAAACAAGACAGGGAAACCCTATGAAAAAGAATATTGATCAAGTCCTTCTGGACCGGCTTGCGCAGGCTGCTTGCACCGGCGCAATCTCTCGCCGGTCGTTCCTGCATTTTGCCTCTGCTGCGGGTCTGACCGCCTCTGCCGCGACCGGCCTTTGGGGCACATCCGCCGCCGCCAACCCGACACCGGGCGGCACATTCCGATGGGGCATTCACGATGGCAACACCTCGGACACCCATGATCCGGGGACGTATGTGACCCGTCAGATGATCTTTTTGGCCCACACACATCGCAGCTATCTGACCCTGATTGAGCCGGACAACTCCCTTGGTAGCGATTTGGCCACCGGATGGGAGGCGACGCCGGACGCCATGCAGTGGACCTTCACGCTTAACCCAGATGCTGCCTTTCATAGCGGCAAGCCGGTCACGGCGCAGGATGTGATCGACAGCCTCAATCATCACCGGGGCGACGCCTCGACCTCGGCCGCTAAGGCGCTTTTAACGGATGTGACCGACATCACCGCTGATGGCGACCACACGGTTACAATCAGCCTTGCCCGTGGCAATGCCGATTTGCCTTGGCTCATGACCGACTATCACTTTGCGATCTGTCCCTCGAATGGCGATGGTACGATTGATTGGCAGTCGGGTGACGGCTCTGGCCCCTACAAGATCGACTCTGGCGAATTCGGCATTCGCTGGGAATTGACGCGCCACGATGGCTGGCACGGCGATGGTGCCTATTTTGACAAGGTAACGATGATCGTCCTCAACGATCCCAATGCACGCCAAACTGCGCTAGTGACGGGGGATGTGGATTGCGTGTCGCTGATCGAGCTTAAGACGCTGGCGCTCTTGCAGCGCAATCCCGACATATCGGTCGACAACATCCCCTCTGGCGGCGCAATCACGATGCCGATGTTCTGCGACACGGCACCCTTTAGCGATGTGCGCGTGCGCACCGCGCTGAAACTTGCGATGAACCGGGATGAAATTATCGAAAAGATTGCTTTTGGCGCCGCGACCAAGGGCAACGATTTCCATCTTTCGCCGGTCCAGCCCTATTGGCCCGAGGATATCCCGCAGCGGGAATATGATCCGGATCAGGCCAAATCGCTGCTTAAGGAGGCAGGGCAAGAGGGGCTTTCTGTCAATCTCTCGGTGGCCGAGAGCGTCTATACGGGCGCGGTTGATATGTGCGTGCTCTATGCCGAACAGGCCAAGGCGGCAGGGATCGACATCAAGGTCGTGCGCGAGCCAAGCGATGGCTATTATTCTGATGTCTGGCTGAAAAAGCCGTTCAGCGCCGTGTCTTGGGGCGCACGCCCGACGCCCGACGTTATGTTTACGCTGGCCTACAAGAACGATGCCGCCTGGAACGAAAGCCGTTGGCAGAACGAGCGCTTCAACGAATTGCTGCTCAAGGCCAAGGCCGAACTGGATCAGACCCTGCGCGCCGAGATGTATCGTGAGATGTGCCTTTTGATGCGCGACGACGGTGGCACCCTTCTTCCGTTCTTCAACAACTGGGTCTATGCGCGCGGCAAGGGCGTCAAGCGCCCGGAACAGGTTGCGGCAAGCTGGGGCTGTGATGGCGCACGCGCCGCAAGCCGCTGGTGGTTTGAGGCCTGACGCCACTTTCAAGACCCGGCACCATAGGGTGCCGGGTTTTCAGCCACCGAAGCCTGGGCAAGCCCGCTTCGGCATTTTGCGTCACTGCGATGGGTCTGATGCGGAAATATTTTCCGCCGAGACCCAAAACACTGTTAGCCTAAGCCATAAAGGCCGCGCCACGTGACAAGGCGAAAGGCAAAAACAGCAGGAGGGAAAGATGGGGGATATCCTTGGGCTCGTCGCAAAACGGCTCGGATTGGGATTGATCATTCTACTGGTCATATCCGTGATCATATTTTTTATGGTCGAGCTTTTGCCCGGCGACATTGCGCAGGCGGTGCTGGGACAGGGCGCAACGCCCGAGAATCTGGCGGCACTGCGCAAGGAAATGGGCCTCGATCAGCCCGCAATCATTCGCTATCTGCATTGGCTCTCTGGGGCGGTGATGCTCGATTTCGGCAATTCCATCGTGACGGGGGCCAGCGTGGCCGAAACGATTGGCGAGCGCTTTGCCAATACGCTTTTTCTCGCCGCCTACGCCGCCGCGATTGCCGTGCCGATTTCCATCGTGCTGGGTGTCCTTGTGGCGCTTCTGCGCAACTCGATCTTTGACCGGGTGGCGAATGTTGCGACGCTCACCTCGATTTCAAGCCCAGAGTTCTTTTTGGGCTACATTCTTATTCTTTATCTCGCGGTCAAGACGGGCATGTTTCCCGCCATCGCCAGCCTCAGCAATGACATGAGCTTTGGTGACCTGCTCTACCGCACATTCCTGCCGGCGCTGACCCTCGTTCTGGTTGTGACTGCGCATATGATGCGGATGACCCGCGCGGCGATCATCAACCTTTTGGCGTCGCCCTATATCGAAATGGCCCGCCTCAAGGGTGCGCCCCCCTGGAAGGTCATTGTCAAACATGCCCTGCCCAATGCTTGGGCTCCGATCATCAACGTGGTGGCGCTCAACCTGGCTTATCTCATCACCGGCGTGGTGCTGGTTGAGGTTGTCTTTGTCTATCCGGGCATTGGTCAGGCGCTGGTCGATGCGGTCAGCAAACGGGATTTCCCCGTGGTTCAGGCGTGTTGCCTGATCTTTGCCGCGACCTTCATCCTTCTCAACCTCGCAGCGGATGTGGGCTCAATCCTGACCAATCCGCGCCTGCGGCATCCGAAGTAAGGGTCTAGAGATATGAGTGTATTCGTCATCGCCTACTATACCCTGTTGCTCGGTGCATCCTGCGTTGCAGCCTATTTCAACAAGCGGTCGGCCTTTTTGCTGCTCTTTTCCCTGACGTTGGTCTCCTTTGTTCTGGGCATCATCGGCGGCGTTTCGGCTCTTCGCATCGTGGCCATTCTCGCGGGGCTCTTGGCCCTTTCGGCCATGGTTTCCTATGCCTTCCGCGAGTTTCTGGTCGCGATAGCGTCCAAGAACCTTGCCAAGGAATTGCGCACGGCGCCGCTCACGGCGGCTTTTGGCATGTTTGTGATCTTTACCGTTGCCGTCGCTGGGATCTTTGCCCCGCTCATCGCGCCCCATGGCGAGGCAGAGGTTATTACCTCGGCCTTTGCCCCGGCGGATGCAAATATGCTGCTTGGTGCAGATCAACTGGGCCGCGACATCTTTAGCCGGCTGGTCTATGGCGCGCGCAACACAGTGGCACTGGCACTGGCGGGCACGGTCATGGCGTTTCTTCTGGGGGCGCTCGCCGGTCTCATGGCCGCAACCTCGGGTGGCTGGTTCGACCAATTCCTAGCCCGGACCTCGGATGTGATCATGTCGATTCCGTCGCTGATCTTTGCCCTGCTGATGCTGTCGATCTTTGGTGGCGACCTTGCGAACGATACCACCAGCTTTTGGTTGCTTTCGACGTTCACCGGGATCACGGGCCTTTTGCTCGTCTCGGCAATTGCAGAGCGCAGCCTGATGGGCTGGGTCATTGGTCTTGCGATCCTTGCGGGGGTCGCGGCACTGTTTGGCGGCTTTATGCTGACGATCTTCAACCCGTCCGAGATCATCCTTATTCTTGTGGTCGCGGTAATCTATAGCCCGCGCGTTTTCCGCCTGACGCGGGCGGTGGCGGGCAACGTGGTTGTGATGGATTACATCGAGGCCGCGAAACTGCGCGGCGAACGCAGATGGTATCTCATCCGCCGCGAGATTCTGCCCAATTCCACGGCCCCTTTGATCGCGGAATTCGGTCTTGAGTTCTGCTTCGTGTTCTTGCTTATCGCGGGGCTTTCTTTCCTCGGGCTTGGCATTCAGCCGCCCACCGCCGACTGGGGCTCTATGGTGCGTGAAAACGCAACGCTGATCTCGTTTGGCGATATCACCCCGCTCATCCCCGCAGCGGCCATCGCGCTTCTGACCGTTGCGGTTAACTTCGTGGTGGACTGGATGCTCTACCGTTCCTCCGGCCTGAAGGTGTGACCCCATGATCAAGAGCAAAGACGTACTTCTGAAAATCCGCGACCTGAAAATTCAGGGCTATTCCGACGAAACCTGGGTGGACATCATCAAGGGCGTGGACCTGACCCTCCATCGTGGCGAGGTGATGGGCCTGATCGGTGAATCGGGTGCGGGTAAATCGACCATCGGCGCGGCCTGCATGGGCTATGCCCGCGACGGCACGCGCATTTCCAACGGTTCGATCGAGTTCGACGGGATGGAACTGACCACCGCCTCCGAGGGTGAGCGGCGCATGCTGCGCGGCTCGCGCATTGCCTATGTGGCGCAATCGGCGGCGGCCTCCTTTAATCCGGCGCACAAGATCATTGACCAGCACACCGAAGCGCCGCTGCAATACCGTCTGAAAAAGCGGCTAGAGGCGCAAGAGGATGCCATGGACCTCTATGAGAGGTTGCGCCTGCCCAACCCCAAGGAAATCGGATTTCGCTATCCGCATCAGGTTTCTGGCGGGCAGTTGCAGCGTGCAATGACCGCGATGGCCATGTCCTGTCGGCCTGATCTGATCATCTTTGATGAACCCACAACCGCGCTCGACGTGACCACGCAGATCGAGGTTTTGGCCGCGATTCGCGACATCGTCGATCAATTCAACACCGCCGCGATCTACATCACCCATGACCTTGCCGTGGTGGCGCAGATGGCCGACACGATCAAGGTGCTGCTCAAAGGGCGCGAGGTCGAAGAAGCGCCCACCAAGCAGATGCTCGACAATCCGCAGGAAGAATATACCAAATCCCTCTGGGCTGTGCGCAGCTTTCAAAGCCCGCAACGCCATCGCCCCAAGGATGGCGTGCCCCTGATTTCAGTGCGCAATGTCGATGCCTCCTACACCGGCGGGGCCAAGGTGCTGGATGATGTCAGTTTCGACATTTATGAAGGCATGACCGTTGCGGTGGTGGGTGAATCCGGCTCGGGTAAATCCACAACAGCGCGAGTGATCACAGGTCTTTTGCCGCCCTCCAAGGGCGAAGTGTTGTTCAAGGGCAAACCCTTTCCACCCAGCTACAAGGACCGCACCAAGGATCAATTGCGCCAGTGCCAGATGATCTATCAGATGGCGGATACCGCGCTCAATCCCAAGGTCCGGATTTCCGAGATCATCGGGCGTCCGGCCGCCTTTTATTCGGGGCTCAAAGGGGTCGCGCTTAAGAACCGGGTGGACGAGTTGCTCGATCTGATCGAGTTGGAACCCTCGCAATATTACAACCGTTATCCGCCTGAATTGTCTGGCGGCCAAAAGCAGCGGATCGGTATTGCCCGCGCCCTTGCGGCGGAACCAACCTTTATCGTCTGCGACGAGGTGACATCGGCCCTTGATCAGCTTGTGGCCGAAGGTATCCTGCGCCTGCTCGACCGGCTGCAGAACGAGTTGGGGCTGGCCTATATGTTCATCACCCATGATCTCGCAACGGTGCGTTCCATCGCCGATGAGGTGGTGGTGATGCAGCATGGCAAAGTGGTTGAGCAGGGCCCCAAGGACGAGATGTTCACACCGCCACACCACCCCTACACTGATCTGCTGCTTAGCTCGGTGCCAGAGATGGACCCCAATTGGCTCACCACGTTGCTCGAAGAGCGTGGGATAGACAATGTCGGCGATGCTGCCGCAGCGCGAATCGATCCAAACGATCCCAAGGTCTCGGGTGCTAACGTTTGATATTACATTGGGTGCGGAGGGTAATCTCCCTCCGCGCCACTATGCGCTGATTTATGGATGATGCGGCGTTACAGGATCGCCATGGCAGAGAAAACGAACGTGCCAATGATCGCGCCATAGACGATCACCACTGCCTGCCAGGAGGCACTATGCGCGCGCAGTTCGCGGTTCAATTCGTCGCGGGTCATCGGCTTGCCTCCGTTATAGCGTTGCGTCCCCGGATCGCGTTCACGATCACAGGGCGCACATAATAGATTTCTGCGTTTGCACAATGGGTATTTTGGCGAAAATCCATGCGTTTACGGCATGCCACCTGCCCGATTTCGGCATATCGCGCGATTGCGAAGACTCAGTGTCTGAAACCGACCTTTGCAGAGCACAGGGCCTTTCAGCACAATGCAGCACTCGGGCTTTTATTCTTCAGGGAATTGCGCCACGCATTGCTGGACCTGAACCTGCGCCTGCTTTCTCAGTTGCGGGAGGATTTTCTGGTAATCCGCCAATTTGCGGCGCTCCTCAGATACGTCAATTGCGACTGGCGTGGTCTGGGTGCGGTACTGCGTTGTGGGGCAGGGGTAGGGGATCACGATGTTCCGGTACGGATCGTTACGATAGCAGGTCGACGGAACCGTGTGGGGCACCGTTTGCGTGTGTAGCGCATAGCCGCGCGCGATATTTCCGTGGGCGGTTGCGATAGCGGCCTCAACGCTGCGATATTGCTCGGTTGCACCAGAGATACATTGCTCCCGTGGCGTGGCACAGGCGGCCAGCAGTCCCAGAGAGGCCACCTTGATCAATGATGCTATGCGGGTGTTCATCGGAGAGTTACCTTTCTGCAATCCCCGATTCTAGCCACACTTCCGGCCTAAGCTCAACTGCCGCTATCGCCTTCCACCAAGGCCGCAATGATCGCCTTGGCGCTTTCCGAGTCCCAATGCGCATCCCCTTGCAAGCGCGCGATCTCATGGCCTTCCGGATCGATGATGACCGTGATGGGCAGGCCAAAGACGCCCATGGCGCGGGCGAGCGCGCTTTTGGGGTCGGTGTGCAGTGGCAGATTGTCGACACCGATCTCATCAAAGAATTTGGCCATGGCGGTGGGGGCATTGCGGCCCGTGGCAATGGTCACAACCTCGAAATCCTCGCTTCCCATTTCAGTTTGCAGATTCGAGAGCGTGGGCATTTCGGCGCGGCAGGGGGCGCACCACGTGGCCCAGAAATTCAGCACGACATGACGCCCTTGAAAATCGGCGAGCGTGCCGATGGTGCCATCAGCGCGGGTGTATTCTGTCTCAGGAACGGGCGCGGGCGCAGAGAGGAAATTCAGTTTTTTCATGTCGCCGTCGCGCAGCGCCTCAAGCGTGGCAATATCGGCCATGGCAGCATTTGCACCAAGGGCCATGGCCATATAAAGGACGATCTGACGAATGCGTTTCATAATTCCCTCCGAAGGGCCAAAGACATGACTGACAAGACCTCGAACCAGATGTGGGGCGGCCGCTTTGCCGCCGGGCCGGATGCGATCATGGAGGCAATTAATGCCTCGATCTCATTCGACAAGCGGATGGCGGCACAGGATATTGCCGGCTCGAGGGCCCATGCCGCGATGTTGGCGGCAACAGGTATCGTCAGTGATAGTGATGCCGCCGCGATGAGGGAAGGCCTCCTCACGGTCTTGTCAGAAATCGAGGCGGGGGAATTCACCTTTTCCACGGCGCTTGAGGATATTCACATGAATGTCGAGGCGCGGCTCAAGGATTTGATCGGCGCGCCTGCTGGGCGGCTGCACACCGGCCGGTCGCGCAATGATCAGGTGGCCACCGATTTCCGGCTCTGGGTGCGGGATCAACTGGATGCGGTGGATCAGGCGTTGCAGGCGTTGATGCATGCCCTTCTGGTGCAGGCAGAGGCCGGATCAGACTGGGTGATGCCGGGGTTCACCCATTTGCAGACCGCACAACCGGTGACATGGGGGCATCATATGATGGCCTATGTCGAGATGTTTGGCCGCGATCTAAGCCGTGTGCGCGATGCGCGGGCGCGGATGAATGAATGCCCCTTGGGCGCGGCGGCGCTGGCGGGCACGTCCTTTCCGATTGACCGCGAGATGACAGCCAAGGCGCTGGGCTTTGACCGCCCCTGCGCCAATAGCCTGGATGCTGTCAGCGACCGCGATTTCGCACTGGAATTTCTGGGCGCGGCCAGCATCTGTGCCATGCATCTAAGCCGCTTTGCCGAGGAGTTGGTGATCTGGTCGTCGGCGCAGTTCCGGTTTGTGGCGCTGAGCGATCGGTTTTCCACCGGGTCAAGCATCATGCCGCAAAAGAAGAACCCCGATGCAGCAGAGTTGATCCGCGCCAAAGTGGGGCGGATTTTCGGGGCCAATGTGGCACTGATGATGGTCATGAAGGGCCTGCCGCTGGCCTATTCCAAGGATATGCAGGAAGACAAGGAACAGGTCTTTGACGCCGCCGACAACCTGATGCTGGCGCTGGCCGCGATGGAAGGCATGGTGCGCGACATGGCGGCGCGGACGGATAATCTAGAGGCCGCAGCCGGGTCTGGCTTTTCGACCGCAACCGATCTTGCGGATTGGTTGGTGCGGGTACTCGATATGCCATTTCGCGAGGCGCATCACGTGACAGGGGCCTTGGTGGCCAAGGCAGAGGCCAAGGGGTGCGATTTGCCAGACCTGAGCTTGACCGAGATGCAAGAGGTGCATGGCGAAATCACCGCGTCGGTCTATGATGTCTTGGGCGTGCATAATTCGGTTGCCTCACGCGTGAGCTATGGGGGTACGGCACCGTCACAGGTGCGCGCGCAAGTGGCGCGGTGGAAGGAACGGTTGGGATGAAACGACTTGGGTTTGCTTTGCTCGGCCTAGCGATTCTGTCAGGTTGCGGCGTCGATGGAGAGCCGGTGCGCCCCTCGGCGGGGGTGAACGTTGGTGTTGGCACCAATGGGGTCAATGTCGGTGTCGGCGGTGGTGTTCGCGTCGGCGGCGTCAATCTTGGCGTGGGGTTGGGCCTGTGAGATGGGTTTTTGCGGCGCTGGCCATATGGGGCGCTATTCATCCGATGTACTGGTTCCTGCAATGGTTCGGGCAAAACGGATATGATCTCATGGGTATGGTCGATGCCTGGCACGCCAACGCCGCAAGCTCGGGTCTGGTCTGGGATCTCACGATTGCCGCCGTGGCGCTTACCGTTTGGGTGATTGCCGAGGCCGTAAAGCACCGGCACTGGCTGGGCCTGATCGCCATTCCGGCGACGTTCTGCATTGGGGTGAGTTGCGGTTTGCCGCTCTATCTGTTCTTGCGAGCATCGCGGGGCGGCTTACGCGACATTTGAGTATTTTTGGAACGAAGAAACGGGGCAGGATGGCGCGTGGATCACTTTCTCTATCATAATGGCGTGTTGCACGCCGAAGATGTGCCGCTTTCAGAGATCGCTGAAGCGGTTGGCACGCCGTTTTACTGCTATTCCACGGCTACCCTGTCTCGGCATTTCCGCCTGTTTGACGAGGCGCTGGCAGGTATGGATCATCTGGTTTGCTACGCCATGAAGGCGGCGAGCAATCAAGCGATCCTCAAGACACTGGCGGGTTTGGGCGCTGGCATGGATGTGGTCTCGGGCGGTGAGTATGCGCGCGCGCGTGCCGCAGGCGTGCCGGGCGAGCGCATCGTGTTCTCGGGTGTGGGCAAGACGCGGGACGAAATGCGCATGGCGCTTATCGGCGGCATCCGGCAATTCAACGTCGAGAGCGAGCCGGAAATGGCGGTGCTCAATGCCGTGGCGCTGGAATTGGGCCTTCGTGCGCCGATCACAATTCGTGTCAATCCCGATGTGGATGCCAAGACCCATGCCAAGATTGCTACCGGCAAGAGCGAGAATAAATTTGGTATTCCGATTGCCCGAGCGCGCGAGGTCTATGCGCAGGCTGCGGCCCTGCCGGGGCTCGAGGTTATCGGGATCGACGTTCATATCGGCAGCCAACTGACCGAGTTGGCACCGTTCCGCCTTGCCTATGAAAAGGTCGCAGAACTCACGCAGGTTCTGCGCGCCGATGGGCATGATATCCGTCGCCTCGATCTGGGTGGCGGTCTGGGTATACCCTACACCCGCTCGAACGAGGCCCCGCCGTTGCCCACGGAATATGGCGCGCTGATCCGCGAGGTGCTGGGGCATCTGGGCTGCGAGATCGAGATCGAGCCAGGCCGCTTGATCGCTGGCAATGCTGGGATTCTGGTTGCCCGCGTGATCTATGTAAAATCCGGCGAAGGTCGGGATTTCCTGATCCTCGATGCCGCGATGAATGACCTGATCCGTCCGGCAATGTATGATGCGCATCATGATATCGTGCCCCTGCACGAGGCGACACCGGGTGTCGAGCAACGCCCCTATGATGTGGTGGGGCCGGTCTGCGAATCGGGCGATACTTTTGCCAAAGGGCGCATGCTGCCGCCATTGGCCGAAGGTGATCTGGTGGCGTTCCGCAGTGCTGGTGCCTATGGCGCGGTGATGTCGAGCGAGTATAACACGCGGCCTCTGGTGCCCGAAGTTCTGGTGCATGGGCGTGACTTTGCCGTGATCCGGGGCAGACCGACCTTTGACGAAATGATAAATCGCGATACCATCCCTGAATGGCTCTGACGCGATGGGCGCGCGGGGCCAAGATGAGGTGCCGCGCATGGCTGCGACCGAAAACCCCTTGAAGGTGATGACCGCGCGGTTGCGGCGACCGCTCATGCTGACATGGGCGGGGTTGATCGCCGAGCGGTTGGTGCGCGCCTTTTGGCCGGTCTGGAGCGTGATCGCGTTGAGCGCAGCGGCGCTGATGCTGGGCCTTCAGGATATGGCCGCATTCGAGGTGGTCTGGGGTGCGGCTATGCTGGCCGCTTTGGCCGTACTCGCCTTTGGCGTGCTGGGCATGGCCCGGTTTCGGTTCCCGCGTCGGGCCGAGGCCCTGGCGCGGCTGGATGAAGCGATGCCCGGCAGGCCGTTGGCAGCACTTGGCGATGTGCAGGCGATTGGCGCGGGCGATGCCGGGTCGGCAGCACTCTGGCAGGCGCATCAGGCGCGCATGGCAGCACGCGCGGCGCAGGCGCGCGCGGTCGAGCCGGATTTGCGTTTGTCACGACAAGACCCCTTTGGCGTCCGCTATATTGCGCTTTTGGGTCTTATCGTGGCCCTCCTTTTTGGTTCGGTCTGGCGCGCGGGATCTGTCGTTCAAATGGTGCCAGGTGGGGGTGCGGCGGCGCTGACCTCTGGTCCGACATGGGAAGGCTGGATAGAGCCGCCTGCCTACACCGGGCTTCCGAGCCTCTATCTGGCCGATCAGGGCGCGGTGATCGAAGTGCCCGAGGGCAGCCGCATCACCTTGCGGTTCTATGGCGAGGTGGGGGCGCTCAGCCTGTTTGAGACAGTGTCAGGCGGTAGCACCGAGGCCGCAATCACCGATCCAGAGCAGAACTTTGACGTTACCCGCACTGGCGACTTGCGCATTGACGGGCCGGGCGGTCGGAGTTGGGCCGTCCAAGCGCTCGCCGATGCGGCACCGACGGTCGAGGTCATCGAGCGCGACGCCCGCACTGCCTTTGACGGGCAAATGAGCCAGCCCTTTGGCGCGCGCGATGATTACGGTGTGGTCAGCGGCGGCGCGGTCTTTACGCTCGATTTGGCCCAAGTGGATCGGCGGCATGGTCTGGCGGTAGAGCCTGACGCGCGTGACCCCATCAGCCTTGATCTACCGATGCCTTTGGCCGGGGATCGGACCGAGTTTACAGAGACATTGGTCGAGAACCTGTCCGAGCATCCTTGGGCGCATTTGCCCGTTACCCTGCGCTTGCAGGTCGCGGATGCGGCGGGGCAAGAGGGGCAATCCGAGCCCTTCCAGATGGCCCTGCCCGCACGGCGGTTTTTCGATCCAATGGCTGCAGCCGTGATCGAGCAGCGCCGCGATCTTTTGTGGTCGCGTCAGAACGCGCCCCGTGTCGCGCAGGTGTTGCGGGCGGTGTCATACAAGCCAGAAGGCCGGCTTTTTCGGTCAGAGAAAGCGTATTTGCGCCTGCGGATCATCATCCGGCAGCTTGAGGCAATGACGCAGAGCGATGGGCTGGACGCGGCCGAGCGTGATGAGATTGCGCAGGCGCTGTGGGATCTTGGCGTCTTGCTTGAGGATGGGGATCTGGGCGATGCGCTGGAGCGGATGCGTGCTGCACAAGAGCGCCTGAGCGAGGCGATGAAGAACGGCGCCAGCGAAGAAGAGATTGCGCGCCTCATGCAGGATTTGCGCGATGCCACGCAAGATTATCTGCGCCAAAAGATGCAGCAGGCAGAGCGTGAAAACCCGGAAGAAAGCGATCAGCGCAGCGCCGAGAACATGATGCAGATGAACCAACAGGATCTGCAAGACATGATGGACCGCATCCAAGAGTTGATGGAGCAGGGCCGCTATGCCGAGGCACAGCAGGCACTCGAAGAGTTCCAGCAGATGATGGAGAACATGCAGGTCACGCAGGGGCAGGGCCAGCAGGGTCAATCCCCCGGCGAACAGGCGATGGAGGGGTTGGCAGAAACGCTGCGCGAACAGCAGGGCCTGTCGGATCAGGCGTTCCGGGATTTGCAGGAACAGTTCAATCCAGGTGCGCAATCCGGCCAGTCGCAGAACAATGAGGGCCGCAGCGGCGGCGAGGGCCGAGGTGAGAGCCATGATGGTCAGCAAGGCCAAGGTGGGCAAGGCGGCGAGCAACAGGGCCAAGGTGGTGAAGGTCGCGAACAGGCCGAGGATGGCGAAGGTGCCGAGGGGTCGCTGGCTGAGCGGCAAGAGGCGCTGAGACAGGAATTGGAGCGGCAGCGGCAGGGTTTGCCGCAATTGGGTGGCGAGGCAGGCGAGGCCGCGCGCGATGCGCTGGAGCGTGCTGGCCGCGCCATGGAAGGGGCCGAAGACGCGCTGCGCAACGATGATCTGGCCGGGGCCATCGATAATCAGGCCGAGGCAATGGAGGCCCTGCGTGAGGGCATGCGCAATATGGGCGAGGCCATGGCGGAACAACAGAATCCCGGTGGGCAGGGCGAGGCCGAAGGCCAGCCCGGTCAGGCTCAGGCTGATCCCTTGGGGCGCGAGGCCGGGCAGGGCCGACAGGTGGGCACGCAAGACAGTCTTTTGCAGGGTGAGGATGTCTATCGCCGCGCGCGAGAATTGCTTGATGAGATCCGCAAGCGGTCAGGCGAAGGCGCTCGGCCGGATGTGGAACTGGACTATCTCAAGCGGCTGCTGGAGCGGTTCTAGGTCTTTTTGACCGATCCAAACGCCGCTCTTGCGGGGAGAGGCAAGAGGTATTTCCCCAGGCAGTTTTTCGAATTTATCGCAAATTGTTGCAAGTATATGGTAAATCCCGACGCGGGCGCGCGAACACGCCCCTGTGTGTCAGTAAAAAAGGGACGGAAATGATTCAGGAATTCAAGGACTTCATCGCTAAGGGCAATGTCATGGACATGGCCGTTGGTATCATCATCGGGGCGGCCTTTACGGCGATTGTCGGCTCGCTTGTTGCCGATCTGATCAACCCGATCATCAGCCTGTTCTTGGGCGGCATTGACTTTTCGGGCCTCTATATCGTGCTGGGCTCGGGCGACTATGCCTCGATCGCTGCCGCAGAAGAGGCGGGCGCCGCGGTGTTCGCTTATGGCCGGTTCGTCATGGCCGTTATCAACTTTTTGATCATCGCTTGGGTGGTGTTCATTCTGGTCAAGCTGGTAAACCGCGCCAAGGATGCCACATCCAAGCCGAAACCAGAGGCAGCCGCCGCTGATCCCGGCCCGTCCGAACTGGATATTCTGATGGAAATCCGCGACGCGCTGAAAAAGTAAGCACGGCAAGGGCGAGGAGCAATTACGCTTCTCGTCCTCTCAAACCCGGTGGTAGGGGCTACCGGCGAGGATCGAGGCCGCGCGATAGAGCTGTTCCGCCAGCATCACCCGCACCAGCATATGTGGCCAGACCATGCGGCCAAAGGACAGCGCGAAATCGGCACGGGCGCGCAATTCAGGCGCGATGCCATCGGCCCCACCGATCACCAAAGCCAGATCGCTGCGCCCGGCATCGCGCCAGCCCGCCAGCGTATCGGCAAATTCGGGAGAGGTGATCTCTTTACCGCGCTCATCAAGCACCGCAAGCACGGCACCTTGGGGAATCACCCGATCAAGCAAGGTGGCCTCGGCGGACATGCCCCCACCCTTCTTATCTTCGACCTCAATCAGCGTCGCAGGGCCAAGGCCATGCGCGCGCCCCGTTCGGTCGAACCGGGTGACATAATCGTCGAACAACACACGTTCCGGGCCGGTCCGCAACCGGCCCACCGCGCAGATATGAACCCGCATTCAGACTTGAGATGCCGCCGTCTGCCCGGAAGGCAGCCACATTTTCTCAAGCTGATAGAAATCGCGAACCTCGGGGCGGAACACATGAACGACGACATCGCCTGTGTCGATCAGCACCCAATCGCCGGTTTCCTTGCCCTCTGTACGGGACACGATCCCCATATCCTGCTTGAGACGGTCCATCAGTTTCTCGGCGATGGCAGACACCTGCCGCGAGGAACGCCCCGAACAGATCACCATATAGTCGCACATGGCTGTTTTGCCGCGCAGGTCGATCTGCACAACATCTTCGGCCTTGTCATCGTCAAGAGATGTCAGGATCGCCGCAAGCTGCGCTTCGCTGTCTGCGGTCATGGTGGGCATCATTGCGATGGCCCCCTGGTCAGCGGCCTTCGCCGCATATGTCGTAAAAGACAGGACATCGTCCTCCTTTGCTGCGCACCGCAGGACCCCGGTGCAAGGTATAAGGCTAAAGTAGCAAGAGTTGCGTGACTTTTCAATAAACCCTGTTCCAGATCGCGCCGAAATGCAGGTAATGTCACATAATCGCGGTGGCACCTGATAAGCCGGGCCAAAGGCCAGTCTGGACAAGCCGCGCAATTCAGGCTCTTTTCACCTCAATGACGGAGGAGCGCCATGACCACAGCCCTGATCACCCATCCCGATTGTCTGGGCCATGTGACGCCCGAGGGCCATCCCGAACAGGTTGCGCGGCTTGAGCGTATTCTGGAGGCGCTGGAGGGCAAAGACGTGATCCTCGTCAAGGCACCCTTGGTGGCCGAGGATGACCTCTTGCGCGTGCATCCCAAAAGCCATGTCGAGGCGATCCGGGCGGCCTCTCCTGCTTCGGGCAAGGTGCAATTGGATGCCGATACCTGGATGTCGCCGGGAACGCTGGCGGCGGCGCATCGCGCTGCGGGCGGTGCTGTGCGCGCCGTAGATCTGGTGTTGTCGGGCGAGGCCGACAATGTCTTTGTCGCCACCCGCCCGCCGGGCCATCATGCCGAGCGCGAAACGACGATGGGATTTTGTCTCTTTGGGAATGTGGCCGTTGCCGCAAAATATGCGCTGGATCATCACGGGCTGAAACGGGTGGCGGTCGTCGATTTCGACGTGCATCATGGCAATGGCACGCAGGATTTGTTGGAGGATGAGCCGCGCGCCTTTTTCGCCTCGTCGCATCAATACCCGCTTTGGCCCGGCACCGGCGCCGCACATGAGACAGGGCCGCACGATACGATCCTCAACGTGCCGCTGCCGCCGCGCTCGGGCGGGGCGGTGTTTCGTCGAGAGTATGAGGAAAAGGTGTTTCCGCGCGTGCGGGCGTTCAAGCCGGATCTGATCCTTGTTTCTGCTGGGTTTGACGCGCATCGCGATGATCCGCTGGCCGATCTGATGCTGGAAACGGAAGATTTCGCTTGGGTTACAGAGCGGCTCTGTGATCTGGCGGATGAGCTTTGTGGTGGGAAACTGGTCAGTTGTCTTGAGGGCGGCTATAACCTCTATGCGCTGGCTGAAAGTGTGGCTGCGCATGTCGATGTGCTGATTGCGCGCGGCGCAGCCTGATCCCTGACCAACAAGGAAACCTGATGCGCGCCGGACTGATCCTGCTGTGCTTTGCCTATGTGCTCAGCCAGTTTTTTCGCGCCTTTCTGGCGGTGCTGAGCGGTCCCTTGGCGCGCGATGTCGGGGCCACACCGGATGATCTGGCGACGGCCTCGGGTCTGATGTTCGTGACTTTCGCGGCGATGCAATTGCCGGTCGGCTGGGCGCTCGACCGGATTGGGCCACGGCGCACGGCGTCGGCTTTGCTGCTGTTGGGTGGCGGTGGTGGTGCGGCGCTTTTTGCAATGGCCGTCAGCCCGCTGCATATCAACCTTGCGATGGTGTTGATCGGCGCAGGCTGCGCGCCAGTCCTGATGTCCTCTTATTACATCTTTGCGCGGCAATTTTCGGTGGCGCGGTTTGCCACGCTGGCGGCGGTCATGCTGGGGGTGGGATCATTCGGCAATCTGGTGGCCTCTTATCCGATGGCATGGGCGGCAGAAACAATCGGATGGCGCGCGGCGCTTTGGGGATTGGCGGCGGTTTCGGTCGTGGCGGCATTGGGTATTCTGGCACTGGTGCGCGACCCAGAGGCAGTCGCAGGGGATACGCGCGGATCGCTTCTTGATCTGCTCCGGATGCCCGTGGTTTGGGCCATTCTGCCGCTGATGTTTGTGGCCTATGCGCCTGCGGCAGGGCTGCGGGGCCTTTGGGCCGGTCCCTATCTGCGCGATATCTTTGGGCTTGATACGGTGCAGGTCGGACAGGCGACGCTGGTTATGGGGATGGCGATGATCGCGGGCACCTTTGCGTATGGCCCCCTCGACCGGGTGTTCAAGTCGCGCAAATGGGTGATCTTTACCGGAAATGTCATCTGCGCAGCCGCCCTCATGACTTTGATGCTCTGGCCGGAACGCAGCCTTGGGCTGTCGATTGCCCTCTTGGCGGTTATCGGCCTTGCTGGGTCCACATACCCGGTGCTGATCGCGCATGGGAGGGCGTTCTTTCCGGCCCATTTGGCAGGGCGGGGTGTGACGCTGCTCAATCTCTTTGGCATTGGCGGTGCGGGCGTGGCGCAGTTTGCCTCGGGGCCGCTTTTTGCTTCTGCCGCGACCGGGGGCGCAGTCGCGGGCTACAAAGCGCTTTTTGCGCTGTTCACATTTGCTCTTGTCATCGGATTGGTGATCTATCTCTTCAGTCGCGACAGCATGGAGTGAGTGCGGCCCCTTTCACATTGGCCGTAATCCCTGTATGACCCGCACCGCAACCCCCGCTATGGAGGCAGACACACATGGGTTACAAGATCGTCGTCGCAGGTGCCACGGGCAACGTGGGCCGCGAAATGCTGAACATCCTCGCCGAGCGCGAGTTTCCGGTCGATGAGATCGCGGTACTTGCGTCCCGCCGTTCTCTGGGCACCGAAGTCAGCTTTGGCGACCGAACTCTCAAGACCCAAGATCTTGATACGTTCGACTTCTCAGGTTGGGACATGGCGCTGTTCGCCATCGGGTCGGACGCAACCAAGGTCTACGCCCCCAAGGCGGCCAAGGCGGGCTGTGTCGTGATCGACAACTCGTCGCTCTATCGCTATGACCCCGACGTGCCGCTGGTCGTTCCGGAAGTGAACGCCGATGCGGTCATGGGCTATGCCAAGAAGAACATCATCGCCAACCCCAACTGTTCAACCGCGCAGATGGTTGTGGCACTCAAGCCGCTGCACGACCGCGCACGCATCAAGCGCGTTGTCGTCTCGACCTATCAGTCGGTATCCGGCGCAGGCAAAGAGGGCATGGATGAGCTGTGGGACCAGACCAAAGCGGTCTACAACCCGACCGATGACAAGCCTGCCAAGAAATTCACCAAGCAGATCGCGTTCAACGTGATCCCGCATATCGACGTATTTCTTGAGGATGGGCAAACCAAGGAAGAGTGGAAGATGGTCGCTGAGACCAAGAAGATCCTCGATTCCAAGATCAAAGTTACAGCCACCTGCGTGCGGGTTCCGGTCTTTGTCGGCCATTCCGAGGCCATCAATATCGAGTTCGAGGATCATCTGGACGAAGCTGAAGCGCGCGACATCCTGCGCGAATCCCCCGGGATCATGGTGATCGACAAGCGTGAGAACGGTGGCTACGTGACGCCGATCGAATGCGTCGGTGACTACGCCACCTTCATCAGCCGTATTCGGCAGGACCCGACGATTGATAATGGCATTAACCTGTGGTGCGTCAGCGACAACCTGCGCAAGGGCGCGGCGCTGAACGCTGTGCAGATCGCTGAAGTGCTGGGTCAACGGGTGCTGAAAAAGGGCTGAGTTACCTCAGGCAGATTAAAGACGGGCGCGCTATCAGGCGCGCCCGTTTGCATTTTCGGGGCAATTACTGCACCGGCGCGACCTTGAACTGAACGGAAGAATACCATTCCGCCACCGCACGGATTTCGTCATTTGTCATCTCAGCGGCGATGCCGCTCATGATGTCGTGCTGACGTTTGCCGGTGCGGAATGCTTTGAGCTGTGTGTCGATATACATCACCGTCTCACCCGCCAGATTGGGCGCATCGTCGATCAGCGCGATCCCATCTGCGCCATGACAGGCGGTGCAGGTCTCGGGCGCATTCTCGGCCGTCTGGCTTGGGGCCAGAGTGGCGACCGGCGTCTGGCTGCTATACCAGGCCGCCAGATCGGCAATCGCCTGATCGCTGAGGCTGGCCGCGACCACGCTCATCATTTCATGCACCCGCCGCCCCTCGCGGAACGCGGTCAGTTGATGCTCGATATAGGCCGGGTTCTCGCCGCCGATATGGGGCACGATGGGCATTTTGGCCATGCCTTCGATACCGTGACAGGTGCGGCATTGACCGGCCAGTTTGCGCCCCGCCTCTGGGTCGCCGGTCAGTCCCTCTGCCATGGCGATTTGGGCGAGGAAAACCCCGCCCAGACCCAAGATACATGCCTTAAGCATCAATTGCCCTCATACCAGATGCGATAGATCGCCCCGGCAAGGTCATCAGACACAAGGATCGAACCATCGCGCAACTGCGCCACATCGACCGGGCGGCCAAGGTATTCGCCGTTCTCGTCGATCCAACCCTCGGCAAAGGGCTCCATCGTGGCATTGCCCTCTGCGTCGATGAACGTAACCATCACGCGGGCACCAACCGGTTCAGTGCGGTTCCAAGAGCCATGCTGCGCCGAGAAGATGGCGTTCTTGTATTTGGCAGGGAACATCTTGCCGGTGTAGAATGCCATGCCAAGGTCGGCCGCATGGGCCACAGTTTCGACGGCAGGCATCACCACGTCTACAGGGACTTCTTCACCCTTGTACTCGTTGGTGCGCACGGATCCACCACCATACCACGGATGGCCGAAATGCTGGCCCGCCTCGGTTTGACGGTTCAACTCGCCCGGCGGAATGTCATCGCCCATGCCGTCGACCTGATTGTCTGTCCACCACAACTCGCCGGTTTCGGGATGGAAATCCTGACCAACCGAATTGCGCACGCCATAGGTAAAGACCTCGCGCCCCGTGCCATCGGTGTTCATGCGGATGATGCCACCAATGCCCACCTCGTTATATTTCTCAAGCCGATCCTTGGGGGCCACGTTGAAGGGCTGACCAAGCGAAATGTAAATCTTGCCATCTGGCCCGATGTCACAAACCCGCGCGGTATGGTTAAAGCTTTCTTCGTCCTCTGGGATCAGATCACCCTTGGCCACAAGGTTAAAGGCTGCCACATCCGGGCTTTCGTAAAAGAACTCGGCGGCGGGAAAGAGCAGCACGCGGTTCTGTTCAGCGATATAGAGAAAACCGTCCTTGGAAAAGCAGGGGCCATTGGGGATCGAGAATTGGAGCGACGGGGCGAAATCCTTGACCTCGTCGGCGACGCGGTCCTTGTTGCGGTCGGTAACGGACCACACCTTGTCCTTGCGGGTGCCCACGAAGGTCACGATGCCTTGCGGACCTACAGCCATGTGGCGCGCATCGGGCACAACCGCGTAAAGGCCGATCTTGAACCCGTCGGGCAGGCTGATCTGCTCGAGCGTTTTCTTGATCCCCTCGGCATAGTCGCCGCCCTGTTCGATGAACGTGAAATCAGTGACGCCGGTGGACTGAAAATTTGAAAGTTTTTCCAGATTGTCCGGCACGTTGGCAGCTTGCGCATGGGCAAGCCCGGCGCTGAGCGCCAGAGTGGCGATGGATGACAGCAGATGCTTCATTTGGTTCCTCCCGTTTGAAAATCCGTTCGACCTGTCTGACTTGCCAAGCCCAGACAGGGCCGTGATCCTAGACTTCTTCAAGCTGACCCAACGCGCTCTCCCCTTCGCGCGGCCCCTGCGAATACCGTTTACGTTGCATTCGCACATGCAGACCCTATCGCAGTTTTTGGGCGGAACAAGGGTTTGCTGCCTGAATTTTCTACGACCAAAGTCTTAGGTCTCATTCCAGTGTCATGGTGACGCTGCCGAGGCCTGCGATTTCGCCTTGGGCGGTGATCGGCGGCGTCACCCAAGGCAGCCCGTTGAGCGATCCGGTGATCACTATATGCCCCGGCTGCAAGCCGCCGCAATGATCCCCCAAGGCGCGCACAAGAGCGCAGAGCGTGGCAAAGGCACCCTCGCCGGGCACTTTGGCCACGCCATCAAGCAGGGTGGCATCGCCAAGGGTCAGATGTGCCTGGGCACTGGTGACGTCAATCCCTTGCCAGTCGCGACAAGCCTCACCCAGAACCACCGCGCCGTTGAGTTGATTGTCCAACATCTTGAGCGCTGCACCGGCGCCCTTGGGATTGGCAAGGCGGCTCTGGACCAACTCAAACGCAGGCAGCAGTTCTACCGAGTCTCGCAAGCGCGCCTCGAAATCAAACGCAGCGGTATCCGGCACTGGGGCAATCAGGCGAAAGGCGTATTCAAGTTCGACGCCCGCTTCTTCGCCCTCTGAGAGGGAAATTTTTGCGGGGCTCTCGTAAATGTCGTGGGCCATGATAGGGGCGACGATGATGGGCGCGCCGGGCGGGCAAGCAACCTTGAATCCCCCCACAGAACCAAGCGCAGAGGCGACTTCTGTTTGGACCGCAAAGATGCGCTCGCGCGTTAACCCCTCGCCATAGGTATCGGGCAGTTTGGGGCCACCATTCCGCGCCTCCAGCAGCGCCTTCGTCAGGGGATCGGTCATGCTGCGATCACCGCGCCCGAGGCGATCATCGCCGCGATCTGCTGCGTGTTATAACCAGCCTCGCGCAGCACCTCGCGGCTGTGCTGGCCAAGAACGGGCGCGGCACAGCGGATGTTTGCCGGGGTCTCGCCGAACTTGACCGGATGTCCAAGGGTCTTGACCGGACCAGCCACAGGATGCTGCACTTCAACAATCATATCGCGGGCTTGTGCCTGTGGGTCGGCCTGCATTTGCAGGATATCCAGCACGGGGCCGGCAGGCAGACCGGCCTCTTCCATCCGTGCCAGCCAAATCTCGGACGTTTCGTGCCGAAGATAGCCGTTGAGGATATCTTCGAGTTCCCTGAGGTGCTGCATGCGGTCGTGGTTTGAGGCAAAACGCGGGTCGTCGTTCAATTCGGGGGCCCCGATCACATCGAGAAACCGCAGCCAATTGCGTTGGTTGGCGGCACCCACGTTGATCCAGCCATCGGCGGTCTGGAACGCCTGATAGGGACCGTTCAAAGGATGCGCAGACCCCATCGGGCCGGGTGCCACGCCAGTGGCAAAGGCAATCGCCGATTGCCAATAGGTCTGGGTGATCGCGGCCTCAAACAGTGAGGTATCCACCTTTTGGCCTTGCCCCGTTTGCAACATCCGAGCGTAGGCAGCAGAAACACCCATCGCCGCCACGATCCCGGCCGTAATATCGGAAACCGGCGCACCAGTCTTGACCGGGGGCCGCCCCGGCCCCTCGCCAGTGATCGACATAAGGCCCGACATGCCTTGGGCGATCAGGTCAAAGCCACCACGCTCTGCATACGGTCCCGTACGGCCAAAGCCCGAGATTTCGCAATAGATAAGGCGCGGGTTGATGGCGCGCAGATCGTCATAGCCCAACCCCAGACGCTCCATCGTGCCCATGCGGTAATTCTCGATCACCACATCAGCCTCTTCCAGCAGGCGGTGCAGAACTTGGACCGCCTCTGGGTCCTTGAGGTTCAGCGCCACACCCCGCTTGTTGCGGTTCATCATCATATAGGCAGCAGATTCGCCGTTGATCGCAGGGGGAACAAAGCGCCGGCTGTCATCGCCGTCCGGCTTTTCCACCTTGATCACATCCGCGCCCATATCCGCCAGCATCAGGCCACAGACCGGACCAGCCATGATATGGGCCAGTTCGATCACCTTCATCCCCACAAGGGGGCCAGTGGCGTTCATGTCCCGCTCCACTCTGGTTTTTTCTTGGCAAGGAAGGCCTCGAGCCCGTGGTGGAAATCGCGGCTCATGTAGCACATTTCGATAAGGTCTGCGTCCTCGACACGGGTGGCTGCGCTTACGCGGCGCATCGCCTCTTTGGTCGCCCTCAGCGTGAGAGGGGCCATTTCGGCAAGCGTGTCGGCCAATGCCCCGGCACGGGACATAAGCGCGGCTTCATCCTCCAACACTTCCGAGATCAGGCCGCATCCCTGCGCCTCTTCTGCGCCGATCAGACGGGCGGTAAAGATCATCTCGCGCACGCGCCCGGCCCCCATCAGGGATGAGAGGCGCGCCAGATTGGCAGCGGCCAGGCAGTTTCCAAGGGTGCGGGCTATGGGAAAGCCGAACTTCAGATTGGCCGCGGCAATGCGGATGTCACAAACCCCGGCAATTGCCGCGCCGCCGCCGGTGCAGGCGCCGTTGATCGCAGCGACGGTTGGCAGGGGGCAGCGCTCGACCGCTTCTAGGACACGCTCAATCCGGGCCTCGTAGTCAAGCGCATCCTGCGGTTTGTCAAAGGCCCGAAACTGCGTCATGTCGGTGCCCGCGGCAAACGCCTTGCCGCCTGCACCGTGGATCACCACCGCGCGGATGCTGCCATCTGTCGGCACCTCGCGGCATAGGCTGGCCAGCCCCTCATACATCGCAAAGGTCAGTGCATTGCGCGCATCAGGCCGGTTGAATGTGATCCAGAGGGTCTGCCCCCGGACCTGCGACAAAATCTCGGTCATCGCAGCCCCCTCAGCGGTAGAAGTATTCAACAAGGAAGAGCGGCACCGAGGGCACATAGGTGCAGAGCATCAGCACCGCCAACAAGACCATGATGAACCAGATGTTGACCTTGGATACCTCCCAGATATTGGCCCTTGCCACCGCGCAGGCGGTAATTAGCACCGACGCAACCGGCGGTGTCTGCTGACCAATCGCAAGGTTCAGCGTAACCACAAGGCCGAAATGCACCGGGTCGATACCCGCCGCCGTGATCAGCGGCATTACGATTGGAATCACAAGGATGATCGCTGCTGCGGAATGCAGGAAAAAGCCAATGATCAGGAAGAAGAAGTTGAGGATGAGCAAGATTGCCCATTGCTGATCGGTGATGTTGAGAATGCCCTGCGCCAGATGCTGCGGGATCTGTGCGCGGGTCAAGAACCCACCCATCAAAACAGAGGCCGCGACCAGCAACATCACAACAGCCGTTTGCATGCCCCCATCCAGCATCGCGCGGCGCAGATGTTTGATATCCACTTGGCGATACCAAGCTGACACGACGATGGCTGCGATCACGGCAAGACCAGCCGCCTCGGTTGCGGTTACATAGCCGCCAAAAATACCGCCAAGGATAATTACCGGCAGCAAGAAGGCGGGCAGTGCATCAACAAAAGTCTCGCGCAGGCGGGGAATGTTGAATGCCTCTTCCGTCGGCAGATTGTAGCGGCGGGCAAAGACATAGGCCACGAACATCAGGCCTGCCGCCCCCAAAAGACCCGGCACCACGCCCGCAACAAAGAGCTGTTCGACCGACGTATTAGAAGAGGCCGCATAAAGGATCATCGGGATCGACGGCGGGATGATGATCGCCAACGAGGCCGAGGACGAGGTAACAGCCGCCGACAGTTCCTTGGAATACCCGCGTTTCTTCATCTGCGGGATCAGGATCGATCCCATGGCTGCGACATCCGCCACCGCAGAGCCAGAGATTTCGGCAAAGAAAAGCGACACACCGATATTTACCATGGCCAGCCCGCCACGAACAAAGCCGATGATGGCGGTGACGAAATTGATCAGCCGGTCCGTGATACCGCCCGCATTCATGATGGCCCCTGCCAGCACGAACATCGGGATGGCAATCAGCGAAAACTTGGTGGACCCGCTATACATATCGAGTGCAATGGTCACCAGACTGCTCGGCCCCTCAGTAAGCAAGAGACCCAAAACCCCGGCAAGAGCCAAGCCGATGGCGATCGGAATGTTGATGCAAATCATCGCCACAAGGGCCGCGAAAATACCCAGCATAAGCATCACACGCGCTCCTTGTTCTTGGCCAATTCGGTCTCGACTTCTTCTTCGATCTCAGCGTGTTCCAGAGAGATGCCGCGCGATGTCTGAACCCAGTAATGCGGCAGGCTGAGCAATTGGCAGATGATAAAGAGGATGGCACCGATCGGGATCACCGATTGTGTCAGTTGCACCGGCACCCATGTAAGCGAGGTCAGAGTATCGCCTTCCAGCACTTCAAGCACCTGAAACCCGGCGCGCGCCATGAGCACGAAAAAGAGCAGCACCAGCGCTTCGCCCACCAGAACCGCAATCATCCGGTATCGGGTAGGTAGGGCGAGAAGGACCGAGTCAAAGCCGATATGACGCCGATGCAGCGCCGCGAGAGCGGAGCCATAATAGGTGATCCAAGCCAGCATGATCGCGGCAACCTCATCGTACCAAGAGAAACTCTGGCCCATGAGGCGGGCGATAACGGCAACGATCACGACGATCGTCAAGCCGACCATCAGCAGAACCGTGATCCATTCAAGCAGGCGGCTTGCGATCCGATTGGTTTGGGTAAGCAGAGGGGTCATGTTGTGCAACGTTCCGGTGCAAAAGGTTGCCCGGCATGCGCATGCCGGTTCAAGTTCGCGAAATCTTGTAGACAAACGCCTGTGACGGCCCCCGAACAGGGACCGTCACAGAGTAAGATCAGCTTGCGTTACCAAGTGCGAGCACGGCGTCGATCAGCTCTTGCCCACCTTCGACCTGCTCTGCAAAAGCGTCATAGACCGGCTTGGACGCCGCGATGAACGCGTCCTTGTCGGCCTCGTTCACCTCGACCCCGGCAGCCTTGATCACGTCGAGCAGTTCGGTTTCCATCCGTGCAGCCGTCTCATAGGTAAAGGTCTGCGTGTCTGTGGCACATTCCGCGAGCACTGCGCGAACATCCTCTGCCTGCCCGTCAAACCCCTTTTTCGACGACAGAATATACGCTGGCGTATAGACATGGCCCGTGACCGAAAGGTACTTTTGCACCTCTTGGAACTTGGCCGTCGCGATCTGTGTATAGGGGTTTTCCTGCCCGTCCATCACACCCGTCTGCAACGCAGTAAACACATCCGAAAAGGCCATCGGGGTGGGGTTGGCGCCGTATTCTTGGAACATCTTGACGCGCCATTCGCCATTGGGCGTGCGCAGTTTGATCCCCTTCAGGTCCTCGGGCAAATTGATTGGCCGGATGTTGTTGGTGATATGCCGGAACCCATTTTCCGCAAGCCCGACGATGTGATACCCGTTGTTGTTTGCGGCAGTCTGGAACGTGTCCATCATGGCATCCTGAACGCGGCGCATATGGTCGCGGTCTTTGATGATGTAGGGCATTTCAAAAACACCGAACAGCCCATCAACCGAGGACATCACCGACGAGGGCAACGCAAAGTCGACCTGACCCAGCTTGAGCTTTTGCAGCAATTCCTTGTCATTTCCCAACTGCGACGAGCCAAAGGTCTGAACCTCTGCCTTGCCACCGGATTTTTCGCCTACGCAGGCGGCGAAATGGTTTGCTGTTGCCTCAAACAGCGAGCCCGGTTCGCCCACATGGCCAAACCGCATGGTGACATCTGCCGCCATCGCGGGCACCGCCACAAACGACGCCACTACGGATGCAATTATTGCTTTTTTCATTGTCTTCCTCCCTTGGTTTTCGTGTCTGCGCGGGCTGTGCCGCGCCTTGGTCTTTCCTTATTGTGCAATCATTACAGTTGGTCCGGGAAGGCCCCTCTTCCGTCCCGGACCGATAACGTTAGGCTGCGGCGCGGGCGCTTTCGAACTTCTGGCCCAAAAGATCCATCGCCGCCTGTACGCCCCCGGCCCGGTGCGGCACACCCGCATCGCGCAGGCCCATTTCCACGCCCGCAAGGGTGCCGATCAGCATCAGATCATTGAAATCCCCCAAGTGACCGATGCGAAATACCTTGTCCGCCACTTTGGACAGACCATTCCCCAGAGACATATCATAGTTACGCAGGGTCACGGCACGGAAATTATCGGCTGAATGCCCCTCGGGAACCATCACGGCGGTGAGCACTGGCGAGCGGTCAGACGCTTTCTTGCAGAGCACCTCTAGGCCCCATGCCTCAACCGCCGCGCGCGCCGCCGCGCCATGGCGCTTGTGCCGGGCAAAGACAGTGTCGAGCCCTTCCTCGTGCAACATGTCGATTGCCTCGTTCAAACCGTAGAGCAGGTTTGTCGCGGGGGTATAGGGGAAGTAGCCCGTATCATTTGGGCCCGCCATTTCTGCCCAACTCCAATACGAACGCTTCAGCGCGGCAGATTCGGAAACTTGCATCGCCTTGGCGCTGACCGCGTTAAACGACAAGCCCGGCGGCAGCATCAGCCCCTTTTGCGAACCGGATATGGTCACGTCCACACCCCAGTCATCGTGTCGGTAGTCCACTGAGGCGAGCGAGGAAATCGTATCGACCATCAAGAGCGCCGGGTGATTGGCGGCGTCCATCGCGCGGCGCACTGCTGCCACGTCGGTCACAGAGCCGGTAGAGGTCTCGTTATGCACAACGCAGACGGCCTTGATCTCATGCGCCTTGTCCGCGCGCAGATGCTCTTCGATCCGTGCGGCATCGGCCCCGGCGCGCCAGTCGCTGTCGATAAAGACCGGGCTCAGGCCTAGTTTGAGTGCCAGTTTCTGCCACAGCGCCGCAAAGTGACCAGTTTCATACATCAGAACTGTGTCACCGGGTGAGAGCGTGTTGACCAAGGCCGCTTCCCAAGCGCCAGTGCCAGAAGAGGGATAAATGACCACTCGGGCTTCGGTCTTGAAGATGCTTTTCATCCCCTCAAGCGCCTTGCGGCCGACATCGGCAAAGGCCGGGCCGCGATGATCCATGGTCGGATAATCCATCGCCCGCAGAATGCGATCCGGCACGTTCGAGGGCCCCGGGATTTGCAGAAAGTGGCGGCCAGCGGTCATTGTCATTCCTCCCATAGACAGCATCCTTGCCCACCGTCGGTAAGATCTGGACCGGGGCAAAGGTGAATTCTGTTGAATTGAATTCTGAATTCAATATTCTGTCAAGACCAAACTCTGACCATCGACCGGATCGGGACCCTATGCTGGACAGCACGATACAAAGCCGCCTCAGCCGCGAGGTGCAGGGCGAAACGCGCTTTGATACCTTTTCGCGCGGGCGTTACGCGACGGATGCCTCGATCTATCAGATTATGCCGGCAGGAGTGATTCTGGCCAAGGCACCTCAGGATGTTCTGGCCGCGCTCGACGCTGCACGTGCTGCCGGTTTGCCGCTCACGATGCGGGGCGGTGGCACCTCGCAATGTGGGCAAACGGTGAACTCCGGGTTGATTGTCGACTGCTCGAAATACCTCAATCGCATTCTGGAACTGGATGTGGAAGGGCGGCGCGCGGTGGTCGAGCCGGGGATTGTTCTGGACGATCTGAACCGCGCATTAAAGCCGCACGGCCTGTGGTTTCCTGTCGATGTCTCGACCGCGTCGCGCGCCACGATCGGTGGCATGGTTGGCAACAATTCCTGCGGTTCGCGGTCGCTGCGCTATGGCACGACACGGGATAATGTAACCCGAATTGAGGGATTTCTGGCCGATGGCACCCCCTTCGATTTCGGCCCCGGTTCTGGCAACCGCGTGCCCGAACCTCTGCTGCGGCAAATGCTTGATCTGGGCGCGCGAGAAGCTGACGAAATCGCGTTGCGTTTCCCCAAGGTGCAACGCCGAGTCGGTGGCTACAACATCGACGCGCTGGTCCCCGGTGACGCGCCCATCAACCTCGCCCATCTGCTGATCGGGTCCGAGGGGACGCTGGCCACGTCGACCGCGATAGAGATCAAGCTGTCACCGCTGCCATCGAAAACCCGCGTGCTGGGCGTCTGCCATTTCCCCACTTTCCGCGCCGCGATGGAGGCCGCCAAGCCGCTGGTCGCGCTTGGCCCGACCTCGGTCGAGTTGGTCGATAGCACCATGATTGATCTTGCCCGCGCGATTCCCATTTACGCCAAGACACTTGAGCAATTCGTGCGCGGCGCGCCTGCTGCCATGCTGCTGGTGGAATTCGCCGATAGCCCACCCGAAAATGAAGAGAACATGCGCCGTCTGGCCGATACGATGGCGGACCTTGGCTATGGGTTTGGGCGCGGCGGTGCCCACGAGGGTGGCGTGGTCGAGGTCTGGGATATGTCCCTCGCCGCCGAGATTGGTGAATTGCGCAAGGCAGGTCTCAACATCATGATGTCGATGAAGGAGGCGGGCAAGCCTGTGTCCTTTGTCGAGGATTGTGCCGTGCCGCTGGAACATCTGGCGGATTATACAGATCGTCTGACCGAGGTGTTTCATAGTCACGGCACCACCGGCACGTGGTACGCGCACGCGTCCGAAGGATGCCTGCATGTGCGCCCTGTCCTCAATCTCAAACTGGAACAGGACGTGCGCAAAATGCGCGAAATCGCCGAGGCGGCCTTTGCCATGGTGCGGGAATACAAGGGATCGCATTCGGGCGAACATGGCGACGGGATTGTGCGCTCTGAATTCCATGGGGCGATGTTCGGTCCGCAAATCCTCAGGGCATTCGAAGAGGTCAAGGCGGCCTTTGACCCTGACACCCGCCTCAACCCCGGCAAGATCGTACATGCGCCGAAAATGGACGACCGCAGCCTTATGCGCTATCCGCCGGGCTATGATTTCGCCGATCTGAAAACCGGCCACGACTGGTCTGCCTGGACAGGCAAGGGCGGCGGATTTCAAGGCGCGGTCGAGATGTGTAACAACAACGGCGCCTGTCGCAAGCTGGCAGGCGGGGCGATGTGCCCGAGTTACCGCGTGACCCGAGATGAGCGCGACGCAACACGAGGCCGTGCCAACACGCTGCGCCTTGCGCTTTCGGGGCGGCTTGGCCAAAACGCGCTTTTCTCGGATGAGATGGCCGAAACGCTGAAGCTTTGTGTCGGGTGCAAGGCCTGCAAGCGCGAATGTCCAACCGGTGTCGACATGGCCAAGATGAAGACCGAGGTGCTCTATCAGCGGGGTCAAAAGCTGGGGTTCGGTCTGCGCGCGCGGCTGATTGCAGAGATGCCACGCTATGCTCGATTTGCGGTGGCGCTGCGGGGCCTGATCGCCCTGCGCAACCGGGTGCCGTTTCTCGCCGGGCTTGGCGAGCGGATTACCGGTCTGGCACATGCGCGGTCTCTGCCCATGTTTCGAGGGGATTTTTTCAAGGACTCTGAGGTCAAGCGCGCCCGCTCGTCGACCAAGGCAGGCAAGATCATTCTCTTTACTGACACGTTCAACCGCTGGATGGAGCCAGAGATTCCGCGTGCCGCACTGCGCGTTCTGACCCGTGCAGGCTATGAGGTGATCACCGCACATGCGCCCGGTCGCCCGCTTTGCTGTGGGCGGACATATCTGGCGGCGGGGATGATCGACAAGGCGCGCGCCGAGGCGCGGCGGACCTTGGATGCGCTCTTGCCGCATGTGCGTGCTGGCGTGCCGGTGGTGGGGCTGGAGCCGTCTTGCCTGCTCACGTTGCGGGATGAGTTTCTCACGCTCTTGCCGGGGGAAGAGGCGCAGCTCTTGTCAAAGAATGCCTATCTCTTCGAAGAGTTCATCGCGCGCGAGGCGCGCGCCGGGCGGCTTGATCTGCCGCTGGGCACTCTGGGGCACACTGCCCATGTCCACGGCCATTGCCATCAAAAGGCGGCGGGCGTGATGGGCGATATGGGACAGGCGCTGGCGCTGATCCCCGATCTTGACCCAAAGACCATCGAGAGCAGCTGCTGCGGCATGGCGGGGGCCTTTGGCTATCAGGCTGAAACCATCGACGTATCCCTAAAAATGGGCGAGCTGTCCCTGCTTCCAGCCGTGCGCGCCGCAGCATCCAATGATCTCTTGATCGCGAACGGCACCTCATGCCGCCACCAGATCGCAGATGGCACCGACCGCCGCGCGCTGCATATCGCGGAAATCTTCGACAGGGCATCGCAAAATGCTGTAAGGGAGGGCCGCAAAGATGGATAACCCCGGCCCGGAGGCCCCCATGACCGCCCTCAAACCCGATCCGATTGGCCGCACCGCGCTCGCCGTTGAGATCACAAATCGACTGCGTCAGATGATCCTTGAGGGGCAATTGCAGCCCGGGGAGAAGATCAACGAAAAGGCCCTGACCGAGCAATTCGGCGTGTCGCGCACACCGCTACGCGAGGCGCTCAAGGTTTTGGCGGCAGAGGGATTGCTTGACCTTATCCCGCATCGCGGCGCGGTCATCACCCGTCAGAGCGAGGCAGAATTGGCAGAGGTGTTCTGCGTGCTTGCCGCACTTGAGGGCTTGGCCGGCGAATTGGCCACGATGCAGGCAAGCGCAGAGACCGTGCAGGACATCGCAGAGATGACAACGGCCCTGCGACGGACCTATGACGAGGCGGATCGCCCGACGTATTTCCGCATCAATCAAGCGATTCACAAAGCGGTTCTGGCCGCAGCTGAAAATGAGACTTTGCTGCGTGCGCATGAGCTTTTGGCCTTTCGGGTGCAGCGGGCACGCTATCAGGCCAACCTGACCCCCGAACGCTGGCGCGCGGCAGTAGAAGAGCATGAGGCCATTCTGGACGCGCTGCGCACGCGGGATGCGGAGCGTTGCGGTAAACTGATGAAAGATCACCTGCTGCGCAAGTTCGCATCGATCAAGGCCAAAACGCAGGCCTGAGCGCAGGGCTGCAGACCTTGTGCAGCGGGGTGCTGCTATTCTAGCCCGAACCGCCCCGGCTCCATGGCCGCCAGCACCTCCGACGAGACGTCTGGTGCAACCCCCGCAATCAGCGCCGCTGTCAGGCGTGACAATGCGGGGGCGGTCTGCACCCCGTAGCCGCCTTGCCCGGCCAGCCAGAAAAAGCCTGTCGCGCGCGGATCAAATCCCACTACGGGCGTTCGGTCAGGGGCAAAGGTGCGGAGGCCTGCCCAGCTATGCTCTACCCGTGTCACCGACACGCTGACCGCCTGCTCGAACCGATGCAGCCCCTCGGCCAGCACCATGTCATCGGCCCAGGCATCATGCGGTTCTACCGGGTCTTCATCGGCGGGGGAAACCATCAGCTTGCCTGCCTCGGGCTTGGCATACCATGTCTCTGCGATAGAGCCAAAGATAGGCCAATGCTCTGTTTCATAGCCCTGGGGTGTTGGAATGATCGCGGCCGAGCGCCGGTAGGGCTGCAATCCTGCGCGCGGCACTCCGGCCAAGGCGGACACGTCATCCGCCCAGCCACCTGCCGCGTTGATGATGATCGGGGCGCTATGCTGTTCCTGTGCGGTCTTGACCTGCCAGAGCCCGGCGCGATGCGACAGGCCGGTCACCACAGCACCTGTAACGATTCGTCCCCCCCTTGCCCGTAGCATCCGCGCATAGCCTTGTAGCAAACGGTCCACGTCGATGCCGCGCGCGCCGCGTTCGATCATCGCCCCGGCAATACGGTCGGCGCGCAGGATCGGCACAATCTCGGCGGCCTCCTTGCCGGTCAGCCGGTCAATGCCGGTCGAGCCGTCGAGATAGGCGTCGAGGATTGGCAATTCTTCCTCGGAGGCAACCATAAGTTCGCCGCGCGGGCTAAGCAGCGGTTGGTCGCTGATTTCGCCCGGCTGCTCAAAGATCGGTTCCGCCACGGCATTGAGTGCGCGCAGCGTGGCATTGCCATAGTTGCGAATAAAGATAGCGGCTGAGCGGCCTGTGGCGTGATAGCCAATCTGCCCCTCCATTTCGAGCACCAATACATCAGCCCCGCCGCGTGCCAGTTCCGCAGCAGCGCTGATCCCGGCGATACCGCCGCCGATCACGATCACATCGGCCATGATCAAGCCCCCTCATATCCTGTCAAAACCGATGTAAGGTTCTGGCCTAATTCCTGACAGAGATACCCGCCCTCTTGCACAAAGAGTGTCTGTATCCCCAGCCTGGCAATCGCGGCCCCGATGCGCGCAAACCCGGGTGTGGTGATCGCCAGACCCTGAAACGGGTCGCCCTCATAGGCATCAAGACCGAGGGCCACGACCACGACATCAGCCCCGAAATTCGCCACCCGCTCTAACGCGGTGTCGAGTGTTTTCAGATAGGCGTCATCCCCGGTGCCGCGCTCAAGCGGTAGATTGAGGTTATAGCCGGTGCCGCGCCCGGTGCCGCGCTCATCGGCATGGCCCCAGAAGAATGGATAGAACCGCGCCGGATCGGCATGGATCGAGACAGTCAGCACATCGTCGCGGTCATAGAATATCCCTTGGGTTCCGTTGCCGTGATGCACATCAACATCAAGGATCGCGGCGCGCATGCCGCTTGTGCGCAGCCGCTCTGCCGCAATCCCGGCGTTGTTGAAAAAGCAGAACCCACCCGCCAGATCGCCAAAGGCATGATGCCCCGGCGGGCGGCAAAGGGCATAGGCGGCAAGCTCGCCAGCGGCGAGCATATCGGCCCCAGTGATGGCGGTCTGTGCTGACCAATAGGCCGCTTCCCACGTGCCCGCCCCGATGGGACAGGCGGTATCGGCCTGATGATAGCCCGCTTGGCCTACGGCGGATTTGGGATAACTGTCGCTGCGATTGGCAGGGTGAACATTTGGGATCACCTCATCCCCTGCGCCGTCGATGCGTTGCCATCGGGTGTAAATATTGCGCAGGAAAGTCACATATTCTGGCGAATGAAGCGCCGCGATGGGCCCAAGACCGGCATCCTTTGGCGCAACAAAGTCACAACCGGCTGCTTTGGCCCCGTCCGTCAGGCGCGCGATACGCTCAGGCTGCTCGGGGCAGGGTTTGATCACCCCGTTCGCCATGAAATGTTTGGGGTCGTGTCGCCATTGCCGATCGTCGAAAATCGCCTTCATCCGTCTTCTCCCTTCAGCCGCCGCATCGCAGGCTGCGGCAGGCGCATCTGCGTGGCCTGCGGTTGCGCCTCGAATCCAAGGCGCTCATAAAACCGCCGCGAGGCGGGTGTATGCGCATAAACCGCCAGCATCATCCATTCCGCCTGCCACAGCGTGCCTGCGCGGCGCGCTACCTCGGACAAAAGCGTGCGGCCAAGTCCCTGACCGCGCGCTGCTTCTGTGACCCAAAGGTCGGAGACATAGACGCCTGCCGCCCCGCGTACGGTGGAAAAAAGCGGGCCAAAGAGGGCCGCACCGATCAGATCGCCCTCGAGCGCGAGCAGGCCGTATGCCGCCGGTATCTTGCCTGTCAGCCCGGCGCGCAACGCGTCAAGACCGGCGCTATGCGCATCGCCCAAATCCGCGCTCAGCTGGCGCAGGGCCGCGTCTAGCAACGCCATGTCGTCCTCTGTTTCGACTGCGCGAAAATCTACCATGGGTCAGATCGCCACCCGGTCAGCACCCTTGAGGCCCAGCAGAGTGCGGGCCTCATTGGGGCTGGCCACGACGCGCCCCAACGCCTCGACAATGCCGCGCACTTTGATGACTTGCTCCGCGTTAGAGCGCGCAAGCGTGCCGCGTCCGATGGTCAGACTATCCTCAAGCCCGACGCGCACATGGCCGCCCATCGCCGCCGCCTGCGCCGCCATCGGCATCTGATGCCGTCCCGCGGCCAGAACGGAAAACATATAGTCCTGACCAAAAAGCTTGTCTGCGATGCGCACAAGATGCGTGAGGTTCTCGGGGTCCGCGCCCATTCCGCCCAAGACGCCAAAAACAAACTGAATGAAATAAGGGGCGCGGATCAGCCCGCGATCCGCGAAATGTCGGAGCATATAGAGGTGGCTCAGGTCGTAGCACTCAAACTCGAACCGCGCGCCGCGCTCTTGGCCCAGTTGCGTCAGAATGCGGGCGATGTCGCGGGGCGTGTTCTTGAACACCAGATCGTCGGACCCTTCGAGAAAGGGTTTTTCCCAGTCGTGCTGCCAGTCGGCGATCCGCTCTGCCATTGGATAGAGCGCAAAATTCATTGTGCCCATGTTGAGTGAGGCCATTTCCGGCGCGGCCTCTTTCGGCGCGGCGAGGCGTTCATCCAGCGTCATCGTGGCGCTGCCCCCGGTCGAGAGGTTCAGGACCGCATCACAGCCTTCTTTCAGGCGTGGTAGAAAGGCCTGGAAATGCTCTGGTTTTGCAGAGGGCCGCCCGGTCTTTGGATCACGGGCGTGCAGGTGAAGAATAGCCGCGCCCGCCACGGCCGCCTCGATCCCTGCGCGGGCGATGTCATCGCCGGTGATGGGCAGGTGCGGCGACATGGACGGCGTATGGATCGAGCCTGTAAGTGCGCAAGTAATTATGATTTCGCGCATTATAAAGCTCGCTCCAGTGCCGGGCGAATTTCATCGGTAAACTCTGCCAGCGATGCATCCAGCATTTCGGTGATCTCGTCCAGATGCGTCTCGGTCACGATCATCGGGGGGGCGACGATGATATGGTCCCCCTCAACCCCGTCACGGGTGCGGCGGGCGTAGACGATCAGACCTTTCTCATAGGCGATCTGCACAAATCGGTCGAAGGCGCGCAAACCCTTGGGCAGCGGGGCCTTGGTGCCGCGATCCGCCATGAATTCGAACGCGGTCAGCAGCCCCTTGCCGCGCACATCACCGATGATGGCATAGCGCTGCATCAAGCCACGCAAACGCTCTTGCAGGCGGTCACCCATGCGGGCGGCATTGCCCACCAAATCCATCCGCTCAATCTCGTCGATCACGGCGAGACCGGCGGCGCAGGCCAGTGGGTTGCCTGCGTAAGTAAAGCCGTGGAGAAAGCCGCCAGCGTCCAAGACCGGCTCGACCAACCGCTCATGCGCAACCATCGCACCCAGTGGCACGTATCCAGCGGCAAAGCCCTTTGACATGACGATAATATCAGGAGCGAGGTTCCAATGTTCAGAGGCGAGGAATTTGCCGGTCCGTCCTGCGCCGGTCATTACCTCGTCCAGAATGAAAAGCACGCCGTATTTGCGGCAAATCTCCTGCACCCTCTCCATATAACCGCGCGGTGGCACCAGAGCGCCCGTTGAGGCCCCGCCGATAGGCTCAACCACAAAGGCAAGCACGCTCTCGGGGCCTTCCTCGATGATCTTGGCCTCGAGCATGTCGGCATAGTGATGCCCGGTCGCCTCTTTGTCGGCGTCCAGCCCATCGAGATAGGCGCGCGGTGCGGGAATTTTCGGCATTGCCTGCATCATCGGCGCAAAGGGATCGGTGAGCGGCGCATAAGAGGTGATGGCAAGCGCGCCTAGCGTACAGCCATGGTAGGATGGTGCGCGGCTTATGATCTTCCAACGGCTGCCCTCTCCGATGGCCAGCGCATATTGGCGCGCCAGCTTCAGTGCGGATTCCACGGCCTCGGACCCGCCCGAGACAAAGAACACCCGGTTCAGCCCCTCAGGGCAGAGGGCGGCGGTCTTGGCGGCAAGTTTCTCGGAGGCCTCGGTCTCGAAATGCAAGCGGTAGCCAAAGGTGGATTTCTCCATCTGGCGGCGCATCGCGTCGAGCACGTTTTCGTTTGAATGGCCGATATTGCAGACCATCGCGCCAGATGAGCCATCAAGATAGCGCTTGCCATCCACGTCCCACATATAGACGCCGCGCGCCTGATCGAGGACCGGCTTGCGCTCGCGTCCCTGATAGAAAAGGTGAGAGGGTTTTACGTTCATTGTCTTATCCCGGTAACGCCGCACAATCTTGCGGGCGCAAGTGCAGATGCACCGCAGCGCCCACCGCAAATGGGTGGTCGTCGATCATGTTGATGGCTTGTAACTGCGCCTCACCTGCACGCACGAAATACCGCACAGCCTGCCCTTGATAATCCACTGTTTCCACGGTCGCGGGAACAGAAATCACACCCTCGGGCGCGGGATCGCGCGCGAGCCTCAGCTTTTCGGCGCGCACCACCAGCTTGGCTGGGCCGGTGCCGCTCAGATTAGGCGCCTTGGCGGCAGGCACACTCACTCGGCCAAATATGGCATCCTCCACGACGACCGCTGCGCCATGTTCGACGCAGCGCGCCTCAGAGATATTGGACGCACCGAGAAAGTTCGCGACAAATTCGCTGGCCGGCGTGTTGTAGACCTCTTCGGGTTTGCCCACTTGCTCTACCCGCCCCTCGGACATGACAACGATCAAATCGGACATGGCCAGCGCCTCGGATTGGTCATGCGTGACAAAGACCGTGGTTACGCCGATCCGTTCTTGGATACGTTTGAGTTCAACGCGCATATCTTCGCGCAGATTGGCATCAAGTGCCGAGAGCGGTTCATCAAGGAGAAGCACATCTGGTTCGATCACGATGGCACGGGCAAGGGCGATGCGCTGTTGTTGCCCGCCCGACAGTTCCTTGGGGTAGCGTTCCCCGACATTGGGCAATTGCACAAGATCAAGCGCAGCCTGCACCTTGGCTGGAATTTCGGATTTTGGGACGTTGCGGTATTTCAGGCCAAACGCCACATTTTCTGCCACAGTCTTGTGCGGGAAAAGCGCGTAATTCTGAAAGACGAGACCAAGATTGCGCTTGTGAATGGGCACGTCGTTGACACGCTTGCCGCCAATGAGGATTTCGCCCTCGGTGGGATCGAGAAGCCCCGCGATCATTCGCAGATTGGTCGTCTTGCCACAGCCCGACGGACCAAGCAGCGTGACAAAAGCCCCCTCGGGAATTTCCAGTGTGGTGCGATGAACGGCGGTAAAGGTGCCGAACCGCTTGACGATGTTCTTCAGGGTGACGGCGCTCATTCGCGGGGTCCTCTCGGGGTGGACCGCGCCCCATATCGGGACGCGGTTCTGGCTCAATACCCGCGCTGCACGCGGCTGAAGGTTTCGGACCATTCGGCCTCATTGCCGTTCCAGTACGTCGGGTTGGCAAAGGTCAGCGATTCAAGCGTGCCGGTTGGGTCGTAGGCGGGCAGGGTTGGGATCTTGGACCCCAGATCCACCTTGGTCCCATCCAGAGCGGGCGGATAATTCTGCCCCTCGGCCACAGCGATTGAGGTTTCAGGCGCGAGCATAAAGTTCAGCAACTCCTCACATGCCTCAACCGGGCTGCCCTTGAGCACGTGCAGACATTCCTGCCAAGCAAAGCTGCCGGGCGCGTCATAATAGCCGATGTCGTGGCCCTGCTGTTGAAGGGCGGCGATGCGGCCAGACCAGCCTTCGGTGACGTAGATCTCTTCTTCGGCCAGAAGGCTCATCAGCTCTGCGCCCGAGGACCAATATTTCAGCGCCAGATCGCGATGGCTGCGGATCGCATCCCAGACCGCTTCCATATCCTGAATGTTGTTCGGGTCCTGACCGGTCTGCAACGCGCCATACCAGACCCGCGTGCGCCAATCTGACCAACCGCCGATCTTGCCCTTGTAAGCGGCGTCAATGAGGATCGAGGCACCTTTTTCTTTCATCTCCTCATCTGAGATGTACTTGCGATTATAGGCCAGCCCCGTGGTTCCATAGTCATAAGGCACAGCCGAGAGGTAATCCGGGGTCACCCGGCGGAAGGCATTGGTCAGCGCATCCATCACCAGCGCCATGTTGGGGATGTTGTCGAGGTTCAACTCGACTGTCAGGCCAAAGTTCACATAGCGCGCATAGTCGAACACGCCGGACAGATGCGCGATGTTATATTCACCCTCTTGGCTAGAGCGGACCTGTGCCAGATATTCATCGCCGCCCGCAAAGGTGCCATCGACCACGGTAATCCCGGTTTCTGCTGTGTAAGGGTCAAACGCATGTTTGCGGAACGCTTCAGACACCACCCCGCCCCAGCCATCAAACCGGACCTGTTTCACATCCTGAGCCTGGGCGAACTTGGCAAAGGGTGTCTGCACACCATATGCGAGGCCCGCAGCGCCGATCAGGCCCAGGAAATTGCGCCGGTCCAGATCGCCGTTGCGATAGCGGTCGAGCAGTCTTTCGTATCGTTTGGTATTGTCCATTTTTAATTCTCCTTGTTGAGGGTTAATGCGGTTCTTAAGTGCCGCCTTTCATGGCGAGTTTGCGGGCCACCGCCGCTCCGAGCAGCGGCAGGCCCACGGTCATCACGATCATCACGGTGCCAAGGGCGTTGATTTCCGGACTGATCGAATTGCGCAGCATCGAGAAGATCTGCGTCGGCACGGTCTCGACCCCGCCGGGTTTCCAAAAGAGCGTGCCGGTGATGTCGTCAAAGCTGATGGTGAAAGCAAAGAGCGCCCCCGCCGCGACGGCGGGCAGCATCAACGGCAGGGTCACGGAAAAGAAGGTCTGCACCGGCGAGGCGCCGAGGCTGAGTGCGGCCTCTTCTACATCGCGCTTGATGCTGACAAGACGCGCCTGCACCACAAGGATCACGAAGGGCAGGGTAAAGATCACATGCCCTGCCAGAAGCAGTGCGAAACTCTTGCCGATGCCCAGCCAGTTGAGAAACAGCAAGAGCGCCACCGCCAGCACCACCTCTGGCACAAGGATAGGCGCAATCAGCAGCGTGGTGATCGCGTTGCGACCGGGGATGTTGTAGCGGACCAAGGCAAGGCTTGCCAAAATCCCCAAGGTCGTCGAGATCACCGCGGTCATCAGACCAAGCACAAGCGACGTGCGAAAGGCGCGCATCACGGCGTCGTTATTCCACAGTTCCTGAAACCAATGCAGCGATACGCCAGTCATCGGAAAACTGCCGAATTGGTTGGCGTTAAATGACAATAGCACCACCACCGCCACCGGCAAAAACATGAAAGCATAGACCATAACGGTCCAAGCGCGGATGATCTGCCACCCCATCAGCCCAGCCCCTTGGCCAGTTGCGCCATGCCGAGATAGCGGTTGTAGATGGCGACCAGCAGCCCCAATACGATCAACAGCAAGAGCGACAGCGCCGATCCAAGTGGCCAGTTCAACTGGGTGATGATCGCCTCAAACACCAGATTTGCGAACATCGCATCGCGTGGCCCGCCAAGAATCACCGGGGTAATATAGGTGCCAGCGCCCAGCACAAAGCAGAGCAAGCCGCCCGCCGCGAGGCCGGGAAGCGAGAGCGGCAAGGTGACTTGGGTAAACGCCTGCCACCGTGTTGCCCCCAGCGAATTGGCAGCATCCTCCAGATTTGTGTCGATGCCCTCAAGGCTCACGTAGACATTGAGCACCATGAAGGGCAGCAAGAAATGCACAAGCCCGAGGATCACCGTGGCCTCGTTATACAGCATCTGGATCGGCTCGTTGATGATGCCAAGCGACAAGAGCAGGGAATTGAGCGCGCCGGATGTGCCCAGAATGTTGATCCAGCTCATCGTGCGGATGATATAGCTGATCCAGAACGGCAGCATAAGCAAGAGCAGCAGCACCATCTTGTTGCCGCGCGAACGGGCGATGAAATAGGCCGCCGGATACCCCATCAGGGCACAGATTGCCGTGGTGATTGCCGCGATTTTCAACGTGTTGAGCAGGATGTCGCGGTAAAACCGATCCGTGAGGGCTTTTTGCCAGTTGTCGAGGTAGAAGCCGACCGTATCCGCGCCCATCGCCGAGCGCAGCCAGAACGAATAGACGACGATGAACATGAGCGGCACAAGCAAAAGAAGCGTCACCGCCCCCAAGGCGGGTGACAACAGAATCCACGGCTGCCTCGCTTCGCGGGCCTCAACCGACATGCGTCTCCCTTTCATGCGCGACCCGTCAAATGCGGGCTTGCGATGAGGGTGCAAAGCAGGCCATCATTAATCAAATAGATAATGGGAATTGTGACAATAGATGTAGCCTATGGATGATCGTAACAGCCCCGAACGCATCATGCGCGAGATGGATTGGAACCTCTTGCGCACCTTTGTCACGCTGGCGCAGTCCAGCTCTGTTACGGATGCTGCACATCGGTTGCGGCTGACGCAGCCGTCTGTGTCTACAGCGTTGAAACGGTTAGAGGAACGGGTTGGCAAACGTCTTATTCACCGCACACCGGGGCATTTCGCACTGACCGAGGCGGGCGAGGTTCTGTATCGCGAGGCGCTGGATATCCAAGGCTCTATTTTGCGCCTCTCGACCCTCATGCGCGATATGACGGATGAGGTGACGGGTCATGTGCGCCTGTCTTTGGCCTCTCACGTGATCTGCCCGCTTTTTGATCAGGTTCTGGCAGAGTTCCATGCTGAAAACCCCCGCGCGACGTTGGCAATCGAGGTGCATTCTTCTGCGCAGGCGATTGAAACGGTGTCGGCGCGCTCGGCCTCCTTTGCCATCTGCCTTGTGCATCAGCGCAACCCCAAGCTAGAGTATATGCGCCTTTATCGAGAGTTCTTTGGCTTGTTTTGCGGGCCGCGCCATGCGCTGTTTGGGCAACGTGATCTCACGCGGGCGGACCTTGCTGGGCGCTCGGCCGTCAGCTTTGAAACCGACCGATTGCAAGACGCCCTCAAACCCGTAACCTTGATGCGGGCACAGGCGGAATTGGGGGATCAGATCATCGCCACCTCCAGCCATCTGGAAGAGGTGCGGCGCATGATCATCGCGGGAATTGGCGTGGGTCCGCTGCCGTTGCATGTGGCGGAGCGCGATGTGCGAGACGGGCTTTTGTGGCAGTTACCCCCCTATGATCAGACGGCGGCGGTTGATGTGCACGTTGTCTGGAATCCGCGCGCCGTGCTCAATCGGGCGGAACAAAGCCTGCTTGATCGGCTATTGGCCCGGATTGACGAAACCCCGATTGAAGAGCGCACCTATCGCTAGAGCTCTGCGCGCAAGGCTTGTGCCCCGCATAAAAGATTCAACCGTTACGCAAATCAGTGTAGCGTCAAAATTGCCCCGTTTCGGGCCAGTTTTTCATCACTGATTCCAGGAGACCTGTTTTGACGCCCACAACAACCTCTCCAGCCGTCACGCTGACCGTTGCCATTGATGGGGCTGCCCCAGTCACCAAAACTTGCGATCTTTTGGTCGTCGCCTGCGAGCCACGCAATCTGAGCAGTATTTGTGACTATACCGCAGCAGAAACAGCGGTCTTTGGTCAGCTGACCAACTTTACCTTTCACACCACTTTGGTGAGGGTAAAGGTGCCCAATCCTGCGCCGCAATATGGCATCATTTTAGCGCCGACAGAGATTTCGGCCATGGCGGGCCATGTCAGTGGGTATCGCAACGAAACAGCCAAGCAATTCTCGTTAGAGACCGCCAACTCCATGACTGAGAACCTTGTCACCGTGTATCAGCTACAGGGTCCGGCCAATCCGCCAATGACCGAGGCGGAGTTTCTCGCCAATCTGGAGCAGACGCTGCCGACGCTCGATTGGTGGCCTTATCCGGATTATGAGATTGTGACCGACAGCACCGGCGCGCCGGTCGATCTGCGGACGCCCTATTTCGACCATTTCGATAATACGGGTCTTCGCGGTGGCGGACCGTGGAATTATCTGGGCCTGCAGGGCAAGAACAACACGGTTTTTGTGCATGGCTCGACCTGCTTTGAATCCGTGCTGCAGTGCTGGCAATATGGCGGGATGCTGCTGGATCAGCAGGCGGCGCTGGGTTGGTCGCTACCTGCCGACAAAGGGGCGCCTATCATTGTGCTGGGGGCTGGGCCTTCGGGCATGATGTTCGCGCATCGGCTGCAAGGTTTGGGCTATACCAATGTCGAAATCCTCGAATCCACAGACCGTTTCGGAGGCAAAACGCATACCGTCACCTACGATACACCATCGCCCAATGGGCAACCCACACCCTGTGAATTGGGCACCTGCTATCTCTCACCCGCGTATGACAAGATGGCCGCGCATTTTGCCGCCTGCGGGTTCATGGACGGGAATATCCGCGAGGGCATGTTTCTGACCGCCGATCACCAGGACCCCGCAGGCCATTCAATCCGCGCCATGGTGACGACAGGGCAGTTTCCCGGCGTGCCTGCCCCGGCCACCTTGATGGATTATGACGACTACACCCTGCTCAAAGGTTACTACGAGGCCAACCAGCCCTTTGCCGATCCGGAAAACTGGATGGCCGGGTTCAATGAGGATAAGGTCAAGGCCGAAATCTTTGTGCGTCTTGCAGAGTATGACGTGCTCTTGGCGATCTACCGTGGGCTTACCCTGCCGATGCCGCTGAGTGCGCCGAAGGAGTTGCTGCAATATGACAGCTTCTACGATTTTCTCGCCAAGAATGATCTGCTGATCCTGACAGGAATGCTGGAATATGCCTATTCGGTGCAGGGATATGGCCCGCTGAAACAAATCCCAGCCTATTATGGCATGATCTGGATTTCATTGCCCCTGACCCTTGGTCTGATTTTCAGCGACAAGCCAGCAGTTACCGTTTTGTCAAAAGGTTGGCTTGATATCTGGAAACAAATGGCCCCGACGCTAAGTATCACTCAAAATGCTCAGGTGACAAAGATCACCCGCTTACCTTAAACTTTGGGGGCGGAACGGGCGCCGCGACGAAGGGGACAGAGGTGAAAGCGCTGGAGCGCAGGGCGACAACTATCGCCGCCGCGGATGTGGTGGGGTTTTCTCGCCTCGTCGCAATGGACGAGGAGGGGGTGTTTGAGCGGCTGCGCATCTTGCGGCACGCCATTATTGACCCGGCGATTGCTGATCATGGTGGACGGGTCGTCAAATCCATGGGCGACGGGCTTTTGGTGGAATTCCCCGGCCCTGCCGCAGCGGTCCATGCCTCTTTGAGCGCGCAACGCGCTATTGCCGCGCATCAGCTTCAGGAACCCGACGACCTGCGTATCTGGCTGCGCGTGGGGATAAACCACGGCAGTGTCCTGATCGACGGAAGCGATGTTCTGGGCGATGTCGTCAATATTGCGGCGCGGCTTGAAACCCTATCGGCACCCGGCGGCATTTGCGTGTCACGCACGGTGCGCGACATGCTGGCGCGGGAACCGGGCCTGACGATCACCGGGCAAGGCATGCAATTTGTCCGAAACATCCCCACGCCGGTTGAGGTTTGGCATGTCACAACCGGGGTCGAAGCCGAGAACCGCAGCACCGTCACCCAGAGCGCAGATCGTCCTTCTGTCATCGTGCTGCCCTTCGATAACTTGTCCTCTTCGGTCGAGGATGGGTTTCTGGCGGATGGGATCGCCGAAGATTTGATCAACGAGTTGTCGCGGTTTCGCTCGCTTTTTGTCATCGCACGCGGCTCCTCCTTTGCGTATAAAGACCGCGCGCAAGACATGCGCCAGATCGCGCAGGACATGCGTGTGCGCTATGTGGTCAAAGGTGCTGTGCGCCGTGCGGGTGCCCGTCTGCGTGTCACCGCACAACTGATCGAGGCCGAGACAGGTCGTCAGATATGGTCTGATCGCTATGATCGCGACATGGCTGATCTCTTTGCGCTGCAAGATGACATCACGCGCTGTATCGTGACTGGGCTGACACCGGAGATTGGCGCGCATGAGCGTGCCATGTCGCGCGCCAAACCCACCGAGAGCCTGTCAGCTTGGGAAATGTGCCAGCGTGGCCTGACCGAGATTGACATGCGCACCTCTGGCGGCGTCCGTAACGCAACCGCCCTCTTTCATGCCGCCGCCGAGGCAGATCCGACCTATGCTTTGCCCCATGCGCTGATAGGACGTGTTCATGCGGTGCGGATTTACTCGGGCCGGAGCCGCAATCCCCGCGAGGATGTGGTGAAGGGCATGTTTCACGCCAATCGCGCCATCGAATTGGATGACAGGCTCGAGCTTGGGCATATCACGCTTGCGCAACTTTTGACGCTGCAAGGGCAAGAAAACGATGCCAGAGAGGCGTTGGCCCGCGCGCGGGCGCTCAATCACAACGATGCGCTGATCTATAACGCGCAGACCTTTATCAACCTCTTCCAAAAGAACCCCAACACCGAAGAGATGGAAGCGGCCGGGCTAGAGGCCATTCGCCTCAGCCCTCAGGATCCGATGCTGTGGTCCTTTTACTGGATGCTCGCCGTTGCCATCTGGATGCGCGACATGAGCTTGGGTGAGAATATGCGCCAGTATCTCGAACCTGCGGCGCGCAATCCTGGGGCGGAGGCCTTTGTGCATTCCGCCTATGCTGTTCTATCCCTGCGCGCCGGGGATCAGACCACGGCAGAGCGTGCCTTGGCGCAGGCCTTGACCGTGCGGCCAGATTTCTCGTTGGATGTAATCAAATACGGGTTTCACTTTCCAAAATGGCCCGCGCTGGTGGCGGGGATCAAGGATGACCTGGAAACGCTCGTCTCGATGGGTTTGCCGCGCCGGTGATGCAAATGCCCGCGAGATGTGATAGACTAAGGAAATTACCGTTAGATCCAAATTGTATCAAACCAAGTTTCCGACGGAGTGTTCGTTCAGAGCCCAGCATTCATGGCAATTGCCGAGGTTTTCACGATGAGTATTTTTGATCTGTGCCTTCTTTTGATCCTGTTTCAGATCAAGCATTACCTTGGCGATTTTCAGTTCCAGACGGCATGGATCGCACGGAACAAAGGAAGGTATGGGCATCTGTCGGGTATCGTGCACGCCGGGGTGCATGGGATACTCAGCCTGCCTATCCTGCTATGGTTTGCTCTACCTTGGAACTTTGCTCTTGGTCTCGTGCTGGCAGAGGTGGCGCTGCATTATCACATAGACTGGTCCAAGGCGCGTCTCGTGCGCATAGAGGATCTGACCGAGATCGACCCGAGGTTTTGGTATTACCTCGGGCTCGATCAGGCCGCGCACCAGCTTACGTATATCGCGCTTTTCGCAGTGGTGGTCAGCCGCGCGACCTGAGCGTTTCACGCCCCAAACGACAGGCCCATATCCCAAAAGCTTACCTCTAATCGCGTCGCCGTAGTAAAACGCTGGCATAGCCGCCCCCAGGCCGGGGTTGTCTCGGCACCTGCTCCCAGCCGCAGAAGGACGGCTCCGTCAAAGAGCGTGCCAGAATCGCGACAAACCTGTTGATAGGCGTCGCCTGCATAGGTGTTGATCCAATCCGCATAGGGGTGATCCGCAGGCACCGGCCCTAGCCGCGCGCCAATCTCGCCATAGCCCATGACGCATGGGGTAAGGGCGGCCAGAAGGTCAAGGAAATTGCCAGAATGGCCCGCGTCAAGCACGTAGCGCGTATAGGCAAGGTTGGCGGGATGCTCTTCGGCGGTGTAGAGATCCGCCTCGCTTAGCCCCGCCTCGGCGCAGGTTTTCACATGCAGGCTAAGTTCGTGATTGACCAGCGCATCAACGGTGGCGGCGCAGGCGCGCATTTCCTCGAGCGCATCGGCTTTGGTCACAGCGAGCGCCCAAGCCCGCGCAAAATGGATTAGGAATACGTAATCCTGCACGAGATAACCAAGGAAGGCCTTGCGCGGTAACGTGCCGTTACCCAATCCTTCGACAAAGGCGTGATGCGTATAGTCCTGCCAGACCGTGCCCGCCGCATCGCGCAAGCGGGGAAAGGTCGTTCCGTAATCGCGCGTCATTCTGCGTTCAGGTCCATGGCAAGCCCGGAAACCGGGGTCGCGTCACTGATCATTCCTGCGTCGAGCAGGAATTGTTCAAACCGCTTGTAGCGCGCGTGATCCAAGGCGGCGGGCCGGGTTGCAAAGCGTGGAAAAGTGTCAACCCAAGCCTTTTCATTAAGCTCATCCTGCAATTCGGGCGAAGTGCCTGCGAAAATCTCCCAGCTGTCTTGCGGATGGTTCATGATGTACTGCGTTGCGCGCTCAGTGGCGTGCAGAAAGCGGCGGATCATCTCGGCATCCATCGAATCGGGATTGGCGACATAGATCAGCTCGTCATAGGCGGGCACACCTTCTTCCTCGATATAGAAACAGCGGCCCGGCACGCCTTCGATCTCCATCTGATTAAGCTCGAAGTTACGATAGGCGCCGATCACCGCATCGACCTGACCGGACATGAGCGAGGGCGACAGCGACCAGTTGACGCTGACCAGTTCGATATCGCTCAGGCTGTGGCCATGCTGCGCAAGAATTGTTGAAAGCAGCACTTCTTCGACGCCAGCCACCGAAAAACCAACCTTGCGGCCCTTAAGGTCAGCCGTGGATTTGATCGGCCCATCCTCTAACACCAAGAGACAATTGAGCGGCGTGGCAACGAGCGTGCCAACGCGGCGCAGCGGAAGGCCATTCTCGATCTGCATGTGCAATTGCGGCTGATAGGAAATCGCAAGATCGGCTTGCCCGGCGGCGACCATCTTGGGCGGATCACTTGGGTCGGCGGGGGCAATGACCTCTACCTCGAGTCCGGCTTCTTTGAAATATCCCAATTCCTCGGCCAGAATGATGGGCCCGTGATCGGGGTTTATGAACCAATCGAGGATCAGGGTCATCTTGTCCTGCGCCATGGCCGGGCTGGCCAAAAGGGCAAAGATCAGGGTGAGGTGTTTCATGTATCTGTCTCCTGTTGAACGTCGCCAAGGGCGATCAGGGCAATTTCGCCGTCCCAGTGGCCGCGCAGCCGTGTTGCGGCTTGCCATGACCGCAAACCAGAGCGGCACGCGAGCACCGCGCGCGGCCCCTGCGGATGCGTGGTGGGGTATTCGAAATCCGAAACGCTACGGCGGATGGCGTTTGGCAAAGCGGGCCCGCTCTCTGCCTCGGCGCGCAGGTCGATCAGCCAATCGGAGGGCGTGATCTGAGCGGGGGCAATAAAATGAAATCCATCCTCTGGCTCTGGTGCTTTGTCAAAGCGGAAGCCGCCGAAGCGGGAACCGATCGCCTCAAAGGTCACAAGCTGCCCCAATGGATCAGGCTCTATTCCGGCTAAAATCGCGATTGCCATCTGCGCCTGAAGACTGCCCATAACACCGACAGCGGGACCAAACACGCCATCAGCATCGCAACTGCCTAATCGGTCTGGCAGGTCCGGAAACAGCGCACGCAACGAGGGCGCGCCGCCGCAAAAGCCACCGACGTAGCCAGAGGTGCCAACGATGGACGCGCTGATCAGCGGCTTGCCCAAGCCATGGCAGGTGTCGGACAATATGTAACTTGCCGCGAAACTGTCAGCGCAGTCGAGCACAAGATCAACGACCGCGACATGGCCCGGTGCATTGACCGGATCAAGCGGCTCTAATACGGCTGAAATCTTGCAATCTGGATTTAGCAAGGTCATGTGTGCCGCGGCAACCTGCGCCTTTGGTTGGCCGATATCCGCCATGCGAAACAGCGTTTGACGGTGCAAGTTGCTGAGACTGACCCGGTCGCCATCCATCAGCGTGATGCGCCCCACACCTGCGCCCACGAGGTATTGCAGCACCGGGGCGGCCAAGCCGCCCGCACCCACCACCAGCACATGCGCCGCCGCAAGCCGATCCTGACCAGCAACCCCAAACGCGGGCAGGGCGATCTGACGTGCATAACGGGTCATCGCGTGACCTCAATCCAGTGCTGCACCCGCGCCTCGGGGTCGGGATTGAGCGTGATATCTGTCACGGCAGACACGATATCCGCCCCGGCCGCATAGGCCCCACCCGCCCGCTCAACCGACATGCCCCCGATGGCGACCAAGGGAACGTCGCCGATCAGGCGCTTCCATTCGGTCAACTTGTCCAGACCCTGTTCGTGCCACTTCATCTTTTTCAGGATGGTGGGATAGACCGGACCAAGCGCCACGTAATCAGGATCGTGCGAGAGAGCCCGGTCAAGCTCCGCATGATCATGGGTGCTAAGCCCCAGCTTCAGCCCGGCACGGCGCATGGCGGGAATGTCGGCGGTGTCGAGATCCTCCTGCCCCAGATGCACCCAAGTCGCGCCTGTATCAATCGCGGCTTGCCAATGATCGTTGACCACGAGAGTGGCACCATGGGTCCGACATAGGCTCTCTGCCTGCGTAATTTGCGCGTTCAAGGCCTCGCCCGTAAGATCCTTGATGCGCAACTGCACGAGTTTAACACCAAGTGGCAGCACGCGGCGAAGCCAGTCCGTGTGATCGAAAATCGGATAGAAACGCGGCAGAGACATCAGGTAAAGGCCCTTCCTAACACGGGGGTCGAGGGGGCGGCCATATCGCGCGGCTCCATCGGGTCGGCCTCATAGGCAAGGCGCCCTGCCTCCAATGCGCGGGCGAACCCGTCGGCCATCGACGCCGGATCGCCTGCCTTGGCCACGGCTGTGTTAAGCAGCACTGCGTCATAGCCTAGTTCCATCGCATGCGCCGCTTGGCTTGGCAGGCCTAGGCCTGCGTCGATCACCAGCGGCAGATCGGGGAAATGCGCACGCAAAGAGCGAAGGCCGTAGATGTTATTGAGGCCAAGCCCCGTACCAATCGGGGCGCCCCAAGGCATCAACACCTGGCATCCCGCCTCTACCAGGCGCTCGCAGAGCACAAGGTCTTCGGTGCAATAAGGAAACACCTGAAATCCGTCCTCGGTCAGGATGCGCGCCGCTTCGACCAGACCAAAGGGGTCTGGCTGCAGGGTGTCGGCGTGGCCGATCACCTCAAGCTTGATCCAGCGCGTGTCAAACAGTTCCCGCGCCATCTGAGCCGTTGTTACAGCCTCCCGGACCGAATGGCAGCCGGCGGTATTGGGCAGCACGCGCACATCAAGGTCGCGGATCATATCCCAAAACGCTTGGCCCGCGCGCTCGCCCCCTGCCTCACGCCGCACAGAGACGGTGGCGATGCCCGCGCCAGAGCGTTTGAAGGCATCGGCGAGGATCGCGGGCGAGGGATATTGCGCAGTGCCTAGCATCAGCCGCGAGGTGATCTCGGTCTCGTAGAATACAGGCATGTCAGCCCCCTTGCCGTGGTGCGACGATTTCGATCCGGTCGCCGTCATTCAGTCTCTGTTCTGGTCTCATTGCAGCAGGAACAAAACTTTCGTTCACTGCAGTCGCCACCTTGGCCGCGCCATAACCCAGCTCGATCAGCAACGCATCAAGCGATGGTGCAGCGGTGTCCTGCACAGTGCCGTTAACCGTGATCTTCATGATAAAACTCCGGTGTCTGAGTATCGCCCGAGACCATCTCTGCTGCCATACGCGCCACCGCAGGCGACAAGAGGAAGCCGTGGCGAAAGAGGCCGTTGACATAAACTGTGCCCCCCTTGCGGGAAAGGCGCGGAAGGTTGTCGGGGAAAGCAGGGCGCGCATCAGCGCCAATTTCCAGCACCTCCGCCTCGCCAAAAGCGGGGTGCAGAGCATAGGCAGCCGACAGCAGCTCCATCACGGACCGAGCCGAGGCACGGCCGCGCTCTGTGCTCTCGATCTGTGTCGCACCCAGCATGAATACACCATCGCCCCGTGGCACGATGTAGAGTGGAAACCGCGGGTGCAACAGGCGAATGGGCCTTGTCAGGGTCACATCACGGCTGCGCAGCACCAGCATCTCTCCCTTGACCCCCCGCAGATCGGGCAAACTGTCCTGCGCGGCGAGGCCGCGACAGTCGATCACTGAACCATGAGGCTCTGCCGCATCTTGTTCGAATCGCACGCCTGCGTCCACCAGGCGCTTGTGCAGGTGATGCAGTGCCGCGCGAGGATTGATATGCGCCTCATCAGGAAAGAACAGTGCGCGGTCGTGGCGCTCAACCAAATGCGGCTCTAACATGGCCAATTCTTCGCCTGTTACAAATCGATGCCCCATGGTTCGGCGGGCGAATTGGTCCAGTTCGCGGCGGTCGCGCTGCAAGGTGACAACGAGCGAGCCCCGTCGGATTACCTCAACTCCCTGTGCCGCCCACCAATCGGCGGCCGCTTGACCCAATCGCACCACCGGCTCTTCTGCGGAAAAGCCCTCGCAAAATGGGGCCAGCATGCCGCCCGCCCACCAAGAGCAGGCATGCGCGCCGGGTGATGGTGCGGGATCGCGTAAAATAACGTCAATGCCACGCGCGACAAGGTCGGTTGCCACGCAGAGGCCAACGATGCCCGCGCCCCGGATGGTGACAGGCCCTGTCATGTCCAAACCTCGTGAAAGTGGTGCACCGGGCCATGGCCCTTGCCAATTTCCAGGGCATCTGCGGCGAGAATGGCGCGATGCAACCAGCCATGCGCAGCCTCAACCGCTTTTGGCAAGGTTAGTCCCTTTGCGAGATGTGCCGCAATGGCCGATGATAGCGTGCAGCCAGTGCCGTGGGTGTTGCGCGTGGCGATGCGGGGGGCGTCGAGGCGGTATGTTGCGTCAGCAATCAGCCAATCGGTGCAAGTCTCGCCTTGCGCGTGCCCGCCCTTCATCAAGACGGCCACGGCACCCATGTCCCGCAGAAGCGCGCCCTGCGCCTGCATTTCCGTACTGTCGCGCGCCTCTGACATGCCCAAAAGTGCTGCCGCCTCTGGCAGGTTCGGGGTGAGGAGATCGGCACGTGGCACAAGGTGTTCCACGAGGGCGGCACGCGCAGCGTCCGGCAAAAGGCGCGCGCCGGATTTTGCGACCATCACGGGATCAAGGACGATGGGGCCATGATATTCGGCCAGAGCCCGCGCCACTGTTTCTATGAGACCTGCGTCGCCCAGCATGCCGATCTTGATACAATCGACCCTGATATCGCCTAAAACAGCTAAAATCTGTGCTTCAACAGTCGCGTTAGGGATGGGATGCACATCGGTCACCGCACAGGTGTTTTGGGCTGTCACGGCGGTAATCACGCTCGTTCCATAGACGCCCAGTGCCGAAAACGTCTTGAGATCTGCCTGAATACCCGCGCCGCCGCCGCTGTCGGAGCCCGCGATTGTCAAAGCTGTGGCAATCATCTGCCGTTCCTCTCATCTTGCGGGGAAACGGACGGAGTGCGCACCGGGCGTGCTGAGGTCCGTTCCCTACGCCGGCATCACCCGGATCAGGTTCGATGGGTTGGCTTTGCACCTCTCAGCCCTGAACACGGGCACCCCAACGGATATGCCTGATTGCTAACAGCCGGTTCTGCGCGCTGCAAGAGGAGAATGCGAGACAGGAAATGTCGCAAACAGCCGTCAAACCGGCGTGTAAACACGCCACTTTGGGGCAGTCCCTCTTGCAGAAAGTTGCTCAGATGTCCTGTGTTCTAGACCGCCCTCAATTCGACCGCGTCGCGAAATTCGTGCTCGATCCCGCGCTTGACGTTCCGCAAGAGGTGCTGGAGCGTATTGCCCTCCTGCTGATTGACACGCTCGGCGTCGCTGCGGGGGCTGCGACACTGGAGGTTGGTCAGATTGCACGCGATTTCGCGGTAGAGTTTCATGCGGCGTCTAGTGACAAACACAGCGCAACTTTGCTATTTGACGGGCGAACCTGTGCAGTGCCTGGGGCGGCTTGGGCGCTTGCTACGCAGATCGACAATCTTGATGGGCATGACGGCTACAACCCGACCAAAGGGCATATCGGCTGCGCGTTGGTGCCGGCGCTCTTTGCCTATGCTGGGCAGCATCCACAGTTGACCGGGCGGCAGGCGCTCACTGCGCTTGCGATGGGCTATGAGGTGGCGGCACGGGCCGGTGTGGCGCTTCATGCCACGGTCAGCGATTACCATACCTCGGGCGCTTGGAATGCGCTGGGTGTTGCGGCCCTTGGGGCGCATCTGCGCAGGCAGACCTCGGATGTGTTGCGCGAGGCTCTGGGGATCGCGGAATATCATGGGCCGCGCAGCCAGATGATGCGCGAAATTGCCAATCCTACCATGTTGCATGACGGATCGGGAATGGGGGCGCTTGTAGGAATTTCGTCACTGTTTCTTGCAGAACGCGGCTTTACCGGCGCGCCCGCGATTACGGTAGAGAGAGAAGACGTGGCGCATATTTGGGAAGATTTGGGACAGGATTGGACCATCCTGCGCAACTACATCAAACCCTATCCGATTTGCCGTTGGGCGCATGGCGCGCTGGAAGGGGTGCGTGTGCTGATGGTTGAGCAAGGGCTGCGCGCCGCAGAGATTGAGCGGCTTGAAGTGGCGACATTTGCCCAATCCGCCGCCCTTTTTCCGGGCCTTCCCAAGACGACGAGCGAGGCGCAGTATTCGCTGGGCTTTGCGCTTGCCACGCTGCTGGTGCATGGGCGCATCGGGCCAGAGCACATCACCGGTTCGGGCCTGAATGATCCGGAGGTCGCCGGCCTGCACGCGCGGATCACGGTGCGTGAAGAACCGCGCCATTCTGCCCGCTTTCCCGGCGGGCGCTGGTCTGATGTGACAGCGATCCTGCAGGACGGGCGGCGACTGACCTCAGGCGATGCCAACGCGCGTGGCGGCCCAGAGGCCCCTATGCCCGAAGCGGACGTGCGCGCCAAGCTGGGTGCGATGGCCGGGCATGTGCTGTCGGAGGGGCGCATTGCGGCGCTTTGGGATATAAAACACAGACTGTTGCAGCCAGATATGCTTTTTTCCGAGATGGCTGATCTGGTCACGCCTGCACCGGACCGATGACAAAAAAAGCCCCGCCATGAGGGCGGGGCAAGTCAATGGTGCCCGAGAAAGTCAGGCCTTGGGCACCGGCGGTGTCTAGGTAATCAGTTTGGACGCTCTTCCATTTCCGAGCGAATTTGCTGGCGTAGCACGTCGATGGGCACCACCTTGCCCTCGCGCTTGAAGCACCAATAGGTCCAGCCGTTGCACGAGGGTGCGCCTTCGAGATGCGCACCGATCTGATGGATCGAGCCGTTAACGCCATCGGCCACCAATGTGCCATCGGCACGCACCTTGGCCGCTTTGCCGTTGATCGAGGTCAGAACCTCACCGGGGCGCAACATTCCGCGCTCGATCAACTGACCAAAGGGCACACGGGGCTCTGCCCGTTTGGATGTCGAAACCTGAAGCGCGTCGCGGTCGAATTTACGGATATTCGCAAGCCGCTTTTCCGCAACACCGCGATAGGCCGCCTCACGTTCAATCCCGATGTAATCGCGGCCCAGCATCTTGGCCACGGCACCTGTGGTGCCCGTGCCAAAAAACGGGTCCAGTACGACATCGCCGGGATTGGTCGATCCAACAAGAACGCGGTGCAACAGGCTCTCGGGTTTTTGCGTCGGATGCGCCTTGTCGCCGTTGTCATCCTTGAGCCGCTCATGCCCGGTGCAGAGCGGCAGCACCCAATCCGAGCGCATCTGCACCCCGTCGTTGAGCGATTTCAGCGCCTCGTAATTGAAGGTGTACTTCGCACCCTCGGATTTCGACGCCCAGATCATCGTTTCGTGGGCGTTGGTCAGGCGCTTGCCGCGAAAATTCGGCATCGGGTTGGATTTGCGCCAGATCACATCGTTCAGGATCCAATAGCCCGCATCCTGCAGCGCCGCACCGACCCGAAAGATGTTGTGATAAGAGCCGATGACCCAGATTGCCCCATGAGGTTTGAGCAAGCGGCGCGCCGCCTTGAGCCAGTCTTGGGTGAACTTGTCGTAGGCGGCGAAACTTGCAAATTGGTCCCAAGCATCATCGACCGCATCCACTTGGCTATTGTCGGGTCGATGCAGGTCGCCCTTGAGTTGTAGATTATAAGGCGGATCAGCAAAGATGAGATCAACGCTTGCCTCTGGCAAGCTGTTCATCACCTCGATGCAATCCCCGGCGATAATCGTATTGAGAGGGAGCGCAGGCGCGCCCTTGGCTTTGGTCATTGTCGTCATCTTCTGCCTCTGTCCCGGCGCTTCTGCGCTCTGGTCGTTGGAGACCAAGATGAGTCAAACCCGATTCGCCGTCAAATTCTTTTTTGAATCAGAGGGTTAGTTATTTTCTTGATACAATATGTTGTGCACCGGCTTGAACGAACGTCTATGATGTGGGGTCACACCAAGATTTAGGAGCGCCTCTCTGTGGCTTTTCGACGGGTATCCGGCGTTCCGTTCCCAGCCATAGCCGGGGAACTGTTGCGCTAAATCCCACATGATCTGATCGCGCCTGATTTTCGCCACAATTGAGGCCGCCGCAATCGAAACCGAGACCGCATCGCCGCGCACAATGGCACGGGCGGGCAGGGTCAGGCCACGCGGGATCAGGTTACCGTCAATCAGGACAAGATCGGGCGGAGGATCGAGTGCTGCAATCGCCCTCTCCATCGCCAGATGCGCGGCGCGCAGAATGTTGAGCTGATCAATCTCTGCGACGCTGGCATGGGCCACGCTGACCTCGGCAGAGGCATGGATAGCCTCACAAAGTATGGCACGTCGCGCCGCGCTGAGTTTCTTTGAGTCGTTCAACCCCTCGGGAATATTGCCCGGATCAAGGATCACGGCGGCGGCCGTCACCGGACCAGCCAATGGCCCGCGCCCAACCTCATCCACCCCGGCAATGCGGAGATACCCCTCTGACAGGGCGGCGCGTTCATGGGTGAAATCAGGGCCAAGCATGACCCCACGTCGCATGATCCGAGCGCAAATGCAAAGGGAGGGGCGTGCCCCTCCCTTGCGCGCGCGCGCGATGTTTTCAGTAGAAACCGTATTGGTTCAGACAGTGATCCCGGTAGATCACCTGATGATGCCCGCCCACCCGCACGGCGCAGGCCGACGGCAAGGCAGTGTAAGAGCCGTAGCGCTGGTTCAGGCAGCGGCCAGAGTATCCCGCCCGGTTGCCTGCATAGACCCTGCAAGCCCCCGGCAAATTGACGCGCTGTGCCTTGCCATAACTTTTGCCATAGCCCCCACGACCGTTGTCATAACGGTGATCGTTATAGGCCTTGTCATGCCGACGGTCACGGGTGCTGTAATTGCGACCGTCGTAGTCGCGATACGAGCCATTGTCCCGATAGCCGTCGTTGTTTTTCTGCTTGCTGTTGCTGGCAATCGCCGCGCCCACAATTGCGCCCAAGGCAATCCCCACGGCAAGATTGCGGTTGTCGCTGCGGTCGCGGGCAAGCGCGGGGGTGGCGGTGGCGGTTGTCAGCGCAACGGCACCAATAATAAGGGCTGTGGTAATTTTCCTGAACATTGGATGATCCTTTCACAAGCGAGTGGTCTAGTTGCGATGGTTGTCGCGGTGATAGGGGACATGGTTGCCATAGCCCCGCTGATAGACCGGGCGCCCTTGATGCTGGCGGCCATAGCCGCGCTGCGGTTCGTAAGAGCGGTGCTGGTTGTAGTGGTGGCGGTGATGATTGGGTTTGTAGACCTGTTTGTGGTGCCGTTTCGGGGAGTAATAGTGCTGCTGATAGCCATGACCCCGCGTGGCATAGTCGTTGCGACGATCGCGGTCGCGATTGCGATCATCCGCAAGTGCGGCCCCAACGATGGCCAGCGCCGCAACCCCGGCGATGATGGCCGCGGTTTCGCCGCGGTTCTGGGCTTGGGCTGGGGCTGCGGTAAGGCTGGACACGGTCAGAGCCGCGCCGATGATGAGAGCGATGAACTTGCGGTGCATGGTCATTCCTTTCAGGATGCTGACGGTCGTTTTCTTGCGTCGGTCCGCATGACCGAACGCTGTAATCCGAGGATGGGATCAGCCCGCCCAGACAGGCAATAACGCCCCAATGATATCAGATAACACGCCGTTTTCCGGCCAGTCCGTCGCACAAGTTATTGAATAGCCGCAGGCCTTGGCGCATCTTGGCGGCATGGAACATATAACACGCCCCTTTATCCTTGCCTTTGGCCTGATGCTTGCCGCAACCACGGCACAGGCGGCCTGTCAGGTAGAATACAAGGCCAAGCGCGACAAACCGCTTGAGCTGTATTACGACGTCACCGTCGTAAACGCGCCCTGCGCCTCAGCAGAGGCCGCGCTCCGGGCGCAATTGGCACAGCAAGGTCTGACCTTGCTCAAGGTGCTGTCAAAGAAGGAAACCTAAGGTGATAGGTCAACGGGTGCGCGGATGCGCGGGATAACCACCACCGCCGCTGATGCACGCCGATCCGGCAATCGTGTGGTGATTGCCGGGGTCGGGGCCATCGTGGCAATTCTGACCAGTGCCGCGGTGTTCCTGTTTCTCAGCCTGCCAGATGCCAACGCCTTCAACGCCAAGGTCGAGCGGATCTTTGTTGAGAATGACGCGCTGACCGGTGAAGGCGAAATCAAACTGCTGGAAATCCTTGCCCTTTCAGGTACGGCATTCTCAGAAACACTGGTCAGCTACCGGATGGTGATCTTTGTGCTGTTGGTCTTCGCAACAGCTCTGCTGGTGGCGTCACTGGTTTTTCTGGTGATGCTGATCACCCTCAACCGCCGTATGGCGCAGATCGAGCGCTCGGGGATTCAGGTCAGTTCCCTGCTCATCAGCCGCGATGAAAAGACAGTGTATCTCAACGATATGGGGTTCAAGCTGACTGATGCCGCCATGGAAACGTTGAGTGTACTGGCAGAGGCCCGGATGGATGACGATGTGATGACCGGGGCCGAGATTGAAGCCGTGATTTCGGGGCGCAAACCCGAGGATTGCGAAGAGGCCGCCGGCGCAACGCGCATCAAGCGCCTGCGCGACACGTTGGGCAATCAGTTGGTGAGCGAGCTATTGGTCAAGAATATTGCGCGGCGCGGGTATATGCTGGCCATCGACAAGGCTGTGATCCGGGTGATCTGAGCAGTCTCAGACGCCCAAGGCCGCGACCAGCCGCGACCAGTCATGCGCCCAGCCGTCATCGTTGCGCTCACTCAGCCGGATCATCCAAAGCTCCATGTCTTGCCCCGGCAGCGCCTGATCAAGCGGCACCAAACGCCCTTCGTCCAAATCGCGTTGCACCATGCCTTCAGGCAGCCAGGCCACGCCGATTCCTCGGCGCGCGTATTCATGGGCGGCGAGCGTCAGCGCGGTTTCGGCGCGGCGGCGCAGGATACGGTTTGCGGGGATACGCGGCAGAATCGCGCGCGCCATGATCTGTCCCAGAAACACGTCTGCCGGATAGCCGATAAATGGCAGATCACTGCCCTGCGCCAGACGCGGGGCCGCCACTGGCCTCAGTCGCTCTCGCCCCAACAGGACCTGTTCGAAACTTCGGCTGAGCGTGAGTGGCGCAATCTCGGGCACGGCATAAACGACGGCCAGATCGGCCTCGCCGGAGAGCAGGCGCAACAGACATTCCTCGCGGTTGTCGGATCGCACCCGTACCGGTCGTCCTCCTTGGGCGGTCAGAATGCTGACGATCGCCGGGGAATGGGTGGTGGTAATCGCGTGCTGACAGGCGAGCGTGAGGCCCCGCGTACCGGTGCGCTGTATCAGGCTTTCGCGCAGGTGGCGCAATTGCGTGGCCAACGCCCGCATCTCGCCCGCCTGCGCCTCGATCTCGGGCAAGAGCACAACGGGTTTGCGCCGCCGATCAAAGAGTGGCACGCCAAGCGCGTCCTCAATCGCGCGTAGGCGGCGGGTAAACGCGGATTGGCTCACATGCCGTGTCTCGGCGGCGCGCGCCAATGACCCAGCATCAGCAACTGCCAGAATATCGTCCAGCCACTCTAGCCGCATATTGCATTCCTTGCATTATATACGACAATAATAGCATTGGACGCGCGTATTGTCCCGCTTTAGCCTGCAAAAAACGCATGTTAAATGGAGGACACCCATGCATCTTGCCCGCTATCCCCGTCGTTTTCTCGCCCATCTGCCGACTCCGCTGGAACGGCTGGACCGTTTGACCAAGGAATTGAACGGTCCTGAAATCTGGATCAAGCGGGATGATTGCACCGGCCTTAGCACCGGCGGCAACAAGACCCGCAAGCTGGAATTCCTGATGGCAGAGGCAGAATTGCAGGGCGCGGATATGGTGATGACCCAAGGGGCCACGCAATCCAACCATGCGCGTCAAACGGCGGCCTTTGCCGCCAAACTGGGAATGGATTGCCACCTGCTGCTTGAGGATCGCACGGGTTCGAACAACGCCAATTACAACAATGGCGGCAACGTTCTGTTGGATCACATGCACGGGGCGACCACGGAAAAGCGCCCCGGTGGCGGCGACATGAATGCCGAGATGGAAAAGGTCGCGGACAAGTTCCGTGCCGATGGGCGCAATGTCTATACCATTCCCGGTGGTGGCTCGAACCCGACAGGCGCGCTTGGCTATGTTAACTGCGCCTTTGAGATGCTGGCGCAGTTCAATGATCGGGCGCTCAAGGTGGATCACATTGTTCATGCTACCGGCAGTGCTGGCACGCAGGCGGGGCTGATCACCGGTCTCAAGGCGATGAACGCGCAAATTCCGCTCTTGGGCATTGGCGTCCGCGCGCCCAAGGCCAAGCAAGAAGAGAACGTCTATAACCTCGCCTGCGCGACCGCTGAAAAGCTGGGCTGCGCCGGAGTGGTCAAGCGTGAGGATGTGGTTGCCAATACCGATTATGTTGGCGAAGGCTATGGCATTCCCACGGAATCCGGCATCGAAGCCATTCACATGTTTGCCGAATTGGAGGCAATCCTGCTCGATCCGGTGTATTCGGCCAAAGGGGCTGCGGGCTTTATCGACCTGATCCGCAAGGGTCATTTCAAGAAAGGTGAGCGCGTCGTCTTTCTGCACACCGGGGGGTCTGTCGCGCTGTTTGGCTATGACAGCGCCTTTGATTTCTCGGGCCGCTGGAAAAAGTAACCAATCCCAAAGGGCGAACAAGACAAAGCCCCGCAGCAATGCGGGGTTTTCCATGCCTGACATATCCGGTAAAGCGCTCTGTAACCTATATTTGCAGGCGGAAAAGCACGCATGAAATTCACATTGTCCTGGCTGAAAGAGCATCTGGAAACCACGGCCTCGGTTACCGAGATCGCCGAGACCCTGACCGATCTTGGGCTAGAGGTCGAAGGCATCGCCGACCCCGCCGCGCGGCTGCGTGACTTTACCATCGGCAAGGTGCTCAAGGCAGAACCGCATCCCGATGCGGACCGGCTGCGTGTCTGTCAGGTCGCGACAGCGGATGGAGAGACCCAGATTATCTGCGGCGCGCCCAATGCGCGGGAAGGGATCACCGTCGTGATCGCCAAGCCGGGCGTCTATGTGCCAGGCATCGACACCACCATCGGCGTTGGCAAGATCCGGGGCATCGAGAGCCACGGCATGATGTGTTCCGAGCGCGAGATGGAGCTTAGCGAAGAGCATGACGGCATCATCGAACTGCCTTCGGGCGAGGTAGGCCAGCGGTTTACCGATTGGCTGGCCGCCCATGATCCGGCCAAGGTTGACCCCGTGATCGAGATTGCCATCACCCCCAATCGTCCCGATGCGCTTGGCGTGCGCGGCGTTGCTCTTGATCTGGCAGCGCGGGGGATGGGCAAGATGAAACCGGCGCAAACTGTCGACATCGAGGGGCAGTTCGCCTGCCCCATCGGTGTGACGATTGACGCGGATACGGCAACCGGCGGCTGTGAGGTTTTTGCTGGGCGGTTGATCCGGGGGGTCAAGAACGGCCCTTCTCCCGAATGGTTGCAACAGCGGCTGCGCGCCATCGGACTGCGCCCGATCTCGGCGCTGGTCGATATCACCAACTTCTTCACCTATGATCGCAATCGCCCCCTGCATGTTTTTGACGCGGACAAGGTGAAGGGTGACCTTCGTATACACCGCACGACAGGCGGCGAGACATTGATCGGACTGGATGAAAAGGAATACACCTTTGGCCTCGGTCAGGTGGTGATTTCTGACGAGTCCGGCATTGAGAGCATTGGCGGCATCATGGGGGGTCTCACAACCGGCTGCACCGACGAAACCGTAAATGTCTTTCTGGAAGCGGCGGTATGGGACACCGTGCAGATCGCCACAACGGGCCGCGCTCTGCGGATCAACTCAGACGCGCGCTATCGCAACGAGCGCGGTATTGATCCTGCGTTCAACATGGAAGCACTGGATCTAGCGACGCAAATGATCCTCGACCTATGTGGTGGTGCGCCTTCGAACCGCGTCGTCGCGGGCAAGGTTCCGGATGTGAGCCGCGCCTACCGGCTTGATCCTGCGCGGGTGCAATCGCTGGTGGGAATGGAAATTCCTGAAAGCGAGCAGCGTCAGAGTTTAACTGCACTCGGCTTCAAGCTCGAAGGTAACATGGCCTATGTCCCAAGCTGGCGGCCTGATATTCTTGGCGAGGCGGATCTGGTGGAAGAGGTGGCGCGGATTGCATCTCTGACCAAGTTGCAAGGCCGCCCTATGGCACGCGCCCTGCCTGGCGTGCCCAAGCCGATCCTCAGCCCGATGCAAAAGCGCGAACAGATCGCGCGCCGCGCCTGTGCGGCGCTTGGCTATAACGAATGTGTCACTTACAGCTTTATTGACCATGCCGCAGCCACGCTCTTTGGCGGAGGCGATGATGCGACGATGCTGGCCAATCCGATCAGCGCAGACCTTAGTCACATGCGTCCGGACCTGCTTCCGGGTCTGTTGCGGGCTGCGGCCCGCAATCAGGCGCGGGGGATCATGGATCTGGCGTTGTTCGAAGTGGGGCACGCCTTTCATGGTGGCGAGCCGGGTGAACAGCATTTGCAGGTCGCGGGACTTCTTGTAGGGCGCTCGGGGCCCAAAGAGGTACATGGCGCAGCGCGGGCGGTTGATGTCTTCGACGCCAAGGCCGATGTCGAAGCGATCCTTGCCGCTATTGGCGCGCCTGCCAAGGTGCAGATCCTGCGCGACGGGCCGGCATGGTTCCATCCGGGCCGGCATGGGCGGATCTGTCTGGGACCCAAAAAGGTACTGGGTATCTTTGGCGAGGTGCATCCGCGCATTTTGCAGGCGCTGGATGTCAAAGGGCCTGCCGTGGCCTTTACCCTCTATCCGGCGGAAATTCCGTTGCCGCGCAAGACATCTGCCAGCAGGGGCGCATTGGACATCAGCGATCTGCAGGCGGTCGAGCGCGATTTCGCCTTTGTGGTAGACGTCCAAACCGAGGCGCTGACCCTCATCAACGCGGCGGCTGGGGCCGACAAGGCGCTGATCGAGGATGTTCGCGTGTTTGATGCCTTCAGCGGTGGTAATCTGGGTGAGGGCAAGAAATCCCTCGCTCTGACCGTACGCCTTCAACCCCGCGACAAAACACTGACCGAGGCTGAGATTGAAGCGGTATCGGGCAAGATCATCGAAAAGGTAACAAAGGCGACCGGCGGAGTGCTGCGCGGCTGAACAAGAGGAGAAAACCATGCTCAAGGTCTATCTTTCAGGCGAAATCCACACTGATTGGCGCGATCAGATTGTTGAAGGGTCCAAAGGGCTTGATGTGGTGTTCTCAGGCCCGGTCACGGATCACGCGGCGAGCGATGATTGCGGCGTGGCGATCCTTGGGGAAGAGCCGAACAAATATTGGCACGACCACAAGGGCGCGATGGTCAACGCCATTCGCACGCGCAAGGGGATTACCGAGGCGGATGTTGTCGTGGTGCGCTTTGGTGAGCAGTACAAGCAATGGAACGCAGCCTTTGACGCAGGTTATGCAGCGGCACTTGGCAAGTCGCTGATTATCTTGCAACGCCCCGAACATGACCATGCGCTCAAAGAAGTAGATGCCGCCGCTCTTGCTGTGGCCCGAGAACCGGCGCAGGTTGTGGATCTGTTGCGCTATGTGCTCACTGGTACCCTGCCGGGCTAGGGGCGGCTGCGCTATCCTTGATCAAGAACGGGCTTGCTCCTGGGGCATGCTCAGTCTGACGAAGCGTGCAAGGTCGGTCACGTAAAGGGGATCACAAGCCCCACGAGAATCAAGAGCACGCCTGAACTGATGTTCATGCGGCGCAGTGCTGCCGGGCTCTGCAAGAGGCGACGCGCGCGGTCGAGAAAAAGCGCCAGTGCCAGATTTCCAAGCATGGGCACGATCGCCGAAATCGCAAGAATCGCGGCGATGTCGAGCACGGTAACCTGCGCGAGATCGAAGAAACCCGGCAGAAAACCCATGTAGAAGAGGATCGCCTTGGGGTTGCCGATGACCGCCGCCACGCCAACCGAAAACCCGGCCCAGATGCCGGGGCGGGTCATGCGGCTATCGGCACCCGGGACGCGCGCAGGCGCACGGATCAGCAAGAGCCCCATACCGATGAATACGCCCGCTGCGATCCAGCGCAGCAGGTTCAGCGCATCACCATAGATCGACAGAACCCATGCAAGGCCGAGAATGGCGCAGAGCGGCCAGATCAGATCGCCCAAGGCCACGCCCACAGCCAGCGGCCATGCCCCGCGCATACCGCCCGAGAGGGCGCGCGCCGTCAATGCCACCCAGACCGGGCCCGGCACAGCCCAGAGGCCTGCCATGGCCGCGGCGTAGAGCATCAGATCGAAAGGCGCGATGGTCATGGGGCTTCTGGCAAGGTCAGGCTGCCATCCTCGGCGAGTGGCCAAAAGGGGTTCATCGCCACTTCCCAAACATGACCGTCGGGATCGGCATAATAGCCGGAATAGCCGCCCCAGAATACCTCTTCAGGATGTTTGAGCGCGGTAGCCCCGGCGGCGAGCGCGGTGGAAAAGGCGGCGTCCACCTCTGCCTCGGTTACAAAGTTCTGGGCCAGCGTGATTGCCCCGGTCCCGAGGGCGGTATCCGGGCGGCCCTGATCGGCGGCGAGATGCGCCTTGCCGAAGAGACCAAGCACCAAACCGTTCATCTGGTAGAACACCACCTCTGGAAGTGCCTCGGTCGGGGTCCAGCCAAGCGCTTCATAGAAGGTACGCGACCGTTCAAGATCCTCGACGCCTAGGGTAATGAGAGTGACGCGTTGCGGGGTCATGGGGCCTCTGGTGTGATCTGGCTGATGCCAGCGGTGTCTGTGACGTGGATATGTTGTGCGCGGTTGCCCAGTTCGGAGAATAGCTCTGGCCCGGTGCCGGTCATCCATGCCTGAGCGCCGAGTGCGCAGATTTCGTCATAAAGGGCCGCGCGGCGGGTGGCGTCAAGATGGGCTGCGACCTCATCCAGCAACAAGAGCGGCGGCGCCCCGAAATCGCGCGCAAGGGCGCGGGCATTCGCAAGGATGAGCGAGACCAGAAGCGCCTTTTGCTCGCCGGTGGAGCAGTCGGCGGCGGGCACGCCCTTGGCGGCATAGACACCGTAGAGATCGGCGCGGTGCGGTCCGATCAGGGTGCGACCGGCCATCAGATCGCGAAAACGGCTCTCGGCCAATGCTTGACGCAGATCGTCGGCACTGTCCGGCATCTCCCCTTCTGTTTGCGTCAACTCCAGTTCTGCAGTGGGAAAGGCGGTTTCGGCTTGCATCTGCGCCCCCATGATCAGGGCGAGCGCGTGCTGGCGGTTGGCATGGATTTCGGCGCCCGCGTCGGCCATTTGCCGTTCGAGCGCAAGATACCACTGCGCATCGCGCACCTGATCCTTGAGCAGACGGTTGCGTTCGCGCATCGCCTTGTCATAAGCGAGCGTAACCTCGGCATGGGCGGGAGTAAAGCTCATGGTCATGCGGTCGAGAAAGCGGCGGCGGCCGTCTGCCCCTTCGATCCAAAGGCGGTCCATGGCTGGGACGAGCCAGAGAAGGCGCGCGATACGGCCAAGCGCCAATTGCGTGGCGGTCTTGCTGTCGATCCGGACTTGGCGGGCGGCGGTGCCTTCGGCGAAGGTCTCGACTTCGTGAACCTGATGCAAAGAGTTCAGGATCGCGGTGATCTTCCAGCCGAGCGCCTCGGGGCGTCGCGCCATGTCCTGCGCCGCGGCCCGCCGTAGACCACGACCGGGGGACAAGAGTGAAATCGCTTCGATCAGGTTCGTCTTGCCCGCCCCATTCGGCCCATGAATCGCCACAGGCCGCGCATCAAGCGAAAGTCGCCCTGATTTATGAGAGCGGAAATGCGAGAGGGTCAATTCCGACAGGTAAAGGCCGGGCATTCACGGCCCTTTCATCGTTCCGAAACACTCCCGCCGCAGGCACCTACGGGTGTCACACCCGCATCGGCATCACGACATAAACCGCCGTCGTGTCATTGCCTTCGCGCATCAGCGTCGGGTCACCCGAGGAGTTGAAGAGGAAGACCGCGTTCTCGCGATCCACCTGACTTGCAATCTCCAGCAGATATTTCGCGTTAAACCCAATCTCCAGCCGCTCATCGCCATATGCCACGGCCAATTCTTCTTCGGCGGCACCGCTATCTGGGGCGTTGACCGAGAGGATCAGGCGATCTTCGTCAAGCGAGAGCTTCACCGCGCGCGAGCGCTCTGAGCTCACGGTTGCCACACGGTCCACCGCCTGCGCGAATTCTGCGGCATCCACCTCCATTCGGCGGGTGTTGCCCTGCGGAATGACGCGGGTGTAATCGGGGAAGGTGCCATCGATCACCTTGGAGGTGAGGGTAATGTCGGGCGTGGCAAAACGGATCTTGGTTTCTGAAACCGAGACCGCGATCTTCATGTCATCGTCTTCGAGCAGTTTACGCAGTTCGCCCACGGTCTTGCGCGGAACGATCACGCCGGGCATGTCCGAGGCTCCATCAGGCAGGTCAGCATCAATACGCGCAAGGCGGTGACCATCGGTGGCGACGCAGCGCAGAACCTTGCCGCCATCGGCGTCCGAGACGTGCAGATAGACGCCGTTGAGGTAATAGCGGGTTTCCTCGGTGGAAATGGCAAATTTCGATTTGTCGAAGAGGCGGCGCAGCACTGGCGCGGGGGCCGAGAAATTGCTGGCATATTCCGAGGAGGCCATCACCGGAAAGTCTTCTTTCGGCAAGGTGGCGAGATTGAAATTTGACCGTCCGGCCTGCACCGTAAGACGGCCCGAGGCCCCGTCGTCGCTGAGCGTAACCAGCGACCCATCGGGCAGTTTGCGCACGATTTCATGGAGCATCACTGCCGATACAGTTGTGGCACCGGCCCGCTCGACCTGAGCAGGAGCCTTGTCCACTACTTCGATATCAAGATCGGTGGCGCGGAATTGTACGCTGTTACCTTCGGCCTCGATCAGGACATTGGCGAGGATCGGGATCGTATTGCGCCGTTCGACCACCGATTGGGCCTGAGACACGGCTTTAAGCAATGCGCCGCGTTCGATGCTGAGTTTCATTCCCTCGCTCCTGTCAGGTGCCGGATCAATGCCGGGAGGGGCAAGGTAGCAACTCCACCCCGCACCTCAAGTGTTTTTTGGAGTTTTCGGCTGGAAAACCGACAGCGTCAAGGGCTGGCGCCACTTACCCTTCCAGCGTGCGACGCAGAAGCTCCAGATCCTCGGCAATCTGTGCATCTTGAATGCGCAACTCGTCGATACGCTTGACGCCATGCATGATCGTTGTGTGGTCGCGCCCACCAAAACGCCGACCGATTTCCGGCAAGGACCGCGATGTCATCTGTTTGCAAAGATACATCGCCACCTGACGCGGGCGGGCGTAGCAGCGGGTTCGCTTTGGGCCGATCATATCGCTGAGCCGGATATTGTAATGATCCGAGACCTTGCGCTGAATTTCCTCAATAGACACTTTGCGCTCGGATGCGCGCAGCACATCCGCAAGGCAATCTTGGGTCAGTTCCAGTGTGATCGGCTTGCGCACCAGCGAGGCGAAGGCGAAAAGCCGGGTCATCGCACCCTCGAGCACGCGCACATTTGTGCTGATCCGGTGTGCGAGGAATTCAAGCACGCCGTCGCTAAGGGCAAGGTCGGGGTATTGCGCGCGGTAGCGGTCGACCTTGGATTGCAGGATGCCAAGACGCAATTCATAATCAGTCGGGTGAAGGTCAACCACGAGGCCACATTGCAGGCGCGACTTGATGCGTTCCTCAAGATTGGCAATCTCTCCGGGGGCGCGGTCGGCGGAAATTACGATCTGCTTGTTCTGGTCCACAAGCGCATTGAAGGTGTGAAAGAACTCTTCTTGCGTGCTGTCCTTGCCGGCGATGAACTGCACGTCGTCGACCATCAGAACATCGACGGAACGGAACACCGATTTGAAATCCATCATCTTGCGGTCGCGCAGCGCTTGCACAAAGCGATACATGAACTGTTCCGCCGAGAGATAGACAACGTTGAGATCGGGGCGGGTGATCTTCAATTCCCAAGCGATCGCATGCATCAGGTGGGTCTTGCCAAGGCCGACGCCGCCATAAAGAAACAGCGGATTGAATGTAACGGGGCCGCATTCGGCCACTCGGCGCGCTGCGGCATGGGCAAGTTCATTGGGCTTACCGACCACGAAACTATCAAACGTGAACCTCTCGTCCAGCGGCGCAGACGGAACGATGCTGTCGGCGATAGGTTCAACCGAGGCTACGGTAGCAGGCCGTGAGGGGCGCGCGCCACTATTGGCGGCAACACGGAATTGCAGGCGCCTGACATCAGGAGACAGATTGCTCATCTGATAGAGAATCAATTCGCCAAAATGTTGCGATACATAATTGCCAAGAAATGTCGTGGGGACATGAAAGGTCGCGACACCATCATCGACGCGAGCAAATTCCAGCGGCTCTATCCAGTTCTTGAAATTGCTCTGCCCGACGGATTGCTGAAGTTTTTGCTTCAACTGGCCCCATTGCTCTTGTGTCATTCTGTCCCCGTTCCGCGACTCTACCGTTCTTCTCAAGCCGGATCCGACAGCAGTTGTTCGATCCGGCGCGACACAGTTTTGAGTCGGCAAAGCAACTTGCGTTCCGATGCTAGGTGCAACGGATGCATGTCCCCTCGTCAACAAGCGCGTACTCTGAAATCAATCACCGTATATGCGCGGCCCGTCCCAAAGCCACGCGGTTCCTGACCGCAAAGTACATTCGCATTGGACATGACTAGAGCAGAATGCTCAGTAGCGGTGCCATAGCTGAGGGTTTCCCTCTTCTGCTTGACCCCGATACAGCCTGTCCCCCCAAGCGTGAATCGCAGGTCTGAAACTAGCAACCTCCGGCCTGTTGCGGCAACTACTCTATGCGCTTGACAGAGGCTTTGACCGAAAAGAATCTCTGACCGCAGCCGGACCCGCAGACATGCAAAAGGCAGCGTCGACGACGCTGCCTTTTAGTTTCAAAGGGTTGCTTCTCAGCTTTGCGCGATTGCTTTTACGCGCGACGAGAGGCGCGAAATTTTGCGGGATGCGGTGTTCTTGTGCACCACACCTTTTGTTACGCCGCGCATCAATTCGGGCTGAGCATTGCGCAGGGCGGTCACGGCCGCGTCCTTATCGCCAGAAGCGATGGCCTCTTCGACTTTGCGAAGGAAGGTGCGGATGCGCGAGCGGCGGGATTTGTTGATGGCAAAACGCTTTTCGTTCTGGCGGGCGCGTTTCTTGGACTGCGGCGTATTGGCCATGTAAGTGACCCTTTCTCGGTTCGATATGTGTAAACGCACGTCATACCCAACCGGGACCCCCGCCTAACGGGGTGATTCTTGCCTAAGCGGGCATCACGCGCATGTCTGGCGTGCCGTATACGCCAGTTGGCCCGGAATGCAAGCCCTCGTGGGGCAGATCAGTCGCCCAGCTTGGCATGCACCTCGTCAAGGTCGATCTCACCTATTGGCATCTTGTTGGCCGGATTCTCGAAATCATATTTGAAGAGGTCAAAATCACGTTTGTATATTTCGTAGATCAGATGCATCGAGAGGTCGTCGAAATACTCTTCGACAGGATGTGCGCGTTTGGGCCCGTGGCCTTCGGATTCGTTGAACCGAGGAATGGTTTTGAGGTCGATCGTATGCTTGGTGTTGATCGCCCCCAGCACCTCGCCCATGCCGTCATCGAATTTCTCTGTCCAGAAAATCTTGTTGTAGCGGCCACCGTTGACGATAAAGGTCGAGATATGGCCCGACATCGCGGACCAGTGAATATCTGGCTCCATCGGTCGTTTCCAGCGGATGGTGTCCCGAGCAAAGAGCAAAAACCGGCGAAAGCTTTTGATCTGGTCAAACTCTTGCTTGCCGTCGTCGCCGCCCACTTCAATTCCGTATTTCTGGATGATGGTCGGCACCAGCTTGCCGCGATAGCGGCTGCCGTTGCGCTGAATGCCGCAAATCTTGTCGAAAAAAGACGACAGGATGCGGGTATATGGGTTGCGCACGCAGGAAAACGCATAGGAGGTATGGGTTTTCACATTGGCGTTGATCAGCTTCTGACTGTCTTCGCGCGCCCATTTATGAAGGCCCTCTGTTGCGTCGTGAATGTCGCCATCAAAGAACACGCCATGATCGGAATAATAGAGAATTTGCCCGATGGTCGAGCAGGCACACTTGGGGACCACGCGGTAGACCACGCTCTCGCTTTCGGTCATCCAGGTTCCGGGAAATCCCATGATCACTGCCTCCGCCAATACTTTCCCGCTTGATGCAGGCTTGATCCTGTCTAACCTGTTCAAAAAACCAAAGAAAGTCTGTTTATTCAGGCGCTGTTCACCGTTAATGCTATAAACAGTCGGTAAATCGAAGGTTAAACCGTTTCCGTAATGGCAAAGATCGCATTCATCCTGCTGTGTCACAAGGACCCTGAGGCGATCATCCGTCAGGCTGAGATGCTGACGGCTGCGGGCGACTATATGGCGATCCATTTTGACGCACGCGCCAAGCCCGAGGCTTTTAACCGGATCAAGACAGCCCTGGCGGATAATCCCAGTGTGACCTTCGCGAGAAAGCGCATCAAATGCGGTTGGGGCGCTTGGTCTTTGGTGCAAGCCACGCTTTACGCGGTTGAGGCGGCGGTTGACGAATTTCCGCGTGCCACGCATTTTTACATGCTCTCGGGCGATTGCGCGCCGATCAAGTCGGCACGTTTTGCGCATCAATTTTTGGACAATCGCGATGTCGATTATGTCGAAAGTTTCGACTACTTTGAGAGTGACTGGATCAAAACCGGGATGAAGGAAGAGCGGCTGATTTATCGCCACTTCTTCAACGAGCGCACACAGCCCAAGCGGTTCTACGCGTCATACAACCTCCAGCGCAAACTGGGTCTGACGCGCCCCATTCCGCCTGACATCCAAATCCAGATCGGAAGCCAGTGGTGGTGCCTTCGGCGGCGCACAGTCGAGTGGATTTTGGAATTCACCCGCAAACGGCGCGATGTGATGCGGTTTTTTCGCACCACATGGATTCCCGATGAAACGTTCTTTCAAACGCTTGTGCGGCATCTGGTGCCTGAGAGTGAGATTGAGACGCGCACGCTGACATTTCTCATGTTCACAGACTATGGGATGCCGGTCACGTTCTACAACGACCACTACGACCTCTTGCTCAGTCAGGATTATCTCTTTGCCCGCAAGATCAGCCCCGAGGCATTGGAGCTGAAGCGGCGTTTGGGCACGCTCTATTCTGACGAGCGCGCGCAGTTCCAGATTTCGAACGAGGGGCGCGGCCTGTTTCAGTTTCTGACTGCGCGGGGCCGGGAAGGCCGACGATTTGCTCAGCGGTTCTGGGAAACCGAAAGCACGCTGGGGCGTGAGCGCGAGCTGATGATCGTTGTGTGCAAGAAATGGCATGTGGCCAAGCGTTTGCTGGAACGCATCCGACAGGTCACAAACCTGCCTGCAATCGAATATCTTTTCAACGAAGAGGGCACAGCTCTGCCTGATCTGGGGGGTATTCAGGGTACTTTGGCTAAACGAACCCGGCATCGGCGGGCTCTGATGCGGATGCTGTTCGATTACTATGAGACGGATCGCCTGCTTGTCTGCATGGACCCCGGCAGCATTGATCTCTTGCAGGATTTCTGCGGCGACCGCGCTGTGACCAAGCTTTTGGAAGTTCAGTGTCATTTTACCGATGCGTATCTGATTGGTCATGCCATGCGTGTGGGACTGGCGGGCGAACAGACCCCGCCCGAGACATTAGAGCGGCTGTTGCCCACAATCCGAGGCGACATGACCTATGAGAGCGACCGCATACGCGATTCCGAATTCGAGAATCACATGATCCTGCGGCAATCGGATGATCGGGGCCAACGCGCCGATCTATTGGCGCGCTTCCTTGATATTCCGCGCGAAAAAGCGCAGGAAATCGCAGAGCCCGACCACCTGTTTGCAGATTGAGGACGCCCCATGCCCTATGCCTATGATCCCCAGAATATCTTTGCCCGAATCCTGCGCGGTGAGATTCCGAACAAAACGGTGCTGGAGACGGCGCATACCCTTGCATTTCACGATATCCAGCCGCAGGCCCCGGTGCATGTGCTGGTGATCCCCAAAGGGGCCTATGTCAGCTACGATCACTTTGCGTCAGAGGCGAGTGATGCTGAGATCGTCGATTTCAACCGCGCCGTAGCCGAGGTGTGCCGCCAGACGGGCGTTGATCTGGGCGCAGATGGTCAGGGTTTTCGCGCGATTACCAACGCCGGTGCCCATGGTGTGCAGGAGGTGCCGCATTACCATCTGCATATCCTCGGCGGTCGAATGCTGGGCCGCATGCTAGCGCGCGCCGAAACCTGAGTCAGCCCCGCTTGTGCCGCAGATGAGATGCGCCCATATGGGGCGCATTGGTCAGACATAGGACTTGGCAGGCATCTTCATGAATTTTCGCACCCGCGTCGGCGCATTCATCGACACCTCTCTGTTTCAAAACGCGATTCTGGGCGTGATCCTGTTCAATGCCGTGATCCTTGGCATGGAAACCTCTGATCCGATCATGGAGCGGGCGGGTGATCTGATCCTTTTGCTCGACAAGCTCTGTCTTGCGGTTTTCGTGGTCGAGATCGCCGCCAAACTTTTTGCGCGCGGAATCGGGGGATTTTTCCGGAACGGTTGGAATATCTTTGATTTCGTTATCGTGGGTATTTCTTTGGTTCCGGCCACTCAGGGCCTGTCGGTGTTGCGGGCACTTCGTATCCTGCGTCTGTTGCGCGTCGTGTCTGTTGCGCCCTCACTGCGTCGGGTGGTCGAGGGGTTGGTGACGGCCCTACCCGGCATGGGGTCGGTGTTCCTTTTGATGGGTATGCTGTTCTATATCGGGTCCGTGATGGCGACCAAATTGTTTGGCGCGGCGTACCCGGAGTGGTTCGGTGATCTGGGTCGCTCGGCCTATTCGCTTTTCCAGATCATGACGCTCGAATCCTGGTCGATGGGCATCGTGCGCCCGGTGATGGAGGAATTCCCCTATGCCTGGGCGTTTTTTGTGCCCTTCATCATGGTCACGACCTTTGCGGTGGTGAACTTGCTGGTCGGTCTGATCGTCAACTCGATGCAGGATGCGCATCACGCTGAGGACGTAGAAAAGACCGACAATTACCGCGATGAAGTGTTGACGCGACTCACACAGCTCGAGGCGCTGCTCCGGGACGTTCAGGACAAGAATCCGAAAGGGTGAGCGCAAATTGCGCAAGAAGCGGGTCGTCTCATGACGCAGCCTTGGGGCAGATTTGGGGAAACCCGAACCGGAGGCCCGAGAATGATTGCTATCGCCGCCTTGCCCACAGAGACTGTCCGCGCCTTGCAAGCTGGCGCGCCCGATGCCTATGGAACCCCGCCTGAACATCATGTGGCGCAGGGATCTGGCAATCCTTGCCGCCATTGTCTGCGCCTCATACCCGAGGGGGCGGCGATGCTGATCCTCGCCTATCGGCCCTTTGCCGGGTTGCATCCCTATGCGGAGACCGGGCCGATTTTCCTCTGTGCGGATGCCTGCGCGCGGCATGACGGCACAGCGATTCCCGAAGTCTTGCGAGACAGCCCCGACTATCTGCTCAAGGGTTACAACAGCCGGGACCGCATAGTTTACGGCACCGGTCGTGTTGTGGCGGCGGCCGAGATCCCTACCTATGCCGAACAGGTGTTCGAGCAGAGGGATGTGGCCTATATCCATGTTCGCTCGGCGCGCAACAGTTGCTATCAGGCGCGGATCGACCGGGCTTGACCGGCGCAATTGCTTGCACGCCGCGCCGATGCGCGGTAACTCGCCGGAGAGACCAGCGGGATGGATGCAATGAGTGATCTGCGGGAAAAATATCTGACGGCGATTGCCCATGCGGGCGACGAGACCACGCTTGAGGATCTGCGTGTGCAGGCCGTTGGCAAGAAGGGCGAAATCAGCCTTGCGATGCGCGAATTGGGGCGGATGAGCCCGGAAGAGCGGCAAGAGGCCGGACCACGCCTGAACGCGCTGAAAGACGAGATCACAAGCGCACTTGCCGCCAAGAAACAAGCCTTGGGCGATGCCGCGCTGGATGAACGCTTGCGGGGCGAGTGGCTGGATGTGACGCTGCCTGCGCGCGGGCGCAGGGCGGGCACGATCCACCCGGTCAGCCAAGTGACAGAGGAAGTCACCGCAATCTTTGCCGACATGGGTTTTGCCGTGGCCGAAGGTCCGCAAATAGAATCCGACTGGTTCAATTTCGACGCACTGAACATTCCCGGCCATCACCCGGCACGTGCCGAAATGGATACGTTTTACACGCATCGGGCGGACGGGGACGAACGGCCGCCGCATGTCCTGCGCACCCACACCAGCCCGGTGCAGATCCGTAGCATGCAGGCCAATGGCGCGCCCATTCGGATCATTGCGCCGGGCCGCGTCTATCGTGCCGATTACGATCAGACCCATACACCCATGTTCCATCAGGTCGAAGGTCTGGCGATTGACCGTGCCATTTCCATGGCCAACCTCAAATGGGTGCTGGAAGAGTTCGTCAAAGCGTTCTTTGAGGTGGACAATGTCGATCTGCGTTTTCGCGCGTCGCATTTCCCCTTCACCGAGCCATCGGCCGAGGTGGATATCCGCTGTTCTTGGGAAGGTGGCACGCTCAAGGTGGGCGAGGGCAATGACTGGCTTGAAATTCTCGGGTCCGGAATGGTCCATCCCAAGGTGTTGCAGGCGGGGAATATCGACCCGAATGAGTGGCAAGGCTTTGCGTTTGGCATGGGGATCGACCGGATCGCGATGCTGAAATACGGGATTCCTGATCTGCGGGCGTTCTTTGATTCTGATTTACGCTGGCTGCGGCATTACGGGTTTGCGAGCCTTGATCAGCCGACGCTGCATGGCGGGTTGTCGCGGTAGGGGGGCAGACCCATAGCGCTAAGCAGAGCGGAAGGATCACGCAGGCCTCTGGCCAAGCGATTCCTTGCTATGAATATCGACGTTTAACGCTATTCTAACGTATCGCGTATACCTGTGGGTGGGTTGATACGGGACAATAGGATACGTATCTGGGTGGCATGTAAAGTGCTGCAAATGATCCATGGTTGTGCGCCTGCCTATCGCTTTTGGCACGGGAATGGCGCATGTTGACTGGATGTGTGAAGACCCCGTCGACGGCGCAGTCTGCGTCGTATATCTTTTCGGCTTTAGGAGCCATGACATGCCGCTGACCCAGTTGATCTACGCCTCTCAGCCTTTTGGCTTTGACCCGGCGATGCTGGCGGGCATCCTGCTGGATGCGCGGCGCTACAACGCCCGTGACGACATTACCGGTGCGTTGATTGTGCGCGGCGATATGTATCTTCAACTTTTGGAAGGTCCGAAGCCCAAGGTCGAGGCGACCTATGATCGGATCATTCAGGATGACCGGCATGTCAATCCGGTGCGCCTGATGCACCGCGAAGTGCAAGAGCGGATGTTTCCCAAATGGTCGATGCTGGACGATCCGGCGCAAAGCTGGGTCTGGAGCATCGCCGAAGTGCGCGGCGGCGCGTTGGAGCGGTTTTCGGCTGGGCAGGAGGCGCTAAAGTTCTTTCAGCGGCTGGCCGCATCGCGGTGTGATACGGCGGGGTGATCCCCCGCCGCAGTCATTGATTTAGCCAACCACGTTGAAACCGGGTCCATAAGGATAGCCAGTGATATTCTCATTCCCGTCTTCGGTAATGACCAGAATATCATGCTCGCGGTAGCCCCCGGCACCGGGTTGATCCGCCGCCAGCGTCAGCATAGGCTCCATCGAGATGACCATGCCCGGCTCGAGCACCGTGTCGATATCCTCGCGCAGTTCCAGACCTGCCTCGCGGCCATAATAATGGCTGAGGATGCCAAAGCTGTGGCCATAGCCAAAGGTGCGATATTGCAGCAATTGGCGCTCTTCAAAGAAGGTGTTGATCTTGTGCGTGACCTCGGCGCAGCTGACGCCGGGTTTCAGCAGAGACATGCCGTATTCATGGGCGGCGACGTTGGCCTCCCAGATTTTCAGGCTGGCGTCGTCTACTTCGCCGGCAAACATGGTGCGTTCCAGCGCCACGTAATAGCCTGACACCATCGGAAACGTGTTGAGTGACAGGATATCGCCGCGTTCAATCGCGCGGGCAGTCACAGGGTTATGCGCCCCGTCCGTGTTGAGGCCCGATTGGAACCACACCCAAGTGTCGCGATACTCTGCATCCGGGAAGCGTTTGGCAATCTCAGCTTCCATCGCATCGCGGCCTGCCATGGCCACGTCAATCTCGCGGGTGCCAATCTGAACCGCATCGCGGATGGCATAGCCGCCCACGTCCGCCACCTGCGCGCAGGACCGGATGAGGGTAATCTCTGCCGCCGATTTACGCATGCGTTGCCGCATCGTCGCAGGCGCAAGATCGACCATCGCAGCAGGCTTTAGGAAAGTTTCCAGTTTGTCGCGTTGCAGCAGCGTCAGGTGGTCACCCTCATAGCCCACAACACGCCCTTCGCCCGTGACCGACAGGATTGCGCGCCAGTAATTGTCGCGCTGCCAGTCGGTATAGGTGATGTTGTCACAGAAACAGCGACGCCACGGCTGACCGGCGTCAATCCCCGCCGATATGGTCACACAATCGGTGTCGGTGACGACAAGACCATAAGGGCGGCCAAACGAGCAGTAGAGAAAGCCCGAGTAATAGGCGATGTTTTGCATGGATGTGAGAACAACCGCCGCCGTGCCATGCTCGGCCATGAGCGCGCGCAGCCCCTTGATCCGGGCCTCATATTCAGATGTGGCAAAGGCCAGCGGTGCCTTTTCGCCATTGTGGAAACGATAGAATTCAGGACGTGCAGTCATAGTGACCCTCCTTGCAAAAGAAGGTCCCGGCGTTCAGGACTGTGGGGAAAGGCCATTTTGGGGCGACGCCATCGCCCGAGCCTATGGCGTTTTTGCCGATTAGCTCGGGTCTGGCAAGCGGGTTTGCGACAGGGATATAGGGATTGCGGCATGGGAATGAAAATCGGCGCACGAAATCTGATCACCGATGTGCCTGGGTTGTGCGTGGGCAATGCGCAGGACATGCGGCTACGTTCGGGTGTGACAGTGCTGGTGGGCGATGCGCCTTTTACCGCAGGTGTGCATGTGATGGGCGGTGCGCCGGGCACGCGCGAGACGGATCTGCTTAGCCCCGACCGGGTCGTTGAGCAGGTCGATGCTTTGGTTCTGTCGGGTGGCTCGGCCTTTGGGCTTGATGCTGCGTCGGGTGTGGCCGACGCGATCCGCGATGAGGGGCGCGGGTTTGCCGTGGGCGATGTGCGGGTGCCCATCGTGCCGGGGGCGATTCTTTTCGATCTGCTGAACGGTGGCGACAAGGCATGGCGTGAGAATCCCTACAAGGGTCTGGGCCGAAAGGCATTGGCGGGCAGGTCTGAGGATTTCGCGATCGGCAGCACGGGGGCCGGAACCGGGGCGACCACGGCAAACCTGCGTGGAGGGCTAGGTTCCGCCTCGGTTGTTTTGCCCTCTGGCGTGACGGTGGGGGCCTTGGTTGCGGTAAATGCGCTTGGGTCCGCCACGGTGGGGGACGGGCCCGAGTTTTGGGCGGCCCCGTTCGAGAGGGGGGCAGAATTTGGTGGGCGCGGCGTGGCGCGGGCCTATCCCGATCCTCTGCAGGCTCCGACCAAGATGGCGCAGCACGGCAATACCACGATTGGGATCATCGCAACCGACGCGGCGCTAACCCAGGCACAATGCACCCGATTGGCGGTGGCGGCGCACGACGGCTTTGCGCGGGCGCTTGTGCCGTCGCATACGCTTATGGATGGTGACGCTATCTTTGCCTTGGCCACAGGCGCGCATCCCCCGCCTGATCTCGCGGCACAGGTGATGCTTGGCCACGCAGCCGCTTGCGTGATGGCGCGGGCTATTGCACGCGGCGTGCACGCAGCGCGGTCTGTCGCGGGCGATACCCTGCCCGCGTGGCAAGACAGATTCGGCTAAGGTGGAATCCTCTTGCAGACTCAGGGCGAGGGGCGTATATGCCCCTCAACAGCGGCGCTTTCGGGTCCACTCGAATGCACCACCGGAGAGTGTAACGGGCCGCGCGCCCGTTTTTTTGTGCTTGGGAACCATGACGAACGACTTGATTGCAAAGGCAGCGATTGATCGCAGACTGGCCGAGATCATTACACCCGTGATCGAGGATCTGGGCTACGAATTGGTGCGCGTCCGGCTTATGGGCGGGCAATATCACACGCTTCAGATCATGGCGGACAAACCCGAAGGCGGGATCGAGGTGGATGATTGCGCCGCGATCAGCACAGCGGTCAGCGCTGTATTGGATGTCGAGGATCCATTGGTCGAGGCGTATACGCTCGAAGTATCAAGCCCCGGCATTGACCGGCCTTTGACCCGTCTCAAGGATTTCGAGATGTTCGAGGGCTATGAGGCCAAGATCGAGACCACCGAGCTGATCGACGGACGCCGTCGCTTCAAGGGCGTTCTTGCGGGTGTTGAAGGCAGCGAAGTGCTGATCAATGTCGAGGAAGGCACGATCGGGCTGGAATTCGACTGGCTCTCTGATGCCAAGCTGGTTCTGACGGATGAGTTGATCAAGGAAATGCTGCGGCAGCGCAAAGCGGCGGGCGTGATCAACGAAGAGCAATTTGACGAGATCGAAACCGAGAACGGTTCTGAGGAGGACTGACACCATGGCAATCACATCCGCCAACCAGCTGGAGCTGTTGCAGACCGCAGAAGCGGTCGCGCGCGAAAAGATGATCGACCCAGCACTGGTGGTCGAAGCGATGGAAGAAAGCCTCGCCCGTGCTGCCAAGAGCAGGTACGGCAGCGAGATGGATATTCGCGTGAATATCGACCGCAAGACCGGGCGCGCCAAATTTACCCGTGTCCGTACTGTTGTCGAGGATGAGGCGGTCGAGAACTATCAGGCAGAGATGACCGTCGCGCAAGCCAAGCAGTATCTCGACGACCCCAAGGTCGGTGACACCTATGTCGAAGAAGTGCCGCCCGTCGAAATGGGCCGGATCGCCGCGCAGAGCGCCAAGCAGGTCATTCTGCAAAAAGTGCGCGAGGCCGAGCGGGATCGGCAGTTCGAGGAATTCAAGGATCGCTTGGGCACCATTATCAACGGTGTGGTCAAGCGCGAGGAATACGGCAACGTCATCGTCGACGTGGGCCGTGGCGAAGCGATTCTGCGCCGCAATGAAAAGATCGGGCGCGAGGCCTATCGGCCCAATGATCGCGTGCGCTGCTACATCAAGGATGTGCGCCGCGAACAGCGCGGGCCGCAGATTTTCCTGAGCCGCACTGATCCGCAGTTCATGGCAGAGCTGTTCAAGATGGAAGTGCCCGAAATCTATGACGGCATCATCGAGATCAAGGCCGTGGCGCGCGATCCGGGTAGCCGGGCCAAGATCGCCGTGATCAGCTATGACAATTCGATTGATCCTGTTGGCGCCTGCGTTGGTATGCGCGGCAGCCGGGTTCAGGCGGTTGTGAACGAGTTGCAGGGTGAAAAGATCGACATCATCCCGTGGAACGAAGATCAGGCGACCTTCCTGGTGAACGCGCTCCAGCCTGCCGAGGTCAGCAAGGTGGTGATCGACGAGGATGCGCAGCGTATCGAAGTCGTGGTTCCAGAAGAACAGTTGAGCCTTGCCATTGGCCGTCGTGGTCAGAACGTGCGACTGGCCAGCCAGTTGACCGGGCTGGATATCGACATCATGACCGAGGCCGAGGATAGCGAGCGCCGCCAGAAGGAATTCGAAGAGCGCACCAAGCTCTTTGTTGATGCGCTTGATCTGGATGAATTCTTTGCGCAATTGCTGGTTTCCGAAGGCTTCACCAACCTCGAAGAAGTGGCCTATGTCGATGTCGATGAATTGCTCGTGATCGACGGGGTTGACGAGGATACAGCCGCAGAACTTCAGGCGCGTGCCCGCGACGTGATCGAGGCTCAGGCCAAGGCCGCTCTGGACAAGGCCCGCGAATTGGGTGTCGAGGATAGCCTGATCGCCTTTGAGGGCCTCACCCCGCAGATGGTGCTGGCATTGGCCGAAGATGATGTGAAATCGCTTGAGGATTTCGCCACCTGCGCCGATTGGGAGCTTGCCGGTGGATGGACCACAGTTAAGGGCGAGCGCGTCAAAGACGAAGGTATTCTGGAGAAATTTGACGTCTCGCTCGAAGAGGCGCAGAATATGGTTATGACCGCCCGCGTGATGCTGGGCTGGGTCGACCCGACCGAACTTGAGGCCGATGCTGACGAGGCCGATATCGACGGCGATGATGACGAGGAGGCCGAGGCCTGATCGCTCAGGCCTTGGAGCACATCATGGGGCGCGGTGGTGAACCCAAAGACCGGAGTGACGGTCCCGAGCGTAAATGCATCGCCACGGGTGAGGTGCAGCCGAAGCATGGGCTTATTCGCTTTGTGATCGGCCCCGAAGGCCAGATTGCGCCGGATCTGGCTGAAAAGCTACCGGGGCGTGGTATCTGGGTCGCGGCGGATCGCGCTGCCCTTGAAAAGGCTGCAAATAAGGGGCTCTTTGCGCGTGCAGCCAAGCAGACTGTCCAAGTGCCTGAGGGGCTGGTTGACCAGGTAGAGGCGCTTTTGGTGCGGCGGGTGATCGACCTCATTAGCCTTGCCCGAAAAGGTGGGCGCGCCGTGTCGGGCTATGAAAAGGTCAAGGACATGCTCATGCGCGAGGATGCGCGTGTTCTCATTCAGGCCAGCGATGGCTCTGAGCGCGGAAAATCTAAACTGAGCACGCCCTATGGCGGCTCTTTTATTGGCTGGCTTACGGCGGACGAGCTGGGCCAGGCCTTTGGCCGACAAACCACAATCCACGCGGCACTGGGCGCTGGAGGTTTGTTGCAACGTGTTGTAGAGGAGGCGGCAAGACTGAAAGGTCTGCGCGTCTCGGACGGCGAGACAGCGCGCCGGAAAGGAAAGTAGAAGACTATGAGCGACAACGACGGAAAGAAACCTTTGGGGGTGCGTGGCGCAGGTTCCCGGCCGGGGAACGTGAAGCAGAGCTTTAGCCATGGCAGAACCAAGAACGTCGTGGTGGAAACCAAGCGCAAGCGTGTCGTCGTGCCAAAACCTGCGGCGGCGGCCACCGGGGCTGCGGGCTCTGGAACGTCTTCGGGTATCACAGCGGCGTCCAAGCGTCCGGCAGGTATTTCTGATGCAGAGCTGGAGCGCCGGATGAAGGCGCTCGCCGCAGCCAGAGCGCGCGAAGCCGATGATGCAGCCCAACGCGAGGCGGATGAAAAGGCCCGCGAAGAGGAGCGCAATCGCCGTCGCGAAGAGGCTGAGGCCAAGGAACGCGAACAACGCGAAGCCGAGGAAAAGGCGCGTGCCAAACTAGAGGAAGAGGAGCGCCAGAAGCGCGCCACCGAACAAGCTGCGCTCAAGGCTGCGGCTTCGGCGGCAGAGCCGGATGCTGCGCCCGTAGCCGCGCCCACTCGTGCGCCGGCTTCCAAGGCAGCCCCTGTCGCGCGCAAGCGCGAAGAAGACGATCAGGTTTCGCGTCGTGGCAAGGCGCGTGGTGGCGAAGATGCCCGCCGCGCGGGCAAGCTCACGCTCAATCAAGCACTGGCCGGGGGCGAAGGTGGGCGCCCGAAATCTATGGCTGCGATGAAGCGCAAGCAAGAACGCGCCCGCCAAAAGGCAATGGGCGGCTTGCAAGAGCGTGAAAAGATCGTGCGTGACGTGCAACTACCTGAGACCATTGTCGTATCGGAATTGGCCAACCGCATGGCCGAGCGTGTCGGTGATATTGTCAAAGCGTTGATGCAGAATGGCATGATGGTCACGCAGAACCAGTCGATTGATGCCGACACCGCCGAACTTATCATCGAGGAATTCGGGCACCGCGTGGTTCGCGTGAGCGACTCGGATGTCGAAGATGTGATTGATCAAGTCGATGACAAGCCCGAGGATCTCGCCTCGCGGCCGCCTGTGATCACCATCATGGGCCATGTCGACCACGGCAAGACTTCGCTTCTGGATGCGATCCGCGATGCCAAGGTTGTGGCTGGCGAGGCTGGAGGCATCACACAGCATATCGGTGCTTATCAAGTCAAGACCGACAGCGGTGCATTGCTCACATTCCTTGATACGCCCGGTCACGCGGCCTTTACCAGCATGCGCGCCCGTGGCGCACAAGTGACGGATATCGTGGTTCTGGTTGTTGCGGCTGATGACGCAGTCATGCCTCAGACCATCGAGGCGATTAACCATGCCAAGGCGGCCAAGGTTCCGATGATCGTGGCGATCAACAAGATCGACAAATACGAGGCCAACCCGCAAAAGGTGCGCACCGATCTCTTGCAACACGAGGTGATCGTCGAACAGATGTCAGGCGATGTGCAGGATGTCGAAGTGTCGGCTGTGACCGGGCAGGGTCTGGATGAACTGCTGGAAGCTATCGCGCTGCAGGCAGAGATCCTTGAACTCAAGGCCAATCCCAACCGTGCCGCTGAAGGCGCTGTGATCGAGGCGCAGCTTGATGTGGGCCGTGGCCCTGTCGCCACCGTTCTGGTCAAGAAAGGGACGCTGCGCCAAGGCGATGTCTTTGTTGTGGGCGAGCAATATGGCCGCGTGCGCGCGCTGATCAATGATCGCGGCGAGCGGATCAAAGAAGCTGGCCCGTCGGTGCCGGTCGAGGTTCTTGGCCTCAACGGCACGCCCGAGGCCGGTGACGTGCTGAACGTGGTCGAGACCGAAGCGCAAGCACGCGAGATCGCCGAATACCGCGCCAACGCCTCTAAGGAAAAGCGTGCGGCGGTGGGTGCTGGCACCACGCTCGAACAGCTTTTGGCCAAGGCCAAGGAAGACGAGAACGTCAAAGAACTGCCAATCGTCGTCAAGGCGGATGTGCAGGGCTCTGCCGAGGCTATCGTTCAGGCGATGGAAAAGATCGGCAACAACGAAGTGCGCGTGCGCGTGTTGCACTCTGGTGTGGGTGCCATCACCGAATCCGACATTGGCTTGGCCGAAGCGTCAGGTGCGCCGGTCTTCGGCTTTAACGTTCGCGCCAATGCGCCTGCGCGTAACACCGCCAACCAGAAAGGTGTGGAGATCCGGTATTACTCGGTCATCTACGATCTGGTTGACGACGTGAAGGCGGCGGCGAGCGGTCTGTTGGGCAATGAAATTCGCGAGAAGTTCATTGGTTATGCCAAGATCAAGGAAGTGTTCAAGGTTACGGGCATTGGTCGCGTTGCAGGTTGCCTTGTGACCGAGGGTGTCGCGCGGCGGTCTGCCGGTGTGCGTCTCTTGCGCGATGATGTTGTGGTCCATGAGGGCACGCTCAAGACGCTTAAGCGCTTCAAGGATGACGTCAACGAGGTTCAATCCGGTCAAGAATGCGGTATGGCCTTTGAGAATTATGACGATATCCGCCCTGACGACGTGATCGAGATTTTCGAGCGCGAGGAAGTGACGCGGACACTGGCCTAAGCTAAAGGACAGAGACAAAATAATGGGGGCGGCCAGCTAGGCTGCCCCTTTCGCATGATTGAGGTTGAGAAGATCGAATAAAGCGAAATCAGGCGGTGCGCTGTTCGACTGGACGACCGGAATAAAGACGGCTCCCTACCCTGACCTGCATCAAGCCATTGCTGAGAAGCCGCACAAAAATACCCTGAATGGAAACACAAGACCCTAGTTGAACAGTGCGCAGCATGTCATCCCCCCGAATGTAACAAGGCTGTGAAGATTGATTGAGTATTTCCATAAATGGTGAAAAAGATACTAACTTTTTCGCATAGCGTTCAATTTTCTTGCGACGCGCCCGATATCACAAGAAAGCCGTGTGAAAACCATTGACATGAGGAATTTTTAGGCAGCGCAAAAGCCGACAAAAGGCTCAAAGCCAGTCGCGCAGAATGGGAATCAGGGGAATATCGGCTGGGGGCATGGGGTAGGATCGCAAGTCTGCCGCGCGTACCCACTTGAGCGCTTGGCCCTCTCGCCCCTGCACGATCCCCTCCCATTTGCGGCAGGCAAAGAGCGGCATCAGCAGGTGAAAATCGGGATAGGAGTGGCTGGCGAAGGTCAACGGGGCCAGACAACTGGCCCAGGTGTTGATGCCCAACTCCTCTTCCAATTCGCGGATCAACGCCGCCTCTGGTGTCTCGCCCGGCTCTACCTTGCCGCCGGGAAATTCCCACAGACCGGCCATGGATTTCCCCTCCGGTCTTTGGGTCAACAGAATGCGGCCGTCCACGTCAATGAGGGCGACCGCCGAAACCAGAACAGTTTTCAAGACCGGTAATCCGCGTTGATGTCGATATAGCCATGGGTCAGATCACAGGTCCAGACCCGTGCCGTACCACCACCTAGGCCCAGGTCGACATGAATCACGATCTCCTGTTGCTTCATATAGGCGGCGGCGCTGGCTTCGTTATAACTGGGGCTGACAAACCCGTCTTTGGCCACCTGCATATCGCCAAACCAGATCGCCAAAAGGTCACGATCCGCCCGTGCCCCGGATTTACCGATGGCCATCACCACACGGCCCCAATTGGGGTCTTCACCGGCGATGGCTGTCTTGATCAACGGTGAGTTCGCAATCGCCTTGGCGTGGATATGCGCCTCGGCATCCGAGGCGGCACCAGTGACCGAGATCTCGACAAATTTCGTCGCCCCCTCGCCATCGCGCACCACCTGATGCGCCAGATCGAGCATGACACGGCGCAGCCCCTCCATAAAGCCCATGCTGTTCTCGGTCATCCGAAGGCCAGAGGCACCGGTGGCGGCCACGAGCAGAGTGTCTGAGGTTGAGGTGTCGCTATCCACGGTGATGCAGTTGAACGTCGTACGATTCAGCGCGCTGACCATATCCTGAAGGATGTCCTGATCTATCGCAGCATCGGTGAATATATAGACAAGCATCGTCGCCATATCCGGGGCGATCATGCCTGACCCTTTGGCAATCCCCGCGATATGCACTGCCTGCCCATCAACCATCACCACCTCTGAGGCCCCTTTGGGAAAGGTATCAGTGGTCATAATCGCACGGGCAGCCGTTTCAATCGCATGGGGCGATAGGGCAGAGGCCAGATCCTCTAGCTTGTCGATGATACGCTCATGCGGCAGCGGTTCACCAATCACCCCGGTCGAGGAGGAAAAGACGCGATTCGCTGGAATGCCCAGCGCACTAGCCGTCGCTTCGGTGATGGCTTGCACAGAGGCAGCCCCCCGCCGCCCGGTGAATGCGTTGGCATTGCCCGAGTTGACCACGATGGCTGCACCGGCCACCGGATCGCACCCGATCTTGTCCTGACAATCGAGCACTGCGGCCGAGCGGGTGGCCGAGCGTGTAAAGGCCCCTGCCACGGCCGTGCCGGGCGCGAGGCTCACCAAAAGCACGTCGGTGCGGTTTTGATAGCGCACTCCGGCCTCTGTTGTGGCAAAGCTCACGCCGCCGATCACGGGCAGCTTGGGAAAGCCTTCCGGGGCAAGCGGGGAAAGCGGCGGTTTGGCGCCCATGGCTCAGTTCTCCAGCAGGTCGGTTTGGTTGATGACAACAGGGTCCATTGCGGTCGTGTCGGTCCGGATCACTTCGGTCGCCGCCTCGCGTGCAGCGATAAAGGCATCAAAGGCCTCTTGCCGCAGGGTGTTGGTCAGCTCGTCGCGCACACCGTCCAGCGTCGGGCGTTCCTTGATCCGCGTCTCGTTGAGTTGGATAACATGCCAACCGAATTGTGTTTGGATTGGCGCAGAGACAGCCCCCACGTCGAGGGCCGCCACAGCGGCAAAGAACTCTGGAACCATCACGCCATCACCAAACCAGCCCAAATCCCCGCCTGACGGGCCGGACGGGCCGATGGAATGCTCCTGCGCCAGCGCTGCAAAATTTGCCCCGCCCTCCAATTCGATCACAAGGTTTTGAGCGGCCTCTTCGGTCTCGACCAGAATATGCGCGGCCTTGTATTCGGTTTCGTCCTCTGCCCCGGCATATTGTGCGTCATAGGCGGCTTGCAGGCGCTCTTCGGTCAAGTCGGCGTTGACAACTTCCTCTGCCACATCGGCGGCCAAAACGGCGCGGCGCTCGTTCTCGAGTTGTAGTGCAGCCGCACGAGACAAATCGCCCTCATGCGCTTGGCTCAACAATTCCTGCTGGATCAGTTGATCCAGAACGCCCTTGAACAGAGCCTCTGGGGGCACCTGATCATATTGCGCGGGCAGGGCTGCGCGAACCGCGAGCATATGCCCAAGGGTAATATCGGTGCCGCCAACGGTGGCCATCACCGTTTCGGCACTTGGGGTGTCCTGCGCAAAGGCCTGAGCGCCAATGGCAAGGCCAGAGACAAGGGCCGCGGTCGAAAGCAAGTGGCGGTACATGAAATCATCCTTTGGTGGGGCCCGCAGAGCGGGGGTGCGCGGGTGCGCAGCGTTGACACTCAACCGGCTGGCCCTTACATCGCCCTGAGACCAAGGCAGAACCGCCGTCTTGCGCCCCGTTTTAGGGGGACGCGGCAAGAGGGGCAAGCGGTTGCCTGCCAAGGATAGGCAAAACACCGGAACGGATAAAACATGTTGGGTATTGGAACGGTCGCCAAAAAGATCTTCGGCACCCCGAATGACCGCAAGATCAAGGCGACGCGCCCGTTGATCGCAAAGATCAATGCGCTTGAATCCGAGTATCAAGGCCTGAGCGATCAGGCGCTCATCGACAAGACCAACGAATTCCGGGCTCGGATCGCCGGGGGCGAAAGCCTAGAGGCCCTCTTGCCCGAGGCTTTTGCCAATTGTCGCGAAGGGGCCCGCAGGGCCTTGGGTCTTCGGGCCTTTGACGTACAATTGATGGGGGGGATATTTCTGCATCAGGGCAATATCGCCGAGATGAAGACAGGCGAAGGCAAAACCCTCGTTGCGACATTCCCCGCTTATCTCAACGCTCTTTCGGGCAAAGGCGTGCACATCGTCACCGTCAATGACTACTTGGCCAAGCGTGATGCCGAATGGATGGGCAAAGTGTTTGGTGCGCTCGGAATGACGACGGGTGTAGTCTATCCCCAACAGCCCGAGTCCGAGAAAAAGACGGCCTATGCCGCTGATGTGACCTACGCCACGAATAACGAACTTGGGTTCGATTACCTGCGCGACAACATGAAATCGTCGCTCGAGGATATGAACCAGCGCGGCCATAACTTCGCGGTGGTCGACGAGGTGGACAGCATCCTGATCGACGAGGCGCGCACGCCCCTGATTATCTCTGGGCCAAGTCAGGACCGCAGCAGTCTTTATCAGTCGATCGATACGCTGATCCCTGAATTGCAAGACGAACACTATAAGCTGGACGAAAAGACCCGAAATGTCACATTCACGGAAGAGGGTAACGAGTTTCTCGAAAACCTGCTTGTGACACGTGGTGTGCTGCCCGAGGGGCAATCTCTCTATGATCCCGAGAGCACGACCATCGTGCATCACGTCAATCAGGGTCTGCGCGCGCACAAACTCTTTACCAAGGACAAGGACTATATCGTGCGCGGTGGCGATGTGGTGTTGATCGACGAATTTACCGGCCGGATGATGGCGGGCCGGCGCCTGTCGGACGGTTTGCATCAGGCGATTGAGGCCAAAGAGGGCTGCACGATCCAGCCAGAGAATGTGACGCTGGCCTCTGTGACGTTTCAGAACTACTTTCGCCTCTATGACCGGCTGTCGGGTATGACCGGCACCGCCCTGACAGAAGCCGAGGAATTTGGCGAAATCTACGGTCTTGGCGTGGTCGAGGTGCCAACCAACAGGCCCATCGCGCGCATCGACAAGGATGATGCCGTCTATCGCACCGCCCGCGAGAAATACGAGGCGATTGCCTCGGCCATTCGCACCGCGAGCGAAAAGGGTCAGCCGACGCTGGTGGGCACCACCTCTATCGAAAAATCCGAAATGCTGAGCAAGCTGCTGACCGAAGCGGGCATTGCTCATAACGTGCTCAACGCGCGCCAGCATGAAAAAGAGGCGCAGATCGTTGCCGATGCGGGCAGGTTGGGCGCGGTGACCATCGCCACCAACATGGCCGGACGCGGCACCGACATCAAATTGGGCGGCAACGTCGACTTCAAAGTTATGGAGGCTATCGCCGCCGACCCAGAAGCAGATCCCGAAGAAATTCGCAAACGGATCGAGGCCGAACATGCCGCCGATGAAGAGGCGGTGAAGGCCGCTGGTGGCCTCTTTGTGCTGGCGACCGAACGACACGAGAGTCGTCGGATCGACAATCAGCTGCGTGGTCGCTCGGGCCGTCAAGGCGATCCGGGTAAATCCGCCTTCTTCCTCAGTCTCGAAGACGATCTTATGCGCATCTTCGGTTCTGAACGGCTGGAAAAGGTGCTGGCAACGCTTGGCATGAAAGAGGGCGAGGCGATCATTCACCCTTGGGTCAACAAATCGCTGGAGCGCGCGCAAGCCAAGGTCGAAGGGCGCAACTTTGACATCCGCAAGCAATTGCTGAAATTCGACGATGTGATGAACGAGCAGCGCAAGGTGATCTTCAAGCAGCGTCTCGACATCATGCGCGCCGAAGATCTGAGTGAGATCATCAAGGACATGCGCGGCGAGGTGATCGACGATCTGGTCGATCAATACATGCCACCCAAGACCTATGCCGATCAGTGGGACACCCAAGGTCTCTATGCGGCGGTGATCGAAAAGCTCAACATGGACCTTCCGGTGATCGACTGGGCCGCAGAAGACGGCGTGGACGACGAGGATATCGTCGCCCGGCTGGACAAGGCCGCCGATGAGATGATGGCGGCCAAGGCAGCACAATTCGGCCCCGATACCATGCGGATGATTGAAAAGCAGATTCTGTTGCAGACCATCGACGGAAAATGGCGCGAACATTTGCTGACGCTCGAGCATCTGCGCAGCGTCGTTGGGTTCCGTGGCTATGCACAGCGCGACCCGCTCAACGAATATAAAAATGAAGCGTTCCAATTGTTCGAAAACATGCTCGATAGCCTGCGCATGGATGTAACCCAGAAACTGGCTCAGATTCGCCCCATGAATGAGGCCGAGCAGCAGCAGCTGATGCAGGAAATGGCAGCGCAGCGCGCAGCGATGATGGCGGCTGCTGACACCAGCGAACCAGCTGAAGTGAATGAGAATGCAGCCCCCGGTTTTGATGAAAACGATCCTGCAACTTGGGGCAATCCGGGGCGCAACGATCCATGCCCTTGTGGATCCGGCAAGAAATTCAAGCATTGCCACGGGCGTCTGGCCTGACACCAGCGCCCGATTGACACCCATTCCGCGCCATACCGGGGCCATTTTTGTGCATTAGGCCTTTCCCTGACAATTGATGTGTCAGGGAGAGTCTTATGTCCAAGGCCAGACGTTACATCACTGCAGGCGGCACGCTCGCCTGTGCTTTGGGGATCGGGTATTTCATGCAGGCCGGGGCTCAGAGCCCGGCGCAGAATGCCACTGCAATCCCCGGCCCGGCCCTAGAAGCGCCGGTTGAGATTACCCAGATCGAGCTGACCTCTGCAGGGGCGGTGCCGCCGATGACAGCGCCAGAGCCTGTTGCCTTGCCTGCAACACCCGTGACGCTGGCCGTGGCTCAGGATGTGCCTTTGACTGACACCCTGCCCGAAGAAGAGATCGCGCCCAGTTTTGCCTGTGATTACATAATGGAGGCCCGCGCGCAGGCCGCCGCGATGGTCGAGGTGACACTCAGTGCGCCCTGTCAGCCCAACACAAATTTCACGTTGCACCACAACGGCATGATGTTCACAGCCGTCACCGATGATCAGGGTGAGAGCACGTTGACCATCCCCGCATTGGCCGAAGCGGCGGTGTTCATTGCTGCGTTCGAAGATGGCGAAGGTGCCATTTCTACTGCAACAATGGACACGCTGGCGCTTTATGACCGCTTTGTCGTGCAATGGCGCGGAGGCGAGGTGCTGCATCTGCATGCGTTCGAATATGGTGCTGAATTCGGTGGCTCTGGTCATGTCTGGGCCAATGCCAGTGAAGATATGACACGCGCGCTCAAGGGCGAGGGTGGGTTCCTGACATCTCTTGGTGAGCCGAATCTCGATCAGGGGCTGAGGGCCGAGGTCTATACCTTTCCCACTGGTGCCATGCTGCAAGATGGCGTTGTGCATTTTCAGGTCGAGGCTGAGGTAACAGACGCCAATTGCAGCCGGGATTTCGAAGCGCAGTCTATCGCGACGGGCGCAGAGGGACTCGTGGTGCAAGATATTGTGCTGGCAATGCCCGACTGCGAGGGGATTGGTGACTTTCTTGTGTTGAAAAACCTGTTCAATGACCTGAAGATCGCGTCGAACTAAAGCGCGGTGTTGCAGGGGGCAAGCTATGACAATTGTGCGTGCGGCGTTCTTCGCCGCACTTTCGTTTCTGATATTACCTGGCTTTGCCCGAGCGCAGGATGTCACGCTACGCTCGCACGACGGCGCTGTGGAGATTTCTGGCAATCTTTTGGGCTTTGATGGCGAGTTTTATCGCGTCGACACGATTTATGGCGAGCTGACGGTAGATGGCTCTGGCGTGGCCTGTGAGGGGCCGGGTTGTCCTGACCTGGAACATTACGTGGCACGTCTGGTGTTTTCCGGGGCGCCCACGATTGGCCGGGTGTTGATGCCCGCTCTGATCGAGGCATTCGCCATTCGCGGTAATTACGACGTGACCCGCGAAGATCTGAGCCCGCAAGAGCTGCGGTTTGCGCTGAATCAGGGCGACGGCACTTTAGTTGGCGAATTTGTGTTTCGCCTGACCAATACCGACGAAGGTTTTGCCGATCTTTTGGCTAATGAGGCCGATATTGCCATGACCCTGCGCGAGGCGCGGCAGGACGAGATCACGCGCGCGCGCGAGGCGGGATTGGGCAATCTGATGGCCCCGGGACAGGTGCGCGTGCTGGCACTTGATGCACTCATTCCCGTGGTCGCACCAAGCAATCCGGTTCAGGATATCAGCCTGCGCGAATTGGCGCAGGTGCTGTCGGGTGACGTTACCAATTGGGCCGCTTTGGGGGGGCCAGATGCGCCGATTGATGTGCACCTCTGGGATGCGGCGACCGGCATTGGTCAGGCCAGCGTCGATCAGGTGCTGCGACCAGAGGGGCGGGACGTGCTGGAACGCGTGCAACGTCACCCCGACGGTGCGACATTTGCCGAGACGGTAGCCAGCGATCCATTTGCCATTGGTCTCACGACACGTTCTGAACAGGGTAACACTTGGGAACTGGCGCTGAGCGGGGACTGTGGTTTTGCCCTCAGCGCCACCCGTCGCGCCGTCAAGACCGAGGATTATCCGCTGACCGCCCCCCTCTTTATCTATTTGCCCGCACGGCGGCTTCCGAAACTGGGGCGCGAGTTCATGACCTATCTGAGGGATCCGTCGGCGCAGTTGGTCATTCGACGCGCCGGGTTTGTGGATCAAACCCCAGAGGAAATCGAGATTAACGCCCAAGGCGACCGATTTGCCAATGCCATCGCGCAGGCAGGCACAGAGGTAGGATTGGAAGAACTGCAACGGATGGTGAAGGTTCTGGGGCCGCTCAAACGTCTGACCACAACCTTTCGGTTCGAGGCTGGATCGGTGCGGCTTGATGCGCAATCCCGCTCTAACGCCGAGCAGTTGGCGCGAGCGATGGAACTGGGCCATTACGATGCACGGCGATTGGTCTTTGTCGGCTTTTCCGATGGCGATGGTCCGGCGGGCACCAATCGCGACATTGCCCTGCGCCGGGCCGAGACGGTACAGCGTGCCGTGATGCGTGCCGCCGAGACTGCAAATCTAGAGCGAATCGGCCTAGAGTTGGATGCCTTTGGCGAGGCGATGCCGATGGCCTGCGATGACACAGCCTGGGGGCGGCAAGTGAACCGTCGCGTCGAAGTCTGGGTGCGCTGACAGCCGTCAGAGAAAGCCTGACGACCGAAAGCTGACCTCAGAGGATTTACCGATCACGATATGGTCGTGCAGCGTCAGGCCGAGCGCCTCTGCGGCGGTCTGAACCTGTCGCGTCATGCTGATATCAGCGGCGGAGGGCGTAGGATCACCCGAGGGGTGGTTATGCACCAGGATAAGCGCGCTTGCATTGAGATGTAGCGCACGCTTGACCACCTCGCGCGGATAGACAGGGACATGATCAATGGTGCCACGCGCCTGTTCCTCATCGGCGATGAGGATATTCTTGCGGTCCAGATAAAACACGCGGAACTGTTCGATCTCGGCATGGGCCATTGTGGTGTGGCAATAATCGAGCAGGGCATCCCAAGAGGAAATGACCTGACGCCGGAGCACACGGGCGCGGGCCAGACGATGCGCTGCGGCTTCCACGATCTTAAGCTCTGTTGCCACCGCTTCACCCACGCCGGGCAGCGCGATAAGCCGGTCCAGCGGGGCAGAGATGACCCCGTTGAAATCCCCGAATTGTGCCAAAAGCGCATGCGCCAACGGTTTCACATCGCGCCGGGGAATGGCGCGAAAAAGCACGAGTTCCAAAAGCTCGTAATCTGGTATCGCTGCGGCCCCTCCTTCAAGAAAGCGACTGCGCAGCCGGGTGCGGTGATCGCGAATATAGGAAGGCTGTGACGCACTTCGTTGTCCCTCTGCTACGTCATTGGCAAAGAGGGGAAGGGGCATATCGGAAAAGGCGCGGGGTTTGCTCATGCGCCCACATTGCCGCAAGAGCCTTAGCAAGAGGTTAACGACTGCGCGGCGCATGAAAAAACCCGGCCGTGTCTGGCCGGGTTTGGTTTAGCTTTTCATCGAGTCCCAGAAACTTCGGACCGATGAGAAAAAGCTCTTGCTCTCGGGGCTATTGTCCTCGCTCAGCGCTTCGAACTCACGCAACAACTCGGTTTGCCGCGAGGTAAGGTTCACCGGAGTTTCAACCGCCATTTCGATGAACATGTCGCCATGCGCCCCACCGCGCAGCGCGGGCATCCCCTTGCCACGCAGGCGCATCTGGCGGCCTGATTGCGAACCGGGTGGTATCTTGACCCGGCTGCGCCCGCCGTCGATGGTGGGCACCTCGATATCGCCACCCAGTGCGGCCTTGGTCATCGACACTGGCACGCGGCAAAAGAGGTTGGTTTCCTCGCGCTCAAACAGCTCATGCTTGGCCACCTCGATGAAGATGTAAAGGTCGCCTGCCGGACCGCCACGCATGCCAGCCTCGCCCTCACCAGCAAGCCGAATGCGGGTGCCGGTTTCCACCCCGGTTGGGATGTTGACCGAGAGCGCGCGATCTTTCTGCACGCGGCCTTGACCCTGACAGCTTTTGCAGGGGTTCTTGATGATCTGCCCCAGGCCTCCGCAGGTGGGACAAGTCCGCTCAACGGTAAAGAAACCCTGCTGCGCGCGCACCTTGCCCATGCCTGAACAGGTGGGGCAGGTGCTGGGCTGCGCACCGCCTTCGGCCCCAGAACCCTCGCAGGCATCGCAGGGCACGGCAGAGGGCACTTTGATCGTCTTTTGCAGGCCAGCATAGGCCTCTTCCAGCGTTATGCGCAGGTTATAGCGCAGGTCGGCGCCACGTGCGGCACGCTGCCGCCCGGTGCCGCCACGCGCACCGCCCATGAAATCGCCGAAAAGGTCATCGAACACATCAGAGAAGGCAGAAGCGAAGTCGCCTTGGCCGGCACCACCGCCAAATCCACCCGGACGCGCGCCGCCACCGCCCATGCCACCTTCAAAGGCCGCATGACCAAAGCGATCATAAGCCGCTTTCTTTTCCGGGTCCTTGAGCACGTCATACGCCTCTCCTGCCTCTTTGAACTGGCGTTCAGAGTCGGGGTTGTCGGCGTTGCGGTCGGGGTGCAGTTCCTTGGCCTTCTTGCGATAGGCCTTTTTTATATCATCGGCCGAGGCGCCCTTGGACAGCCCGAGCACTTCGTAATAGTCACGTTTGGCCATCGGGGATCTCCTTGGTGTGACCCTAATGGGACCGATCCGGCGCGATGCCGAACCGGCCCCGATGGGTCAAGACGGGCCTCAGGCGCGCTTGTTGTCGTCGAGATCCTCGAAATCGGCGTCAAGGATATCATCCTCATCGCCGCCGCGATCGGCTGCACGCGGTTCGTCGTCCGGGTCGCTCTGGCTGGACTTGTAGATCGCCTCGCCCAGCTTCATCGAGGCTTCGGCCACGTTTTGGATGCCAGATTTGATCTTGCCAACATTGTCGGTCTCAAGCTCGTCCTTGAGCGCGGCAATGGCCAGTTCGATCGCCTCAACTGTGGTTGGATCAACCTTGTCGCCATGTTCTTCAATCGACTTTTCGGTCGAATTGATAAGGCTTTCGGCCTGATTGCGGGCTTCGACCAGTTCGCGACGGGCCTTGTCGGCCTCGGCATTCTCTTCGGCGTCCTTGATCATCTTCTCGATGTCTTCGTCCGAGAGACCGCCCGACGCTTGGATCGTGATCTTCTGTTCCTTGTTGGTGCCTTTGTCTTTGGCCGAAACAGACACGATACCGTTGGCGTCAATGTCGAATGTCACCTCGATCTGCGGCATGCCGCGCGGTGCGGGTGGGATGTGTTCCAGATTGAACTGGCCCAGCATCTTGTTGTCCGCTGCCATCTCACGCTCGCCTTGGAAGACGCGGATCGTGACGGCAGACTGGTTGTCTTCGGCAGTCGAGAAGATTTGGCTTTTGTTCGTCGGAATGGTTGTGTTGCGGTCAATGAGGCGGGTGAACACGCCACCCAAGGTCTCAATCCCGAGCGACAGCGGCGTTACGTCGAGCAACACCACATCCTTGACGTCGCCCTGAAGCACACCCGCCTGAATGGCAGCGCCCATGGCGACAACCTCATCGGGGTTCACGCCCTTGTGCGGCTCCTTGCCAAAGAACTTGGTCACTTCCTCAACCACGCGGGGCATGCGGGTCATACCGCCCACAAGAACCACCTCGTCGATGTCGGCGGCGGTAAGGCCCGCATCCTTGAGCGCGGCTTTACAGGGCTTGAGCGACGCGGTGATGAGATCGCCCACAAGGCTTTCAAGCTTGGCACGGGTCAGTTTGACGACCATGTGCAGCGGCTGGCCATTCGACCCCATCGAAATGAATGGCTGGTTGATCTCGGTCTGGGACGAGCTCGACAGCTCGATCTTGGCCTTTTCTGCCGCTTCCTTGAGGCGCTGAAGCGCCATCTTATCCTTGGTCAGATCAACGCCATGCTCTTTTTTGAACTCATCGGCAAGGTAGTTGACGATGCGCATGTCAAAGTCTTCACCGCCAAGGAACGTATCGCCATTGGTGGATTTCACCTCGAAGAGGCCATCGTCAATCTCGAGAATGGTGACATCGAAGGTGCCGCCGCCAAGGTCATAAACCGCGATGGTATGCGTATCTTTCTTGTCCAGACCATAGGCGAGTGCCGCTGCCGTCGGCTCGTTAATGATACGCAGCACCTCAAGACCGGCAATCTTGCCTGCGTCCTTGGTGGCCTGACGCTGAGCGTCGTTGAAATAGGCGGGCACTGTGATGACGGCCTGCGTCACCTCTTCGCCAAGATAGCTTTCGGCGGTTTCCTTCATCTTGCCGAGGATGAAGGCAGAAATCTGTGAGGGGCTGTATTTCTCACCACGAGCCTGAACCCAGGCATCGCCATTGCCACCATCAATAACGGTGAACGGCATGTTCTTTTTGTCTTTGGCGAGATACGAATCGTCCGCGCGACGGCCAATCAGACGTTTCACACCAAAGATGGTGTTTTCTGGATTGGTCACGGCCTGCCGCTTGGCGGGCTGGCCGACGAGACGCTCGGTCTCGGTAAATGCGACGATGGAGGGGGTGGTGCGCGCGCCTTCGGAGTTTTCGATCACGCGGGCCTGAGAGCCGTCCATGATCGCGACGCAGCTGTTCGTGGTGCCGAGGTCAATACCAATAACTTTGGCCATGTTGTTCGATCCCTTCTAACTTAGGCGATGTGACAGAGGCCTGACCCGTTACGGCATCCGGCCCCCGGTGAATGACAGGTCAGCCCGTGGCATGACCAGTGGTTCCGGGCGTATATAGGCAGGGGATTGTGCCCCTGCAAGCGGTGGCTGCTGGGCAATTCCTCGAATTTGGTCCGAATTGGCGCTGTCCGGCGCAAAAGGAGGCACAGGATGCCAGAGCCAACGCTGATCCTGCGGGATGTCGCAATCTACAAAGGGTGGCTCGACCCTCTGGAACAAGAGGCGTTGATCGCGTCCCTGCGCGATGTGGTGGCTCAGGCACCGCTTTTTCAGCCGGTGACACCCTCGGGCCGCGCGATGAGTGTGCGCATGACTTCGGCGGGGCGCTGTGGTTGGATCAGTGACCGAAATGGCTATCGTTACGCGGGCCATCATCCTGATGGAATGGGTTGGCCCCCGATTCCCGAAACTGTTCTGGCAATCTGGCGCGCCTTGGTCAGCGAAACACGGCTGCCGGATTGCTGCTTGATCAACCACTACATGGGGCAGGCGCGCATGGGCCTGCATCAAGATCGGGATGAGGCTGATTTTACTTGGCCGGTGCTGTCGATTTCTTTGGGGGATGATGCGCTCTTTCGCATCGGCAATGTGACACGCGGCGGCAAGACCGACTCGCTCTGGCTTGCGTCTGGCGACGTGGTGGTCATGGGCGGCGCGGCACGGCTGGTCTATCATGGGATCGACCGGATCAGACCCGGCACCTCAGGCCTATTGCGCGGGGGTGGGCGGATCAATCTGACCTGCCGGGTGGTGATGTGAGGCGCCACGCCGTAGCGCATTAAAAAGGCCTTGTCCGCGCACTGGCGGACAAGACCCGTAATAAAAGAACCGGCGCTGTCAGGCGTTGACAGAAAGGCGCTCGATTTCTTCTTTGATCTTGAGTTTCTGCTTTTTCAGCTCCGCGATTTCCAGCGTGCTGCTGCCCGGCGCGCGCTGCGCCCGTTCCACTTGTTCCGAGAGCGCGTGATGTTTCTTCTTCAGTTCTTCAATATGCGAACTCAAGCTCATGGGCAGTCTCCTCTGTGGTGTGGATGTGTCTATTCGACATGGGAAGTGCACCACATTTTTACAATACTGTCACGCTGCACCTGCAAACTGCGCGGCGCTTTGCCTGCGGCATTTTAGAAAAATCAATCCGGAAAAGGCAGCGCTGCTGCGTTCCTGAGCACATCCGAGGTTGCAGTGGTGTAATCTGCCCCATCCTGCCCATGATTTTCACCCGCGTGAAGCAGCCAACCATCGTGCAATCGCAGTGCGGCGCGCCCCCCTTTGCGCCCTCGCAGCAGAATCAGCCGTGCCGCACGGCCCCGGCGTGGGATCAGCGGCAAAATCTCGATACTGCCCAGATGTGTCGCCATTGCCGCCAGAAGATCCGGTAATCGTTCTACCCTCTGAATGAAGGTCACGGTGCCGCCAACGCCCGTACGCCGAGCGGCGGCATGCACCCAATCCGCCAAGGGCAACGCCTCGCCCATCGCCTTTTCGCGCCCGGTGTCGCTGGCTGGAGTGCTTCGGTCACGCTCGAAATAGGGTGGGTTGGCGATTATGTGATCGAACTGACGCTTCCGCAAGCTGGCTGGCATGTCTGCAATATCGCCCTCGAAAACCTCAAGTGCGATCCCATTGGAGGCGCTATTCTGGCGGGCCAACGCCGCATAGGCGGCCTGAATCTCTAGTCCAGCCAGAGTGACGCCCGGCACCCGTGACGCAACGCAAAGCGCAGCAATTCCCGACCCGCACCCCAGATCAAGCAGGCTCTGACCCGCCCGCGCCGGAACGCTTGCCGCCAAAAGCACCGGATCGACCCCGGCGCGATAGCCCGTCTTGGGTTGCGCCATGCGCAGACGCCCCCCCAAAAACGCATCGTGGCTCAGGTCTTCCTCGGCAAATGGCTCAGTCCTCAAGCGAGAAACCATTGTCAATCAACGTGATCCGTGCGTCTTCGTAATCTTCATTGGCGACCATCAGACGGCGCGGGAAAATGCCGATCGAGCCCTCAAGGATGCTCATGTTTACGTCCATTTCAAAGCAGTCTATACCCTCGCCCTGAAGAAGAGCCTGAGCAAAGGCGATGGACGCGATGTCATTGGTTCGCAAAAGTTGTTTCATAGGCCATAGATAAGGGCAGGGCGCGCTCTATGTCGAGCCATGTTGACGGGGGAAGTATGGGATTGGACGAAATCGCCACAAAACCGCATGAACAACTTGCTGCGCATCTTGCAGCCAAGATGGAGGCGGTCAATCTTTTGATCCGCGATAGGATGGCCTCGCGTCATGCGCCGCGCATCCCCCAAGTCACCGCGCATCTGGTTGAGGCGGGCGGCAAGCGTCTGCGCCCCATGCTTGTGCTGGCGACAGCAGACCTCTGTGGTTACGACGGACCGTTTGATGTGCATCTGGCTGCGACGGTTGAGTTTATCCATACTGCTACCCTCTTGCATGACGACGTCGTGGACGAGAGCGCGCAGCGGCGGGGCCGCCCCACCGCCAATTTGCTTTGGGACAACAAATCAAGTGTTCTCGTGGGCGATTACCTTTTTGCGCGCGCCTTCCAATTGATGGTCGAGCCGGGATCGCTTCGCGTGCTCGATATCCTGTCCAACGCCTCGGCGACGATTGCCGAAGGCGAGGTATTGCAACTGAGCGCGGCGCAGGATCTCGCGACGACCGAGGATATCTACCTCCAAGTGGTGCGTGGTAAAACGGCAGCGCTCTTTTCCGCCGCAACCGAGGTGGGCGGCGTGATTGCAGGTGCGCCCGAGACGCAGATCAAGGCGCTGTTCGAGTATGGCGATGCGCTTGGTATCGCGTTCCAGATCGTCGATGACCTGCTCGACTATCAGGGCGACGCGAAATCCACCGGCAAGAATGTCGGCGATGATTTTCGCGAGCGTAAATTGACCCTGCCGGTGATCAAGGCGGTTTCAGCGGCCAATGCCGAAGAGCGTGCGTTTTGGAAACGTACCATCGAAAAAGGCGATCAGCGCGATGGCGATCTGGAGCATGCCTTGGCGCTGATGCAGTCACATGGTGCCTTGGAACAGACCCGCGCCGAAGCATTGGATTGGGCCGCCCGCGCACGCGCGGCGATTGCCGTGCTGCCGGATCATCCGGTGCGTGGGATGCTCGATCGTCTTGCGGGGTATGTTGTGGCGCGGATCAGCTAAGGCGCGTGGCCTGCACCCACCAGCCGGGGTGTGCCGCAACCAGCGCTTGGGCAGCACGCGTGGCAGTCGCGGTATCAGGATAGAGCCCGAAACAAGTGGCTCCTGATCCCGACATCCGCGCTAGGGCACAGTGCTGCGTCGCGGAAATCGCGTGCAGCACATCGGCCACTACCGGCTCTAAGGTAATAGCCGCATCTTGCAGGTCGTTGCGTTGTGCGCGCAGCCAGTCGATCAGAGCGGCGGCATCAGGCCATTCGGGCATTTGCGCAGGCATCGCTGGATTTTCACGTTGTGTCAGCCTGTGGAAAATCGCAGGCGTCGAGACCGGCACGCCGGGATTGACCAGCACGGCATCAAGCGTGGGCAAGCCTGCCACGGGCACCACATCCTCGCCAATTCCGCGCATCCGCGCGGCGCGCGCCAGCAGGCAAACCGGCACATCGGCGCCAAGAGCCAGGACATCGTTTGGCACAGGCTGACCGCGCAATTCTGACAGCGCCCTAAGGCAGGCGGCCGCATCGCTTGACCCGCCGCCAATGCCAGCTGCTGCGGGCAGATGCTTGTCCAAGCTAATCTCGGCGGTGATCCCCATCAATGCCGCAGCGCGCAGCACGAGGTTGTCTGGGCCGCCCGGCACACCCACGGCCATGGGTCCGGTCACTGTTAGCCGCGCATCGGGCGCAGGCCGCACGCGCAGTCGGTCTCCCACATCGGCAAAGACCACCAGCGAATCGAGCAAATGATACCCATCTGCCCGTTGGCCGGTGACATGTAGCGAGAGGTTGATCTTGGCGGGGGCGAACCCGTCAATTACCATCTTTGACAAGTTTTAGCGGCTCCGCGCCTTCGTCCTTCAGCACTTGATCCAGACCGACTTCGAGCTTGCGGCGCACGCGCTCAGGTTCCAGATCGGGCGACGGCTCGCTCTCGTTCAGGGACAATGCGCGTTTCCATTGAAACCGCGCTTCGACCTTGCGGCCTACAGCCCAGAGAACGTCTCCCAGATGGTCATTCACCACCGGGTCAGTCGGCATCAATTCGGCGGCACGCTCCATCTGCACGATGGCCTCTTCATACCGGCCAAGACGATAGAGAACCCATCCCAGACTATCCACAATATAACCGCTATCGGGTTGCGCGGCGACGGCGCGCTCGATCATATTCAGTGCCTCATCGAGATTGATGTGCTTTTCCACCATCGTATACCCGAGATAGTTCAACACCTGTGGGTGATCCGGGTTCAACTCCAACGCACGACGAAAATCGGCCTCAGCCTCGGGCCAGTTGTCCAAGCGTTCGTGGCTGATGGCGCGGGCATAACGCACGAACCATTGATCGTTCCCCCGCGACTGATACAGCTCGAGCGCCCGGTCATAGGCTGGCACTGCGGCGGAAAAATCCTCTTGTGAGCGATGGAGATCGCCCACTGCAACATGAACCTCGGCAAGGTTGGGATAGTCTTTTGCCAATTGCTCCAGAACTTCGATCGCCGCGTCAGGCTTGCCAGCGCGACGCAGCACATCGCTGCGCCCCAGTTCCGCCAGATGGTAAGAGGGGTGATCGCGCGGTACTTTCTTAAACGCCTCGATTGCTAGATCGAAACGCTCCAGATCCTCTAGCAGGTCTGCCGCCATCAGCACGGCATCGACATGGGCAGGTTTGATCATCTCGGCCACGCGAGCATAGATCAAGACATACTCATCATTGGCCTCTTGCATCAGGGCGCGGCCAAGCGAAAAGAAGACTTCGGAAATTCCGTCCGATGCGCTGTTCACGAGATCAAAGGGGAGGCTCTCGCCGTCCGCGAGCCGTGCGCGCAGCGTTTCGATCTCGGGATCAAGATCTGTGCCAAATGTATCGTCGATGATCGTGACGGCGCGCTCGTGCTCTCCGAGTTGGCTCAGCACCTGCGACCAGCCGATGACGCCGCGCCTTGTCCGCTGGATTGGTCCATCATCTTCGCCGCTGAAGACTTTGTCTGCGCCTTCAAAGTCCCCGACCGAGGCCAGAGCCAGCGCTTTGTGATAGATGGCAAAGCTACGCAACCCACGTTCCTTGGCCACATCATCAAACCGCGCCAACGCCGAAGTCATGTCGCCTTTGCCCAGATCGGCCCAGGCTGAAATCATGCCATCCGCCAGATCGCCAACCCCGCGCCCCTCTTCGATCCGCTTCAAAAGAGCATCCCACTGCCCTTGCCGCGTTTCGTCGGCGACCAGCGCCATCTGACTGACCTGACTGCGTAGCCCGTCCGCCTCGATCTTGCGCGCGACGGCGACTGCAGGCTCCAGTTTGCCCAAGGCCAAATAGGCGACTGTCGCATTTTCCAGAAGGGCCGGATTTGACGGGTCGCGGGTCAGCGCCTGCGCATAATACTGTGCGGCAGCGGCGAAATCCCCACTGGCCCGCGCCTGCTGTGCCGCGAGATAGGCGCCAGAAGACACCTCTGACATCGCGGGCAGGGGCATGACCTGCAAAAGGGCGGTGAATGCAAGCGCTGCAAGGGGTCGATGAGTCACGCTGTCCTGCCTTTTATGGTCTGGGTTGTCGCAAAGGTAATATGCCCGCCCCCCCAAGGCAATGCGGCGCGGCATAATTGCCGCGCCACACCCCAAAGATCACGCAAACCTTACATATTGGGATAGTTCGGCCCATCCCCACCCTGCGGCGTGACCCAGTTGATGTTTTGGCTCGGGTCTTTGATGTCGCAGGTCTTGCAATGCACGCAGTTCTGAAAGTTGATCACGAACCGCGGGTCTTTGCCCTCTTCGCGCACCACCTCATACACGCCTGCCGGGCAATAGCGCTGCGCGGGCTCGTCATATTTCGGCAGGTTCACGCCAATCGGCACCGATGAATCCTTTAAGTGCAGATGCGCAGGCTGGCTTTCCTCGTGGTTGGTCATCGAGAAACTGACATTGGTCAGCCGGTCAAAACTCAGCTTTCCATCTGGCTTGGGATAGTCGATGGGCTTGTGTTTCGACGCGGGTTCTGTGGCGGCGGCATCGGTCTTGCCATGACTTAGCGTGCCCAACAGGCTGAAGCCCGCGGTATTGGTCCACATGTCGAACCCACCGAGACCAAGCGACGCCAAGAGGCCGTACTTCGACCAGAGCGGTTTGACATTGCGAACCTTTTTAAGATCCTTGCCGATTGCACCGCTGCGCACTTCGGTCTCGTAATCGGTCAACTCATCACTCGCGCGGCCCGCAGAGAGCGCGGCATGCGCTGCCTCTGCAGCGGCCTTGCCAGACAGCATGGCGTTGTGATTGCCCTTGATGCGCGGCACGTTGACCATGCCCACCGAACAGCCCAACAGCGCCACGCCGGGTGCCACCATTTTCGGCATCGACTGATACCCGCCCTCGGAAATCGCGCGTGCGCCGTAAGCCACACGCTTTCCACCCTTCAGCAGCTCCGCCACCATCGGATGATGCTTGAATCGCTGAAATTCCATATAGGGAAAAAGATAGGGGTTCTTGTAGTTGAGATGCACCACAAAGCCCACATAAACCTGATTGTTCTCAAGATGATAGATGAACGATCCGCCGCCTGCATTGCTGCCTAGCGGCCATCCCATCGTATGCGTGACGGTGCCGGGGCGGTGCTTGGCGGGATCGACTTCCCAAATCTCTTTCATCCCAAGGCCGAATTTTTGCGGCTCCTTGCCCTTGGACAGGTCATATTTTGCGATCACTTCTTTGGCGAGCGATCCACGCACACCCTCTGAGAGAAATACGTATTTGCCGTGCAGCTCCATCCCCGGCTCATAATTCGGGCCGGGCGTGCCATCCTCATTCTTGCCAAACTCGCCAGCGACAACGCCCTTGATCTCGCCAGACCCACCATAGACCAGCTCTGAGCACGACATGCCGGGGAAAATCTCAACGCCCAGCTCCTCGGCCTGCTCGGCCATCCAGCGACAGACATTACCCATGCTGACGATGTAATTTCCGTGATTGTTCATCAGCGGAGGCATCGGGAAATTCGGCACGCGAATGCGTCCGGCCTCGCCCAGCATGTAAAAATTATCCTCGGTCACGGGGGTGTGAAGGGGCGCGCCCCGCTCTTTCCAATCCGGGATCAGCGCGTTGAGACCGCAAGGATCAAGTACCGCACCTGACAGGATATGCGCGCCAACCTCGGATCCTTTTTCCAGAACCACAACGGCGCAATCAGGATCAAGCTGCTTCAGGCGGATCGCAGCCGACAGACCGGCTGGGCCTGCGCCCACGATTACAACGTCATACTCCATCGTTTCGCGTGTTATCTCGGTCATCGTGCTCATCCTTTTCTCGGGCGCGGCAACTACGGCCTGACGCGCAACAAAGTTGCGAGTGTGACTAGCCTGCGCATGCGTCAAGCGTCAATTGAAACACGACGTAAAACCAGATGGAAAACGGCATTTCGTCACGTGCCAGCGGCCTAATCTCATGGGGTCTGCGATCCGCTCTTGCAATCGGGCGCGCGCTTCGGGCAAGCTGCGCTGAAATCTTGGGCATGTTATCACGGGGCCAGCTATCCAGCGGCCCCGCTTCTGACAATGGACGGTTGAAATGGAAAAGATCCCGATGACGGCTGGCGGCCATGCCGCGCTTGAGGTCGAGTTGAAGCAGCTGAAATCGGTCGAACGGCCGGCGATCATCCGTGCCATTGCCGAGGCGCGCGAACATGGTGATCTCAGCGAGAATGCCGAGTATCACTCCGCCAAAGAGAAACAGTCCTTTATCGAAGGGCGGATCAAGGAACTCGAAGGCATCCTCAGCCTGGCTGAGGTGATCGACCCGGCCAAGCTGTCGGGCCCGATCAAGTTTGGCGCGACTGTTACGCTCGTTGATGAAGATTCGGGCGAGGAACGCACCTATCAGATCGTGGGCGAACACGAGGCCAGCATCGAAAAAGGGCTTCTGAACATAAAATCGCCGATTGCCCGGGCGCTCATCGGCAAAGAAGAGGGCGATAGCGTCGAAGTGCGCACGCCCGGTGGTGATCGCGGCTATGAGGTGATAAAAGTCGCCTATATCTGATCAGGCACCCCATCATGCGCCCAGCCCGCACCGAAAATGGCCCTTCCAAGGGGTTTGACACGAAATCTGAAACCGAAGCCGTCACCGCGATCGAATGGATCGCGGTGGCGCTTTCGGCGCTATGGCTCTTGGGCTCGGCTGTGTTCTTTCTGGTGCTCACTCCGCAGTTGGAAACTGGTGGCACTGCGCTGCAATTTGTCATCGTTTTGATTGCCGTCTTCATGCCAGTGGCGATGATTTGGGTCGGTGCCACGGCCGCCCGCACCAGCCGGGTGATGCGCGAGGAAAGTCGCCGCTTGCGCGCGGCCATCGACGCCATCCGCGCCGCCTATGTCGCTCAGAGCCAAACGCTTGGTCAGACCGTCGACAAGACCGTCAGCCAGAAACTCGACGAAATCGCCGCCGCTCAGCGCAAGACCGAAACGGCATTGGCGACGTTTTCCTCGATCCGTGTGGGTCTGCCAGAACCCCGCCCGGTGCTTGCCCCGGCACCCTCGCCAAATGATCCCGGCGATCAGGTGTCGTTGCCGCTTGGAACCTCTGCTGAGGATATTCAGGCCCCACTCGAGCGGTCTGATTTCATCCGCGCCCTGAATTTCCCCGACAACCCCGAAGACAAGATCGGATTTGCCGCGCTGCGCCGCGCACTCAAGGACCGGCCCACCGCCCAATTGATCCGCGCCTCGCAGGATATCCTGACGCTGATGTCCCATGATGGCATCTATATGGACGACCTGCGCCCTGATATGGCCCGACCCGAGGTTTGGCGCCGCTTTGCCGGGGGCGAGCGTGGCCGCACCATCGCCGCCTTGGGCGGTATCAGGGACCGGTCGTCTTTGGCGTTGACAGCGGCCCGGATGAAGCAGGACACGATCTTTCGGGATGCTGCACACCATTTTCTGCGCCGCTTTGACAAGATGTTCACACAGTTTGCCGAAACCGCCAGTGATGCCGAAATTTCGGAACTCTCCGAAACCCGCACGGCCCGCGCCTTCATGCTCTTGGGGCGTGTCGCGGGCACCTTCGACTGATCCGCGCCTCGGTTTCATCTGGCCTTAAATACCTCGGGGGCCGGGGGGCAGCGCCCCCCGACTCTGCGATTGCCCCCGCGAAAAATCCACGGCATGATGCGCGCCTGAGGAGATAGAACCGATGCGCAAGTTTCTTGTCGTGCTGGATGATAGCCGCGAATGTCTCAATGCCATGCGCTTTGCTGCCATGCGCGCCGCCCATACCGGGGCTGGGGTGGAAATCCTCGCTGTGATCCCGCCCGAAGAATTCAACCATTGGATCGGCGTGGGTGATCTCATGCGTGAGGAACAGCGTGAGCGGATCGAGGCGCATTTCGAAGTCTTTGCCAAATGGATGCGTGACAAGCAGGGGATTAATCCAGAGCTGGTAATCCGCGAAGGCGATCCCGCAGTCGAGATCATCGCGCAGGTGCAGGATGATCCCGCCATCGGCGTGCTGGTTCTGGGGGCTGCCACTGGCAAGAAGGGACCTGGCCCACTGGTCACGCAACTGACCAAGACCGCTGGCACCCTGCCCATTCCCATCACCATTGTGCCCGGCGATCTGACCAAAGAACGGCTCGAGGCCATTACCTGAGCAGCGTAGTTCTAGTTTAGAATCGTTCCAATCCTTGACACCAGAGGGCGTCGGGCGCATATCTTTGGCAACCACGAAAGGGCGCGCCATGTTCATCCAGACCGAATCCACCCCCAATCCCGCGACGCTGAAATTCCTGCCCGGTCAAACCGTGCTTGAAGCTGGCACCGCTGATTTTCCAAGCGCCGAAAAGTCCGGAAGTTCCCCGTTGGCCGAGCGTATTTTCCGTGTGCCCGGGGTGTCTGGCGTGTTTTTTGGTAATGATTTCGTGACCGTCACCAAGGGCGAGGCGATTGAGTGGGATCATATCAAGCCCGCGATCTTGGGGGCGATCATGGAGCATTACCAATCCGGTCAGCCAGTCATGTTGGGCGAAAGCGCTGTGGCCTCTGGCCATGCCGAGCATACTGGCGAGGATTCGGCGATCGTGAACCAGATCAAGGAATTGCTGGATACCCGCGTACGTCCCGCCGTGGCGCAGGATGGCGGCGATATTACCTTTCACGGCTTTGACCGTGGCGTGGTCTATTTGCATATGCAGGGTGCTTGCGCGGGCTGCCCGTCTTCGACCATCACGCTCAAAATGGGCATCGAGAATCTGCTGCGCCACTACATCCCCGAGGTGACAGAGGTGCGCCCTGTTGGTCTCTGAACCGCTGATACTGGCTTTTGACACATCGGCCGCGCATTGCGCGGCCGCTTTGTTGCGAGGAGGCCGCGTTTTGTCTGCACGTGCCGAAGAGATGGGGCGCGGACAGGCAGAGCGTCTTATGCCCTTGCTGCAAGAGGTGCTGGATCAGGCCGGGGTCACATGGAGCGACCTTAACCGAATCGGTGTCGGCATCGGGCCCGGCAATTTTACCGGTATTCGAATTTCTGTAGCGGCCGCGCGGGGGCTGGCCCTCAGCCTTGGAATTCCGACAGTCGGGATCAGCACGCTTGACGCGATCCGCGCGCAGGCTGGCGCAGGGACGCCCTGCGTGCCCGCACCCCGCGACATGGCCTATGTCCAGACCCGCAACGCCGCGCCCGAATTGGTTGCGCTTGCCTCTGTCGCAGATCCTGTCTTGCCGCCTGATCCGGTGCGACTGGCCGAACTGATTGCGCGGCTGGCAACTCTGGCACCTGAGAACAGCCCGCCGCCTGCCCCGCTTTATGTGCGCCCCGCCGATGCCGCCCCCGCGCGCGATCGGCCACCGGTGATCCTCGATGACGCCTGAGGCCCTCGCGACCTGCCACGCGCGCGCTTTTGCCGGGGCGGGCAGGGCTTGGTCGGCGGAGGAATTCGCCACGCTTCTGGACAGCGCATTCGTTTTCATATCCGGCGATGCGCGGGCCTTTGTGCTGGGTCGGGTCATCGCCGATGAAGCCGAAGTGCTGACGCTTGCCACCGATCCTGATCATCGCCGCAACGGTCTTGCGCGGGCCTGCCTCAGCGCCTTTGAGGTGATAGCGCGCGCGCGCGGCGCGACCATGGCCTTTCTCGAAGTCGCCGAGGACAATCCGCCGGCCCTCGCGCTTTATGATGCGGCTGGCTACCGGGAAAGCGCGCGCCGCACCGGATATTATGCCCGCAGCCAAGGGCCCAAAGTGGACGCGCTGATCCTGCATAAAACGCTGGACTGATCCGAATAGCCTCGCGATAGGTCCAGTTACAAGAAATTCATCAGACCTGGACGGCTCTGCACGCCCGCGCCCTTGCAAAATGGCGGAACATGGGGCTAGGAATTGCCATGCAGATTTACCTCCCCATAGCCGAGGTGTCGGTCAACATCTTTCTCCTCTTGGGGTTGGGTGGCATCGTGGGCATTCTTTCGGGCATGTTCGGGGTTGGGGGCGGCTTTATTCTGACGCCGCTTTTGTTCTTTATCGGCATTCCGCCTGCGGTCGCCGTAGCGACCGGCGCCAATCAGATCATGGCTGCCTCCTTTTCCGCAGTTCTTGCGCATTTTAGGCGCAAGACCGTCGATCTCGAAATGGGCACGGTGCTGCTGATTGGCGGCCTCATTGGGGCCGCTCTTGGGGTGATGGTGTTCAACTATCTCAAGTCGTTGGGGCAGGTCGATCTTTTGGTCACGCTCTGCTATGTGGTTTTTCTGGGCGTCATCGGCGGCATGATGTTCATCGAAAGCCTGCGCGCCATCCGCAACACACGGCGTGGCGTGCCCCCCAAGCGCAAGAAACACGGCTGGGTTCATGGCTTGCCGTTCAAGATGCGGTTTCGGACCAGTGGCCTTTATATTTCGGTTATCCCGCCACTTCTGGTGGGGATCAGTGTGGGTGTTCTCGCAGCGATCATGGGGGTCGGCGGCGGCTTTATCATGGTCCCCGCGATGATCTATCTTTTGGGCATGCCGACCAAGGTTGTGGTGGGCACCTCACTTTTTCAGATCATCTTCGTCACTGCGTTTACCACGCTCTTGCATGCAATGACAAATTACACGGTTGATATCGCCCTTGCCGTATTCTTGCTGGTGGGGGGCGTGATCGGCGCACAGTTCGGAACGTCTATCGGCACAAGGATGAAGGCCGAGCAATTGCGCATCCTTCTTGCGATCATGGTGTTGGCGGTCTGTGGTAAGCTGGCGTTCGATCTCTTGGCCACGCCATCGGAACTCTACTCGCTTGGTACGGGCGGGGGGGCGTGATGTTCTGGCGTCTGTTGCTTTTGCTGGGCCTTGCCGCCCTGCCGCTGCGCGCCGAAGAGGTTGTATTGGGGCTGAGCAAAGACAAGGTGGCGATCACGGCGACCTTTGAAGGCTCGGAAATTTTGATCTTTGGTGCGGTCAAGCGCGAGTCCCCGATTCCTGATATTCCGCTGGATGTGGTCATCGCGGTTGCTGGTCCGTCAGAGCCGGTGACGGTACGCCGCAAGGATCGCCGCTTTGGCATCTGGGTGAATACGGAAATGGTCGTGCTTGATTCCGCCCCCAGCTTTTATGCCGTCGCCACGACAGGCCCGCTCGACAAGGTCATGTCCGATACCGAGGATTTGCGGCATCGCGTCTCGATCCCGCGCGCAATCCGTTCTGTGGGCGCGGCCAGCATGGCCGAGGATGCAGAGCGCTTTACGGATGCCCTGATCCGTATTCGCCGGGATCAAGGGGCCTATGCAATGCGCGAAGGGGCTGTGGTACTGGATCAGGAAACGCTCTTTCGTGGCGCGATTCAACTCCCGGCCAATCTGACCGAAGGGGAATATCTAACCCGGATATTCCTGACCCGAGAGGGGCGCGTGGTATCGCAACTCGAAACCGTGATTGACGTGCAGAAAGTGGGGCTGGAACGCTGGCTCTACACCCTGTCCCGCCAGCAACCGCTGGTCTATGGCCTGATGTCGCTGGCGATTGCCATCGCTGCGGGCTGGGGCGCGTCCGCAGCGTTTCAAGCGATGCGGCGTGGCTGATATCGCTGCGGGCGGCTTCGTTTAGGCACCGGCCCAAAACCCTGAGATCAAGATAGAGAGCTTATGCGCCTGAACATCGACGTGACCATGGATTACCAGCTGACAGGGCATGACACAGTGCTCCTGACACTTGAAGCGGCGGAGACCGATGGGCAAACCGTGATCGAGAGCACGCTTGACGTCGAGGGTGCCGACCTGCGTTGGATCGAGGTTGAGGGGATGCCGGGGCGCCGGGTCTGGGCGCATGTGACGAGTGATCGGATGAGATTGCGGTATCGTGCACGTGTTGAGGTGACACGCACATGTGCGGATTTGGAAAGGCTCGTGGGCACGGCGATGCGCGACCTGCCCGGCGAGGTTGTGAGCTACTTGCGCCCGTCACGGTTCTGCCAATCCGACCTTTTGACCGAATTCGCGACCCAACAGTTTCGTGGTCTCGAGGGAGGAGCGCGGATTGCGGCGATTGTAGACTGGGCCCGTTCCGAGATCAGCTATGTGTCCGGCTCATCCAGCGCCACAACCTCGGCAATAGACAGTTTCATAGCCCGCAAGGGCGTGTGCCGCGACTACGCCCATCTCGTATGCAGCCTGGCGCGCGCGGGCAATATCCCGGCGCGCTATACCTCGGTTTATGGTGCTGATGTGGACCCGCCCGATTTTCACGCTGTGGCCGAGGTTTGGCTAGAGGGGGCGTGGCACCTTGTCGATGCCACCGGTATGAGCAGCGCCGCCGACATGGTGGTGATCGGCTCTGGTCGGGACGCAAGCGATGTGGCCTTCATGGAAACCGAAGACTGGGCGCGCCCCCTCTGGCAAGCGGTCGATGTTCGGCGGGTGTGATCTTGGGTCTTTAGCCCCGCCCGATAAAGGGCATTTTCGTTGCCATCAGCGTCATGAACTGCACATTCGCCTCTAGCGGCAAATCCGCCATATGCAGCACCGATGCGCCCACGTGCTCTACGTCCATCGTGGGTGGCGGCGCGTCAGGATTGGCGGCGATGATCCCCTCCAGCAATTCGGTTCTGGCATTGCCGATGTCGATCTGACTGCACGCGATATCATAGGGGCGTCCATCAAGGCTGAGCGTCTTGGTCAAGCCGGTGATCGCATGTTTGGTGGTGGTATAGGCCACCGAACCGGGGCGCGGCGCATGCGCCGAAATCGAGCCATTATTGATGATCCGCCCCCCCATCGGGGATTGATTGCGCATTTGGGCAAAGGCCGCGCGCGCGCAAAGAAACATGCCATGCAGGTTCACATCCACGACTTGCCGCCACTCCTCATAGCTCAGCTCGTCGATCATCGCGGCGCGGCCAAAGCTGCCGGCGTTGTTGAAGAGCACATCAAGCCGCCCGGCGCGGGCGATGAAATCCTCGAACACCCGCACCACATCGCCGGGGTCAGTCACATCGCCGGGCAGGATCACGGCGTTGTCATGCCCCTTTGCCACAGCGTCCAGCGCCTCTGGCCGCCGCGCCATCAGCCCGACATGCCAGCCAGCCCCAAGAAAGGCGCGCGCGCAGGCGGCCCCGATACCGGCGCTTGCCCCGGTAATCAGAACGGTTTTCATGTCTCTTCCTCCTGTTCGAGTTGCAGGGGCGCAGGTCCGCCGCGCAGATCATCAACTGTGAGTGGTGCCGAGGGTTTGGATAGCCGGTTGCGCACGATCCAGTGCAACCGCTCTTCGGCGCGGGTAATTGCCACATAGGCCAGCCGCTTCCAGAGCGGTTGCCCCGCCTCTGAGCGGCCCATCTGTGCAGCGGCGTAAATGTCAGGGGCGAACACCTGCACATCTTGCCATTGGCTGCCTTGTGCCTTGTGGATCGTCACGGCAGCCCCATGCAGGAACGTTGCCCCCATATTGGCGGCAAAGGGGATGAACGGCTCTTCTTCATCCGGTTTTTCGATCTTGACGATGGACGCGGCAGAAATCTGCGGATCTTCCGCTCCGATCACATGCAGGCGGGAAAAGCCGGGCCTACGCCCTGGTCCAAGGTAAACCACCTGCGCGCCCTTTATCAGCCCGCGCGCCTCGAGATCGAGCCGCTTTTTGCGATGCTTGAGCGGTAGTTCGATCCCGTCGCAGATCAAAGGCTCACCTGCCAGAAGCTCGGTTTCGGGCGCGCCATGCACCGCGCGAAAGGCATTGATCAGGCGGATGCGCGTGGCATTGCGCCAGACCAGCACCGGCGAGCGCGCCATCAAATCAACCTCGACCCGCTCTGCCCATCTTACCCGTTCGTCCCGCTGCGCTGCATCTTCAATCATGCGCTCGAACTGGTGAAAGTCCAGTGCAGGATCGGCAAGGGCGTGGGCCAGGTCAAGGATCGGGTTGTCCGCGTCCTGCCGGTGAATGCGGCTGAGTTCCAGACGCGCCGGCGCGGGCAGCGTTTCAAACACCATACCGCCGGTCGATTTCACAGGCGGTAATTGTGCGGGATCGCCAAAGAGCAGAAGGGTTGGGAAAATCTCTTGCAGATCCTCGAATTGCTGACCATCCAGCATGCTCGCCTCATCGACAAAGCCGATATCGAGTGGTTCTTCGCGACGCTTCCAGCCGGTGATGAAATCCGAGCCTCGCAGGCCAGCAGCGGCAAGCGCGCCGGGGATGGATTTGTTGCTCTGGTAAAACGCAAAGGCACGGTCCAGCGCCAGATCGGTCAAGCCCTCGATCTCGGGGCGCTCGCCCTGACCGGCCAGCCATTCGGCGATCTTCTCATATTCCGGGTGATAGACGGGGGTGTAGAGGATGCGGTGAATGGTGGTGGCAGGCACCCCGCGCATCCGAAGCACGCTCGCGGCCTTGTTGGTGGGCGCAAGGATGGCCAGCGTGCGCTTGTCCCGGCGTTTGCGGCTCTCGTAATCGCCTGAAACGATCTCGACGCCTGCCTCTTCCAGCGCGCGGTAGAGCGCGGCCAAAAGCAATGTCTTGCCGGATCCCGCCTTGCCGGTGACGGCCATGACCGCAGTCTTGCCGTCGCGGGGTGGGGTCAATAGCCCTGTGTCAAGATCAACACCGACACTGCGCAGCGCCGCCGCGATACGGTCATGCGCCTCGGCCTGATCGGGCGAATATGTCAGTGCTGTTTGCGTCATGGCGCGACCCTATCCTTGGTGTGGGGCAGGTGCCAGAGCCAAAGGCGCTTGACCAGTCGGGGCGCACTTCCCTATTGCAGCGCAGCCGGGTACTGTCTGGCAAAAAGACCGGGGGCGGCAACGATCCGCACCTCGCGACCAAGGGGAATGGACAATGGCGCATATCATCGTCGTCGGCAATGAAAAGGGCGGCGCGGGCAAATCGACCGTGTCGATGCATGTGGCGACGGCCCTAGCCCGAATGGGCCACAAAACCAGCGCGCTTGATCTCGACCTGCGCCAGCGGACCTTTGGCCGCTACGCGGAGAACCGCGCCAAATTCTTGGCGACATCCGGCCTTGATCTGCCGAGCCCACGGTATCACGAACTGCCCGAAGTGGCGGCGGATCAGCTCAAGCCGGGCGAGAATGTCTATGATCGGCGGCTCTCGGCGGCGGTGGCGCAACTGGAGGCGGATAGCGATTTCATCGTGATCGACTGCCCCGGCTCGCACACCCGTCTGAGCCAAGTGGCCCATAGCCTCGCCGATACGCTGATTACGCCCCTCAACGACAGTTTTATCGACTTTGATCTCCTCGCCCGGATCGACAGCGACGGCAAGAAGATCCTCGGCCCGTCGGTCTATTCCGAGATGGTCTGGAGCGCGCGACAACTGCGGGCACAAGCCGGTCTGCGCGCGATTGACTGGGTGGTGGTGCGCAACCGTCTGGGCGCACAACAGATGGTCAACAAGAAGAAGATGGGCGATGCGGTCGACAACCTCGCAAAGCGCATCGGCTTTCGCGTGGCACCGGGCTTTAACGAGCGCGTGATCTTTCGGGAGTTGTTCCCGCGTGGTTTGACGCTGCTCGACCTCAAGGATATCGGGGTCAAGGGTCTCAACATCTCGAACATCGCCGCGCGTCAGGAATTGCGCGAATTGATCAAGGCGCTGAACCTGCCGGGCGTGACCGCCAATTTCTAACGCTCTGTCCGCGTCTCAGATCACGAACTGATCCCGCGCATAGCCTTGGATATAGAGCAACGCCGTCAAGTCTGCGTGCTGGATGCGGATGTCACATTGCGCGGCGACGCTTGGCTTAGCATGAAGCGCTACGCCTGCGCCCGCACGCCCCAACATGCCCAGATCATTGGCCCCGTCCCCCACGGCGAGTACGTCGGTCTCTGAGAGCCCAAGCCGTGCGCTGATCTCTTCCAGTGCCTGCACCTTGGCTGCGCGGCCCAAGATGGGGCGCGCGACATCCCCAATCAGGCGACCCTTCGCAACCAAAAGCGTGTTGGCGCGATTTTCGTCAAAGCCTAGATGTGCGGCGACCGATTGCGTAAACGCGGTGAACCCGCCCGAGACCAGCGCGCAATAGGCCCCGTTGGCCCGCATCGTCGCGACCAATGCGGAACCTCCCGGCATATAGGTGATCCGGTTAGCGAGAACCTCGGCAATCACGGTTTCGGGCAAATCCTTGAGCAGCGCCACACGCTCGATCAGCGCGCCCTCGAAATCCAGCTCGCCGTTCATCGCCCGCGCAGTGATGGCGCGGACATGCGCGCCCACGCCTGCGACCTCTGCCAATTCGTCAATACATTCCTGCTGGATCATGGTGCTGTCCATATCGGCGAGCAGCATCTTTTTGCGCCGCCCCTCTGTGGGCTGAACCACCAGATCAACGGCTTGGTTTTGCAGTTCGGCCCAAACCTCCCATCGGTTTCCCGGCACCTCGGGCATGTCAAATTCCGCCGCCTCATCAGGGGCCAACCACTGCACCGCCCCGCCGCCCCAGGCATTGCGCAATGCCTCGGCAAGAGCGGGGTCAAGCGCACCGGGTGCTGCGATCAAGGTGGTGGTAAACATGGGGCAGGTTTCCGATCGTAGCCGTGCAGTGTCGTATTTTCTAGCTCAAGCGGCGTTCTAGCGTCATTTCTGCACTTGCGAAAGACCCTGCTTGGCCGTAATCCGATCCGTGGGACACCCCTCCCCAACGAGGGGCGCTTATCTGAGAGGGTAGCTATATGGCTATTGAAGCACCGGCAACGCGGCCGGAAAATCCGCGTTTTTCTTCTGGCCCTTGTGCCAAAATCCCCACATTCACGCTCGACATGCTGTCTGATGCCCCCTTGGGCCGCAGCCATCGTGCTGCCGGGGGCAAGGCCAAGCTAAAGGCCGCCATCGAGAACACCCGCGCCATTCTGGGCGTGCCTGCTGATTACAAGATCGGCATCGTTCCCGCCTCTGACACCGGGGCCGTCGAGATGGCGATGTGGAACCTGCTCGGCGCGCGCCCCGTCGAAATGCTGGCTTGGGAGAGCTTTGGCGCAGGCTGGGTCACCGATGCGGTGAAGCAACTCAAACTCGATGCGGTGGTCAAAACTGCTGATTATGGCCAGATCGTTGATCTGGCATCGGTTGATACCGACAAGGATGTCGTGTTCACCTGGAACGGCACCACCTCTGGTGTGCGCGTACCGAATGGCGATTGGATCAAGGCGGATCGTCAGGGTCTGACAATCTGTGACGCGACAAGTGCGGCCTTTGCGCAGGACCTGCCATGGGACAAGCTCGACGTGACGACCTTTTCTTGGCAAAAGGTGCTGGGGGGCGAAGCGGCGCATGGCATGCTGATCCTTAGCCCCCGCGCTGTGGAACGGCTGGAAAGCTATACGCCCGCATGGCCACTGCCCAAGATTTTCCGCCTGACCAAAGGCGGCAAGCTGATTGACGGCATCTTTGTAGGCGAGACCATCAACACGCCCTCGATGCTCGCGGTAGAGGATTACCTTGTGGCGCTCGATTGGGCGTCGTCGATTGGCGGGCTGACCGGCCTGCAGGCACGCGCCAATGCCAATCTTGCGGCGGTTGAAGAATTTGTGACGCAAAACGATTGGCTGGCGTTTCTGGCGGCTGATCCTGAGATCCGCTCGAATACGTCCGTCTGCCTTACCTTCGAGGATGCGCGGATCAAGGATGGTGCAGCCTTTGCCAAGGCGGTGGCCAAGCGGCTGGAAACGGCGGATGTCGCCTATGATATCGGGGCGTATCGCGATGCGCCTGCCGGCCTGCGGATCTGGTGTGGTGGCACGGTCGAAACCGCTGATGTCGCGGCGTTGATGCCGTGGATCAAATGGGCGTTCGAGACCGAGATCGCCGCGCTGTCCGTATCTGCGTGATCCCGATTTCTTGAAAAGAAATCGACCCGGGCTTTGTGCAAGAGTCCGGGTCTCCCCCTCAAGATTTTCAGTCAAGGAGCCCTACAATGGCGCCCAAGGTTCTCGTCTCCGACAAACTTTCCGAAACCGCTGTCCAGATCTTTCGCGATCGGGGCATCGAGGTGGATTTCCGCCCTGAATTGGGCAAGGACAAGGATAAACTCGCCGAAGTGATCGGTGACTATGATGGCCTCGCTATCCGGTCCGCGACCAAGGTCACGGAAAAAATCCTTGCCAACGCGCACAAGCTCAAGGTGATCGCGCGCGCAGGGATTGGCACCGACAATATCGACAAGGAAGCCGCCTCTAAGAAAGGCGTGATCGTCATGAACACGCCTTTTGGCAATATGATCACCACCGCAGAACACGCGATTGCGATGATGTTCGCGGTGGCACGACAGCTGCCCGAGGCCTCTGCCTCGACCCATGCTGGCAAATGGGAGAAGAACGCCTTTATGGGGGTGGAGCTTTTCAACAAGACCCTCGGCGTGATTGGTGCGGGCAATATCGGGGGTATTGTCTGTGACCGGGCGCGCGGCCTCAAGATGAAGGTGATCGCCTATGATCCCTTCTTGGGTCAGGAAAAAGCTGACAAGATGGGGGTGGAAAAGGTCGACTTGGACGAGTTGCTGAAGCGGTCCGATTTCATCACGCTGCATGTGCCGCTGACCGATCAGACCCGCAATGTTCTAAGCCGTGAGAACCTTGAAAAGACCAAGAAGGGTGTCCGCATCATCAACTGCGCGCGTGGCGGTCTGGTGGATGAACAGGCACTTGCTGACCTCCTGAAATCCGGCCATGTCGCCGGTGCTGGCTTTGACGTCTTTACCGAGGAGCCGGCAGTTGAGAATCCGCTATTCGGTCTGCCCAATGTTGTCTGCACGCCGCATCTGGGTGCGGCCACCACAGAGGCGCAGGAAAACGTGGCGCTGCAAGTGGCCGAACAGATGTCAGACTATCTTCTGACCGGCGCCGTCACCAACGCGCTCAACATGCCCTCGGTGACGGCGGAAGAGGCCAAGGTGATGGGGCCGTGGATCAAGCTGGCGGATCACCTTGGCAATTTCATCGGCCAGATGACCGACGAGCCAATCAAGGCGATCAACATCCTTTATGATGGTGTTGTGTCCGAGATGAACCTTGGTGCGCTCACCTCTGCGGCGGTGGCGGGGATCATGAAATCGGTCAACCCCGAGGTCAACATGGTCTCGGCCCCCGTGGTGGCCAAAGAGCGCGGTGTCAAGATCAGCACCACCAAGCAGGACAAATCCGGCGCTTTTGAGGGCTACATCAAAATTACCGTGGTCACGGACAAGCGTGAGCGGTCTATCGGGGGCACGGTATTCTCGGATGGCAAGCCGCGTTTCATCCAGATCAAGGGGATCAATATCGACGCTGAAATCGGTCGCCACATGCTCTATACCACCAACGAGGATGTGCCGGGCATCATCGGCACCTTGGGGATGACAATGGGTGATCACGGCGTCAACATCGCCAACTTCACACTTGGGCGGTCGGACGCAGGCGGCGAAGCGATTGCGCTCCTCTATGTGGATGCCCCCGTGCCCGAGGCCGCGATCAAGGCGTTGCATGCCACGGGCAAGTTTCAGCAGATCCGCGAATTGAGATTCGACGTGAGCTGACGCGCAACGCAAGCTCTGCCACTCAACGTGACTTGAACCAATGATCGCCGCCTGCATGCGCCGGGCGGCGGTTTTCTTTTTGGGGATGAACTATTGAACGGAAAAATCTTGAAAGCTGTTCTTGCCACCCTAAAACCACACAACGCTTGCCCGTATCCACGGTGCAAACCGATCAATACCCGGGAACCACTGTTGGACATATCGTCTAGAAGATGGATTTTTCAAAGTTTGACATGAATCTTTTGCGCGTCCTCGACGCGCTGCTTATCACCCGCTCTACCACCGTGGCGGGACAACAGGTGGGGCTCTCGCAATCCGCTGTCTCGTCGGCCCTTGGTCGTTTGAGGGTGGCACTGAATGATCCGCTTTTCCTGCGTGAAGGGCGTCATCTGGTGCCCACAGATTATGCGCAATCGCTGGCACAGCCTGTTCGTGCCATTCTGGCCGAGACCGAGGCGCTTTTGACGCGACCGACCAGTTTCGAGCCTGCCCGGTCCGAGCGGCATTTTCATATTCTGGGGGCAGAGTTTTGGGGTGCCCATCTCTTGCCCGAGTTGATGGCGCATCTGGCGTCTGTGGCGCCCGGCGTCACTCTTTACTGTGCGACGATGTCCGGTCCTGACCCTTCTGAGGCGTTGCTGCTAAAACGCGCTGATCTGGCGCTTTGCCCTATGTGCGACTTGCCCGACTGGGCCGCGGCACAGCCACTCTATCGCGCGGGGCAGGTGCTTTTGGCGCGTCAAGATCACCCGCGCCTTGTGGCGGCGGGGCTTGCGCCCGGCGATACGGTGCCCTCCGACCTTTTGGCAGAACTGCCGCGGGCGGATTGCGGCGCGAACCCCGGACAGAAAGCCGGGCGCACGGTCGTTACCCTGCCGGATGTGCATACCCTTGCGGCGATGTTGTCGCGCACACCACTGGTGTCTATTCTGCCCCGGCCCCTTGCAGTCCACCTGGTTACTGGGCAGGGCCTTGCGGTTTATGCCCTGCCAGAGCCGATTGCGGTGACCGATGTTGCAATGGTCTGGCATGTCAGGTCCCAAAACGATCCCGCCCATCGTTGGCTGCGCGAGCGTTTGGCCGATACGCTTTGACCAGCTTGGGAATCGCTGGACATCTGCCGCGTGCAGGGGTTCAACGGGGCCATGACTGATCCGATTTATGCCATTCCCGATATTCACGGGCAGGACGCCCTGCTAGAAGCTGCACTTGACCTTGTCGCGCGCGATGGCGGGACAGAGGCGCGTATCATATTCCTTGGGGATTTGGTGGACCGGGGGCCAGATAGCCGCGCGGTGATCGACCGGCTTATGACAGGGCAGGCGCAGGGCTGTCCTTGGACCGTGTTACGCGGCAATCATGATCAGATGTTGATCGATTTCCTCGATACCGGCGTGATCCATTCGCCGCATATCGGATCTGGCCTCTCATGGTTGAATCACCGCTTGGGTGGGGTCGCGACGCTGGCCTCCTACGGGCTTGACGTGACCGAGAACGCGACGCAATGGCAAGCGGCCCGCTGCGCTGTGCCTCAGGCGCATCGCGACTGGCTGGCGGGTTTGCCGCTTTGGCAAGAGGTGGGGGATCTGCTTTTCGTTCATGCCGGTATCCGCCCCGGAGTTGCCTTGACCGCCCAAGACCCCGAGGATCTGATGTGGATCCGGGACGGCTTTCTCGACCATGAGGGGGCGCATCCTTGGCTTGTTGTCCATGGTCACACCGCGCTCGAGATGCCCACCCATTTTGGCAACCGCATAGATTTGGACGGTGGGGCCGCCTATGGCCGCCCGCTCTGGCCTGCGGTGTTTGAAGGGCGTGATGCGTGGCTCCTGACGGAAAGGGGCCGTATTCCGCTCTGACTAGGGCAGGCAAAGGTGTCTGACGACACGTCCCCGTTGCCAGATGTGCATCCCTGCCGCTAGGCTCCTGCCAACGCAACCCGGGGGGAGGATACCCATGACCGACATCGTGATTCTGGACGGATGCCGCACGGCGATTGGCACTTTTGGTGGGGCGCTTGCCGCGACGCCGCCCACCACTCTTGGGGCCATTGTGGCGCGCGAGGCGCTTGCCCGGTCTGGGGTTGAAGGAGGGCAGATTGGTCACGTGGTGTTTGGCCATGTCATCAACACCGAACCGCGCGATATGTATGTCAGCCGCGTGGCGGCGATTGAGGCGGGTATCCCGGACACGGCACCGGCGATGAACGTCAATCGCCTCTGCGGCTCTGGCGCGCAGGCGATTGTTTCGGTGGTGCAATCCCTGATGCTGGGCGATGCCGATTTCGGCCTTGCGGGTGGGTCCGAGAACATGAGCCGCTCGCCCTTTATCATCCCCGACCAACGGTGGGGGGCCAAGATGGGCGATGTCAAAACGCTCGATATGATGCTGGGTGCGCTCAACTGTCCCTTTGGCACCGGCCATATGGGTGTCACCGCCGAGAATGTCGCAGCGGAACATGGGATCAGCCGCGCGGATCAGGATGCCTTTGCGCTTGAGAGCCAGAGGCGTGCTGGTGTGGCGATCAGCGAGGGACGATTTAAATCCCAGATCGTGCCGGTAGAGGTGCGTGTGAAACGCGACATGGTGGCCTTTGATACCGATGAGCATCCCAAGGCCACAACGCCCGAGGCGCTCGCCGGTCTTAAGACTGTGTTTCAAAAGGATGGCACCGTGACCGCTGGGAATGCCAGCGGCATCAACGACGGGGCTGCAGCCCTTGTTCTGGCGCGGGCCAGTGCGGCGGAGGCAGCGGGTCTTAAACCGCGCGCGCGTATTCTTGGATATGCCCACGCCGGGGTGCGTCCGCAGGTGATGGGCATTGGCCCGGTCCCTGCTGTCGAGATGCTGCTCAAACGCATTGGGCTTGAGGCTTCGGATTTTGATGTGATCGAATCCAATGAGGCCTTTGCCGCGCAAGCGCTTGCGGTCAACAAGGGCCTTGGCCTTGATCCCGCCCGTGTCAATCCCAATGGCGGCGCGATTGCGCTTGGCCATCCGGTTGGGGCAACCGGGGCGATCCTCACGGTCAAGGCGCTCTATGAACTGGAGCGGACCGGAGGCAAGCGGGCCATCATCACAATGTGCATTGGTGGTGGTCAGGGGATTGCCTTGGCTATCGAGCGGCTCTGAGAGCATATTTTCAGTGGCTTTAACCGCTTGTTCACGACGATGCCGGATGGTGAGGTCATCACGATCCGGCATGTCGGAGGACAGGCATGAGCCTCGCCAACAAACTGGCAGATGAACGGCGGGCCAGATTGGCCGCCGAACGCCTGCTGGAACAGAAACAAGCCGAACTGCAGGCCGCCAATCGCAAATTGGGCAAGCATGCGCTTGCCCTCTCGCATGAGATTCATGAAACGCGGGCTGAGGTGCAAACCGTTCGTGACGAAAATCAGCGCGTCAAATCCGATCTTAATGACGCTTATCAAAAGGTGGAGATTGCCGAACGTCGTCTTTGGCACTCGATCGAGACGATTCAGGACGGTTTTGCCTTTTTTGACGCCGACAGCCGGATGATCGCGGCCAACAATGCCTATCTTGCGGTATTTGACGGGCTTGAGGCGGTCAAACCTGGTGTCAGCTATATCGAGATCCTGCAATTCATCACCGAAGAGGGGATCGTCAATATCGGCGCGCTGAAACCACAGGAATGGCGCGAGAAAATGCTGGATCGCTGGCAGAGCACGCAACCTGAACCAGAGGTGATCCGCCTCTGGAACGGGCAGTATATCAAGCTGATTGACCAGCGGGGGCACGGTGGCGATGTCGTGAGCCTTGCACTCAACATCACCGATACGATCCGATATGAGAAGGAACTCAAGGAAGCACGTCGCCGGGCCGAGGCGGCAAACAGGGCGAAATCATCCTTTCTTGCGAATATGAGCCACGAAATCCGCACGCCGATGAATGGGGTGGTGGGCATGGCAGAGCTGTTGATGGAAACTGAGCTGACCGAAGAGCAACGGCTCTTTACCTCGACCATCAAGAACTCTGGCGAGGCGCTGTTGGTGATCATCAACGATGTGCTCGATTACTCCAAGATCGAGGCGGAAAAACTGATCCTGCACGCTGAACCCTTTGATCTGGAGCGATGTATTCACGAGCTGGTGACGCTGATGCAGGTCAATGCCCGTGATAAGGGGCTGGATGTGCTGGTGGATTACGATCTGTTCCTGCCAACGCAATTTGTCGGTGATCCGGGGCGCATTCGGCAGATCATGACCAACCTTTTGGGCAATGCGGTAAAGTTCACCGAAAATGGGCATGTTCTGGTGCGAGTGACGGGCGTTTACTCCGATACCGAAGGGCGCGCGAGTATCCATGTGACGGTTGAGGATACCGGGATTGGAATTCCGCCGGACAAGATCGACCACATCTTTGGCGAGTTCAATCAGGTCGATGACGAACGCAACCGCAAGTTCGAGGGAACCGGCCTTGGCCTGGCCATCTCGCAAAAGCTGATCCGGATGATGGGCGGAAAAATCTGGGTCGAGTCGGAGCCGGGCAACGGCTCGATCTTTGGCTTCTCGATATCCTTGCCGGTGGCCGAGGTTGGCGAGATCGCCTTTCCCAATCTAAGTGCGGGAACATACCGCGCCCTGATTGTCGAGCCGCAGGCGACCAGCCGCGCCATTCTGGAGCGACAGTTGGGACAATTGGGAATCACCGCAGTTTCTTGTCAAAGCGCGGCAGAGGCCTTGGCGCAGGCGGGTAACGGGTTCGACCTGATCGTGAGCGATCATAACATGAGCGGGATGGACGGGCTGGAACTGGCCGAGGCGCTGCGCGAAGCGGGGCACGACACGCCGTTTTTGCTGTTCAGTCCCAACACCGGCTATGCCGATCAGGACCCGGCGCGCATTCACGTGCAGGCTGTGCTGCAAAAGCCTGTGGCGCGGCGCGATCTCTTTGAAGCCTTGGCCAGGGTGATGCCCCCATCTGATGCATCCAGCCGGGCGATGCGGGTGCTGGCGGCAGAGGATAATCGCACCAACCGCCTTGTTTTTTCGAACATGGTCAAGGGGTTGGATATTGAGCTGACCTTCGCTGAGAATGGTCAAGAGGCGGTTGATCTCTTTCAGTCACTCGCGCCAGATGTGATCTTTATGGATATCTCGATGCCTGAAATGGATGGCAAAGAGGCCACGCGCGCCATTCGAGCCATCGAGGCGCAGAGCGGGCGGCATGTGCCCATCGTTGCGATGACGGCCCATGCCATGACCGGGGATGACGCGGAAATTCTGGCAGCGGGCCTCGATCACTACCTGACCAAGCCGCTGCGCAAAGAGATGATCCACCAACATATCCGTGCCGCCTGTCCGAAGGGCGTGCGTTCGCCAGAGGGCGAGGCGACGCCGGTTCAGGCCGCTGGATGATCGCGTAGGAATACCGGTTGATCGGGTTTTGAAAGGCTGGCCGTATACCGATAGCCGCCACTGTCGAAATCGAGAATGGCATCCGGATCGGTCAACCGATGCTGGATGATAAAGCGCGCCATGGCACCTCGCGCACGTTTGGCGTAGAAGCTGACGATCTTTGGCGCGCCAGCCTTTTCCTCCATAAACACAGGTGTCACCACCCGCAGGCGCAGCGCGTTTCGATCAACCGCGCCGAAATACTCTTGGCTCGCACAGTTGATGAGCGTTTCTGCCCCAAGCGTTTCTGCCTGCGTATTCAGGGCCGTGGAAATCTGTGCCCCCCAGTAGTCGTAGAGTGTCTTGCCGCGCGCGGTCTTTAATCGGCTGCCCATCTCAAGGCGATAAGGCTCAATCGCGTCGAGTGGGCGCAGCACACCATAAAGTCCTGACAGGATGCGCAAGTGATCCTGCGCCCAGCCCATCTCGTCTGGGTCAAGCGATCCCGCCTCAAGCCCCTGATAGGTATCCCCGGCAAAGGCGAGCGCGGCGGGTTTCTGCGCCATTTGCCCAAAATCGGCGAAACGGTCGGCGTTTAGGCGTGCAAGGCTTTCGCTGATATGCATCAGCTTTTGCAGATCACCCACATTCAATCCCTGTGCCACATGTGCCAGTTCAGCGGCCTCCTGGGCGAACACGGGGCGGGTGGGTGTAATCCCCTCGACCGGGGTCATGTCCAATTTTTTGGCAGGGGATACGACGACGAGCATGGGATTTCCTGTGTTTGCGGTGCCTGTGTTATAGCCCTGCATATGGAAGGCTACAGGCGCTTTGCAAGCTGATTACCCGATGGGCGTGTTATGGTTTCCGCAAGGCGACATGAAACTCGTTGAACGGTGCCCGAGTTGGCACCATGCGATCCACACGCAGCGAGATATGACCCGCCGCGCCCAAAGTCTCAATCATGTCGGAAAACTCTGAATCCGAGAACACATTGCAATGCACATCAACATAAGAGCGCGTTGCCTGAAGGGCGAATTCCTGTGCTTGTTCCGCGGTGAACCGGCGCTCTCCAACCGCATCGTTGTGGTTCGCCCACACCTTTCCCGCGTCAACCTTTCGATTGAACGTGAAATGTTCCAGCACCGTGTCCGAGGCAGGGCGCGTGATCCGAAGTTGGTGGCGCGTTTCTAGCTGTGAGAGCGTCGTTGTGGGGCGGTCGATGTCATACGTAAACCTGCGATCCGGATAGAAACATAGAAACAGACCGCCGGGTTTGAGCACGCGTTCAATTCCCTTGAGTGACGATATCATATCAGGAACATGCTCAAGGACATGCGCACAAAAGACGAAATCCAGCGTTTCATGTGCGACAACGGCATCCAGATGCTGATTGCCAAGCACATAGTCCAGCGGAACGATATCTTCTTCTTTGTATGTGTCGCCCTTTCTGACCAGTCGTTTCAGAAAATCTTCTGATTTGACATCGGCATAAAGCATGTTGGGATAGCTCTCGCGCCGAAAGACGGGGCGACAAAACGGGCCGATTTCCAAACCTCGACCATTTTCCAGCGCGTAGGACTCAAGGAATTTCTTACGCAATGCATCCTTGGGACGTCTTTTGGGGGGTGATGCATCAGGTCTCTTGTCAGAGTCAGGTTTTGTCTGGGAAGGCGAAGAATGAACCGACCACAAATTTGAAAAACGCTTTAACAGATGTCGCATCCAAAACCTATTCTGCGGCGTGTTACCAATGATCAGGATTTAGCACAGAAGCCGGTGAACAACAACGGAGCAGCAGGGCTTGGTCAGGCAGGTTCCATCACTCTTGCAGATGTAATGCCGCGAGAAACGCCGCGCCGAAGCGGTCGGCGTATTTCTCGCCCAGAAGACGCTGCATCTCTTGTGCGGTGCGGGGTCGCTGGCTGGCAACCTTGGCCAGGAGCGCGGAAGAGCAACTGAGCGGGCGGTCAATGCCCGTCTCTCCCCGGTTCAGATCGGCCTGCGCCTGCATCAGACGGTCGTAGACCTCGCCAGCGGTGCTGCCGGCCAGTTTGCGGCGGGTGGGATGCACAGGCTCTCGTGCGCCGGTGATGACTTCGAGGAATTCGGCGCCGAAGCGCTCCAGCTTTTTGGCGCCGACGCCGCTGATCCGGGCCATTTGATCCAGCGTTTCTGGCCGGGTTTCGGCCATCTCTATCAGGGTTCGGTCGTTGAAAACGATATAGGCGGGCACGCCTGCCGCCTCTGCCAAGGCACGGCGTTTGGCCTTGAGCGCCGAAAGGAGCGGCGCATCCTCGTCCGACACAAGCGCGCGCACAGCGGGACGCGGGGTATGGTCGATCGTGTCGCGGCGCAGGGTCACGCCTTCTTCGCCACGCAGGATCGGGCGGGCGGTCTCTGTCATCACCAGCGCGCCATGCCGCTCACGGTCGGGCCGGATCAGGTCGTGGCCCATCATCTGGCGAAAAACCCCCTGCCAACCGCGTTTGTCCATGTCGCGCCCGACACCAAAGGTTGGCAGCGCCTCGTGGCCGCGTTGGCGCACCTTATCGGTGGCGGTGCCGGTGAGGATGTCGATCAGATGGCCAGAGCCAAAGCTCTCGCCGGTGCGCAGGATCGCCGAGAGCGCCTTGCGCACGGCCTCGGTGCCGTCAAACGTTTCGGGTGGGGTATCGCAGAGGTCACAATTGCCACAGGGTGTGGCCTGCTCGCCGAAATAGCGCAAGAGCGTGGCCCGGCGGCATTCCAGCGCCTCTGCCAAACCCAAAAGGGCATTGAGCCGCCCGTGATCGGCCATGCGCCGTTCCGGCGGGGCAAGCCCTTCGTCAATCTGGGTGCGGCGCAGGCGGATGTCGTCGGGACCAAAGAGCGTGAGGGTCTCGGCCGGTGCGCCATCGCGCCCGGCGCGGCCAATTTCCTGATAATAGCCTTCGATGGATTTGGGCAGGTCGGCATGTGCGACCCAGCGGATATCCGGTTTGTCCACCCCCATGCCAAAGGCGACGGTGGCCACAACGATCAACCCATCCTCGCTGCTGAAGCGGCCTTCGACGATGCGCCGGGCCTCGGCCTCCATCCCGCCATGATAGGCGCAGGCAGAGTGCCCCGCATCCAATAGCGCGCGTGCGAGGGTTTCGGTCTTGGCGCGAGTGCCGCAATAGACGATGCCAGACTGTCCCTTGCGCGCGGCGGCAAAGGCCATGATCTGCGCGCGCGGATTGTCCTTGGCGGCAAAGGCCATATGGATATTGGGCCGGTCAAAGCCTTGCAAGAAGGTTTGTGGCGGCTGTCCGTCAAACAGTTTTTCGACGATCTCGTCACGGGTTTCGGCATCGGCGGTGGCGGTGAACGCGGCAAGCGGAACATTGAGCGCGCGCCTGAGTTCCCCAATCCGCAAATAATCGGGGCGGAAATCATGGCCCCACTGGCTTACGCAATGGGCCTCGTCCACGGCGATGAGGCCCACGCCAATGCGGCGCAACATGCCAAGCGATGACCCCGCCGCCAGCCGTTCTGGCGCGATATAGAGCAGGCGCAAGCGCCCCGCCTCAAGTGCTTGCCAGACCTCGGTGGTTTCTTCCTCGGTATTCCCAGAGGTAAGCGCGCCCGCCTCGACACCCGCGGCGCGCAGGGCGCGGACCTGATCGCGCATCAGGGCGATGAGCGGTGAGATCACAACCGTCACCCCCTCGCGCATCAGCGCGGGGATTTGAAAGCAGAGCGATTTACCACCGCCCGTGGGCATGATTGCCAGCGTGTTGCAACCCGTGGCGACGGTGTGAATGATCTCTTCCTGCCCCGGACGAAAGGCATCGAATCCGAACACATCGCGCAATAGCGTGGCAGCGCCTGACATGAGACCCCTGTAAGTTTTGACTATATCTGCTCTTACAAGAGGTTTTTCACACTAAGATTAGGTGAACAAGCCCCGGCGATCAGTAAAACGCCGCCGCATTGTTGATCAGCACGATCCGCAGCGCGTAAACCGCGACCAGCACAACAAGCGGTGCAAGGTCGATGCCAGACATCGGCGGTAAAATCCGGCGCACACGGCCATAAATCGGCTCTAACAGGCGATTGAGACCATACCAGACCTGCGCGACGAATTGCTGCCGCAGGTTCAAAACCTGAAAATTAATCAGCCAAGACATGATCACATGCGCGATGATAAAGAACCACAGGATGTCGAGAAGGAGCATCAGGATCTGGAAAAGCGATTGCATTTGGCGAATATCCTCTGGGTCTAGCCGCCTATGACCTATGCAAGCCTGCGCCAAAGCGCAAGCCTGACGCGCGGTCGCGGTTGACGCATGAATGTGGCAATGCCAAGCCAGCCGCGAAGGAGATTGCCGATGTACCCCGTTCTGCGCCTGATGTGGCAGCTTTTCCTGCACCGCAAATCCCCGCGCCTTGCGCTTACAGGGACGCATGTTTCGCACCATATCTGCATGCCCTGGGACATCGATCTGTGGCGCGAGCTGAACAATGGTCGGACGCTGACGATCTTTGATCTGGGGCGAATACCCCTGGCGGGGCGTGTGGGGCTGATTGGCACGCTCAAGCGCAATCGCTGGGGTTTGGCGATTGCCGGGGCGAGTGTGCGGTATCGCCGCCGGATCACCATGTTGGAGCGGATCGAAATGCGCTCTCGCTTGCTGTCATGGGATGAGAAATTTGTCTATGTCGAGCAATCCATGTGGAAAGCATCTGGCGAATGTGCCAACCACATCTTGTTACGCGCGGCGATTACGGGGCGTGAGGGGATCATCGCCCCAGATCGCGTGGTGGCCGAATTAGGGCAAGACATAGCGGCGCCCGCATTGCCGGACTGGGCACAAGCGTGGATTGCTGCGGATGCCACACGTCCTTGGCCACCGATGCAGGATGCGCAGGAATAGCTTGCGCAAAGCCTGTGAGGGTTGTCATATCCCTTTGAAACCAAAGGGGTTGGGGCATGACAGGCGTATCGCCACGCAAGCGGATCTGGGGCTGGTATTTCTTTGACTGGGCCAGCCAACCCTATCACACGCTGCTCGTCACCTTTATCTTTGGCCCCTATTTCGCCTCGGTCGCGTCAGAGTATTTCATCGGCACGGGCCTGCCCGAAGAAGTGGCCGATGCGCAAGCACAGGCGATGTGGTCTTGGTGTCTGACGGCGACGGGGCTGATCATCGGGTTGGGGGCACCGTTTATGGGGGCCTTTGCCGATACCACCGGGCGGCGATTGCCATGGATCATTGTGTTTTCAATGATTTACGTGATTGGTGCCACGGCGATTTGGGGCATGTTGCCGGATGGATCAAACCTTTGGTGGGGGCTTATTGCCTTTGGGTTCGGCTTTGTCGGGGCGGAATACGCGCTGATTTTCATCAATTCGCAACTGCCCTCGCTCGGCAAGCCGGAGGAGGTGGGGGATATCTCGGGGTCGGGTTTTGCCTTTGGGTATCTGGGCGGGGTTCTGTCGCTCTTGATCGTGCTGGCGCTGTTTGTTGAGCAAGGAAGCGGCAAGACCCTGATCGGGCTTGATCCGATCCTTGGGCTGGATGCCACGCTGCGCGAAGGGACGCGGGCCGTGGGGCCGTTCACGGCGCTTTGGTTCGTGGTCTTCATGGTGCCCTATTTCCTATGGGTGAGGGACACGGGCCCAAGGGGGCATGGCGGCGGCGTGGCTGTAGCGCTTGGAACATTAATGAAGACAATCAATAGCTTGCGGCATCGGTTGAGCCTGAGCACCTATTTGGGATCGTCGATGTTCTACCGGGATGCGCTTAACGGATTATACGGGTTTGGCGGCACCTATGCCATTCTGGTGCTGAACTGGTCGATCACCTCTGTCGGTGTGTTCGGGATCATCGGGGCGATTGCCGGGGCGGTGTTTAGCTGGTTGGGCGGCAAGGCGGACAAGCGGTTTGGGCCCAAGCCAGTGATCAAGGTCGCCATCTGGGCCTTGATCGGCGTCTGCGTCATTGTAGTGGGTATGGATCGCAGTCAGATTTTCGGGGTGCCCTTGGCGGAGGGATCCACGCTGCCGGATATGATCTTTTTCGGCTGTGGCGTATTGATCGGTGGCTTTGGCGGGGTGCTGCAAGCGTCTAGCCGGTCACTGATGGTGCGGCATACTGATCCGGCCTTACCCACTGAAAACTTTGGACTTTATGGGCTTTCGGGGCGGGCGACGGCATTCATGGCACCGGCACTTATTGGCCTTGTGACCACACTCAGCGGGTCGGCGCGCATCGGGGTGTCGCCTGTGATTTTGCTTTTTGTAATCGGCCTTGTTCTGCTACGCTGGGTCAAAGCGGAAGGGGACAAGGAAACATGGGTCGGATCGTAGCCGTCACGGCGCTTTTGCTTGGGCTTGCGGGCTGTATGCAGTCTAAACCGGAACCCGAAGCAACCGGCGTTTTGTCCAGCCAAAGCATCCCTGCGTCGATGCAAGGTATTCAAGCCAAACAACTTTTTGGTGCACAGCGGGGTGCGTCCGAGCATAGCCCGGCGGCCTATGGCAGCTATGCCAAGGGCTGTTTGGCAGGGGGCGTGGCCCTGCCTGAGAGCGGGCCTACGTGGCAGGCCATGCGCCTGAGCCGCAACCGCAACTGGGGGCACCCGGAAACCATTGATCTGGTTCAGAAATTGTCGCTCGTTGCGGCGCAGCAGCCGGGGTGGAGCGGCCTCTATGTGGGGGATATCAGTCAACCACGGGGTGGGCCGATGCTGACGGGACATGCCAGCCATCAGATGGGTTTGGATGCCGATATCTGGCTAAGACCGGCGGATAATCTAAACCTCAGCGTGGCGCAGAGAGAAAATATCTCTTCTATTTCAATGCAGAAGGCGAACGGGGCCTATACCAACAGCCAGTGGACCCGCGCCCATCACGAGATCGTCAAAGCCGCTGCCAAGGACCCGCGCACAGCCCGGATTTTCATTTTCGCCGGGGCCAAGGCGCAGATGTGCAAGGATGAACAGGGCAGTGATCGGGAGTGGCTGCGTAAGGTGCGGCCGTGGTATGGGCATCATTATCATTTTCATGTCAGGCTGAATTGTCCAAGCGGAGCAACGGGTTGCGTGACGCAGGAGGCGATGCCGCCGGGGGATGGCTGTGCAGAGGCGGAACAGTGGGTGCGCAATATCCTCAATCCGCCGCCACCTGATCCCAATGCGCCTGCGCCCAAGCCCAAGCGCGAATTGACAATGGCGGATCTGCCGGGGCAGTGCGTCGCCGTTTTACAAGCCGAATAAATCAGCATGATGCGAGAAATTTTGCGGGCACCACATGATTTTGTTTTGACAAGCGCAAAATCTGTGGCAACCTGTGGGTAAGTTCAACAAGCGAAAGGAGGTGGTCCAGTGTCTATAGAGGGATTGGAGCGAGGTGTCGGAACAGTTTGGGAGGTGATCGCCTAGGGCAGCCCCGAGGTGAAAACGACCTGAATTGGTGCGCCTAACCGGCCCACCTCCGCGACTTCTAGAGGGCCGTTCCCGGTTGGGACGGCCCTTTTGATTTGGATGGCGCAGCGTGTAAGCTTCGTAAGGTGTGTAAGGGGATTATGTAAGGTCGTGCGGCATTTTGGGGCGTGTTGCGTTCGACCGGGTCCACATCGCCCCGGCCCCTGAGCCGGGGCCTCCATCCCGCCTTGGCGAGGTCCCGGGTCAAGCCCGGGACGGGTGTGGTTTCGATGGGGAGCGCATTGCCGGGGGAATGTCCCGTTTCAGACCAGTGGTAAAATCAGCGCCACTTGCAGGCCGCGAGAGGGCTGGTTGCGCAACTCAAGCCGCCCGCCGGATTGTTCAGCAAAGCCCTTGACCATCGACAGCCCGAGACCTGAGCCCTCGCCCACCTGCTTGGTGGTAAAGAAAGGCTCTGTGATGCGGTCGATCATGGCGGGGGGCACGCCGGGGCCGGTATCCTCGATCAGGATTGCCACCTCGTGCGCGGCTGTGTCGACCACGGCCGAGAGCCGCAAAATGCCGCCTTCGGGGTGCATCGCATCGCGCGCGTTGATGGCGCAGTTCAAGAGCGCGGTTTCCAACAGCTGACGATCCGCGCGCAGGCTGAGGTCTGGCAGCGTGCCAGAGAGGGCGATGCGCACCGTTTCGGGCAAAAGGCGGCGCAGCGAAACCGCGAAGTCTTCGAGAAAGGGGCCAAGGGCGATATCGCTTCGCATCATTTGGGATTTGCGCGAGAAGGCCAGCAACTGTCGAACAAGATGGGCGGCGCGGTCGGTGCCGGCGCGGGCCTCGTCCAGCATGAGTTCACGCTCTGCCAGATTGGGCAGTTCCGACGCGAGATCGAGATTGCCCCGGATCACGGTCAGGATGTTGTTGAAGTCATGGGCGATGCCGCTGGTCAGTTGACCGACCGCGCGCATCTTTTGCGATTGCACCTCGGCCTCTTGGGCGCTGCGCAGGGTCGCGCGGGTGCGCATCATCGAGAGATAGGTCATCATGTAATAGGCATTGATGCCGAACCCGGCAAAGACGATGGCGACCTGATGGCTTTGGGTCTCGGTCTTGGCGACAAAGGCCAGAACGATGCCTATGACACAGAGCGTGAGCAAGAGCGTATCCCACAGCGCCAGAAAAGTCAGATCGGTATGGCGGCTGAGATTGTAGAGGCCAAGGCCGATCAGCCCGCAAATGCCGATGAATTCATAAGCCCGGCTGTCGAGGGTGGTGAGATAGATGGTCATTGCCGCATACCACGTGGAAATGATCATACTCGCCAGAAAAAGCGCGCAATAGGCCCCGCGCGTCTTGGGCAAATTGGGTGCGCGCAGCACGAAGATATAGACCCCGTTGAGTACGGTATAGACAAACCCCCAGATCAGCATGAGGGTTTGCCCCGTGCTGATCCACAAAAGGAGCGCCGCGCCGATGACGATGGCGTAGCGCGTGAGAATTTCCGTCACGGAGGTGGCATCCGCGTGACGGAGGATCTCGATCTGGCGACGGTATTTAGCCGGGTCGGTCATGGCGGGCCTATGGGCGGACCTATGGGGATGAAACGAAAGGCACGTCCTGCGAGCATAGGCGAGATGCCCCGGACCGCGCCACCGAAAGGTTGCAGGGCCGGAGCGGATCAGCGGTTAACGGCTATACTTGATGAATGGGGTCACGGTGGCGATGCGATCGTAAAGTTGGCGCGCGGTGGTGTTGAACTCTTGCGTCATCCAGTAAACCGTTGGGCGGCCGTCTGCATCGGCGCGGGCATAGACCGCCTCGATCAGGGCGCGGCCCACGCCAAGGCCGCGCGCTTCGGGGGCGGCGTAGAGATCCTGAAGGTAGCAGACCTGTTCCACACGCCAATTATGCGCGTGGTAGATATAATGCACGAGCCCGACCGGGCGACCGGCCAGAAGCGCAATCAGACCGTTCTGATCGGGGTGATCCGGCGAAAGGAGGCGTGCAAAGGTGGTGTCATAAACCTGCTCTGGCAGGGTGGTTTCGTAGAAATCGAGATAGGCGCGCCAGAGATCGCCCCAAGCGGGACGATCGGCGGGTTCTACCTGGCGGATGGTGAGGGCCGCGGTCATTCCGCTGCCACGGCCTGCGGATCGACCAGCGTCACGATATCCATCATAATGGTGTTCAACTCGAAATCCTTGGGTGTGTAGACCCGTGCCACGCCCATTTCGCGCAGGCGGCGGGCGTCATCCTCGGGGATGATGCCGCCGACGATCACGGGCACGTCGCCCAGACCAGCCGCGCGCATACGGTCCATCAGATCCTCGACCAGCGGCATATGGCTGCCTGAGAGGATCGAGAGGCCGACGACATGGGCGCGATCCTCGAGCGCGGCATTGACGATTTGTTCGGGGGTGAGGCGGATGCCCTCGTATCCGATATCCATGCCGCAATCGCGGGCGCGGCAGGCGATTTGTTCCGCCCCGTTGGAATGGCCATCAAGACCGGGTTTGCCCACAAGGAATTTGAGGCGTCGGCCAAGCCGGTCGGAAACCGCGCTGACGGCGGCGCGGATGTCATCCAACCCTTCGGTCCGGTTCGAGGGGTTGGCAGACACGCCGGTTGGCCCGCGATATTCGCCAAAGACGGCGCGCATCTGTGCGGCCCATTCGCCAGTGGTGACGCCGGCGCGGGCGCAGGCAATTGACGGTTCCATCACATTGCGCCCCTCTGCGGCGGCGGCACGCAACGCGGCAAGTGCGGAGGTTACGGCGGCAGTGTCGCGCGCGGCGCGCCAGTCATTGAGCCGCGCGACCTGTTCGGCCTCGACCGCTGGATCAACGGTCATGATGCCGCCATCCTCGGTTTGCAATGGCGAGGGTTCGCCCGCCTGCCAGCGGTTGACGCCGACAACGATGGTCTCATTCCGTTCGATCCGGCCAAGACGGTCTGCGTTCGACTCGACCAGACGGGACTTCATGTATTCGATGGCCGACACCGCGCCGCCCATGGACTCGAGATTGGCCAATTCGTGCCGTGCGCCATCCTTGAGCGCCTCGACTTTGGCATCCACAGCGGGGTTGCCATCGAAGAGGTCATCGAATTCCAAGAGGTCGGTTTCATAGGCAAGGATCTGTTGCATCCGCATAGACCATTGCTGATCCCAAGGGCGGGGCAGGCCCAATGCCTCGTTCCAGGCGGGCAGTTGCACCGCGCGGGCGCGGGCGCGTTTCGAGAGGGTGACGGCCAGCATCTCGATCAGGATGCGGTAGACGTTATTCTCGGGCTGCTGCTCGGTCAGGCCAAGGGAGTTGACCTGCACGCCGTAGCGGAAGCGGCGGTGTTTGGGATCGTCCACGCCGTAACGGTCGCGCAGGATTTCATCCCAGAGATCAACGAAGGCGCGCATCTTGCACATTTCGGTCACGAACCGGATGCCCGCGTTGACAAAGAAGGAAATCCGCGACGCGAGCGCCGGGAAATCAGAGGCGGGCACGCGGGGGCGCAATTCGTCGAGCACGGCGATGGCGGTGGCGAGGGCAAAGGCCAGTTCCTGCTCGGGCGTGGCGCCTGCCTCTTGCAAATGGTAGGAACAGACGTTCATCGGGTTCCATTTGGGCACATTGGTGTAGCAGTATTCGGCCACATCGCCGATCATCCGCAGGCTGGGTGCGGGCGGGCAGATATAGGTGCCCCGGCTGAGATATTCCTTGATCAGATCGTTCTGCACCGTGCCTTGCAGGGCGGTGACATCGGCGCCCTGCTCCTCGGCCACGGCGATATAGAGTGCCAGAAGCCACGGCGCGGTGGCGTTGATCGTCATCGAGGTGTTCATCTGGTCGAGCGGGATATCCGCGAAGAGCGCGCGCATGTCGCCCAAGTGGCAGACGGGCACGCCGACCTTGCCCACCTCGCCTTTGCTGAGGATATGATCGCTGTCATAGCCCGTTTGCGTGGGCAGATCGAAGGCCACCGACAGGCCGGTCTGCCCCTTGGCAAGATTGGCGCGGTAGAGAGCGTTGGATTTCGCGGCGGTGGAATGGCCCGCATAGGTGCGGATGAGCCAAGGCTTGTCCTTGGGGCGGTCTTGCTGCGGCTGCGACATACGGGGCCTCGTGAATCAGGGTGCGCAATTTTGTTACGTTTCGAGGGAGGGTATAGGCAAGAAGGTTGCGCTGTCAATTCGCTGCGTTGCGGCATGTGGGTGGGATGTTTTTTGGGGAGGTCCTCGGGTCGCGCCCGAGGATGATGTTGCCATTTACCAAAACCAAAAACCCTGATTTGGTGGCGCTATGGGACAGACCGTGGACATGCCGCTCTGGGCGTTAGTGTTGTTGGTGGGGTTTGCGGCCGTCACCTTTGCCAGTCATTTTCTTTTTCCGTCGGTGCGATGGTTTCTGCGGCGCAGGCTGGAGCGGGCGGTGGCGCGGCTGAACACGCGGTTGCAGCGCCCGATTGAGCCATTCAAGCTGGCACGGCGTTATGACATGATCCAGCGGTTGATCTATGATCCCGAAGTGAGCCGGGCGATTGCCGCCCATGCACAGGCCGAGGGCATCCCCGAAAACGTGGCGTTTGAGCAGGCCAAGCGCTATGCGCGTGAAATCGTTCCAAGCTTTTCCGCCACTGCCTATTTCGGCATTGCGATCAAGCTGGCGAAATGGCTGAGCCGGTCGCTGTATCGGGTGCGGTTGGGGCATTTCGACGAAGAGGCGCTGGCGGCGGTAGACCGCGAAGCGACGGTGGTTTTTGTGATGAACCACCGCAGCAATATGGATTATGTGCTGGTGACATGGCTGGCGGCAGAGCGGTCGGCGCTGAGCTATGCGGTGGGGGAATGGGCGCGGGTCTGGCCGCTGAGCCGGCTTATCAAGGCAATGGGAGCCTATTTCATCCGGCGCAAATCGCGCGGTGATCTTTATCGCCGGGTGCTGGCGCGCTATGTCGGGATGGCGACGGATGGGGGCGTGACACAGGCGATGTTTCCTGAGGGCGGGCTGAGCCTGACGGGGGGATTGCAGCCGCCCAAGCTGGGCCTCTTGAAATATATGGTGGAAGAGCGCAGCCCCGATGGGCGCGACGTGGTGTTTGTGCCGGTGGCGATCAATTATGACCGGGTCTTCGAGGATCGGTTGTTGGTGGCCGCAGCGGAAGCGGGCGGGCGGCGGTTTCCGGCGCGGATTTCTGTCGTGGCGGGATTCGTGCTCCGGCAGGTGTGGCTGCGGCTGCGGCGGCGCTATCACCGACATGGCTATGCGGCGGTGAGTTTTGGCGCGCCGATGTCTCTGGCGGAGTTTGAGCGCGACCATCCGGAGGCAGGGCTAAGGGGGTTGGCGCGGGCCCTGATGGCGCGGATCGGGGCGGAAGTGCCGGTGTTGCCGGTGCCCTTGGTGGCGCGGGCATTGATGCAGGCCGAGGGGCCGCTGACGCGAGACGCTCTTGATGCGGCGGTGGCAGAGATGCTGGGCGCGGTGCCGCGCGCGCATGTGCATCTGCCGCGCAAGGATTTGGGATATGCGGCGCGGTTCGGGATTCAGGTGCTGCGCGAGCGCGGGATGATTGAAGAGCGGCAGGGTGCCTTTGTGATCACCGAGGCAGAGCGGCCGGTGGTGGCCTATTATGCCGCCTCGATCGACCATCTATTTTGCGGGCGCAGCAGGGGATAGGTGGATTTTCTGCATCCGCTCGGTTATAAAATTACAAAAAATCACCAAATGCTATTGCATTATTACTTAGCCGTTTGTATTTCAGGGCAAGACGGACGATTCTGCATTGCGGCATTCTGAGACAGGAGGTTGACCATGGCCCTGGATACCAAGACGGGCATCGCGCCCTACGACGCCCCCGAAAAGGACCTGTATGAGGTAGGGGAAATGCCGCCCTTGGGCTATGTGCCCAAGAAAATGTACGCTTGGGCCATTCGCCGTGAGCGGCATGGCGAACCCGATGTGTCGTTTCAAAAAGAGGTGGTCGATGTCTGGGATATCGACAGCCAAGAGGTTCTGGTTCTGGTGATGGCGGCGGGCGTTAACTACAACGGTGTCTGGGCCGGTCTGGGCCAGCCGATCAGCCCCTTTGACGTGCATGGGCAGGATTATCACATCGCGGGGTCTGACGCCTCTGGGATCGTGTGGAAGGTGGGCGACAAGGTCAAGCGCTGGAAGGTTGGCGATGAGGTGGTGATCCACTGCAATCAGGACGACGGCGACGATGAGGATTGCAACGGTGGCGATCCGATGTTTTCGCCCACGCAGCGCATCTGGGGCTATGAGACCGGAGACGGGTCATTCGCGCAGTTCACCCGCGTGCAGGCGCAGCAATTGATGCCGCGACCCAAGCATCTGACATGGGAAGAGAGTGCCTGCTATACGCTGACGCTGGCCACCGCCTATCGGATGCTGTTCGGCCATGCGCCGCATGATCTCAAACCCGGTCAGAATGTTCTGGTTTGGGGCGCGTCGGGCGGTCTGGGGTCTTATGCGATCCAGCTGGCGAATACCGCCGGGGCCAACGCGATTGGCGTCATCTCGGACGAGAGCAAGCGGCAATTCGTGCTGGATCAGGGGGCCAAGGGCGTTATCAACCGCAAGGATTTCAACTGCTGGGGGCAACTGCCCAAGGTGAATTCGCCGGAGTATAACGAGTGGCTGAAAGAGGCGCGCAAGTTTGGCAAGGCGATCTGGGACATCACCGGCAAGGGTGTGAGCGTCGATATGGTGTTCGAGCATCCCGGCGAGGCGACATTCCCGGTGTCATCGCTGGTGTGTAAAAAGGGCGGCATGGTGGTGATCTGCGCCGGGACGAGCGGTTTCAACTGCACCTTTGACGTGCGCTATATGTGGATGCATCAAAAGCGTTTGCAGGGCAGTCACTTTGCGCATCTCAAGCAGGCGGCGGCGGCCAATAAGCTGATGGTCGAGCGGCGGCTTGATCCCTGTATGTCCGAGGTGTTCCCATGGGAAGAGATTCCGCAGGCGCATATCAAGATGCTGCGCAACGAGCATAAGCCGGGGAATATGGCGGTGTTGGTGCAGGCGCCACGCACCGGGCTGCGCACGGTGGAGGATGTGCTGGACGCCGGCCGGTAAGGCGCGTCTGGCAAAGGGAGGAGCGGCTCGCGGATCAGGAGGGGTTCGCGGGCCGATCTATTTTTAAGGGGTTGGGTGTGGCGCGGGAGAGGCCCCGGGGCGTGACCGAGTTAGGGGCGCGCCCTATTCCAGCGTGGCGATGGTGGCGCGCAGGGTGGCCAGCCCCTCGGATTTCTCGCTGGAGGTGAGGATCAGCTCGGGATAGGCCGCCGGATGCGGGGCAAGTTTGGCGCGCACCTGATCCAGCACGCGGTCGCGGTCGGCGGCGTTGATCTTATCCGTCTTGGTCAGAACGCATTGAAAGGTCACGGCGGAGGCGTCGAGGAGCGACATGATCTCTTCATCCACGGTTTTGATGCCGTGGCGCGCATCGACCAGCACAAAGGCGCGGCGCAGGGTTTGGCGACCTGACAGGTATTGCTTCAAGAGCGCCTGCCATTTTTGCACCACGGCGAGCGGCGCATTGGCATAGCCATAACCGGGAAGGTCGACGAGATAGTGGCTCTCGCCCAATGCGAAGAAGTTGATTTCCTGCGTGCGGCCGGGGGTGTTGGAGGCGCGCGCGAGCGCCTTGCGGCCTGTGAGCGCGTTGATCAGGCTGGATTTCCCAACATTGGAGCGCCCGGCAAAGCACACCTCGAGCCGGTCGGCGGGCGGCAGGCCGGACATGGCGACGACGCCTTTGACGAAATCAACCGGCCCGGCAAAGAGCTTGCGGCCCTGTTCGGAAATCTCGTGCTCAGGCTCTGGCGCGATGGGAAAACGCAGTTGCATCACAGCACCTCAAGCTGGTCGCCAAGGGCGATGGTGCCGCCGGTGATCACCTCGGCGTAAATGCCGAAATCCTGATGATCCCAGGTCTTGTTGAGGGCTGCCAGCGTGTCGAGGTCGCGCGCGCCGGTCGCGGGGTTGGCGGTGGTGGCCAAGCAGCGGCGGATCGGTTCACGCACGATCATTTCGGCGGTCCCGAGGCGCAGAGTTTTACCGATGAGGTCAAATTCGGCCCAAGGGGCAAGCCCGTCGAGATGGATGTTACAGCGCCAGCGTAGGGGTGACACATCGGCCCCCATCTTGTCTGCGAGGTCTGCGTTTGAGGCGAGGTTGAGCAGGCTCACCGACGGGTAGTCGGTATCGGTATAGCCGCGCCCATCAAGCCGGTAGAGGCGCAGGGGCTGCGTGCCCTCGGGCGGCATCAGGGGGCGCACCCAATCGAGAAACGCCTGCCCGTCGTGATCGGGATGAAAGGTCAGATCGGGGCGGTCGGGATGGGTGAGGGTGACGGTCTCAGCCGCCTCATCCAACTGCGCATTGATCGCCATGAGTGCGCCGGTCTTGGACCCGCGCGAAAAGTTGACGCAAGGCCCCCATTCGCCGTCCGTCAGCCGGGCGATTTCGAGGGCGACTGCCCAAAGACGGTCGCCGGGCATGGCCTGCCCGGCGGTCAGCGTGACGGTGCTCAGCGCTTCGCGCCCGTGGCTCTTGATCGGATGCCGCCAGAGGGCGCGAACCTCTGTCATTTTTTCTTGGGTGTTGTTTTGGGCGTGGATTCGGCCGCGGGTTTCTCTCGTTTGAAGCCCGAGGTGATATTGCCGAACACATCCGGTTTATAGCCTTGGCTGCGCATGATCATGTATTGCTGCGAGAAGGTGATCACGTTGTTGGCGATCCAGTAGATCACGAGGCCCGAGGCAAAGCTGCCCAGCATGAACATGAAGACCCAAGGCATCCAGGCAAAGATCATCTTTTGCGTGGGGTCGGTGGGTGACGGGTTCAGTTTCTGCTGCAACCACATCGAGATGCCCAAAGCCAAGGGCAGGATGCCAATGAAGATCAGCGCCATGATCGAGCCCGGTTCCGGCGCGGCCCAAGGCAGCACGCCCCAGAGGTTGAAGAGCGACGAAGGATCGGGAGCCGAGAGATCCTTGATCCAGCCGACCCAAGGCGCGTGGCGCAATTCGAGCGTGACGAAGATCACCTTGTAGAGCGAGAAGAAGATGGGAATTTGCAGCAGGATCGGCAGACAGCCCGCCGCCGGATTGACCTTTTCCCGCTTGTAGAGCTCCATCATTTCTTTCTGGAGTTTCTGGCGGTCATCGCCAGCGGTCTCTTTGATCTTCTCCATCTGCGGCTGGAGGTCTTTCATCTTGGCCATGGAGACGTAGGATTTATAGGCCAAGGGCAGCACAAGCGCCTTGATCAGCAGCGTCAGCGCGATGATCGCCCAGCCCATGTTGCCAATCAGGGCATTGAGCCAATGCAGCACCGCAAAGATCGGTTTGGTCAGGAAGAAGAACCAGCCCCAGTCAATGGAATCGAGAAAGCGGTCAACGCCCTGTTCGTTCTGATAGTGCCGGATCGTCGCCCATTCCTTGGCCCCGGCAAAGAGGCGGGTTTCGGCGCTTGCGGTCTGGCCTGGCTCGACCGTTTGGGTCGGTTGCACGGCTTCGGTCTGATAGATGCCGCGTTGCGGATCGAACTTGGCCACCGCCTTGAACGAGCTGCCCGCTGCGGGGATGAGGGTGGTCATCCAGTAGTGATCCGTAAAGCCGATCCAGCCATTCTCGGTCACTTGGGTGACTTCGGCGGGCGCACCTTCGCGGGCGTTGAACGGGTATTCCTCGACATCGTCATAGTCGATTTCCGACAGGGTGCCATCCGCCATCATGATCAACCCCTCGTGGAGGATGAAGAAGTTCTTGAGGTCGGCGGGGCGGCCATGACGTGCAAGGATACCGTAAGGGGCAAGGCTGACGGCGGTTGCCCCGGTATTCTCGACCGACTGGCGGACGGAGAACATGAAATCCTCGTCGACGCTGAGTTCGCGGCGGAAGATGAGGCCTGCGCCATTGTCCCACGAGAGGGTGACGGGCGTGCTTGTCGTCAGCTTTTCGCCGCTCTCGACCTGCCAGAGCGTGTTCGCGCCGGGCACTTGATCGGGGGTCAGGCCAGCGCCGGGGGCCCAGCCATAAAGGGCGTAATAGGGTGTTTCGTTGCCGACAGGGGCCATCAGGCGCACGATCTCTGACGCGGGGTCGATCGTTTCGCGGTAATTCTTGAGGAAGATGTCGTCGATCCGGCCGCCTTGCAGGGAAATCGTGCCCTTCAGGCTGGGCGTGTCGATGGTAAGGCGCGGCGCGTCCGGCTCTGCCACGGGGGCTGCGGTTGTGGCGGTGGTCGCCTCTGCGCCGCCCGTGGCCGAGGGGGTGGGCAGGCTCTCGGTTGCCGTGGGTACGGCGGCGTTGGGATCGACCGGGGCGGGTTCGGGTGGTGGGAACATCACGAACCACACTAGAATCACGACGAAACTAAGTGCTGTTGCCAAGATAAGGTTCTTGTTCTGATCATCCATCGCCGATGGCCATCCCTGTATTACATGTCAGGGCGGTTCAACAGAGTGCGGCGGCAAAGGTCAAGGGGATTCCGGGGATTTTACCCCAAGGCGCGGGGATTCATCGCAGGGTTCAGCCCTTGGCGCGGGCGATCCGGGGCACGGGGCCGAGTTTGGCGCGATGCGCCGCGATCCAGTCGGGCGTTGCCGCGAGGGGCATGGGGCGGGCGATGCCAAAGCCCTGCACATGGGCGCAGCCCAGTTGCGCGAGCATGGCAAGTTCGCCCGCTGTTTCGACCCCTTCGGCAAGTGTGGCGAGGCCAAGACGGTCAGCCATCGACAGGATGGCCCCCACCATGCGCTGTTGGTCCGGGTCGCGGTCAATGGCGGTGACATAGGACCGGTCGATCTTGAGCCGGTGGACGGCAAAGCGGCGGATCGTGGCGAGCGAGGCGTGGCCGGTGCCATAATCGTCAAGGTCAATGGGGCAGCCCATGCGCGCCAGTGCCGCGATATTGCGGGTGATGACATCGTCGGCAGAGATGGCGACCACGGTTTCCAGCACTTCGATCACCAGCCGATGGGCGGGCAGGTCGCAGCGATCCAGCTCCCAGGCGAATTTCTCGGGCAGGGTGGGATTGCGCAATTCCTCGGGAGAGAGGTTGAGGCCGACGCAGGGTATATCGAGGCCGAGGTGATCCCATGTTTGCAGGGCGCGGAGCGCATTGGCGAGCATGGCATCGCCCAGCACCTCCATCCGGCCGGAGGCGGCGAGCAGCGGCAGGAATTCCGCAGGCGCGATCAAGCCTGCTGTGGGGTGCTGCCAACGTGCAAGCGCCTCGAACCCGGTGATTTGGCCGGTATCGGTGCAAATCTGCGGCTGGAACCATGTGATTAGCCGCCCCTCTTGCAGGGCTGTTGTTACCTCTTGTGCAAGTGCGCGCGGCGGAGGCGTAGGTGCGGCCATGCCGCGGCCATAGGCGCGGATCGCCGCAGGCCCGTGGCGCTGCGCCTCATGCAGGGCGGTGTGGCAGGCGTCATAAAGGGCTGTGGCGGTGCGCGCGGGGGCCTGTGCATCAAGACAAAGGCCCAGCGAGGCCGAGATATGCAGCGTGGTGGCATCGAGCGCGATAGGCTCTGCCAGTGCCGCGCGCAGCCGCTCGGCCAAGGCCAGAAGCGGGCCCAGCGTGAGGCCGGGCTTGGGCGCCAAGAGCACCCCAAGCCGCCCGTCGCCAAGATCGAAAAGCTGGTCCGCGGGCCGCAGCATGCGCGCGAGGCGTTCAAGGCTTTGAAGGATCACACGGTCGGCGGCGGCAAGGCCGTGGCGATGCGTCAGCGTCTCGAATTCGTCGATCTGAAGAAGCAGGCAGGCGGTGCGTGTGCCCCCCTGCCGCGTGTTGGAGAGGCTATCGGCGATGGCGGCGCGCAGGGGCGCGCTGCGCGCGGCCTCATCCGTCAGGGGTGGGGTTTGGCGGCGGTCCGATAGGGCAAGCGCCAGAAGGGTGAGCGGTAGCGCCAAAAGCAGGGCCGCAAGCCCGAACCAGTGGGTTGCCAGACCCGCCGCCGCGATCAGCGCCAGCGATTGCGGCCAATGGCGCGCGCGCAGCCGTGCCGCAATCCCTGCAATCCGTTCTTGTCCTGCTGTGACCATCAACCCTTGTCCCGCAATCTGGCGATGAGCCTAGCGCGGTGGGGGTTAACGGAGTTTGGGCAAGCCTTCGGGATTTGCGTCGGATTTTATCGATTCGGTGGTCAGGCCCGCGAAATCGAACAATTTCGGATCAAGCAGATGCGAGGGCCGCGCGTTCATCAGCGCGCGGAACATGACCTGACGGCGGCCGGGGCTGCGCGCTTCCCAGCTGTCGAGGATTTGTTTGACCTGCTGGCGTTGCAGCCCATCCTGAGACCCGCAAAGGTCACAGGGGATGATCGGGTAATTCATGGCGCGGGCGAACCGCTCGCAATCCTCTTCGGCGACATGCGCAAGCGGGCGGTAGAGGAACAAATCGCCCTCTTCGTTCACCAGCTTGGGCGGCATGGTGGCGAGCCGCCCACCGTGAAAGAGGTTCATGAAGAAGGTTTCGAGAATGTCATCGCGGTGATGGCCGAGCACGACCGCTGTGCAGCCCTCTTCGCGGGCGATGCGGTAGAGATTGCCCCGGCGCAGGCGTGAACAGAGCGCGCAATAGGTGCGCCCGGCAGGCACCTTGTCCATGACGATGGAATAGGTGTCCTGATATTCGATGCGGTGGGGCACCTGCATACGGCTGAGAAAATCCGGCAGGACGGTGGCCGGGAAACCGGGCTGGCCCTGATCGAGATTGCAGGCCAACAGCTCTATCGGCAAAAGGCCGCGCCATTTGAGTTCGTAGAGCACGGCGAGCAGGGTGTAGCTATCCTTGCCACCCGAGAGGCACACGAGCCATTTGCCGCCCGGCGCGATCATGCCATATTGCTCGATCGCCTCGCGGGTAAGGCGCACGATCCGTTTGCGCAGCTTTTTGAATTCGGTGCTGCTGGGCGCGCCGTGGAATAGCGGATGGATCTCTTCGGACTCGTCTAGCATGGGCTGGCTTTAGGGGTTTTGTGGGGGGCAGGCAAGGGTTTGGGATTGCATCCGTGCGTTGTCATATGACTTGGGCAGTTTCAAGCATACCTTGGACACAGGACGCCTCTTAACTTGATATTAATTGCTTGGTGTATATATTGCATTCAAAGGTTCCCCTCCGATGACAAGAACCCAAGGGGTTCTCCTTCGGGTAGTCGGAGGGGTCATATTATCAAAAAATATGACATCAATAATAGTTTCTTTGACCGCTTTTAAAAATGTCGAACTCGCTGCGTATTTGAGATTGGATTGTCGCATACGATGTGTCGTCACCGTGTTCCCATTTGCGGTAAATGGCCCAGTTGAAGTAATCGGCGATTTGCAAGCCGTAGTGGGATCGAGATGAATGATGCATCATCCGATACGGGACGCCTTTCGGTAACATGTCGGCCAGAGTAGTTTTGATACCCTTTTCGATTGCATTACGCTTTTTAGCGACAGGCAGGTTGTCTGTTATCACAACAACTTCACCGACACCTTGAGACGCCTTTTCGAGTGCGTATCGAAGCAGATACCCCAACATCTTTGGGTAGAATTTCTCTGGCGGCTGCAAAGCTGGGCCTGTTTTGCGTTTCTCAACTATCACTGAGTCAACTGAAGCGCTTGGAACGGAAGCGTGTAGCATGGTGAAAATCTTGCCCCGTACGTATCGGTTGTCGTCTGCACAATGAAAGAACTCCATCTCGATACGCGGCATTATTCTGTGCTCGATAAGATCGTATTTGTAACTGTCCAACTCTGTGTGGAGCGTGAAAGGCCGGTAGAGGCTGACACATGAGAGCGTGAAAAACTTTGATCCCGATGGCGAGAAGTCAAAGTTCCCGCCTTCATCAAGAAAAATATACAACGTCGGCAAGGCGGAGCATGGAACTAACATCGTGGACTGTCGCTTTGAGGGTTTCCCCTTCAATCGCACAACCTTTTCGTGAAATCCAGAATTCAAGGGATGGGTAGCAACAATCTGTAGTGTCTGAGCGTCAGGAGTAAAAAGTGCTGGTACCGTTTTCTTTTCAAGAAAACAGGTAAGCACCCACCTCAAAGCGCGCGGTCGAAGAGTTGCGCGAGGAGGGGGTTGGGGAATCTGCGTTTGGCGGTGACGGCGTGGAAATGTTCGGTGAGGCCGACGCTATGGGCGGCCTCTTGCAGGAGGCCCGATTCCAGTTCGTTCTTGACCACGATGGGGGGCAGCACCGCAAGGCCGATATCTTCGCGCGCGAGAAGGCGCATCATGGCCATGTCATCGACTTCGGCGGCGAGCACCGGGCGGATCGAGAGCCGCGCGCAGAGCGCGTCGAACCCGGCGCGCACCGGAGACTCGAGCGTGGGCACGATGATCGGATTGGCGCTTAGCAAAGCGGCAAGGCTGTCTGCGGCCTCGATCCGGGCGGGGGTGCCGATCACGCTGACGGGCTGCTGCGCCACGGGATGCACGATGAAGCTGGTGAGCGCATCGGCGCTGGGGGCCACATTCGTGAGCACGACATCGAGGCTGAGCGCCTCTAGCCCCTGGAGCAATTCGATAGAGGTGCCGGAGCGCAGGACAAGTTCGATCTGAGGCTGGCCCAAGAGCGGGCGCAGGAATTCGATCTGGAAATTGCGCGACAGTGTGGCGAGTGCCCCCACGCGCAGCACTTGTTGCGCATGACCGGTCTGGCGCAGCGTCGCGATCAGCTCTTGCCCTGCGCCAAAGATGGTTTCGGCATAGTCGAGCGTGATGCGCCCCGCCTCGGTCAGGTGCAATTGGCGATTGCGCCGCTCGAACACAGGCTGGCCCAGACGATCCTCGAGCTTGCGGATCTGCACCGAGAGAGCGGATTGCGAGAGGTTGAGCCGGGCCGCGGTGCGGGTGAGGTTGCCGTCGCGGGCGACCTCCCAGAAATAGCGCAGATGGTTGTAGTTCATTTCGCTCATATCGTTCTGTTTAGAAGAATGATTTGTTTGGAACAATGAATTTTTATTATGATCGGGTTTTGCCTATCACCGGGAGAGCCATTTGCCCCCGGAGGTTACATGCCGATCCATCTTTTGCCCCTGCTTGCGCCTGTCGTTCTGATCGTTGCCGCAGTGCTGATCCCTGCACAGCGGACTATCACCCCGCGCCGCGCCGCGTGGCTGGCGGAAGGGGCTGGCCTTGTGGCGCTACTAGTGGCGCTGACGATGCCGGTGATCCTGATGGTCACAGGGGCGGGCGATGGGGCCGCGCCCGGCGTGCTGGGCCATGTGATCGCCGTGCGGGTGGATGTGGTCAGCGCCGTGATGCTGATGCTGGTGGCCTTTATCGGCTGGGTCGTGGCGCGGTATGCGCGCACCTATCTGGATGGCGAGGCGGGGCAGGCCCGCTTTGCCCTGTGGCTTTTGGCGACGCTGGCCGCGGTGCAGATCCTTGTGCTGTCGGGCACGGTGGTGCAGTTCGTGGGGGCGTGGATCGCCACCAGCCTCTGTCTGCATCGTTTGCTGCTGTTTTACCCCGAGCGGATCGGGGCGCAGCGCGCGGCCTATAAGAAATTTGTGACTGCGCGGCTGGGGGATGCGGCGCTGATCGGTGCGGCGCTGCTGCTGGTTGCGGCCTATGGAACCACGCAGATCGCGGGTATCCTGAGCGCCGCGCGGTTGGGTGAAGGCGGCGCGCTGGCAGCGGCGGCGGCGGGGTTCTTGGCGCTGGCCGCGCTGCTGAAATCGGCGCAATTCCCGAGCCACGGCTGGCTGACCGAGGTGATGGAGGCGCCCACGCCGGTCTCGGCCCTGCTGCATGCCGGGGTGGTGAATGGCGGCGGGTTTTTGTTGATCCGGTTTGCCGATGTCCTGCTGTTGTCGCCGCTGGTGCTGGCGGTGCTGGTGGGGATCGGCGGGTTTACCGCGCTTTTTGGCGGGGTGGTGATGCTGACGCAACCGACGGTCAAGGTCTCGTTGGCGTGGTCCACGGTGTCGCAGATGGGGTTCATGATCCTGCAATGTGGTCTGGCGCTCTTTCCGCTCGCCCTGCTGCATATCGTGGCGCATTCGCTGTATAAGGCGCATGCGTTCCTGTCGGCGGGCGGCGCTATTGAGCGGGTGGCGGCGCAGCGGCGGCCGGGGCCGGTGGCGGTGCCGGGGCTGCGCTCTGTCGCGCGGGCCTTTGGGTTGGCGATCACGATTTATGGGTTGGTTTATCTTGCCTCGGGCGCGCTGATCGGGTTTGGCGCGAAATCGCCGCAGGCGGTGGCGCTGGGCGCGATCCTGATCTTTGGTGTGGCCTATCTTTTGGCGCAGGGGTTGGCGGATGCGGCCCCGCGCGCGCTGACACGGCGCACGGCGCAGATGTCGGTGCTGGCGACGGTGGCGTATCTTGCGCTGCAACGGGGTGCGGAATGGCTGACCGCTGGTGTCTTGCCGCCTGCGCCTGTGGCGGGGCCGCTGGAATGGGCGCTGATCCTGTTGGCGCTGGTCAGTTTCGGCGCGGTGGCGGTGGCGCAATCGACCCTGCCGCTCTGGGCGCATCATCCGGCGGCGCAGGGGCTGCGGGTGCATATCACCAACGGATTTTACATCAATGCCGTCGAGGACCGCCTGTTGCGGGTCTGGTCGCGGCCACGGGCGCGCAAGGGAGCGGCATCATGAAGAGCGAAACGCATGCCGGGTTTACCGGCCCCCATCTGGAACTGATTGCCCTGTCGGAGAAGGTGAGCCGCGTTATTCCGCCGCTCTGGCCGTTGGAGGCGACCGTTGCGGTCAATCCCTTCCTTGGGCACACGGGGCAGAGTTTGGCGCAGGTATCGGCCAAGCTGGGCCGGATCGCGGGCCTGCGGGTGACGATGCCGAATGCCTGGTATCGCGCGCGGATTGCCGAGGGGCGGATCACTGCGGCTGACCTTGAGGCGGCGCTGGCGGAGGCCCCTGCGGGTGCGCCCGCGACGGTGGCTGCGTTGAAGGCGGCGGCGGAGGCGGAGCAAGAGACGCCCGAGGCATTGCCCACCCTCGCGCATCTGGCGCAGGAGGTGTCGGGCGTGGACTGGCCGGGCCTGATCGAGGCGCGCATTGGCGCGTGGGCAGCAGGTTATTTCGATGCGGGTCAAGCGCTCTGGCAGGTGACGGCGGGGCGCGGGGCCTATGAAAGCTGGCAGATTTTTGCCAGCCGGGACCTGACGCCGGAAATCTCGGGTTTGACCGGGTTTGCGGCGCGCGTTGCAGCACAGCCGGGACGCGCGCGGGTGGCGTTGTCACTGGCCTGCGACGCCTTGGGTTTGGAGGCGGGCGCGGCGGAGAGCTATTTTCACCAGCTTTTGCTAGGGCTTGGGGGCTGGTCCCAGCTGGCGCGGCAACGGTTGTGGCAAGCCGAGATGGACGGGCAGGCAGAGCCGATTACGACGGATCTTTTGACGATCCGGCTGGTTTGGGAAGCGGCGCTCTTCGCGCAATATGGCGATCAGATTGCGGCGCGTTGGGCGGATATACGCGCCACCCATGCGACGCCGGCATGCGCGACACCGGCGCAGCTGGCCGCTTGTGTGCTGCAAGAGGCCGCAGAGCGGGCGGCGCAGCGCGATTTGGCCGAGGTGCTGGAGGCGGAGGTGCCCGAGAAGGTGCAGGCGCGCCCCATGCTTCAGGCGGCGTTCTGTATCGACGTGCGGTCCGAGGTGTTTCGGCGCGCGCTGGAAAGCCTGTATCCCGGCATTCAAACCCTTGGCTTTGCCGGGTTCTTTGGCTTGGCGCATGGGCATCGCAATTTTGCTTCGGATGTGATCGAGGCGCGGTTGCCAGTGTTGCTGGCACCGAAGCTGTCGAGCACGGCCACAGCCCCGAGCGCGGCGGGTGCCGATCAGGCTGCACGGTTCGGGGCGCGGGCGGCGCGGGCCTGGGGGCGGTTCAAGCTGGCGGCGGTGTCGTCCTTTGCCTTTGTCGAGGCGACCGGGCCGGTCTATCTGGGCAAACTCTTGCGGGATGCTTTGGGACAGGCCCCGCGCCACAACATCCCCCCCGCGCCGCAGTTCAGTGCCGAATTTACCCTGACCGAGCGGATTGCCACGGCTGCGGCCATTCTGCGGGCGATGTCGCTGACCGGGGATTTTGCGCCTCTGGTGCTGTTGGTGGGGCATGGGGCGCGTGTGGTGAACAACCCGCATGCCAGCGCGTTGCACTGCGGGGCCTGTGGTGGCTATCCCGGCGATGCCAATGCGCGGCTTTTGGCGGGGCTGCTGAATGAGGCGGAGGTGCGTGCCGGGCTGATCGCGGAAGGGATCGACATTCCCCATGATACGGTTTTTGTCGCGGGGATGCATGATACGACCACGGATGCGGTGACGCTCTATGCGCAAGATCCCGGTTGTGCCGTGATCCCGGCCCTGTTGGAGCGCGCGCAGATGGTTTTGCAAGAGGCGGGGGCACTGGCGCGGACGGAGCGTGCGCTGCGCCTGCCGCGTGCGGGCAAGGGGGGCGATATTGGCGCACGCAGCACCGATTGGGCCGAAACCCGGCCCGAATGGGGGCTGGCGGGGTGCAACGCCTTTGTTGCGGCACCGCGCGACCGGACGCGGGGCAAGCCGTTGGGGGGGCGGGCCTTTCTGCACGACTATGACTGGCGGCAAGACGACGGCTTTGGCGTGCTGGAATTGATCCTGACCGCGCCGGTCGTTGTCGCAAGCTGGATCAGCCTGCAATATTATGGATCGGTGGTCGCGCCCGAGGTGTTCGGCGCGGGCAACAAGCTGTTGCATAATGTGACCGGCGGGGTTGGCGTGGTCGAGGGGAATGGTGGCACCCTGCGGGTGGGGCTGCCGTGGCAGTCAGTGCATGACGGGGCGGAGTTCATGCATGAACCGCTGCGCCTGACGGCATGTGTTGCAGCCCCGGCAGAGGCGGTGACGGGTATTCTGGCGCGGCATCCCGATCTGCGTGCGCTGTTTGACAATCGGTGGCTGCATCTGATGTTGCTGGATGATGCGGGACGGATCGTGCAGCGCTATCGGGGCGGGTTGGAGTGGCAGGGCTGCCGCGAGGAACGGGGCATTCGCGCGGCGGCCTGAGGCCAGCCGGGGGAAAAGATTGCAGCGCAGGAAGGGGCGCATTAAACCTTGGACAGGATTGCGCCCGCTTTGGGCCGTGGTCCTGACCCGCAATCCCCGGACTGATGTCCGACCGGAAAGAAGGCTTGTGTCATGCCCCTGCCGCCCCCTGACATGCCAGAGATGTTGGCGGACCTCAGCCGGTTTCTGGAGCGGCCCCAGACCGATGAGACCGGGGCAGCTTCGGTAGCACTTGGGCCGCAGCTTCAGGCAGCGCAGGCGTGGGTGCAGGCGCAGGAGGGGGCAACACCCCTAGCGGATTTTCTGGGGGCGCTGCTGATGCGCATGGCGCAGGATGGGTTGAAAGGCCGGATTGCGGCGCAGGCCGCGCAATTCGAGCTATTGACCCTGCGCGCGGCGCAAAAAGCGGAAGAGGCCGACAGGCTGTCGGGCAGGGCGCGGGCGCTGGGCCTGCTTTTGGCGCAGGTGCTGCCTGATCTGCCGGAGGCGCAGCGCGCCATGCTTTTTTCGCCGGAGGAGTATCTGGCGAGTAATCCGGATGTGGCCTTGGCCGGGGTTGATCCGCTGGCGCATTACCTCTCAAGCGGGGCGGCGGAGGGGCGCGCGCCGCGATGGTTGGATCAAGGGGGGGAAACTCTTGGGGCGCTGATCGAGACCTGCCCCGCGCCCCGGTCTTGTCGCGACCTGCAAGAGGCGCTGCGCGCCGAGGCGCTGGCGCTTTTGGGGCAGCAGAGACCGGAGGTTAGCGTGATCCTGCCAACTTGGAACCGAGCGCATACGGTTGTGACGGCGGTGGCATCCGCCCTCTTGCAATCCTATGCGCCCAAAGAGGTGATCGTGATCGACGACGGCAGCCGCGATGCCACGTTGGAGCTGTTGCAGCAGCGGTTTCCCGAGCCTGTGGCGGCGGGGCGGCTTGTCCTGCTTGGGCAGGAGAATGCGGGGGTGTCGGCGGCGCGCAATGCTGGGCTGGCGCGGGCGCAGGGCGACGTGATCGCCTATCTCGACAGTGACAATTACTGGGAGGCGGATCACCTGCTCTATGCGGTGGGCGGATTGCTGGCGGTGCCGGGGGCGCAGAGTGCCTATACCGCGATTTGTCGGCACAACCTCTCGCAGGGGTGGAGCGATGTGTTGTTTCAGAGTTTTGACCGGCCGGCACTGACCGAAGAGAATTTCATCGACCTCAACAGTTTTGTGCATCGGCGTGGGCTGGTCGAGACGCTGGGTGGGTTTGATACGGCCCTGACGCGGCTGGTGGATTGGGATCTGATCCTGCGGTATACCGCCCTGTCGGACCCGGTCGCGCTGCCGATCATTACCGGGCATCATGTGGTGGACAGTCTTGGCCTTGATAACATCTCGACACGGGAGGCGTTGGGGCCGAACCTTGCCCATATTCGCGCCAAGCAGGGCAGTATTCCGGAGGGGCCATGACCGATCCAGAGGATGATATTGCGCGGGGCATGGCCGCGTTGCGCGCCCAGAACCGGCTGTTGCTGGAACAGGTCGAGGCGCTGCGTGGAACGCTGGCCGCGCGCGAGGATGAGATCACGCGGCTGAGTGCGCGGCTTTTGGAGTTGGAGGCGCTTCGTGCTTCCCCCGAGCCCTCTGGTCTTTTGGCGCGGCTACACGCGCGGCGGCGCTGATCCATGCGGCCCGATGTTGATCCCGAAGCGGTCGCGCGGTTGCGCCGGTCGGCATGGTTTGATGCGGGTTGGTATGGGCGGGTCTATCCGGATGTCGCGCGTCTGCCGCTTGATCCCGCCACGCATTATGCATGGATCGGTGCCTTTTTGGCGCGTGATCCGGGGCCGCAGTTCGCGGCGCGTGCCTATCTTGCGGCCAATCCCGATGTCGCGGCGGCGGGGCTTGATCCGTTCACGCATTTTCTGACCACTGGGCAGGCTGAAGGGCGCAAGGCACATCTCGGTGCGGGGCCTGCGCGCGTGCCCGCACCCCTGCGGCGGCTCAAGCATTTGCGCGATTTGCTGGAAACCGGCGGGCTTGAGGCTGGGCCACGGGCGGCGCTGGAGGACATGGCCAAGGGGCAGATGGGGCCGGAGGCCGCTGCTGGGGCGGCAGAGGCGCTGGGCCTGATGGCCTTGCAGCGTGGAGAGAGCGCGGAGGCGCGTGCCTGGCTGGCACGTCGCCAAGAGATTTCCGGCGCGGCGCTGGCGCGGCTGGCCCCGGTGATGGCGATTGCGGCGGCGCGAGATGGGGATCGCGCGGCGGCAGAGGCCATAGCAGAGGATGCGCCGAAATCCCCGGCTCTGCATCTCGCGCGGATCTGGTGGGCGGGGTCCGAGGCCGAGGCGCTGGCCTGTCTCAATGCGGCGCTGGATTTGGCCGGTCATGCGCCGGTGGCCTTGGCAGAGGGTGCGGCGGCGCTGCTTGACCGGCTGATCCCAGCGACACCGGGCGCTGCGGGGGCAGAGGAGGGGCCGCTTGTCAGCGTGCTGATGGCGGCACATGACAGTGCGGCGACGATTGAAACGGCGCTGCGGGCGATGCAGGCGCAAAGTTGGCGGGCATTCGAGCTGTTGGTGATCGACGATGCCAGCAGCGATGATACGGCGGCGATTGTGGCGGCCTATGCGGCGCGTGATCCGCGCATCCGCCTGATCCGGTTGGACCAGAACCGGGGCGCTTATGGTGCGCGCAATGCCGGGTTGGCCGAGGCGCGGGGGCGGTTTCTGACGTTGCACGATGCTGATGACTGGTCGCATCCTGACCGGCTGCGCTGTCAGGTGGAATTCCTGCTCGGCAATCCCGGATTTGTCGGCTGTCTGAGCCAGCAGGCGCGGTCCATGCCCGATTTGCGCCCCTGTCGCTGGACCGGCACAGGCGCCCTGATTTTCGAGAATATGACCTCGCTGATGCTGCCCACCGATCTGGTGCGCGATTGTCTGGGGGGATGGGACGCGGTGCGCGTGTCCGCCGATAGTGAATTGCTGCGCCGGGTGCGGCATCTTTTTGGCGCGCGCGCGGTTGCCTCGCCCGACACCGGCCCGCTGGCCCTGCAACGGGCCAGCGAGGGCAGCGCGACGGGGGATGGGGCAACCGGCATGGATTGGTTCTATTACGGGGCGCGGCGCGAGTATTATGAGGCGCAGATGCACCACCATGCGCGTGCCCCGCATCTGTGGTATCGGCCCGGTGGCGCGCGCCCCTTTCCCGCGCCTGCCCGGCTGTGCACCGGGAGGGCAGAGGTTGAATGTGACCGGGTGTATGCGGGGCTGATGACGGTGCGGGATGCCGGGGTGGAGACGCTGCTTGGTTGGTTGGCCGAGGATCGCGCGGCGGGGCGCAGCGCGGGTCTGGTGCCGCTTTATGATCTGTCGATGCCGGAGGAGGCGGGGCTATTGCTGCATCCTGCCCTGCGTGATCTGGTGGACGGAGAGGCGGTACGGGTGCTTTGCCATGGTGAGGTGGTGCGCTCTGCCCGGTACTGTCGCCTGCCCGGACAGGCCGTGACCGAGCCGCATCGCTATCTGCCGGTTGTATGGGAAGACGGACAAAAAATGCTGGCACCCGGAGAGGTGCCAGCAGAGACAGTGTAGGGGCGCTGACCAGACGCCCGATCAGAGGAACTGGAAATCGTCCACTGTGAGTTGCGCGGCTGTGATGCCTTCGACGAGGATGGTGTTGCCATTCACCGTCATCTGCGCGCCGCCCTCGACATCGACGATGTTCATCGCCGCGACGAACCCCGCCAGACCATTGCCGCCATTGGTGATATTGGTCTCGCCGGTATCGGGGTCCACGCGGCGGATGAAGAAGCTATCCAACCCATCTTCGAAATCGGTGATGACATCCGCCTCGCCGTCGAAGAAGGACGAGAAGACGAATTGATCTGCGCCGGTTCCGCCGGTGATCGTGTCATTTCCAGCGCCCGCATTGATCGTGTCATTGCCCGCGCCGCCGTCGATTATATCATTTCGGCCGCCGCCAGCGAGGAAGTCGTTGCCGTCACCGCCCGAGATGCTGTCGTCGCCCTCACCGCCGCCAACGCTGTCATTGCCTGCACCGGCATCAATCGTATCGCGCCCGGTGCCGCCGCCGATGTCATCCGCGCCGCCGTTGCCGAAGATCAGATCGTTGCCAAAGCTGCCCGACATGCTGTCGTTGCCTTCGCCGCCTTCGAGCGTGTCATCGCCAGCGCCGCCTGCGACCACGTCATTGCCGTTGCCACCGGACACGAAATCATTGCCAAAGCCTGCGCCCAGCACATCGTTGCCGCCGTTGCCAAAGATGGTGTCATCGCCAAGGCCGCCACCGATGCTGTCATCGCCCGGCCCGCCAAAGAGCGTGTCATTGCCATCCGAGCCGGAAATGTTGTTGTTGCCGCCCCCGCCCGAGTCGATGTTGTCATTCCCGTCGCCACCCGCGAGCGTGTCATCATTGACCGTACCAATCAGCGAGTCGTCACCATCGGTGCCCACGATCACCTCGCCGGTGATCCCCGTCCCGTTGATCAGATCAGCCGCGCTGATGAGGGTATCGTCGAATTGGAAGAATTCGACCGAGGTGAAGAAATCCGTGCCCTCGCTTGAGATGATCCGGATGCCGCCGTTGATCACGGAGACCTGCGTATCGGCGCGGGCCACGGCGAGCACGGCGGTATCTGTGCCGCCCTCGCCGTCGATCGTGTCATCCCCGAGACCGCCCACAAGACGGTCATCGCCGTCCCGCCCTTGAAGCCGGTTGGCCGTGGCGTCACCGATGAGGATATCGTTGCCGAATGACCCGCGGACATTCTCGAATCCCGAGATTTGATCGCTGAACGTGCCACCGCCCGAGAGCGTGCCCGTCGCGGTGTTGGTCGAAAGATCGACCGTGGCCGAGGTCACCTGACCGACGTCATAGCGCAGCCGGTCAGTGCCGCCGCCGCCCTCAACCGTGTTGTTCCCGCCGCCCCCGTAGCGGAAGGATTCATTCGCGTCGGAGCCAATCATGCGATCGTTTCCGGCAGAGCCGGTGATTTCCCAGACCGTGTTGGTGCCGCCGATCACTTCGGTATTGCCGAAACCGTCATTGGAGATCTGCCGCGTGGCAAGATTGATATCAATGCCATTGCCAGTGCGGAAATCCAGCCGCACAAAGCCCGAGCCATTGATGGTGAAGCTGTCCACGCCTGCACCGGGGCGCAAAGCCATCCATTGGTCGGCACCCGGCGCGACGACAAAGCTGTCGTTGCCGCCGGTCCCTACGATCTGAAGGCCGCCATTGAGATTTCCGGCCAAAAGCGGGAGGTCGACATTGAGCAGCGTGTCGGTGCCATTGGCCCCTTTGTTCACCGTGCCGGTATTCGCCGACCCGTCGATCGTGACCGAGATTGGTGCATTCAGCCCGGCATAGCCCAGCGTGACAAACCCGTTTTCCCCGTCATTGCCCGTAAAGTCGATGGTATCGTTGCCCGTACTCGCCCCAACGAAATCGCCGTTCGGCGTAGAATTGCCTGTAAGGATCAGGTCATTGCCTGCGCCGCCATTGAGTTCATCATCGCCGTCCAACCCGTTCAGCGTATCGTTGCCGGTGCCGCCAAGAAGGGTGTCGTTGCCATTGGTGCCGGTGAACAGCTCGCCATCGGGCAAGAGTTCGCTGGTGGTGTTTTCAAAACTGGTGAGCTGGATGTTCTGGTTCGGGGCAAAGGGGCCAAACGTAACTTGCCCGCCATTCGTGATCGAGGCGTCAAGCGCATTGAAGCCGGCAACCGACGTTGGCAAAATCACCGTGTCATCGCCGCCAATCCGGAAAACATAATCCGTATTTGAGGAGTTATCGAAGAAGGCGATGATGATCGCTGTGCCCTGCGGCGTGGTGATAAAGCCCAAAGAAAGATCGACGGTATCCGCAGCAGGCCCCGTAAGATCAATACCGTCGATCCGTGCGATCGTCACATCGTCTTCATTGTTCAATTCGATCAGCGGCAAAATCTCTTCGGGGTCGGATACCCCCAGACTGCGGTAGTTGAAAACATCGCCGGTGATGGACAGCTCAAGTTCTATGGCCCGGACTTCAATGACGTTGTCGGCGGGCGAGCCATCTCTGCGTACGGCGATGCCGCTGGTTGTAAACAAATTCATTGTGTTTCCTTCTTAGGCTAGTTCCAAAATGCTCCGGGGACTGTAGCAATCACGAACCCGTGTATCCAACGTTTTTCCCAATGTTTCCAATATTGCATCCTAGGGTTGAATAGGTGAGGGGCGCCGATGGCGCCCCTCTCGTTGACTTGATGACTGCTTAAAGGAACGTGAAATCGTCCACGGTGAGCTGCGCGGCGGTGATGCCTTCGACGAGGATCGTGTTGCCATTCACCGTCATCTGCGCGCCGCCCGCCACGTCGACGATATTCATCGCCGTGACGAAACCCGCCAGACCATTGCCGCCGTTGTTGATGTTTTCAACGCCAGTATCGGGATCGAAGCGGCGGATGAAGAAACTGTCCAAACCGTCCTCGAAATCGGTGATCACATCCGCCTCGCCATCGAAGAAGGCGCTGAAGACGAATTGATCGGCCCCGGTTCCACCCGTGATCACATCGTTGCCAGCACCCGCGTTGATCGTGTCATTGCCCGCGCCGCCGTCGATGGTGTCGTTACGCCCACCGCCAGCGAGAAAGTCATTGCCCTCGCCGCCAAGGATGCTGTCGTCGCCTTCACCACCACCAACACTGTCATTGCCCGCACCTGCGTCAATCGTGTCGCGCCCGGTGCCGCCGCCGATGTCATCCGCGCCCTCGCCGCCGTCGATGAGGTCATTGCCAAAGCTGCCCGACATGCTGTCGTTGCCATCGCCGCCCGAGAGCGTGTCATCGCCCGCGCCGCCTGCGACCACGTCATTGCCAGCCCCGCCAGAGACCGAGTCGTCTCCAAACCCGGCCCCGATGATGTCATCGCCCTCACCGCCATCAATGGTATCATTGCCAAGGCCACCGCCGATGTTGTCGTTGCCAAGGCCGCCAAACACGATGTCATTGCCATCGGAGGCGGGAATCGAGTCATTGCCGTCGCCGCCCGTGATGCTGTCATTATCCAGCGTTCCTGGCAGGAACTCGGACCCGGCGGTGCCGTTCACGATGTTGAACTCGGGCTGCGCCCCGGTGCTGCTGATGGTGGTATTGCCGCCCGAGTTCTCGACATTGAAGGTGGCATTGCTGAAATCGCCCTCGAGCGTGATGGTCGTATCGGCCACCCCGTCGCCATCGGTGTCGACGTCCAGAATGGCAGAGCCAAGGGTCACGACGATGTCATCGAGTCCGAACACGCTTCCGAGGATTTCCAGAAGGTCGTCATCCTGCCAGTCGTCGATAATGTCGCCATCAAGTTGTTGGGCTGTGCCGCTGACCGTGTCTTCGCCACCGCCAAGCATGATGAGTTCCGGCGCGCCGGTCGCGTTGATCTGATCCGACCCTGTCGAGCCGGGGACATTCACAAAGCTGCCACTGGAGTTGAAGTTGGAGGCCTGCATGTTGCCAATGAAAAGGCCGGAATCAAAGACGAAGTCACCGGTATCGGCGATCCCGATCTTGATCTCGTTCAGCCCCGCTTGAACGGGGGCAATCACGGTGATCAGCCGCGAAAATCCGTCATATTCAGTGTCGAACTGCCCGGTAAAGAGGTTTGTGGGGTCGTTGACGCCGTTGTTGTTAAAGAAGTTGCCCGGTGTATTGATGCTCTCTCCGACAATCGAGAGGGGCTGACCGGGGTCATTGTTGAAGAGCGCAAAATTCTGTCCGTTCACGAAAACGGCTGCGATATCGACAAACTGGCTGTTGACGAATTCCGGGAATTCATCCGAGCCAAAGAAGAGGTCGAACGAGACTGCCGGGGCATCGCCGATGTCTGTCGCGTCAAAGGTGAATGTGATGACGGAGGCGTCATTGGTGCGCCCTGCCCCAGAGAAAGCATCGCGCGCGGCCTCGTCGAGATCGGCATCGCCGGGTTCATCGAGGACCTCGGAAAAGGAGGCGGAGGTATTGCCAGAGCCCGGGCCGCTGCCGGTTGTCAGGAACACGCCGCGCTCGAGGTTGACCACGGGAGTTACCGTCTCGAACTGAAAATCGCCGTCCAGATCTTCAAGCCGGTTGATGGCAAAGCCATCGGGCAAGAGCGCGATGCCCTCGATTGCGCCGGTGAACGCGACATTGGTCAGGGTCAGATTGGGGTCAGAGACCAGAACGTCTGCTATCTGATCGAACCCCGACGGCCCGATGATGGGCAGGCCAATGCCTGCGGTGGGTGCGTCGGAGAAGCGCAGAGTGGTCGTGCCCTCTTCAACCGATTGCACGAGGGTCGCGCCGAATTCGAAGGGCGATACAGAGAAGGCCGCGTCTTCTGTGCCGTCGCCATCGGTATCAATCGACACAGTCAGGCTATCTGTGCTGATGCTGACGATGGAGCTGCTTGTAAGCCCGGTGATGCGAATCTCGTCCCCAAAGGCGAGCGTCACGCTATCGCCGTCAAGTTCGGCCGCCGACCCTTGGATCACATCCAGCCCAAAGCCGCCGTCAAGGATATCAGCCCCTAGCCCACCATTCAAAAGATCATTGCCGTCATTGCCAAACAGGCTGTCGTTGCCGCCATCGCCAAGCAGGGTGTCCTGCCCCTCTTGCCCGTTGATGAAATCGTCGCCATCGAGGCCCGAAATCGCATCATCCGTGCCAAAGCCGATCAGCGTATCGTTGCCATTGGTGGCCGGAAACAGCTCGACCTCGGCGGTTGCAACGCCGGAAATCGCATTGGGTGAGAAGGCAACACCGGGAGAGAAGGGGCCGCCGGGCGGAATATCAGCAAACCCGGCGGCCGCCACGACCGCTGCAAGTTCCGTCTCGGTGGGAACGGGGCCTGCAAAGAGCGGCACGCTATCCAGTTGGAACAGGAAGGTTTCGCCGGACAGGTCATTGGTGAAGCCGATGAACTGCGCCATCGCGCCATCAAAGGAGACCTCGGCCATAATCGTCTCGAACTGGCTCTCGAAAAAGTCGGGATCAAGATCCTCTAAGCGCGTCTCGAAGAGGTCGCCTTGTGTCACAACAAGATCGCCCTCAGGCTCTGTTGGATCAACGGTGGTCGACGTATAGGTGAATTCCAGATCATCACTTCCCAGCAACTCCAGTGTCGCTGGTTGAAGGCCAACGATACTGTCCCCGGCCGTAATGAACTGAAACCCCGTTAAGGTGAAAAGCGTTGCCATGTCTAAGCCCCCAAGACTATGGAAATAAAGATTAAAAAGTGGGCTTTCGGATGGACATCACAAAAACGTGAACCGATTCCCACAGCCAGAGTTTAGACGGGAAGACGTGATTTTCAATGTTATACGCCGGGTTTGTTGCCGCGAGAGGGGGCGCGCAGCAACAGGCCGGTGTTGAACAGCCATCTTGGCGGGTGGCTCAGAACCTTGCGGCGAGGTCTGCGACGCCCTTGGGCAGGTCGGGCCAGACCGGGCCTTCGCCGCTTTCAATCGCGCGGCGGCATTCGGTCTGCATCGCCGCGACCCATGCTTTCCAGCCCTGCGCCAGCGTCAGATCGCCGTCACGCAAGCCAGAGGCGGCAAGGGCAACGGTACGCGGTGCACCGTCCAGCACGGCGGCGGTGAACACGATCCCGGCTTGGGCGATGTTCATCTGCGTGGCCTCGGAGCCGACGGCAAGGATGCGCGTGCGGCAGTCGGTCTTGATCGACGTGGCGCGCGCCAAAGCGGCGGCTTGGGCCTTGGCCTCGGCGGTGACGGCTTGGGCGAAATCAATCTGCATCGGGGATCTCCAACTCATAGGGCGGCAGGGCCACGGGGCCGTTGCCCGTAAGGGTGAGGGGCGCGGGAAAGAGCGTTTCTTGCGGCGCGTTGGCCCCGTGCGGCAGTACGAGCGTGAGGCGCAGCGTGCCGCCCACACGCTCGACCGGGCCTGCGAACCAGTCGCTTGCGATGGCTTCGGGGGGCAGGGTTGCGCCCTCGGGCAGTGGCGAGAAATCGAACACCTCGCCATTGAGCGTGAGGGTGTCGCCAGCGCGGCTTAGCATAAGGGGCGTGTCGCGGCGGGTGGGGGATAGGGTGATTTGCATGCGTGTCTCCTTTAGGACCAGCGGCCAAGGGCAAACAACCGTGTTGAAACCGATGATCGAATGCCCCCAACTGTCCAGGTGTTGAACGTCAGGGAGGCGTTGCTCACCCCGATCGTGGTTGGGTTTCCGAACCGCGGTGCGCCTATGGTTGGGGTGATTGCAAGGCCATCGACCCCGGCGAAGACCGCCGGATAGGTCCAGACCGTTTCCGCGGCACCGTCTGATGTGAGAGTGCCAGTGCAAATCTGTGTGCCATCCGCAAATCGAATATACCGCCCGTTGGCGTTGCTGCCGCGCTCGATCACAGCCCCTGTCGGCAAGGTGCCAGACATCGACACGGTGCCAAGGATATTCGCCTTGCGATAGACATCCGCGCCGAGTGCCGCCCCTTGGGCCCCAACGGTCAAAACCCGCCCCGGCGTGGCATCATTGGCCGAGGTTTGCACCGCAGCGCCGCTGAGACGCCCGGTCTGGGCATTGACGCGCAGCGCCTCGGTCCAGTTGACGCCATCGGCGGTGACTTTGATGGAAAAATCATCCTGCCCGGCGATGCCCATTTCCGCGCGCCCGGCAAAGCCGGTTTGAAACAAGAGGCTTGCGGTGGCACCCGCTTCGGCCTTGTTGATCTTGAGCTGATGCCCTGCGCCTGCATGGGTGAGCAAGGTCGCCTCTGCCGCCACGCTCAGACGGTTGAGCGCATCGGCATCGGTGGCGATGCCAAGCCTCTCAAGCCGCTCTGGAATGCTGCGCCACGTGCCATCCCGATAGAGGCGCAGATCACCAGTTCCGCGCGCGGTTGCGATCCAGCCTTCTTGCGGCGCAACAAAGCCCCAGGCTTCGCCGAGAAAGACGGCGATTTGGCCATCCTGCCCGGCCCAGGCCCCCATCGCCCCTTGGCCAAGGGCATAGCGCGCGCCGGTCTCGGGGGCGGCGGGCGGTTCGGTGGCGTCGAACCCGTCCAGCGCCATCTGGACCAGAAGATCCAGCCGCTGCACAGCCTCATTATAGGTCACATGCTTTTGCGCCTGTGACGGGGCGATAAATGGCAGGTCTAGGCGGGCTGATACATCCGACATCGGTCTCTCCAGAACGGTTGCGCAGACGAGAGACTCGGGAAACGGGATTACCAACCCCTTAACAAATGGGGCGATGGTGGACTATCTATCTGATTATAAGTTAAAAAATGTCCGGCTGGACGGCCGTAGCATTGCCGCAACCAGCACCGATCAGATGGCAAGACCGCACCTGCGGCACACCAATGAGGTCGGCGTTGGCAGCGGCAACGTCGAGATGAGCCCCTCACCGATTTTGCCCAAGAGCGCCCCGGAGAGTGCGTGGGCCTTTTATGCTTTGAACAGGCTTCAGCTTCCGGCGTATTTCATCACGATGTCTGCGAACTGCTCTGCTGGCAGAACCGGCGGAATGAGGGTCAATACCTTTCCGTCCGCGTCGAGCAGAAAGATATGGCTGCTATGGGCATAGATGGGCCCATATTCTGGATGATCCATGACCTTTTCAAAGGTGATCTGAAACGCACGATAGGCCTTGCTCAACGCCTCGGGATTGCCGGTCAGGCCAATAAGATCCGTCGAGATTTCAGCCAAGGCGGGCCCGATCGTCTTGGGTGTGTCCAGCTCCGGGTCTATGGTGATCATGATCGGGCTGACTGGAATGCCACGCTGTTTCACAAGCTCTGCCGCATCCACCATCATTGGCAGGGCCGCACTGCAGATGCCGGGGCAATTGGCATAGCCGAAGAATACAAGCTGCATCCGACCGTCCGGATCAGTCTGGGTGCGGGTTTTGCCGGTATGGTCGACAAGCTCGAACGCGCCGCCCAGTTTCCATGGCAGTGCCGTCACTGGATCCGATGGCGCAAGGACGGGCGGCGCTGCGTGCTTTTCCGGGCCATGCGCCAATGCGCCAGATGCGAAACCGCTACATGCCACGGCCAGCAGCAGAGTTCGGAGTTTCATTCAAACAATTCCTTGATGAATTGCTGTTCTTCTTCAACGCCGATGCCGGTGTAGCCATGTGCGGCAATCTCTGCGTTGACGCGCGGATCGCGGCGGAACCATGGCCCCTTGCCATCCGCTTCGGGGTGGTTTTCTGCCCATACGTCCGTCCAGCGGTTGGCGGCGGTCCATTCGGCATCGCCCAGAGCGCGGATCTTTTGCACCAGATAGATGTTCGTCGCCTTAAGATCGGGATCTTCGATCAACAGGCCGTCAACCTCGACCTGCTTGCCACAGAATGGCAATATGTCAACCGCCGCCCCTGAGAACGCAGCCTGCGCGTTCTTGTTGGGATAGACCAGAACGTTGTCGGCGTTGCGCAGCAAACCCAGTTGGCGTACCCCGCCACCGCAATCTGTCGGGCAATCGCCGGTCAGTTCGCACAGAATATCCACCACCTTGGCCTCAAACCGCGCGGGTTGCTCGGCATAGAGGTTCCATGTTTTCGCCTCGGACCCTTGGGAGAAATCCTGCGCGCCAGCAGGAAGTGCCATGCCGGTGAACGCGAGCATCATCAGAACATGTTTCATTGTGCGTCCCCTCACTGAGCTGGCTTTGGAATGGCGAACGGCGGAACTACCCCGTAATCCTCGTGGTTGAGTTTCGTGATCCCGTGATCGGTGACCACTTCCTCTACCACCAGATAATTCAGCCCGTCGCGATGATAGAGCAGGCCATCCGCCGTAATCTCGTGGCTGGCAAGGCGCAGCTGCGTATCGCCCCCGGCAGAGCCGTCGTCGCCCGCGATCTTGAGCACCATGTAGACCTGACCGTCATCGCCCAGCAGGCCCACAGGGATGCCCCCAGCCGAACACCAGAGCGCACAGGTGTGATGCGCCGAGCCGGTCACCGCGTCCGGGCCGCCCATCACGCCAGAGTAATAGCACCAGGTATCAATGATCTCGCCCCGGACCTGAACGCGTTCACCCTCGGCCGCAAGAGCGGCCAGAGGCATAGGCAGCATCATTGCCGCCAAAAATAGTTGCTTGCGCATGGTTCTACCTCTCAGGCTACGCAGTCTTGTCTGCGAAGCTAACCACTCATTGCTTGCAACAGCCAAATAAAGTTTCTGTCAGGTTTGGTGAGGAATGGCCCAAGCGAGCCAGTCCGCGCCGACGGAAACGTCGAATATCTCGCGCCAACCGGGGGGCTGTGTATGATGTGACGCGGTCAAGCCGGGTGGTTCTGGACGCCAGCATATCGCGCGGCTGCTGGCGGGGATGTCATGGAAAGGTATATATTTTATCTGGAGTGCCAGTCTTGGAAACATTCGACCCGCCCAAGCAGATCCCAGTCAGTTTAGCCGTGTGATCGGCCGCCTGTTTTGGAAGCGGAATTTCAAATTTCGTTAGTCTATATGTCATGACATTCGATTTGGCGGCTTGGCCGGTGGCGGGCCTGCAAACTGCGCATAGGATGCCGTTGAGCGAGATATGCTGTGAAAATGGCCGCCCCATTAGGGTTTTCTTTGCGGGAGGGCGGGGCGCGTTTTTGTCGATGACGCGGGCCTTCGTGCCGGTGTTCTTCTTTCCCTTCATTTCGCTAAAGACATATGGCGGCGAGGATGGTTTGATCGTGTGGCGCACCAAAGGCCAGCAAAGGCTGAACATGAAGGATCAAGCGACGTTGCATTGGGTGGTTTTGGACATTGCCGGTATCCGCCAGAATGAGCGCCGGATGACTGCGACAGCGCCCCTGTGCCATCGACCGAGCGAGGGGTTTATTCGATGAGGCTGGTTCTGGTTGGTTGGGGGGCCATTGGATCGGAAGTTGCGCGCCTTTTGAAGGCGCGCGCTGCGCCGGTCGATCTGGTTGGGGTTGCTGTGCGTGATACTGCGCGTGACATTGGCGTACCGCTGATTGATGACCCCGCCGCGCTGGCCGCGCTGAGACCCGATCTGGTGGTTGAGGCGGCGGGCCGGGCGGCGGTGATGCCATGGGGCCTTGCATCCTTGAGTGCGGGGGCCGATTTCGTGGCGGCCTCAACCTCGGCCTTTGCCGATGAGGGAACGCTTGAGGCACTTTTGGACGTTGCGCGGCGCAACAGGCGGCAGGTGCTGATTCCGCCGGGGGCGCTGGGTGGCATTGACGCGCTGGCGGCGGCGGCGCGGTTGCCGCTGGCGTCAGTGGTTCACGAGATTGTCAAACCTGCCCCTGCCTGGCGAGGGACCGAGGCGGAACGCCTGTGTGACCTGTCTGGCCTGACCGCGCAGCACTGCTTTTTCGATGGCACAGCCCGTGAGGCGGCGCGGCGCTTTCCGCAAAATGCCAATGTGGCGCTGATCACTGCGCTGGCGGGGTTAGGCCCCGACCAAACCCGGCTTCGCCTGATCGCCGATCCCGATGCCACGGGCAACCGTCATCGCGTGACAGCACAGGGCGACTTTGGGCGGATGGAGATTGTGCTGGATAACCTGCCCCTTGCCAGCAATCCGAAATCGTCAGCGTTGACGGCGCTATCGCTGGTGCGGTTGATCGAGAACCGGGCCGGACCGCTGGTGATCTGATGCCGCGAGCGGCTGTGCAAAACTCGGCCATGCTTGCAGCGCGATCAGCCTGCGGCGGGTGGCGTAATGGTCGCCCAGCTTGACCCTTTGGGGGGCAGGGGGGCGTGGATGTGTATCGGGCGGTTGGCCGCACCTTGCGATCCTATGCCAAGAATGGCTTTTTCATGCTTGATGCTCTGGCGCGATAGGGGGGCGAATAGATATGACCCAGCCGGACAGCAATTCGTGTAAATCATAATGCCAAAACGGTACTTGATCATGCGCCAAACAACCTGGGCGGACGTGTGGATTATTTCGGTTCACTGAACAATCATAGGTAGTTTCTTTACTGACCTGATTAAGTATCTGATTTTTATATGTAAAGCCAAACTTTCAGCATGGCGCGGGCGCAGAGACAGCTCTGGCCTGACAGGTTCTGGGAGAGCTGACGGACCAAAGCACATCTCAGAGGGGTTTCTAATCCATTGAATCAAGGCGTGTTTTGGTGACTGAAAAAGCGATTGACCCGAAACGACAGGGGGGACGCCCCATCGGGTTCTCAGAAAAGATTTTCAGCCTATGCGGTATTAACAAATTTTTAACTTTCCTTAGAATTGAAAATTCGCAAGTTTCGGGTTTCAGAAAGCATTTTTTGTTTAAAAAACATAACAAATGCAAGTTTCATTCTTGTTTGCTGGGGCGCGAAATGGTTACGTTCGAGTGTAGTGAGCTATCTTTCGATCTTAACGAGTATCTTTCGTAGCGTTGAGCAATGTTCGAGTGTGAGTGACCGACTGTTTCAATCTCAAGATATGGATTTTCATCACTGTCCTAGAATTCATCAGCACCAAAACAAAACACTACAGAATTACACGGTAATAACCCGCATTTTCAGGTGCTTAGGCACTTTATGCGGATGGAAGACTGCGGCCGGAGTTCAGTCTGAACTTGGCGTCAGGTGGGGAGGCACGACATTACTAGCTATCGATCAATGGCCCAAGGTTCAGGGCTATCTTCCGTAAGACCCAAGCTGCATGTGAATTTGTGCAGAGGGTTACGCGGTAGCCCGGGAGCAGCAGATGCCACTGGCGGGCCGAATTCGGTCCATGCCTTGGCATTATACAGTGACCCCAGCTCAGGCGCGCGCGACGGGCCAAGCCTTAGACATCACGCAGGCAAGACCACGGCAGACCTGTTGCCGGGCTAGTCCGGAAGCAGGCAGTCTAGCGTCCCTTGTCCTTCCATCACGCTTATCCCGGCCCTCCATCATGGTGCCGCCGGACCAGTTCCTTACTGACCGATCAGGAGAATTCCCAATGGCTAACGTTGACGATTGTGCGGGTTTCTTAGGCCAATTGGCAGATGTTGCCATCCGCGCGCGGGCAAAACGCGACCCTCAATAATTTCAAATTTCATGGCGCAAGCGGGGCATCACCCACCGCCTGCGTAAGCACAGATCACGCCGCAGAGCGCGGCATCAAAAAATAAAGCAGGAGCATCACCAATGGCTTTTTCAGTTGAATACGCAACGTCCGCCGGCACCATCAATACGAACGAGCTCGCATTTGAGCTTTTGAATGGCACCACTACGTCCACTACGTCCGGGACCGTCAGCTTGTTCGATCCCAATTTGTCTGGATTGACGGGGGACGGTTTTGCTGTGCGCTTCAAAGGCGTTGTAGATTTCTTTGAAGGAGGTAACTGGACCTTTGGTCACGACGCTGATGATGGGTTTGTTCTGTTTATCGACGGTGTGATTGTTGCGCAGCGATTTTCGGGCACTGGTATCAATCCTGGTTGGTCGACATCTTCCGTCGTCAACCTCACCGCAGGCCTGCACAATGTCGAGGTGCTCTATTGGGAGAATACCGGCGGTCAGGACGTTTTCCTGACGGCCCGAGCACCATCGGGGGGGAGCGCTACCCAGATTGGTGCTTTCGGCGGTTTGACCGTCACTGAAGGCAGCTTCGCGGATGGTGTGCTGCTTTCGGATACATCGGCCGATGCGGATAGCAACCTTGCGGTTGCTTTTGATCATGGCGATGCGTTCTTGAACGCTGCCGATACCGATGTCGATCAGACGCTGACCGTGACTGGTATTGATCCCGATGTGACAGCGGGTGAGGTGAGAGTATCGAATGGCACTACTACCATTATTCTACCCTTTGACCTTGGCACGATTGAAAATGGCATCGCCACGGTAACCCTGCCGGCGAACTCGCTTGACTTTCTGGACGACGGCACGCTGACGGCGACGGTGGAGGTGCAGGATCTAAACGGCAACGTTGCAACTGCAAGCGATACCATTGCTCTTGACACGACTGCCGATGCTGCGCCGAACCTCTCTGTCGCATTTGAGGGCGCAGGGGTGGACGACTCGACCTTCAACGCAGGAGAGGCAATTCAGGTTGCATTCAGTGGCATTGATGCCGATGCGACAGGGACTTTGACGATCACATCCACTGGTGGCGGCTCGGTTGTTTTTGAGGGGCTAGACATCGAGTCATTTAGCCCGATTTCGCTTGATCCCCTGCAAATGGCTGCGCTGAGCGACGGCATGCTTTCGGTTACATTGGAGGTGACCGATACGGCGGGCAATATGGCGCAGGCCCAGTCAAATGGCTTTGATCTGAACGCCGCCCCACCGATGATTACGACCGTGACCCTCGCGGGGGGCTCTGGCGTTGAAGGCACCGTGATTGACGGTGATGTCGATGGCTTTGTCACGCTGACGATTGCGTTCAACGAAGCGATGGATACGGCTGTTGATCCGACGGTCACTCTGGATATGGCGTCTGCCAGCAGCTTTACAGAAGCCGAGCGCGCATGGTCGATGGATGGCTTGAGCCTGACGATCACCTATACGGTTGTGGATCAGAATGTCGATCTGGCCGCGATCACAGTGGGTGTGTCGGGGGCGCAGGACGTGGGCGGCAATGTGATGTTTGCTGTGTCCGAAGTGTCGACCGGCGCCGCGATTGACACCGAGAGCACAGCCTCTGAGACCGAGTCTGTCACGATTGCCGAAATCCCCGATCAGGATGCTGCGACCACTGGCACGCCCATCGTTCTGGCCAAGCTGTCGGGTGCTGATGGCACGACCTATGCCCTGACAGGGGAAGCGGCGGTTAACGCGCATGTCGAAATTGTCAGCGATGGCGAGGACGGTTTCATGGTCCAGATCATCGACACCGAGGCCGCGCGCGGGTTCTTTGACCTCGAAGAGAACGGCCCGAGCTTTGATATTTTCGTGACCGGTACGGATAACGCGGGCAATACCACGGCGTCGGTCCTGTCGATCACGCTGACCGATCTGAACGATGCGCCGGAACTGGTGCCGGGTGAGAATGATCTGACCGGAACGGTGATCGAGCGCGAAGACGGGGTGCTTGGCGAGAATGCCACGCCCTTTGGCACCACCGGCACCTTTGGTGTGCATGACGACGATGTGGCCAATAGCCACTCGGTCACGGTGTCGAATATTTCCAGCACCAATGGCACCTTCCTTGGGGTGTTCCAGGCGGGGTTCTCTGATCCGATTCAGGGCGATGGCAATGGCACGGTGCAATGGACCTTTAACATCGGCGCACCGATCACCAATCCGACGACCCTGGCGGCCCAGATGGCGATTGTCGATGCGCTGGCAGATGGCGAGAGCATCACGCAGGTCTATGATGTGACGACGACCGAAACTGTTGGCGGCCTGAGCTTTGTCCAGCGGATCGTGGTTACGATTGAAGGCAGCAATGATGCGCCGGTGATTTCCGGCACGGCCGTTTCGGCGGATCTGACTGAGGTTGTCGATGACGGCAGCAGTGACCAATCGCTGACGGCGACGGGCACGTTGACCGTGGTGGATACCGACACCAGCGACACGGTGACGGTCGCAGTGTCCTCGGTGGCGACATCGGGCAGCTTTGCGGGAACGAACCCGCTCGACAATGCCGCCCTGCTGGCGATGCTAGAGGTCGTGGCGGGCGACGGCACTGTCGGCCTCCTCGGCTCCGAGACTGCCGCGATGGCGGCGGATGCGACTGCGGGCTCGGATTTCACCTGGCAGTTCAGCGCGGGCAACCCGGAAAGCTCGCCGTTTGATTTCCTGCCTGCGGGCGAAACGCTGATTCTGGAGTACACGCTGACGGCGACGGACGATTCCGAGACCGCGAACGCGACCGATACGCAGGTTGTGACGATCACCATTACCGGCACGAATGACGTGCCGCAGATCGGAGCCAGCAGCACTGCCGCGACCACGGTGGTCGAAGCGGGCGGCGTCGAGAATGGTGGTGAAGGCACAGCAGAAGCCACAGGCAATCTGTCGGCGGATGGCAATTGGACCGATGCCGATGATGGCGAAGCTGCAGCCTTGGTTGTGAGCGAGATCGCCTTTGGCGAAACCAGCGTACTGGTTGCCGTTGAGGGTGAAACCGAGATCGCAGGCACCTATGGGGCGCTCTTTGTCAGTGCCGATGGCAGCTATCGTTACGTGCTGGATAACACGCTGGCCGCGACACAGGCGCTGAATGCCGATCAAGCTGTAACCGAGGTTTTTGACTATACCATCGCCAACAATGGCGGTGGCCTGGGCAATGAGGCAAGCGCGACGCTGACCGTCAACATCACGGGCGCGAATGACACGCCGGTGATCAGCTTTGGCGAAGGGCAGGACGTTGGCACGGTCGAGGAGGCAGGCGTCAACGCCGAGAACGAAGCCATCAATACGCCACCGACCACCGCAACCGGCACGCTGAGCGCGGATGATGTGGATGCCGAGGATGCACCGGTCGATCTGATCTGGAGCGCTGGGGCTGATACCATGGCTGGCCAAGCACAGACAGATTCCCTCACAGTTGAAGGGGTTTACGGCAGTTTTGCGGTAGATGCTTCGGGCAATTGGACCTTCACGCTGGATAACACCGCCGAAGCGGTTCAGTCGCTTCACGACTCGGAATCCGTCTCGGAGACTTTCACGGTTACCGTGACCGATGACCGGGGTGCAACGAGCACACAAGATGTGGTGATCACCATCAACGGCACCAATGATGCGCCGGTGATCGTTGCGAATGAGGGGGCCGATACCTCGGTCACAGAGCAAGACGGCAGCGCGGATCCAAAACTTGAGCCCGAGGGGCCACTCTCCTCGGGTGATCCGGACGCCTCTGGCAGCTTCTCGGTGTCGGATGTTGACACCGGAGGTACGGATCAGGTGATCTGGTCGATCACCGGGGTGAACGGCGAGGCAATCGAGCATTCCGTGGCCAATGGTTCCGCCGCCGAGGCCGTTGGCACCTATGGTTTCCTTGTTTTGAACAGCGATGGTGAGTGGTCCTATCAGTTGGACGATCGCGACGAAGACACGCAGGCGCTCGCCGCGGGTGTCGTAGTTACCGACACCTTCACTGTGCGCGTGGCCGATGGGCTGGGTGGATATTCTGAGGATACCGTCACAGTTACTGTGACCGGCAGCAATGATGCCCCTGTGATTGAACTCTTCGGGGGTGAATTGTCGGGTCCGTTGGGTCCGGATTCAACCTTGGGCAACGTTTTGGAATCCGATGCTGCAAACCTGACTGCCAGCGGCACGCTGACCGTATCGGATGTGGATGCGAATGATTCGGTTGCAATATCTGTGACTGCGGTATCGGCATCGGGCACATTGGGCGGCTTTGAAGAGGATGACTTGGCGCTTCAGGCCATGATGACCATCAGCGGCGGTACCCCGCTTGAGACGGGTGCTGGCAATGCAAGCGGTCAGATCACCTGGAGCTTTGATAGCGGCAGCGAAACGTTCGACTATCTTGCTGCGGGCGAGAGCATCACGCTCAACTTTACCGTGACTGCCGATGACGGCGACGCGACCGACACCGAAACCGTGACCGTCAGGGTCAACGGCACCAATGACCGGCCCGAGATTGTGATCGGGGATGGGGATTCAGCCACAGGTGAGTTGACGGAATCAACCGGTCTGATGGGGGAAACCCTGGTTACCGCAGGCACGTTGAGCATCGCCGATGCCGATCTTTCGGATGCGCACAGCGTTTCTGCGAGCCGCGTGTCTGTGACATGGACGGATGTGAATGGGGCCGACAATCTTGGCACTGCGTCGGATGTGACGCCGCTGCCCGAGGACCTAGAGGCGGCGCTGGATGCGGCCTTTGCTGCTGCCATCAACCTTGGTGATCCGCGGCAAGTCGACTGGAGCTTTAGCCTTGCCGATAGCCTTGCCGATTTCCTAGGGGCCGGTGAGACGCTGACGGTGGTTTATGATGTCACCGTGAATGATGGCCGGGCGTTTGACGGCACGGATGAGGACGGCAATGAAAATTCGGTCTCTGCCGTTCAAAAAGTCACGATCACGATCACCGGCACCAATGATGCGCCGGTTGTTGTGGCCGATGAGACGAATGAGTTTGCCGAAGGTGACGCGCTGGTCATCGACGAGAACAGCGTTTTGGATCAGGTTGCACTGACACCTGAAGCGACCGTTACCGTCAACCTGCTGGGCACTGGTGACGATAGCGATGATGAAATCTGGGTAACCACGGTCACCGAACTGGACGCCAACGACACCCGCGCGATCACCGGGACAACCAGCGTGTCCGCCTCGGGCAATATCCCCACAGGATTTGTTGCGTCGGATGCCCAAGCGGCATTTGACCTTAGCGACGCCTTGAACGGGGTTGTCACCTTTGACCGCAACGCCGCCGTGTTTGACGCGTTGGACACTGGTGAATTCATTGATGTGGCGCTGACCTATACGGTCACAACCACCTCGCCGGACGGCATCACCACGACCGATAACGAAGTGACAACGGTCATCCGTGTCACCGGTGCGAATGATGCGCCCTATATCGTGGAAGAGGATGATTTTGCGGCCTCTGTGACCGAGCTGCCGGATTTGGACGCAGGCGAGAATGCCGCGCGCCCGACTGTAAATGGCTCTATCACGTTCAATGACGTTGATCCGGGTGATCTTTCGGCGCTTCAGGTTACAGTTGAACCTGTGCAAGACGTTGGTGAGGGTGCCGCGCTTTTGGCGAATTATGTCGGCACATTCTCGGCGGGCTTTGTTGCGCCGACCGGCACATCGGTCGCTGAGGCTGGCGAGGTGTTCTATAGCTTCGACCTCGATGATCTTGTGCTCGACACTTTGACCGAAGGCGAGACCTTTACCCAATCCTACCAAGTGTCGATCTCGGATGGCACGGCCACCACGAGCCGCAATATCGTGCTGACCTTTACCGGCACGAATGACGCGCCAGTCATCACCGCGGCAACCGGCGACCTGGCCCTGACCGAAGATCAGGGTGATGTCGCCAGCGGGTCTGTGACTACGCAGACGCTGACCGGCACCATCAGCTTTGACGATGCCGACACCTCGATCCTGCCGGCCAGCGGGGGCGCGGGTGGTGCGGATACCCATACCGTTACGGCGGAAGTGACCTCTGTTGCATTGGATTCCGAGGTTGATGAAGCCTATGAAGGACCCACAGGTTCCCTGTCCTTCGATGCCACGGCGGCAAACGCCTCTGATGCGGTTGGCAACACGGTTGGTTGGTCGTTTGAAATCACCGATGGGCAGTTTGATTTCCTCGCTGCCGGAGAAGTTCTGAGCATCACCTATACGGTGACGGTTGAGGACAATAACGGCGGCACCGATACACAAGACATCACCTTTACCATCACTGGCACGAATGACCTGCCGGTTATCAATGTTGCTGAGTCTGACGTTGAGATCAGCGGCAATGAGGATGCGGTGGGAATTTCCGGCACGGTGCTGGCCACGGATGTGGACGGCGACGAGCTGAGCTTTGCGCTTGCGGATGGTGGTAGCCCGGAGAACGGGTCTGTCACCGTGAACACAGATGGCACCTACACCTATGTTCCGAATGCCGATTTCAACGGGACGGATGCCTTTACGGTCGCGGTTTCCGACGGCAATGGTGGCACCGATACGGTAGAGGTCAGCGTCACGGTCAACGCGGTCAACGATGCCCCGGTGAACACCGTGCCCGAGACCCTGAGCACGGACGAGGATACCGCTGTGGCGCTGACCGGGTTGTCAGTGTCGGATGTAGACGCCGGTGAGGGTACGATTACCGTGACCCTTGCGGTTGCCGAAGGCGCAGGCACGATTGCGGCGTTGGAGGCTGGTTCGGTTACGGTTGCGGGGTCGGGGACGAATTCGATCACGCTGACCGGGACGTTGGCGGACATCAACGCTTATCTGGCCACTGAAACCACTCCGGTCTTTACGCCCGCGCAGGATGCGAATGGCGATGTGACCTTGACCATGACCACGGATGATGGCGGCAGCACCGGCGAGGGTGGCGCACTGACCGACATCGACACGGTGACGATCACGGTGAACCCGGTTAACGATGCGCCGGTTGTGGAGGGGCCCGTATCGGCAGAGCAGACCGAGGATGCAGAGGGCTTTACCGTCGATCTCCTGAGCGGTGCGTCGGATGTCGACACGGGCGACGTGCTCACTGTGTCCGGCCTGACGCTTGACAGCGGTGACGACAGCGGCGTGACGGTGTCTATGGATGGCAACAGCCTGACGGTTGATCCCGATGCCTACACCGCACTGGCGGTGGGTGCGAGCGAAGTGATCACCTATAGCTACACGGTGACGGATGGAAATGGCGGCGAGGTCTCTCAGACCGCGACGATCACCATCACCGGGGCAAATGACGGCCCGGTTCTGGAGGACGTGACGACAGCACCGGCGATTGTTGATACGGCTGGCGATGACACGCTGTCTTTGGTTTCGGATACGCTGGTTGGGTCGGATGTCGATAATGGGGCGGTTCTGACCTATGCGATCAGCGGCCAAGAACCCGTAATGGGCGAGACTTCCCTAGAGGGTAAGTATGGGACGCTGACGGTCTTGTCTGATGGCAGCTATACTTATACGCCTGATGCGGCAAAGTTGCAGGGACTGGCCGCGGATGCCGAACCGAATGAGACCTTCACGATTGTTGTGACGGATGAGCACGGTGCGTTCGATACCGCGACGTTGACGGTGGATATCACCCCGGCCAATGACACGCCGGAACTGGCCGCAGTCGAAGCCATCAACATCACCGACACAGCTGCTGCGGATGATTTTGCAGCACAAGGGGGGACTCTGTCTGCCACAGACCGCGACAGCGGGCATGTGGACGCGATGGTGTATTCGATTGCAGGGCAGGAAGTTGCAGAAGGTGCCACATCGCAAACCTTCTACTTTGATCGTGTCGGCAACGCGGTCGTGACCGAAGCCCCGCTGAATGGTGTGGAATTGGGCACGCTGACGGTGCAATCGAGTGGCGCTTACAGCTTTGAGCCGAATGATGCGGGTATCAACAGTCTGCGTGCTGATCAGAACCCCGTCATCACGACCACGCTGCGCGCGACAGACCCGCAAGGGGCCACGTCCGAGACCGGGCTGGTGATCAACATTGACGGTGTGAACGATAACCCGACCATTACCGGAACCGATCCTGAGGTTGACCAAGGTGTGGTGAATGTGGCCGCCAAGGAGCAGGCCGAGGCGGACGAGGGCGATCTGGTTGTCGTGTCTGGCACCATTTCGTTTGCCGATGTCGACAGCAATGGCATCCCCAGCTTTGGCTTTGCGGCACTTGCGCCCGGCTTTGTGGGAACGATCCAGTTTTCACCCTCGGGCGAAACCGTGGATGAGGGGACATTCACATGGACCTTCAGCATTCCCGATGCCACGCTCAATGCGCTGGCCGAAGGTGAAGCGCTCGGCACCAGCCCGCAGGTCTATGATATCACCGTCAACGATGGTGATGGGGGATCGGTTGTTCAGCGGGTTTCGATTGCGATTGTCGGAACCAATGATGCACCGGTGATTGCCGGGGCTTTGGGGGGCGGTCTGGCGATTTCAGGTGCCGCAACTGAGGCCGCGGATGGGGCGATGGATGCTGCCATCACAACCTCTGGCACGCTGTCGGTTTCCGATGAAGATACGCGGGATGAGGTGACCGTTTCGGTGACCGGGGCGGTGGTATCTGGTGGGACCTTTGCGGGCACCGTGCCTTTGGACAGCGCGGCACTTGCCGCGATGATGCAACTGGCGGTGGGTACTGCGGCGGAGACCGGCTTTGGTGACACCGTGGTTTTGGGTGCGGATGGCACCGGCTCTGACTTTACGTGGGCCTTTACATCGGGCGCCTCTGGCGATGCGGCGTTCGATTTCCTCGCTGCGGGTGAGACGCTGGTGGTCACCTATACACTGACCGCAGACGACCTGTCCGAGACTGACAGTGCAACCGACACTCAGACCGTGACGATCACGATCACCGGCACCAATGACAGCCCTGTCGCCTCGGCGGCGGATGGGGTCACGGTTGTAGAGGATCTTGATGCAGCCACGGTCATTGCGACCGCGTCGGGAACAGATGTCGATCTGAGCGATGTGCTGAGCTACAGCATTTCCGCAGGGAACGATGCTGGTCTCTTTGAGATTGATGCCACCACAGGCGACATCTCACTTGTGGCGGGTCAATCGCTGGATGCGGAAACGGAGGTTGAACACGTTCTGACCGTGACGGTCAGCGACGGCAACGGTGGCACCGATACGCAAGAGATCACCGTCAACGTCACGGATGTGGACGATAACCTGACCACGGCTCCGGTGGATGCAGACGGTGTGGCGGGTGGGAGCGTTGATGAGAATGCCACATTGGGGACGGTCGGAATTACCGCCGCCTCAACCGATGCGGATATTACATCTGGCGCAATAACCTATGCCATCGTCGGGGGCACTGGTGCCACAGACTTTGTCATTGATGCCGAAACGGGCGTTGTGTCCGTCGCCTCGGGCGCAAACATCGACCGGGAGACAGGCAGCTCTCTGACCATCGACGTTCAGGCAACACCGGCCAATGGTGCGGCAAGTGTCACCTCGACGTTCACAATCACGATCAATGATGTGAATGAGTTCGACGTGAGCACGCCAGTGGATAGCAATGCCGATGTGAATGAGGTTTCTGAAAACGCAGGCCCCGGCACTCTGGTCGGTATCGTGGCGTCCGCCTCTGATGCAGATGCAACCACCAATGGTGTTACCTATAGCTTGACCGATAGCGCCGGTGGGATTTTCGAGATTGATGCAGCGACAGGCGAAGTGCGTCTTTCGACAGCAGCCATGGCCCCGCGCCCGGATTTCGAAACCGCAGAAAGCCATACGATCACTGTGCAGGCGATGAGCGCGGACGGATCCATCTCGACCGAAGACTTCACGATCACGATTTTGGATGCGAATGACACGGCACCTGTGTTTGCAATCAACGCCGCACAAAGCGTGGCGGAGAACGAAACCTCTGTCGTTCGGTTGTCTGCCACCGATGTAGACACCGATCAATCTGGTATCAGCTTTACCATCGTTGGTGGGGATGATCAGGCGGCGTTCCGCGTTGTTGAGGACGAGGGGGTTTATACGCTCGAATTTATCAGCGCACCTGATTTCGAGATGCCGACCGATATGGGTGGCAACAACATCTATAATGTTGTGGTTGAGGCCTTTGATGGCACCAACATGACGGAACAGGCGTTTGCAATCACAGTGACGGATGTGAACGAGGCCCCCACAGCGGTCAGCCTTGACAACACGACGTCGACCTTGGCTGAAAATTCGGTCATCGGGTCCGGCATCAAAGTGGCGGATATCACCATCACGGACGATGCGCTTGGGGTAAACGGTGTTACGTTGACTGGGGCGGATGCCGCCTTCTTCGCGGTGGTGAGCACGGATACCGGGCTTGAGCTGCATTACGTTGGGGAGGCTCCGAATTTTGAGGCTCCAGCCGATGCAGGGGCGGACAATAGCTTTAACGTCACTGTCGTGGTCGATGATGTGACGGTTGGCGATACGCCAGACGCAACGACAGACTTCACCCTGACGGTGACGGATGTGAACGAGGCACCTGTTGCCAATCAGGTTCCGGCAGAAACCTTCCCGGTTGTGATCGAGGACGAAGTCTTTAACGGCCTTGTCGTTTCAGAGTTTGGCGAAGCCTTTGGTGAGATTCCGCTGTCGGTCTTTGCGTCCGATGTGGATGGCAACATTGATCCGTCCTCTTTGTCCATCGACGGCGTGACCGTCGAGGGCAATCTGGTCACGCAGGCCGAGGCAGGTATCTCCTATAGCGGCGAGACCGGGGCATTCAGTGTTAACGCGGCGACGGAGGTCTATCAGTCACTGGATGTCGATGAAGAAATCTCGGTTGTGGTGAGCTTTACCGTCACTGACAGCGAGGGGCTGAGCGACAATACGGGCACGATCACCTTCACAGTGCGCGGCACCAATGATGTGCCGGTTATTGTGGTGGCCGAGTCGGACATCACCGGCACCGGGGCAGAAGATGAGGGTGCAATCACCGGCACGATTGTGGCGGATGATGTGGATGACGGGGCGATCCTCGGGTTCTCCATCGAGGATGGCGATAGCGCCGCAAACGGGAGCGTTACCGTAGACCCGAACACCGGCACCTGGAGCTATACGCCCGATGCGAACTTCAACGGCGTGGACAGCTTTACTGTGACGGTCTCGGACGGTCTGGGTGGGTCGGTCACGCAGGTTGTCGATGTTACAGTTACAGCTGTGAACGATGCGACCGAGATTGATGTGTCGAGCCAGGTTGCGGCGACCCATGTCGAAGCGGTCGATGCAGCCGCGCCTGTTGCGACACTGGTCGCGGCTCAGGCCAGTCTGACCGATGTGGATGGTCTGGATTATGACACCGGCACCTTCACGGCCTCTGTGGTGGACGGCGATGCGACCGACCTTCTTGATCTTGACACCTCTGGCAGCGTCAGCGTTGTGGATGGTGCGGTTTCGGTCGGTGGCACGCAGGTCGGCACGGTAACGGGCCAAGGCACTGCCACGCTTTCGGTCAGCTTCCTTGCCGCGGCCTTTGCGGCGGATGTGCAGGCGGTGATCAACGCGCTAAGCTATGCCACCACCGACGCCACGCCCGTTGCACCGCGCGAGATCACGCTCGATCTGACGGATGGTGATGGGGCTGCCGCCGAGCAGCAGACCATTTCGGTCTCTATCACGGCAACGAACGACAGCCCGATTGCCGTCAATGATGCCTTTGGTGTGACCGAGGGATCGTTCGCGTCTGCCTTCAACGTGTTGAGCATCGGCACGGCAGACAGCGATCCCGAAAATGACACGCTCAGCGTAACTGCGCTGGCGGATCTGGCGGATGGGGCGCAGCCTGTTGGTGGATCGGCAACCGTCGGCGCGTCTGCCGGTGTCATCACAACCGATTGGGGCGCTGAGGTGACGCTGCAGTCCAATGGGCAGCTGTTCTATAACCTCACCTCTTCCACCGCTCGGTTCAATGAACTGGCGGCGGGCGAGACTGCGGTCGACAGCTTTACCTACACGGTCAGTGATGGGAATGGTGGCACGGATACGGCCACGGTTTCGGTCACTATCACGGGTGTCAACGACGCGATCTTGGCTGCGCCTGACACAATCACCGCGACAGAAGATACGGCCGCCTCTGTGACGGGCAATCTTCTCGCGAATGATACGGATGTCGATATCAACGACATCCCGACCATTGTGGACGCCAGCAGCTCTGTCACAGCGACTGCGGTTGCAACGGCTGACGGGTTCCGGATCACGACGATTGACGGGGTCGTGGTGAACCTCAGCGCCAATGGCGATTACACGCTCACCGCGCCGGATAGTCTGGCTGCGGGTGTGACCTCGACAGCGACGTTCCAATATACCGTCCAAGACAGCGGTTCGGCACAATCGACAACAACCGTAACTGTGCAGGTGACCGGCGATAATGACGCGCCGACAGCCGTACAAGTCACGCTTCTTGCATCCAATGAAGACACGGTTCGGATCATCACCGAAGCGCAGCTTTTGTCAGGTGCCAGCGATGTGGATACGGGTGCCGTGCTCGAGATCACGGCTCTGGCTCTGACCAGCGGCAATGGATCTCTGGTCGACAACGAGGATGGCACTTGGACGTATACGCCTGACCTGAATGACAATGGGGATGTGACATTCTCCTACACAGTGTCGGACGGGCTGTTGACGGCCACAGCAAGCGCCACGCTGGATCTGTTGCCGGTGAACGATGCGCCGGTGGCGCAGGCGGATGCGGCGATCAGCACGGGTGAGGATCAGGCGATCTCTGGGACGGTGACGGCCACGGATGTGGACGGCGACAGCCTGAGCTTTGCGCTGGCCTCGGGCGGTGCCCCGGCGAACGGATCGGTGACGGTCTCGGCCAATGGCGGCTACACCTACACGCCGGATGCCGATTTCAACGGGACGGATGCCTTCACAGTCTCGGTCACGGATGGCAACGGCGGCACGGATACGGTCGTGGTCAATGTGACGGTGAACGCGGTGAACGATGCGCCGGTGGCGCAGGCGGATGCGGCGATCAGCACGGGTGAGGATCAGGCGATCTCTGGGACGGTGACGGCCACGGATGTGGACGGCGACAGCCTGAGCTTTGCGCTGGCCTCGGGCGGTGCCCCGGCGAACGGATCGGTGACGGTCTCGGCCAATGGCGGCTACACCTATACGCCGGATGCCGATTTCAACGGGACGGATGCCTTCACGGTCTCGGTCACGGATGGCAACGGCGGCACGGATACGGTCGTGGTCAATGTGACGGTGAACGCGGTGAACGATGCGCCGGTGGCGCAGGCGGATGCGGCGATCAGCACGGGTGAGGATCAGGCGATCTCTGGGACGGTGACGGCCACGGATGTGGACGGCGACAGCCTGAGCTTTGCGCTGGCCTCGGGCGGTGCCCCGGCGAACGGATCGGTGACGGTCTCGGCCAATGGTGGCTACACCTACACGCCGGATGCCGATTTCAACGGGACGGATGCCTTCACGGTCTCGGTCACGGATGGCAACGGCGGCACGGATACGGTCGTGGTCAATGTGACGGTGAACGCGGTCAACGATGCGCCGGTGGCGCAGGCGGATGCGGCGATCAGCACGGGTGAGGATCAGGCGATCTCTGGGACGGTGACGGCCACGGATGTGGACGGCGACAGCCTGAGCTTTGCGCTGGCCTCGGGCGGTGCCCCGGCGAACGGATCGGTGACGGTCTCGGCCAATGGCGGCTACACCTATACGCCGGATGCCGATTTCAACGGGACGGATGCCTTCACGGTCTCGGTCACGGATGGCAACGGCGGCACGGATACGGTCGTGGTCAATGTGACGGTGAACGCGGTGAACGATGCGCCGGTGGCGCAGGCGGATGCGGCGATCAGCACGGGTGAGGATCAGGCGATCTCTGGGACGGTGACGGCCACGGATGTGGACGGCGACAGCCTGAGCTTTGCGCTGGCCTCGGGCGGTGCCCCGGCGAACGGATCGGTGACGGTCTCGGCCAATGGCGGCTACACCTACACGCCGGATGCCGATTTCAACGGGACGGATGCCTTTACGGTCTCGGTCACGGATGGCAACGGCGGCACGGATACGGTCGTGGTCAATGTGACGGTGAACGCGGTGAACGATGCGCCGGTGGCGCAGGCGGATGCGGCGATCAGCACGGGTGAGGATCAGGCGATCTCTGGGACGGTGACGGCCACGGATGTGGACGGCGACAGCCTGAGCTTTGCGCTGGCCTCGGGCGGTGCCCCGGCGAACGGATCGGTGACGGTCTCGGCCAATGGCGGCTACACCTATACGCCGGATGCCGATTTCAACGGGACGGATGCCTTCACGGTCTCGGTCACGGATGGCAACGGCGGCACGGATACGGTCGTGGTCAATGTGACGGTGAACGCGGTGAACGATGCGCCGGTGGCGCAGGCGGATGCGGCGATCAGCACGGGTGAGGATCAGGCGATCTCTGGGACGGTGACGGCCACGGATGTGGACGGCGACAGCCTGAGCTTTGCGCTGGCCTCGGGCGGTGCCCCGGCGAACGGATCGGTGACGGTCTCGGCCAATGGCGGCTACACCTACACGCCGGATGCCGATTTCAACGGGACGGATGCCTTTACGGTCTCGGTCACGGATGGCAACGGCGGCACGGATACGGTCGTGGTCAATGTGACGGTGAACGCGGTGAACGATGCGCCGGTGGCGCAGGCGGATGCGGCGATCAGCACGGGTGAGGATCAGGCGATCTCTGGGACGGTGACGGCCACGGATGTGGACGGCGACAGCCTGAGCTTTGCGCTGGCCTCGGGCGGTGCCCCGGCGAACGGATCGGTGACGGTCTCGGCCAATGGCGGCTACACCTATACGCCGGATGCCGATTTCAACGGGACGGATGCCTTCACGGTCTCGGTCACGGATGGCAACGGCGGCACGGATACGGTCGTGGTCAATGTGACGGTGAACGCGGTCAACGATGCGCCGGTGGCGCAGGCGGATGCGGCGATCAGCACGGGTGAGGATCAGGCGATCTCTGGGACGGTGACGGCCACGGATGTGGACGGCGACAGCCTGAGCTTTGCGCTGGCCTCGGGCGGTGCCCCGGCGAACGGATCGGTGACGGTCTCGGCCAATGGTGGCTACACCTACACGCCGGATGCCGATTTCAACGGGACGGATGCCTTCACGGTCTCGGTCACGGATGGCAACGGCGGCACGGATACGGTCGTGGTTTCCGTGACGGTGAACGCGGTCAACGATGCGCCGGTGGTAACGCTCGCAAATGTAACCACAGACGTAGACGAAGATGCTGACACCACGTCTCGGATCAAGGTTGCGGACATCGTCGTGTCGGATGATGAGCAGGGCATCAACACTCTGGCCTTGGCCGGTGCTGACGCGGCTCTGTTCGAGATCGTTGGAACGGCCTTGTTCCTGCGCGCTGGTGCGTCGCTTGACTTTGAAACCAAGGCGCAGCTCGATGTTTCCGTCACTGTGAATGATGCGAGTGTTGGTGGGACCCCTGATGGCACAGCGTCACTGAGCCTGACAGTCAATGACGTCGAAGAGGGGCCTGTATCCACCAATGAGAATGACACGCTGATCGGTAGCGATGGCGATGATCTGATCGGTGGCCTTGACGGAGACGATAGTATTTCCGGTGGGCTGGGCAGCGACTCGTTGTTTGGCGAAGCTGGCAATGACACCCTGTCCGGTGGTGACGGCAATGACACTGTTGCAGGGGGGGATGGCGATGACGTTGTGAACGGCGACGCTGGCAATGACTCTCTGGGGGGCGGTCTGGGCAATGACACGCTGAACGGTGGCGATGGCAACGACACCATGGGTGGTGGCTTTGGCGACGACTTACTGTCGGGCGGCACTGGCGCTGACGTGGTTGCTGGTGGTGCTGGCAACGACACACTGGACGGCGGCGACGGCAATGACTCGATCTCTGGTAGCTTTGGCAACGATGTGATTAATGGCGGGGTCGGAAACGATCAGATTGGCGGCGGTGCCGGGCGTGATACGATCGACGGCGGCGCTGGTAATGATCAGATCGGTGGCGGTGAAGGCGATGACGACATCAGCGGTGGGGCAGGCAATGACTTCCTCGCTGGGGGTGGGCGCAACGACGTGATTGATGGCGGCACCGGCAATGATACGATCAACGGCGGCGCTGGAAATGACATCATGACCGGTGGCGCAGATGCGGATATCTTTGTCTTCAGCGCCTTCGTTGACGGTGAGCTTGATGTTATTACCGATTTCGAGGATGGCACGGACCGCTTGTTGATCCGGATCGTCAATCCCGATACCGGCGAGGTGAACATCAGCAACGGGGGCAATGGTTTGCAGGGCTTTGTGGATGCGTTGGGTATTACCCAGGCAGATGAAGGCGCGCAGATCAATGTGAACGGTCAGATCATTCTGTTGGAGGGTGTTGATGCCTATGTGCTGGGGGTCGACGACTTCCAGTTCCTCTAAAAAAGATAAAAGGATGCGTGATCGTCGTTAAGATCGCGCATCCTTTTGAATCCAGAGACTTTTTGAAGCCAGAGGCAATGGCCGACAGGCTATCCGAGCGACAGATGCGCGGTGTCCCTGCGCCTCTGCGACAAGCGCACAGCCAAGTGCCTTTTGTACAACCTGCGCTAAACCCCGACGTAACGATCCACGAGGCTGCGGTCGGCGCGCAGCGCTTGGGCGGTCATCACCGCCCCGCCCGTGCCATTCTCGAGAAACGCCACCCGATCGGCCACATCGAGCACCGCATCGACCCGTTGTTCGACCAGCAGAACCGCAACGCCAGATGCCCGCAACCCCACAATCACCTCGCGAATGGCCGCGATCATCGAGGGCTGCAACCCTTCGGTTGGCTCGTCGAGCAATAGAACTTGGGGGCGCAGGCAGAGCGCGCGCGCCATGGCGAGCATCTGTTGTTCGCCGCCCGAGAGGGTTTGCGCCTTCTGCCCCAACCGTTCGCGCAGGCGGGGAAAAAGCGCCAGCACCTCTGCGCGCACCTCTGGCCCGCTTTGCCGCGCCATGAGGCCAATTTCAAGGTTCTGCGCCACGGTCAGATCTGTAAAGAGCCGCCGCCCCTGGGGCACATAGCCCACACCGGCGAGGGGCACCTGATGCGCGGGTAGCGTGCTCAACTGTTGCTGTCCCAGCCAGATTGACCCGGAGATAAGCGGCAAGAGCCCCATGATCGCGCGCATTGTCGTGCTTTTGCCCGCGCCGTTGCGCCCCAAAAGGCACAGGATTTCACCCGCCTGCACCTCTAGGCTCAGATCACGCAGCACCTGCGCGCGGCCATAGCCCGCGCAGACCCTATCCAGCCGCAGCATCGGACACGCCCCCCAGATAGGCGGCCTGCACCGCGCGGTTGGCATGGATTTCCGCAGGTGTCCCCTCGGCCAGAACCCGGCCACCATCCAGCACGGTGATCCGGTCCGCCAGATCCATCACCACCCGCATGTTATGCTCGATCAGCAGGATGGTCGCCTCTTGCGCCACCTCGCGGATCAGGCGCAGAAAGCTGTCGATCTCGCCCTCGGCAAGGCCTTGTGTCGGCTCGTCTAGGATCAAGAGGCGCGGGGATTGGGCAAGGCCCATCGCAATCTCCAAGAGGCGCTGATGCCCATAGGCCAGATCGCCCGCCTCTTGGCTGGCACGCTCTGCCAGCCCGACCCGCGCCAGTGCCTGATCGACAGCGGTCTCTACCGCCGCGCCATGCAGATGCCGACGCGCGGCAAGGGCTACGTTTTCCCGCACACTGAGCCGGCCAAAAACCGAGGTGATCTGAAACGTATAGGCCATGCCCAACTGCATCCGCCGATGCGCGGGCAGGGCAGTGATGTCTTGCCCATCGAAGCTTACCCGCCCCGCAGTCGGGGGGATACGCCCGGAAATCATGCCCACCAGCGTTGTCTTGCCCGCGCCATTGGGGCCGATCAGGGCGCGAATCTCGCCCTTGGGCAGGTCGAAATCCACGTCCTCGACCGCGCGCAACCCGGCAAAATTCTTGGATAGCCCCCGCGTGGATAGCAGCATCACGGCATCCCCCGCCAGAACCGTCGCCGCACGTCGCCCATCAACCCTTGCGGCGCAAAGAGTGTCAGCGCCACCAGCGCCACACCGGCAATGAGCATATAGGCCGTGGTCACGCCCGAGCTAAGGTCAATCAGGTAGAACATGAAGAGCGTGCCGATGAATGGCCCCAGCACCGTGCCCGCCCCGCCCAAAAGCACCCACAAGAGCGGAAAGATCGAATATTGCACCGAGGCGAATGTCGCCCCCACATAGCCAAACAAGAGGCCATACGCCGCCCCCGCCGCCGCTGCCATCGTCCCCGAAATCACCATGACCGCGAATTTATGCGCGAAGACGTCATAGCCCAGCATGCGTACCCGTTCTTCATTCTCGCGGATCGCCACCAGCACTCGGCCAAAGGGCGACCGCACCAGCCAAAGGCAAAGCATCAGGCAAAGCCCGAACAGGAGCAGCGCCGCGAGATAGCGATTGCCCTCATCGCTCAGGTCAATACCCCAGAGCATCCGCTGTGTCTGTTGGATCACGAACCCCTCATCGCCCCGCGTCAGCGCCCCGAAATAGAGCACGGTGAGGTAGCCCGCCTGTGCGAACATCAGCGTCACGATCATAAAGGCCACCCCGGCCGTGCGCAGCGCCAGCGCTGCCAGCACGCCCGCCACCACCGCCCCGGCAAACACCCCAAGGATCAGCGCGGGTGCCGGTGTCAGCCCCAGATGCTGCACGCCGAGGCCCATCCCATACATCCCCGCCGCGAAAAACAGCGCATGGCCCAAGCTGAGCAGCCCCGTGTAACCGAACATGAGGTTATAGCCCATCGCGTAACTCGCCAGCACCATCACCCGCGCCAGATTGCCGTGGTGATAGGCAGGCAGCACGAAATGCAGCGCCAAGAGTAGAGCCAGCAGCCCAACATGAAGGGCATAGACCCTCACGTGCTGCGCCCCCCGAATAGACCCTGTGGGCGGAATACCAGAACCAGACCTACAAGCAGCGTCGCCAATATCTTGGCCAGCGTGGGCGAGAAAAAGACCGAGATGATCCCGTCGCTGAGGCCGATCAGCACCGCCGCCAGCACTGTGCCGGGCAGGCTTCCTAGCCCGCCGATGATCACCACGATAAACGACAGCAAGAGCGGGTCCGCGCCCATCAGGTAATGCGCCTGTTGTATCGGCACGATCAGCACGCCCGCCAGCGCCGCCAGCGCGGCCCCTAGACCAAAGACCAGTGCATAAACCCGCTCGACCGGGATGCCGAAGGCCAGCGCCATGTCGCGATCCGCCTGCGTGGCACGCATGACCAGCCCGATGCGGGTGCGGGTCATCAAGGCCCAGACGGCGCAGAGCAGCACCACCGCTGCACCGATCACCGCCAGTTTGTAAGTGGTCGTGCCCAGCCCCCAAGGCCAGATCATCGCCCAGCCCTCGGCCCCATGTTCAAACCATGGGAGTGCAATCCGCGTGTTGAACGGTGCCTCGACGGGGCGCGCATCTGGGCCATAGCCCATCAGCGTGACCTGCTGAATGATATAGAGCAGGCCGATTGTGGCGACGATGGTGCGCTCTGGATCATACTCCAGCCGCTTGAGGATCGTCATATCGGCGGCCACCGCCAGCGCCCCCACGATCAGTGGCGCTGCCACCAGCGCCAGTGCAAAGCCGATGGCGGGATGCCCCACCACGCTCTGCGCAATCCACCACGCCAGCACCGCGCCCAGCATGAAAAACTCGCCATGCGCGATATTGACCACCCGCATCACGCCAAACACAAGGCTGAGCCCAACAGCCGTCAGTGCCAGTACTGCCGCAGTCACCGCGCCCTCGAGCGTGGCCAGAACGAGATAGGGGCCTAACTCCATCCTAGGGCCATGTGCGGTGCCACGTCATTGCGCGGCAAACTCCAACCCGCCCATCAGGATGCGGTCATCATCGGTCAGGGTCACGATCTGGCCATGCTTGCGCTCTAGCGCGCGGGCCACCACCTCGTTGCGGGGCTCCCATTTATAGGCGCGGTCCTCGGTGACGGGGGCCCAAGTCAGCCGACCGCCCCGACGCCACGGGTCCAGCACGATGCCCTTGCGAAAATCATCGCCTTTGGCGCTGACAATCGCGGTGCTGTGTTCCAACCGAAAGGCATTCTCGGCATTGGCGACCGCGCGGTGCAGATCAAGCGTCTGGAATTCCTCGAGCTTTAAGCGGTCCTCCATATCGCGCGCCCAATGCCAGCAAAGGCCGCGTGGTTTCAGCCCCATGTTGACCTTGGTGTTGTGCACAATGGGCGGATCGGTGATCTCGTATTCCAGCGCAAGGCGGTGGGTATGTTCATAGGCGATGCGCGCGGCGCGCGCGGCCTCTTCTGGGTCTACGTCTGGTCCAAGCCCACGGATCGCCGCCGCAAGCCGCGTCACCTCTCGCGCCTCGGGGGGCGGGGGCGGCGCGCCGCACCCCGCCAGAACCGACGCCGCCAGCCCTATCAGAACAAGCCTCCGCTTCACCCTATCGCCCCGCTTGCCAAACTCGCCTTAGAAGGGCTGAGCCGTGTAATCCACCTCATCGGGATAAAGCGTATCCTCGATAGAGGTGCGATGCACGCGCACCAGTTTTCCGCCCTCAACCCGGCTGATATTCTGATGACCAAAGACCTGATGCGTCTTGCCGTTGAAAATCTTGTCGCCCTGCGGATGCGCAAGGCTCTCGGGCAGGGTTGTCATCGCCTCGACCGCCTCGATCAACGCGGCACGGTCCTGCGGCCCGGTATAGCCCGCCGCCTCCATCCCGGCCTTGATGACATGCAGCGTTTCCCAGCAGCCAAACATATGCGCATAGGTCGACACGTCCCGCGGGTCGCTGATCGACGACCCCCGCTCGTTGACCCCCACCGCCGCACGATAGGCAGTTTCATGCGCGCTTTCGTCCGGTTGCTGATCGCGGCACATGCCTTCCCAGAAATAGCTGTTTTCAAGGAATTCCAGACCGGGGCTGTCGATCGCCACCGCCTCTAGACTGTCGATAAAGCCGAAGAGCGCCGGACCCTGCCCACCAAAGAACTCGCCCAGCTCCTTGACGAAGGTCAGCACGGCAGGCCCGACCATGACGTGATAAAGCACTTCTGTATCACGCGGGATCTTGGGGAAATACTTGGTGAATGAGGTTTCCGAGGGCGGGATTGCGATATGCGCCAGCACCTCGCCGCCCTGCGCCTCGATCGCTTGGGTAAAGAAATCGCGGTGATCGTGACCAAAGGCGAAGTCCGGGAAGACCATCGTGACCTTTTTGCCAAGGTTCGCTGCCACATAGGGCGCCATCGCCTGAACCTGGCTTTTGACATCTGTGATGCCCGGTTGCAGCGTGTAGCGGTTGAGCATGCCAGAGGCCACGTGATGCCCTTCGGAGACCACGAAATACGGCAGCTTCAATTCGCCCGCACGCGGCGCAGAGCCAATGACGACATGGCTGAAAAGCGTGCCAAACCCGATGTCACAGCCATGCTGATTGGCGAATTTCTCGACCACTTCGGCCCCGCGCTTGGGGTCTGTGCCGTCATCCTCGGCGACAATCTCGACCATGCGGCCATTGATGCCGCCACCCTCGTTGATCAGCTTGACCGCCGCCTGCGTGGTGCGGTCATACCAGCGGCCATAGGCGGCACCGATGCCGGTGCGATGCACCTGAAAGCCGATTTTGATGGGGGCTGCGGTCTGCGCTTGGCTGTAGCGCGCCCAGAGCGGCAGGCTTGCCGCCGCAACGCCACCGACAAGGGCCCCGCGCCGCGTGATGCCGGTTTTTGGCCCGGTTTGCTGGCCATGTTTCGGGGTGTTCATCGCGCATCCTCCAAAGATCAATCGCCCTTACAGGGCAAATGCCGCACCTGCATACCTTGCGCAAGCCCCTAGGGGTTGTCCAGCGGTTAACGTGTCACGCCCCCCGTGGCGTCGCCAATAGCCAGAGGCCAAAGACAGTATAGGCCACCATGAAAAGGGCGAGCGGCACCTGTCCCAGCACGGCGCGCCGCCGCCCTTCGCCTGCGCGCATTGCCAGCGCATGTGCCAGCAGAATGGCGATCACATGGCCTGCGACCACGGCGCCCGCCTGCGTCATCCAGATCAACTTGACCGGTCCGGGGGTGTTCAGGAATCCGGCGGAAATTGTAAGGTCTGAAAGGCCCAGCGCCCGTGCAATGGCGGCCAGAACATATTGTCCATCAAGCAGAAACGCGGTCAGGTAATGAGCAATGTGATAGGCCAGAGCGATCGGCAGCAAGGTGGGCGCATAGAGGCAAAAGAGCCCGCGTAAGGCGCGCGGTCGCCCCCCTGCCATCCGCTCACCGAGCCAAAGGGCGGTGGCAAAGACCACAATAAGTGCGATGTTGGCTAAAATTAACCCCAAGATGTTGGGGGAGATGACTGCAGAGCGGCCCGGAAACTCTAACGGGTTCAGGCCCAGAATGCCCAGCCAGAGGAATGTTTCATTGATCCCATCGAAACTGCCAGAGCCAAGCAGGATCAGACAGAAGCAAGCCAGCCCCAAGCTGACGGTGCGGCCTTTTGCAATCTTCCAGCCGGGCAGCCCAATGGAAATGCAACCATGTGAAAAGCCCAGAAAACTCATCCGTCTATAGGCGCGCATCAACACTGTGAGTGCCTCGGCCCGCACCAGCCAGGCAGGGCCGAAAAGCATCAGCCCGGCCAGCATGGCATACCAGTAAAAGCCCACCACCACCGCCAGCCGCCCCGGATCGGCAGGGGCCGGATCGGCCAGAAGAAACCCGGAAAAGGCAAGGAAACCCAATACGCCAGGCCAATGGCCCAAGGCGCGGGGATAGCGCAAGGGCGCGCGCATCCCGGTGAGGTGGCGCAGCAAGACACCCACCCCCACCCAAGGATTAAGCCAACGCCAGACATCCCCAACCACCCCCTGAACCGTGACCAGCACAATCCAGAACACCACCCAGATCGCCAGCGGCAAGGGATTGACGCCCGGATCACCCGGCCCGGTCAACCCCCGCCAGACCAGCCAACCCAGCAGGGCTGACACTGCAAGACTGGTGAAATAGCGTGCAAAAACAGAAGGGCGCAGGCGGGCAATCCCGATGGGTCGGAACAACTGTTCGGCAAATTCCCCCGGCAGAATGGCCAAGAGCGCCACGGTCAGCGCCACGGTAAGGCCCCCGGCAGCGATGTAAACATCTGTAGGCAACAGCAGGACAAACCCCTGTTCGCCCGCATGCGCCCAGACGGCCCCCGCCGTTAGGCTAGCAAGTCCTCCGCTCAGCATGATCGCGCGCATATGCCTGCCCCGTTTTCCCGCCCAGCCGAGTCTGACCTGTCCCCAACCTGCGGGAAAGGGGGAAATCGCCCCAGACAAACGAAAACCCCCGCACCAGAGGCGCGGGGGCGTACCGTTCACCACACAAACCTGTCGCGCTTACCCCGCGTGGCGGTGTCCTGTCGCGCGAAATTCTGTCACGTCCGTCACTGCAAACCGGCCACCGGCCAGCTTTTGCAGCTTGCCCTGACGCAACAGTTGCCCAAAGGAGCGCAAGCCATCCTCGCGCGAGAAGCGCTCTTGCTCGACTTCTTTGAGTTTCCCCATCAGCATCGGGCGCGAGAATTGCGGACGTCCTTCGACATCCGAGAGATAGGCCGCCGCCGCTTCGAGCAGGTCGGGCAAGCTGTTTGCGCCCACTTCTTCGGCGAAAGAGGTGAAGTTGCCCTCATTGGAGGATGTCGTGCTCTCCACTTCGAGATCGGCGGCAGAGATGCGGCGCGGGCGAATGGGCGCGCGCGGTGTGTCGATCCGCTGTTCCGCCACCAGCTTGAGCGGCGCGGGGCGGCTTTCTTCGGGGCGGGCAGACCGCTCTGTCGGGGAAGCGATCTGCGGACGGCGCGGGCGCACGACACTGGCCAAATCGCTGCGATAGGGGGTATCATCGACATTCTCGCGCAGCGTTGATCCCGCGCTCTGCTCTGCGCGGGTGGCGGCCACGGCGGCGCGCAGATGCTGGATGGCGTTGCGCCGCTGGCTGGAGGCGGGTGCCTCAAGCTGGGTGTCGGTCTTGTCGAAGATGCGCGTAAGGTCGTTGGAGCCGGATGCGTCTTCAAAGCGCCGCATGCCCTGCTCTTGCGCAGGAGTCATCGCGCCCTCGTTCTGGTCGTCTTCGTCTTCGTCTTCGTCTTCGTCTTCGTCAGTGGCAAGCGGCGGGGTCTGCTCGGCCTCGGCGGCGATGTCCTCGATGTCCTCGATTTCGTCTGCCTCAGCGCCCTGCGTCGGGATGTCTGCCTCTGGTTCTGGGTCGGCTGTCGTGGCACTTTCGAGGGCCAATTCGGCCTCGACTTCGGCGAGTTCGCGCTGCAACTCGGCCTCTTCCTCTGGGCTGAGAATGCTGGTCTCGGCGTCAAAGAGATTGTCCTCCTCGTCGTCGAAATCGTCGTCGTCATCCTCTTCAAAGATACCTTTGGCGACGGCGGCCTCAAACTCGGTGCGTTTGACCTTGATCACGCGGGCGAGGGGGGGCGTTTCGGGCTTGGTCTCTGGGGTCTCGGTCGGTGTGGCATCCGCCATCAGCGCGGCCAGAGTATCCTCAAAGTCGTCGGCTTCGGCCACTTCGGTCTCTGTTTCCTCGTCGGTCAGCACCTCTAGCGGTTCGGGCGTGGGCACTGGCTCGGCGGACAGGATGGCGTCGAAATCCAGATCTTCGTCTTCGGCCTCTTCGACCGTGACGGTTTCGTTACGATCATCTTCGGCCATGACGGCGCTTAGATCCTCGGCAACAGTATCGAGGAAATCCTGCGCGTGTTCATCTTCGGTGTATTCAGAGTCTGCGGTCTCTGCGTCCTGCGCCACGACCGAGCGGATACGGCTCAACTTGGCGGCGATGCTCTCGCTGTCCGGGGCAGATGCCGCATGGATGATCTGCGGCTCTTGCTCTAGCCCCTCGGGCTGAATCGGGGCCTCGTATGCTACGGGCTCTTGGGCGACCGCGGCGGGTGTGTCTGGCAGGCTTGCAAGCTCTTCTTCCGCCTCGTCAGTATCGACCATCTCCGGCGCAGCCTCGGCCATGGCCGGCGGCACAGGGGCGGTTTGGGGCATCTCGGGCGCGGTTTCGGGGTGTTCCGGTTCGGCGGCAACCTCTGGGGTGGGGGCCACCAAGGGCGCGCGCACCACCGCTTGCTCGCTCGCGGCGCGCAGAACGATTTTGCCTCGCTCTTCATGTGCCTCGACGCGCCGGGCGATTTCCCGCTCGGCGATTCGCGCCAGCATCTCGGCATCAGGGGTTGGCGGCTCTGCTCCGAAATACCGGTCATCCGCTGCCAGATCGCGAAAATACTCCGCAATCGCCTTCATTGTATCAAAGGAATCGTCAAAGCCTTCTAATGTGCACGAAAATGTGCCGTAGGAGACCGTAAGTATCTTGTTTGAACCAACCATAATATGCGCTCGCTTTGCTTGCCTGCAAAGACAGGGTTTACCATGACGCCATAGACCAAAGCGGCCCGATTCTTAGATTTTTACCGTATCATTTCGTGTTCAGAATGTGACATCAGGTACGTTAACGCAACGATAACAGGTAAAGTTGATGATTGTTCGCGAAACAGAACCTGTAATCCTGATCGGCGGGGCCTCTCTGCCCGAAGGTCAGGTTAACCAAGTGCTCCGGCTTGCCCGGGTTGTGATTGCGGCGGATAGCGGGGCGGATAGTGCGCTGCAGCATGGGATCACACCGCAGGCTGTGATTGGCGATTTCGACAGTATTTCGCAATCGGCGCGTGCCGCGATCCCAGAAGCGGCGCAGTTTCCGGACCCCGATCAGGATACGACGGATTTCGAGAAATGCCTGAGGGCGATTGCGGCACCGCTTATCCTTGGGCTGGGATTTTGTGGCGACCGGATGGATCACCAACTGGCAGCCTGCACCGCCTTGGCGCGCCATCCCTGGCAGCGCTGTATACTTTTGGGGGAGCGGGATCTGATGTTTCTTTGTCCGCCCTCGCTGAACCTGCCGCTGCCAGAGGGGGTGCGCGTCTCGCTTTTCCCGATGGGCGCGGTTGAGGGGGTGTCGCAGGGGCTGAAATGGCCGATTGGCGGGCTCAACCTTGCGCCGGACGGGCGTATCGCCACGTCAAATGCGGCGCTTGGGCCGGTGCATCTTGCGGTGACCGCCCCCAAGCTGCTGGTCATCCTGCCGCTTGAAATGCTCGATATGACGGTGGGGGCGTTGCGTGCCACGCAGGCCTATTGGCCAAGCCCCGGCAAAGAGGGCGACCGCGCATGACCCTGACACAGCGCCTGATGACATGGGCCGATGCCGTCGTCTTTGATCTTGGGCGGCAGATGCGCTGGACGTTTCTGCCACCTTTGATGGTCTATTTCGCGGCTGGGTTTTCCGGGCTGACGATGATCGTCGGCACATTCTTTGTGAAAGAATACCTCGACCTTTCGGCGGCCTATCTGGCGGGTCTTGCGTTCTGGGCGGGGTTGCCCTGGGCGCTCAAGATGCCGCTTGGGCATCTGGTGGATATCATCTGGCGGTGGAAATGGCTGTTGATCTATCTTGGTGCGGGGCTGATCGGGCTGTCGGTGCTGATCATGTATCTACTGCTGACCCGGACCGAGGCGATGGTGGCGATCATGCCGATGGGGGCGTGGTATGTGACCTCGTACCTTCTGGCCCCATGTGGGTTGGTCATTCAGGACGCGGTGGCTGATGCGATGTCGGTCGAGGCGGTGCCGCGATTTGATGCAGAGGGCCAAGCGATTGATCTGGACAGGTCGCGGGCGCTGCATACCACGATGCAGACGCTGGGGCGGTTTGCGCTGATTTCCGGCACACTCGCAGTGGCCGCGCTCAATATCTACATGTTCGCGGGAATCGAGGAGCTGGGGCCAGAGGCCAAACGCGCCACCTATGCGCTCATTTATCTATCAGCCCTGTCTATTCCGTTGGTGTCGGTGTCGGGTGTGTTGTTGGCGGCATGGCAGAAACATCGCCTGCGCCGTGGCCTGCGCCAAACCGGGCTGAGCGAGGCGGAGGCCGATACCCTGTTTGAGCGTCCCGGCGAAAAGACGCAGGCGAACCCATGGTATTTCATTGGCGGGGCGGGATTTGTGGCGCTGTCGCTTACCATCGGCCTGAGCGACATCCCCTTTGGGCAAGAGATCATCTTTGCGGGGTCCATGGCGATTGTGCTTTTGCTGATGCGGCAGCTTGTGGCGGTTCTGCCGGTGGCGCAGGCGCGCACATTGGTGGGCACGGCGATCATCATCTTCATGTTCCGCGCCACGCCGCGTCCGGGCGATGGCTATACGTGGTTCTCGATCGACCTTTTGGCGTTCGATCAACAGTTCCTGTCGGTGCTGTCCCTCATCACCTCTGTTTTGACGTTGGTGGGCATGGTGATCCTGCGCCCGCTGATGGCGCATCGTAGCATCGTCTATATCGTGGTGCTGCTCACGCTGGCGGGGGGCATTCTGTCCTTGCCCAATATCGGGCTTTATTATGGGGTGCAGGAGATCACGGCGGCCATGACAGGCGGCATCGTCGATGCCCGGTTCATCGCCATTCTAGATACAGCCATTGAATCGCCTCTGGGGCAGGTTGCCATGATCCCGATGCTGGCCTGGATCGCGCGCAATGCGCCGGATAATCTCAAGGCGACATTCTTTGCCGTGATGGCATCCTTTACGAATCTGGCGCTGTCGGCGAGTTCGCTGCTGACCAAATATCTCAACGAGGTTTTCATCGTGACGCGCGAGGTGCGGGATGCGGCAACCGGGCAGATCACGACACCGGCGGATTACAGCGCCTTGGGGATGCTCTTGATCACCGTGACGCTGATCACGGTCGGCCTGCCGCTCTTGACGGTGTTCGTCATTCAGCGCTCACGGTTGCGCAGTAAGGATTAGGGCAATTCCGCCTCTGGGATGACCGGAAAGAACTGGCCGCCGGACCAAAGCCCGAACCAGCCGTCGTGCCGGTCGCCGATCTCGACAAGGCGGTAAAAGCTTTTGCGGTCGATCAGCGCCTCAAGATTGGCGCGCACCAGCACATAAGGTGACGGTTCGCCGGTTTCGGGGTCGCGGGTGACGCGGATGGGGGTATCGGGGCCGGCGGTCACATGGTCGCCGACATTGGTTTCAAACCGCAGGGTTTGCGCGGCCCCCGTGCCTTCAGCTTCGAAATCCACTGCGACAAAGGGTGCGTCATCGACGGTGATTCCGACCTTTTCAACCGGAGTGACCAAAAAGTAATCATCGCCATCGCGGCGCAGGATGGTGGAGAAAAGCCGCACCAGTTCGGGCCGCCCGATGGGGGTCCCAAGGTAGAACCACGTGCCATCGCGCGCAATCCGCATGTCTAGATCGCCGCAAAACGGCGGATTCCACAAATGCACCGGCGGCAGCCCTTTGCCCTTGGCCCGCACCGCCCGCGCAGAGGCGGCGATGCCTTCGGCTGACGGGCTTGTGACGGAATCTTTGCTCATTGCTTTTGCCATTTCTGTCCCAAGCTATACACTCATACAGAATGATATAGGTCTGACGGGAGTTTTGCCATGACCGATGACACTGATCTCTTGGCCGGTCTGGAGGCGCTGGAGGGCAAATTGGCCCAAGCGCGGGCGTCGATCACCCGGCGGTTCATCGGGCAGGAGCAGGTTGTCGACCTGTCCCTGTCGGCGCTGCTGTGTGGTGGTCACGGTCTCTTGATCGGGCTGCCCGGTCTGGGCAAGACGCGACTGGTCGAGACATTGGGCACGGTCATGGGCCTGCACACCAACCGGGTGCAGTTCACGCCAGACCTGATGCCCGCCGACATTCTGGGTAGCGAGGTTCTGGAAACCGCTGAGGATGGCAAGCGCGCGTTCAAGTTCATCGAGGGGCCGGTGTTCTGTCAGCTTTTGATGGCGGATGAAATCAACCGCGCCAGCCCGCGCACCCAGTCCGCCCTGTTGCAGGCGATGCAGGAACGCACCGTGACGGTGGCCGGTGTCAGCCGCCCGCTGGGCACGCCGTTTCATGTGCTGGCGACACAGAACCCGATTGAACAAGAAGGCACCTATCCGCTGCCCGAGGCGCAGTTGGACCGTTTTCTTGTTCAGATCGAAGTGCCCTATCCGGACCGTGATACCGAACGCGCGATCCTCTTGGCGACCACGGGCGCTACGGAAGAGGCGGCACATGGGGTCTTTACCCCGTCCGAATTGATTGCCGCGCAACAGATGCTGCGCCGGATGCCAGTGGGCGAAAAGGTGATGGAGGCGATTCTCGATCTGGTGCGCGCCTGCCGCCCCGAGGATGCCAGCGCCGCCGATGGGGTGCGCGCGAGCGTGGCTTGGGGGCCGGGGCCGCGCGCGGCGCAGGCGCTGATGCTGACCGTGCGGGCGCGGGCGATGCTGCAAGGGCGGCTTGCGCCTGATGCCAGCGACGTGGCCGCCATGGCGCAGCCGGTTCTGGGGCACCGGATGGCGCTGAATTTCGCGGCGCGCGCGCGGGGCGAGAGCCTGCCTGCGCTGATTGCCCGCACGGTCGAAGATGTGACTCGCGTGCAGGCCGCCGCCTGAGATGGCCGATCTCGCCCCCGCCCCCCTGCGCCCCCGCGCCGAGGCTGAAGCCGCCCGGTTTCCGCCGCTCTTGGCGCAGGCGGAATTTTTGGCGCGCACGGTGCTCTTGGGCGAGCATGGGCGGCGGCGCGCGGGTGCGGGCGATGATTTCTGGCAATACCGCCCGGTGCAGCCCGGTGATAGCCGCCGCATGATCGACTGGCGTCGTTCTGCGCGCTCTGATGTGCAATTCGTGCGGCAGCGGGAATGGCAAATCGCACAGAGCGTGATGCTCTGGGTCGATCCTGCCGCCTCCATGCGCTTTGCCAGCGACAAGAACCTACCCGACAAGGCTGATCGCGCGCGCCTGTTGGCGCTGGCGGTGGCGATCCTGCTGGTGCGCGGGGGGGAACGGGTGGGCCTTACGGGGAGCGCCTTGCCGCCCCGGCGCGGTGAGGTGCAGGTTGCGCGACTGGCTGAGGCGCTCTTGCAGGAGAGTGGGGCGGATTATGCCAGCCCTGATATGTCTGGCCTCATTCCGCATGGCCGGGCGCTGCTGATTTCTGATTTCATGGGTGATCTGGACCCGTTGCGCGAGGCGCTGACAGGGGCAGCGGATCGGGGGGTGCGCGGCCTGCTCTATCAGGTGCTGGACCCCGCAGAAGAGGCGTTTCCCTATACCGGGCGCACGATTTTTGAGAGCATGGGCGGCACCCTTGCCCATGAGACGTTGAAGGCAGGCGATCTGCGGGCGCGGTATCTGGAGCGTTTGGCCGAGCGTAAAGATGCGCTGGCCGCACTTTGCCATGCGACGGGCTGGCGCTATGGGTGTCACCACACCGGCGAAAGCGCGCAATCGGCGCTCTTGTGGCTGCATGGCGCGATGGCCGGGGGGGCGGGCGCATGATCTTGGGCCCAATTGGCTTTGCGGTTCCTTGGCTCTTGTGGGCGCTGGTGGCTTTGCCGATCCTTTGGATCATCCTGCGCGCCGTGCCGCCCGCACCGATCCGGCGGCGCTTTCCCGGAGTGGCGTTGCTTTTGGGTCTCAAGGACGAGGACAGCGTCAGCGACCGCACGCCGTGGTGGCTCTTGCTGCTGAGGATGCTGGCGGTGGCGGCGGTGATCGTGGGGCTGGCGGGGCCAGTGCTCAATCCGCGCGACGAGGGCGAGGCGCGCGCGTCTGGCCCACTTTTGATCCTGATGGATGGCAGTTGGGCCAGTGCGCGGGACTGGGCAGCGCAAACGGCGGTAATCGACGCGATGCTGGCAGAGGCCGGGCGTGATGGGCGACCTGCGGCTTTGATGCAACTCAGCGATCCACAAGCGCCGGTGTTTCAGGCGGCGGACAGTCTGCGCGCGCGGGTGCCGGGGCTTATCCCCGCCCCTTGGGCTGTCACGTCAGAGGCGATGGCGCGGGCCGTCGATCTGTTGGGCGAGGCAGAGTTCGAGACGCGCTGGTTTTCGGACGGGTTGGACCGCGAGGGGCGCATGCCGGTGCTTGAGGCGCTTGAGGCGCGTGGCCCGGTCACCGTCCACGAAAGCCCACGCGCCGTGCTGGCGCTGACCCCGCCGACGCTGGAAGACGGGCAGATCCAATTGCGCGCGTTGCGTGCCGTGCCGGGGCCGCTGCGCGAGATCGCGGTCAATGCCCATGGGCTGGACCCTGCCGGTGTCTCGCGTGTTTTGGCCACTTTGCCGATGACGTTTGACGAGGGGGCGATTGCGGCGACAGGCGCGCTGGCGCTGCCGCCCGAACTTCGCGCCCGCGTCACGCGGTTCGAGATCGCCGGAGAAGCACAGGCGGGGGCGGTGACCCTGACCGATGATGGGCTGAAGCGGCGCGAAGTGGCGCTGATCGCGGGGCGCGAGGATCGCGAAGGGCTCGAACTCTTGTCGCCGCTGCATTACCTTGAACAGGCGTTAAGCCCTACCGCTGACCTCTTGGAAGGGGGGCTGATGGATGTGTTGCCCGCGAATCCTGATGTGATCGTGCTGGCGGATGTTGCGGTGCTGTCGGGCGCGGAACAGGCAGCCTTGCTGGACTGGGCGGACAAGGGCGGCCTGCTTTTGCGCTTTGCCGGGCCGCGCGTTGCGGCAAGCGATGTGTCGCGCAGCGACGAAGATCCGCTGATGCCTGTGCGCTTGCGCGCGGGTGGGCGCACAGTAGGCGGCGCGATGAGCTGGGGCGAGCCCAAGACGCTGGCCCCCTTCATTGAAGGCAGCCCGTTTCAGGGGCTGGCCATTCCGGGTGATGTGACAGTCAGCGCGCAGGTGATGGCGCAGCCTGATCCCACCTTGGCGGATCGGGTGATTGCGCAACTCAGTGATGGCACACCGCTTGTCACGCGCAAGCGGATCGGGGCGGGGCAGGTGGTGCTGTTCCATGTCACGGCCAATGCCGAATGGTCGAGCCTGCCGCTTTCGGGGCTGTTCGTGCAGATGCTGGAACGTCTGGCCGTTTCATCCGCGATGTCACCGCCCGATGCGGCGGAAATGGCCGGTACGACATGGCAACCGCTGCAGGTGCTGGACGGGTTCGGTCGGCTGAATGAGGCGGACACGCGCCCCGGTGTGGCGGGCGAGCGGCTTTTGTCCGGCTCGCTTGGCCCCGATCTCTGGCCCGGTCTGTATGAGGGCCCGGAGCGCAGTGTGGCGCGCAACGTGATTGATGGCGAAACCCAACTTAGCCCGGTGGCATGGCCCGCGCGCGTCGCGGTCGAGGGGTTGGAGCGTGCGCCTGAGACGCCGCTTGGCGGTTGGTTGCTGGCGGCAGCCTTGATGCTGCTGACCGCTGATATTCTGGCATCCTTGGCGCTGTCCGGGCGGCTTTGGCCTGCGCGGGTCGCAGCGGTGCTTGCCCTCGCGCTTAGCCTTGGGGCGGTGCCCGAGGCGCGGGCGCAGGATGACGCGCGCGCGTTGCTGGCGACCGAGGAATTGGCCTTGGCCTATGTGATCACCGGCGATACGCGGCTCGATGATACGTCGCGCGCGGGTCTGCGCGGGTTGGGGCAAGTGCTCAATTTTCGCACCTCGGTAGAGCCGGCAGAACCGCTGGCCGTCGATCTGGAACGTGACGATCTCACGTTCTATCCGATCCTCTATTGGCCAATCAGCGCCGATCAGCCGACCCCCTCGGCAGAGGCCTATGTCAAGCTCAACGATTATTTGCGCAATGGCGGGCTTATCCTTTTTGACACGCGCGATGCCGATGTTGCCGGGTTTGGCGCGGCCACGCCCAACGGCGCGCGATTGCAACGGATTGCGGCCCCGCTGGATATTCCGCCGCTCGAACCCTTGCCCGAGGATCACGTTCTGACGCGGACCTTCTACCTGCTGACTGATTTTCCGGGGCGACATTCCGGTCGGGCGGTTTGGGTCGAGGCGGCCCCGCCCGATGCTGAACAGATCGAGGGCATGCCGTTTCGCAATCTCAACGACGGGGTGACGCCGGTGGTGATTGGGGGCAATGACTGGGCTGCGGCCTGGGCGGTGAACGAGCGGGGCGATCCGCTATTTCCGGTCGGTCGTGGCTATGCCGGTGAGAGGCAAAGGGAACTGGCCTATCGTTTTGGCGTCAATCTGGTGATGCATGTGCTGACCGGCAATTATAAATCCGATCAGGTGCATGTGCCCGCACTTCTGGACAGGTTGGGCCAATGACCGGCAGCGTGATATTTGACCCCCTTTTGCCGATCTGGCTGATCGCGGTTCTGGCGGCGCTGGTGGCGTCGGGCTTGGCTTTGGCGCTTTGGCGCGGGTTGGCGGGATGGCCGTTCCGGGCGCTGGCCGGGCTGGTGATCCTTGCCGCGCTGATGGGGCCAGCCTATCAGCAGGAGGAACGCACCGCCCTCAGTGACATTGTTCTGATTGTCGAGGATCAAAGTGCCAGCCAAGACCTGACGGATCGCGCCACGCGCACGGCCGAGGCCGCCGACACTCTGACAGCACGGTTGGAAGCGCGCGGCAATACCGAGGTGCGCCGCGTGCAGGTGCCGGATGCGCCCGAGAATGGGGGCACGCAGGCCATGACGGCACTGGCACAGGCGATGGCCGAGGAGCCGCTTGGCCGTATCGCGGGCGTCATTCTTCTGTCGGATGGGCGTATCCATGATGTCGAGCGGGCACCAGACATTCCCGCCCCGCTGCATCTGTTGCACACAGGCCGCGAGGGGGATTGGGACCGGCGTTTGCGGATCGACAACGCCCCGGCCTTTGCCATTCTGGGCGAAGAGGTGCAAATGACCCTGACCGTAACCGATGAGGGCGCAGCCCCTACGGGCGTTATGTCTGTGCCGCTTGATATTTCGGTGGATGGGGCTGAGCCCCGCCGCTTTGAGGTGCCCTTGGGCGAGGAAATTACCCTGCCGCTGATGCTGCCGCATGGCGGGCGCAACGTCCTGCAATTCACCACCCCTGCCGCGCCGGGCGAATTGACGGATCGCAACAACACGGCGCTGGTGCAGATCAACGGTGTGCGCGACCGGCTGAGCGTTTTGCTGGTGTCGGGTCAGCCGCATCCCGGCACGCGGACATGGCGCAACCTGCTCAAATCCGACAGCGCGGTTGATCTGGTACATTTCACCATTCTGCGCCCGCCGGAAAAGCAAGACGGTGTGCCGGTGCGGGAATTGTCGTTGATCGCCTTTCCCACGCGCGAGCTGTTTCTGGAAAAGGTGGATGATTTCGACCTGATCATCTTTGACCGCTACCGGCGGCGGGGCATTCTGCCGAATGTTTATCTCGAGAATATCCGGCAATATGTCGAGAATGGCGGGGCGGTGCTGTTTGCCGCAGGTCCGGATTTTGCCGGGGCCGAGAGCATTTACCGTGGTCCGTTCGAGGCGATCATACCCGCCCGCCCGACCGCGCGTGTGGTCGAGGATGGCTATTTGCCCAAGGTCACGGATCTGGGCGAGCGGCATCCGGTGACCGCGGGGCTTGACCGGGAATTTGCCGGGGATTGGGGCCGTTGGTTGCGACAGGTGGAGGTCACGCAAACGGCGGGCGATGTGGTCATGTCCGGGGCGGATGACCGGCCCTTGCTTTTGCTTGACCGTGTGGGCGAGGGCCGCGTGGCGCTCTTGGCCTCGGATCACGCCTGGCTCTGGGGGCGCGGGTTTGAGGGCGGTGGTCCGCAGCTCGAACTGTTGCGGCGTCTGGCGCATTGGATGATGAAAGAGCCTGAGTTAGAGGAAGAGGCGCTCTGGGCCGAGGCGACGGGCCAGCAGATGCGCGTCATCCGACGCTCGTTAACCGAGGATGTTGGCGCCGTGACGATCACCACACCGTCTGGCGAGGTGGTGGAACGCCCGTTGGAAGAGGTCTCACCGGGGCGGTTTGAGACATTGTTCGATGGGCCGGAAATTGGTCTCTATCGTTTGGAAAACGGAGATCAGAGCGCGGTCATCGGCCTGGGACCAGCAGCGCCGGTTGAATTTGAGCGCACGATTGCCAGTGCCGAGGTGCTGCAACCCGAGATCGACGCGACCAATGGCGGAGTATGGGCGCTGGAGGACGGCGTGCCCGCGATCCGTGCCGTACGCGAAGGGCGTCCCGCCGCCGGGCGCGGCTGGATCGGGATCACACCGCGCGGCGCCTATGAGACCCAGAGCCTGCGCCAGATGGCGATCATGCCGCCTTGGCTGGTGCTGCTGCTGGTGTCAGGCTTGATCCTTGGGGGATGGCTGCGCGAGGGGCGGCGATAGGGGCCGCGCTTAGTGCCGCAGCTCGACCCGGAAGGGCGCGGTACTCCAGCCATCGACCGAGCAATGCGCCCGCACGAATACCTCTTGCGTGCCCTCAGGCAGGGGCAGACCATTCAGCGAGCGCGTAAAGGGTTGTTCTTCGACATGTGGGTGATGCAGCAGACGATAGCCCAGCCGATTGCCCGTCGCATCCAGAACCTCCCATCCATCAACATAGTGGTCCCAGCCGGTGTCAGGGTGCAGGACCGTGACCGCAATATTCCAGGCTGTCCCAACCTGTTTCAGTTGCACGCCAAGAATATCGGGGTGATCCGCTGCGGCGGAGCTGGCGACAAAGCCGAGGACGAGGCACAAGCATCTCATGCTGCGAAACTAGCGCATTCCTGCGCAAAAAACACTCAAGTCTCTGTGTGTTGGTCTGGACCGTCCGGCAGAAGCAGCACCGCGCGCGACTGTGACGCGAATTCCCGGCGCAAGAGCATGAGGCAGGTGATGATCGTGGCCCCGATCAGCGCCGCCGGCCCCAAGAGCCATGCCGCCGCCGAGAGCGCAAAGTAGATCGCCCGCAGGCCCCGATTAAACCCCCGCGCGGCGGTGATGTTGATCTCGGCCGCTTTGCGGGCACGCGGCAAGGCGGCGGGATCGCTTGGGTCATTGGGCACGGCGGCCATGATCACAGCGCAATAGCCAAAAAGCCGATTGGACCAGACGAATTTGAGAAAGGCATTGGTGAGAAACACGAGGATCACAAGGATCTTCACCTCCCAGACAATCACCGGCACAGTGGATGGGGTCAGATCATCGGCAATGCCCATCACCCGTTCCAGATCGCCCAGCATGGCGAGCGCCCCGCCGATAGCGATGAGCGTGGCCGAGGCGAAAAACGCAGTACCCTGCCGCAGGCTTCCCAAGAGCTGCGCATCGAAGATGCGGGCGTCACGGGCAACCATTTGCACCATCCATTCGCGCCGATACTGCGCCATCAGTTTTGTCACCGAGGGCCGCGCCTGGGGTGGGTTTTCGATCAAGAAGCCAAGGCAGAGCCAGCTCAGCGCCAATCCGCCCAAGGCAAGGGCGTCAAGCGTGCTGAAATGTGCTAGTTGATCCATCCAAATCATGCGCGCAAGCTATCGCTATGAGGTTTGACTTGCCAGATGCAAAAATTGGTTATATTTTATTACCAATCAGGAGGAGCTATCATGGAAATGCCCATCCCCCGGCCAGAGATTCTGGCGCGCAAGGCTGAATTGGTCGAACGTCTGCGCGAAGTTCTACCAGAAGATGCGGTGATTTCCGACCCCGCCGAGACGCGCGCCTATGAATGCGATGCGCTGACAGCTTATAAATGTGCGCCCTTGGTGGCAATCCTGCCGGGATCGACCAAAGAGGTCTCGGAGGCGCTGCGCATCTGTCACGACATGGGAGTGCCGGTGGTGCCGCGCGGCTCTGGCACGTCTCTTGCGGGTGGGGCGTTGCCCACGGCGGACAGTGTCATTCTGGGTGTGGCGCGGCTGAATGCGGTGCTTGAGACGGACTATGACAATCGTTTTATCCGGGTGCAGACAGGGCGTACCAATCTGAGCGTCACCGGCGCGGTTGAGGAACACGGGTTTTTCTATGCCCCCGACCCCTCAAGCCAATTGGCCTGCGCCATCGCGGGCAATATCGCGATGAATTCGGGCGGGGCGCATTGCCTGAAATATGGTGTCACGACCAACAACCTGATGGGTGTGACCATGGTGCTGATGGATGGCACCGTGCTGGAACTGGGCGGCGCACATCTGGAAGCCGAGGGGCTGGACCTCTTGGGGATCGTTTGCGGGTCTGAGGGGCAACTGGGCGTTGTGACCGAAGCGACGCTGCGCATCCTGCGCAAGCCAGAAGGCGCGCGCCCCGTGCTGATCGGATTCGATTCCAATGAGGTCGCAGGGGCCTGTGTGAGTGACATCATCAAGGCTGGCGTGCTGCCGGTGGCCATTGAATTCATGGACCGCCCCTGCATCGAGGCGACCGAGGATTTCGCCAAGGCGGGCTATCCGATGTGCGAGGCGCTGCTGATCGTCGAGGTTGAGGGATCGGATGCCGAGATTGACGAGCAACTGGGCCTGATCGAGGGGATTGCCCGGCGGCACAACCCGGTGGAATTCCGGCAGAGCCGGTCCCCCGAAGAAAGTGCCGCGATCTGGCTGGGCCGTAAATCGGCCTTTGGCGCGATGGGGCAGATCAACGATTACATGTGTCTGGATGGCACCATCCCGGTCAGCCAATTGCCGCATGTTCTAAAACGCATTGGCGAATTGTCGGAACAATTCGGGCTGGGTGTCGCCAATGTGTTTCACGCAGGCGACGGCAATATGCATCCGCTGATCCTGTTTGATGCCAATAAACCGGGTGATCTGGAACTGTGCGAAGACCTTGGGGCCGAAATCCTCAAGCTCTGTGTTGAAGTGGGCGGGTGCCTGACCGGCGAGCATGGGGTGGGTATCGAAAAACGCGACCTCATGACCCATCAATATGCGCCAGAGGATCTGGAAGCGCAGATGGCCGTAAAAGATGTGTTTGATCCCAAATGGCTGCTGAACCCGGCCAAGGTCTTTCCGCTGGCGTCCTCTGACGCGCGACGCGTGGCCTGAGCGATCCGACCGGGGGCCTTGCCCCCGGACCCATGAGTATTTTTCCAAGAAGAAGCAGCATGACACCCAAGACCGAAGCGGACCTGGCCGAGATCATCCGGGGTGCAGAAGGCCCATTGCGCATCGAGGGCGGTGGCACCCGACCGATTGGCGCGCTGTCCAATGGCGCACGGCTGAGCACCGCCGGCCTGAGCGGCATCACGCTCTATGAACCCGGCGCGCTGACGCTGGTGGCGCAGGCGGGCACGCCGCTTGCTGAGATCGAGGCCGCACTGGACGCCGAGGGACAGCGCCTGGCGTTTGAGCCGATGGATCACCGGGGATTGTTGGGCACCCAAGGAACACCCACAATCGGCGGTGTCGTCGCCGCCAATGTCAGCGGACCGCGCCGTATTCAGGCCGGGGCCTGCCGCGATTTCCTGCTTGGCGTGCGGTTTGTCGATGGGCGCGGGCAGATCGTCAAGAATGGGGGCCGCGTGATGAAAAACGTCACCGGCTATGATCTGGTCAAGCTGATGGCGGGCAGTTACGGCACGTTGGGTGTGCTGACCGAGGTCGCGCTCAAGGTCTTGCCGCGCCCGCGCAGCATGGGGATGCTGCGGATTGAGGGGCTGAGCGATGCCGTTGCTGTGACCGCGCTCTGCCGGGCGCTGGCGTCACCCTATGAGGTGACAGGGGCCGTGCATCTGCAAGCCAGTCCAGAGGGGGTGCCCCTGACCATGATCCGGCTGGAAGGGTTCGAGAATTCGGTGGCCTACCGCGCTGAGGCGCTGACGCGGCTTTTGGCCGAGTTCGGCGCGTGCAGCTTTGAGGCAGATCCAGAAAAGACCGCCGCGGCATGGGCACATATCCGCGATGTCGGCCCGTTTCAGGGGCGGGCGGGCGATGTCTGGCGGTTGTCGGTGAAGCCCACCGATGCGCCGGGGATCGTTGCTGATCTGAGCGGCGGCGAGGCGTTTTATGATTGGGGCGGCGGGTTGATCTGGCTGTTGGCTGCCCAAGGATCGGGGTTGAGTGCCGCGAAAATCCGCAGCGCGGTGGCCGCGCGCGGCGGCCATGCCACGCTGATCCGTGGCGACAGAAGCCAAGGCGCGTTTCACCCGTTGCCCGGCCCGGTGGCGGCCTTGCAGGCCGGGCTGCGGCAGAAATTCGATCCAAGACAGATTCTAAATCCGGGGCTGATGGCCACGGGTGCAGCCGTCTGAGTGGCGGGAAAGTAGAGATAGATGAAAACTGAATTCACCGCCGAACAGCTTGAAAATCCCAAGATTGCCCGCGCCAATGAGATTTTGCGCTCTTGCGTGCATTGCGGGTTTTGCACCGCCACGTGCCCGACCTATCAGGTTCTGGGCGATGAGTTGGACAGCCCGAGAGGGCGCATTTACCTTATCAAGGACATGCTGGAAAATGACCGCGTGCCGGATGCCAAGACGGTCAAGCATATTGATCGCTGCCTGTCCTGTCTGGCCTGCATGACCACCTGCCCCTCTGGCGTGCATTATATGCATCTGGTGGATCAGGCGCGCGAATATATCGAAGAGCGCTATAAGCGGCCCTTGGGGGATCGTGCGCTGCGCTGGATTTTGGCGCGTATCCTGCCCTATCCGATGCGATTTCGGGTGGCGCTGTTGGGGGCCAAGATCGGGCGGCCCTTTGCGCGGCTGATGCCTGATGCGCGGCTGCGCGCGATGCTGGAAATGGCCCCAAAGCAGGTGCCGCCCGTAAGCCGCAATGACGATCCGCAAACCTTTGCCGCGCAAGGTACGCGCAAAAAGCGGGTGGCGTTGATGACGGGTTGTGCGCAAAAGGCGCTCAACACCGATATCAACGATGCCACGATCCGGTTGCTCACGCGGCTGGGATGCGAGGTGGTGGTGGCTGAGGGCGCCGGCTGTTGTGGGGCGCTGACGCATCATATGGGAAAAACCGACGAGAGCCACGCGACGGCAGCCAAGAACATCAAAGCTTGGGCGCGTGAGATGGATGGGGCTGGCCTTGACGCCATCGTCATCAACACCAGCGGTTGCGGCACCACGGTCAAGGATTACGGCCATATGTTCCGGCATGAGGCGCTGGCAGCAGACGCCGCGCGCGTGAGCGCGATTGCCATGGATGTGAGCGAAATCCTGATGAAGCTCGATCTGCCGCAAGGCGCGGATAAGGAGATGGTCATCGCCTATCACGCCGCCTGTTCGCTGCAACATGGCCAAAAGATCAAGACCTATCCCAAGGATCTGCTCAAGCGGGCCGGGTTCGCGGTTGTGGAACCGGCAGACAGTCATCTTTGCTGTGGGTCGGCGGGCACTTATAACCTGATGCAGCCCGAGATTTCCAAGCAACTCAAGGCGCGCAAGGTGCGCACGCTGGAGGCCAAGAACCCGGACGTAATCGCCGCAGGCAACATCGGTTGCATGATGCAAATCGGTTCAGGGACGGGTATTCCGGTGGTCCACACGGTCGAGTTGCTGGATTGGGCCACGGGGGGACCAAAGCCGCCCGCCATGAACCGCGCGGCCCAAGGCATGACCGGGGTTCCGATCCTGCGCTGATCCGGTCATAATCTGGCCCAAAACCCGTGCTATTCGGCAAGGGAATTGAGCGGGACAAAGACCTTATGCTGCGTATCATCACCTTTCTCTTGTCGGTCTGTGCGGCGGGTGCGGCGCTATCGCAGGATAGCCGCCTGCAACGTCTGGATGTCGGCGACGAGGCCCGCGACTGGGAGGCCGTGGGGCGGCTGGAATTGGCCCGGCGCGGATTTTGCACCGGGGCGCTGGTGGCACCCGATCTGGTGCTGACGGCGGCGCATTGCCTGTTTGACAAGGAAACTGGTGCGCGGATTGATCCTGCACGGATCGAATTCATGGCCGGGTGGCGCAATGGGCGCGCGGCGGCCTATCGCTCTGTTCGGCGCGCGGTGACGCATCCCGATTATGCACCGGCTGCTGATGTGACTGCAGAGCGCGTGCGCAATGACGTGGCGCTGCTCGAATTGCATCACCCGATCAACAACACGCGCGTCACCCCGTTCGAGACGGATGAGCGCCCGCGCAAGGGGCAGAAAATTGGCGTGGTCAGCTATGCCCGCGACCGATCAGAGGCCCCATCCCTGCAAAACATCTGCGAAGTTCTGGCGCGTCAGGATGGTGTTCTTGTGATGTCATGCGATGTCGATTTCGGATCGAGCGGCGCGCCGATCTTTAGCTTTGAGGGCGGTGTGCCGCGCATTGTTTCGGTTGTCTCAGCCATGGCCGAGGTAGAGGGGCGCAAGGTGTCGCTTGGCACGCAGTTGACCGATCCGCTTCGGGTGCTGCAAGACGCCCTTGATGGTGGCGCTGGCGTGTTTCAGGAGGCCGCACCCAAGATGTTCACCTCGGGTATTCGCCGCGATACTGGCGCGAAATTCGCCAAGCCATGACAGGCTGGCGCACTGGCCTTGCGGCGCTGGTTGCCCTGATGCTGTGCCCGTCGGGTGCGATGGCGCAGACGAGTGGCCTTATTCGGTTGACGGACCGCGATGACCTGTTCGGCTGGGAGGCGGTGGGGCGTGTCGATCTTGGGCGTGATGGTTATTGCACAGGCGTTCTGATCGCCCCTGACCAAGTGCTGACGGCAGCGCATTGTGTCTATGATCGCGCCCAGCGTGCTATCGGCGCTGACGTCATTCAGTTTCGCGCTGGTCTGCGCGATGGTGTTGTGATCGCGGAGTCTGGCGTGGCCCGCTATGTGGTTGCCCCGGGATATGATCCGGCGGCGGGTATGCAGGCCGAGAACGTCCGGCGCGATGTCGCACTCTTGCAGTTATCCGCGCCCATTCCCGCAGCCCTAGCTGCGCCCTTTCACCTTGCGGGCACCCTCGCACCCGGTCAGCGCGTGAGCGTTGTCTCTTATGGCCGCGACCGCGACAAGGCCCCGTCATGGCAGCGCGAATGCGGTCTTTTGTGGCGGTCCCAGGGGGTGATGGGGTTTGACTGCGCGGTGATCAACGGTTCATCCGGTGCGCCGGTTTTTGCGCGGGATGGTGGGCGGGCGCGTATCCTGTCGTTGGTCAGCGGTGGCAATTGGGACGGGGGCGAAAGCCGCGCCTATGGTATGGACCTGCCCGAGATTGTGGCGCAGCTGAAACAGGATCTGCGTGCGGCGGCCTCGCGCCCCCTCGCGGCGAATCCGGGGTTTCGGCGCGTGACGGTAGGCGGGGATGCGGCGGCATCCGGGGCGAAATTCGCGCGGCCCTAAGGGCCGTAGCGGGGTCTTGACAGCCGCCGTAGCACTTCCCAAATCAAGAGCGTTCCGGTGCCGCAGGATGGGCCGGACAGATTGCCTGTCCCCAAAGGGGAAGGCGCCAACTTGGTATCGCTCAATGGAGGATGACCCATGCGTAATTTTGATCTAGCCCCGCTCTATCGCGCCACTGTCGGTTTCGACCAGATTGCCGACCTATTGGATCGTGTGATGTCCAGTGACGTGGCCCAGCCGACCTATCCGCCCTATAACATAGAAAAGACTGCTGATGATGCCTATCGCATCTCGATTGCCGTCGCGGGTTTTGCCGCCGATGATCTGGGTGTTGAGGTCAAGGAAGGCTCACTTGTCGTCTCGGCGCGCAAGAGCGATGAGGAAGCGGGCCGCACCTATCTGCATCGTGGTATTGCGACGCGGGCGTTTGAACGCCGGTTCCAACTCGCGGATCATGTGCGGGTGATCGGCGCCACCCATGCCGATGGGATGCTGCATATCGACCTGCGCCGCGAGGTGCCTGAGGCGCTGAAACCGCGCCGGATTGCGATTGCCAGCGGTGATGTCGTGACCAAGGATGTGGTCGATGTCGACAAGGTGAACTGAACCTGAAGCTATGCCTGCGCCCGGTCAGAGCAGTCTGGCCGGGCGTTGCTGCTCAGGGCCGCCGCGCCTCGATCAGCACGCCATCCGTTGCGCCGCCGATCAGGCGCAGCGCGCCATCCTCGGCGATATCGAACCGCGTCACCTGTTCCAGCGCATCGAGCATGCGGCGTTCTTGCTCCATCAGAGGTTCGGGGCAGGCCATCATCGTGCTCCCCATGGCACCAAACTGTAGCCCCTCGCCCGTCAATGTATAGCCGCCCACCAGACGGTTACAGCCAGAGCTGCCCGCGACGCGCCCAGGTGTGATGAAGTTGAGGGTCAGGCGTTCCGGCTCGATCAGCGGGGTCTCACCCAGCACTGTCACCTGCCAAGAGGGCCCTGTCAGAAGGTCCTCGGGCGCGCCCCCACATCCGCTAAACTCTCGCTCGCCAAGGGTTAACTGTGCCGCATCGGGGTGGGGCATGCCGGTGGCATCGTCGCGGCAGATGCCTTCGCGGATGGTCAGTTGCGCCGCAATCTCGGGCATGTCAAACACGTAAGCGCCGGGCAAAACCTGCACATCCGGGCGCGGCAGGCTATGGGTGATCTCGCCGTAATCGGCGGTAATCTCTGCGTTTTCTGCGGTTAGCACAACAGACCACCCCGGTTCATTTCCGCCGGCACGATAGCTTTGTTGTTGTGGCGGCGGCACCTCTTGGCATTCGGGCAGATCACGCCCTTCCAGCCGGAGCATGGCCATATCGCCCTTGTTCCAGAACTCTGTTTCTGGCTCTTTGATACCTTCGAACCGGGCACCTGAGGCAGAGATGACCTGTTTCATCGGGATATCGCGCCCTTCGGCGCGCAGCACCGTTTCTTCGCCCAGGATTCCGAAAGAGACCGTGGTATCGCCACAGATGAAATCAACCGCAAAGGCGAGCGCCGTCACCGGCTCTAATATCAGCTCACCGAGATCAACCGGCTCCGTTCCATCAGCAAAGGGCAGATCCCTCAAAAGCCAGCGGGGTTGGTTGTTAACCCGGATCACCGCACTCAGCCGCCCGGACAGGTTGGCAGGCACCGTCATCTCGAAGGGCAGCGGCACCTGTTTGCCATCCGCGTCCAGCGTCACCTCGCCCAGCATGGCCCCAAACCGCCCCTCGGCCACAACCACGGCGCGGGCATCGGGGGGCAGGGCTATCCGTTGCAGATAGCCGACTGCGCCGGAGACAAGGCGGGCTTCGTCGTTCTGCGCCTGCACCGTGGAGGCGCAGACCACAGCCATCAGGCCGGCCAAAAGGAAAAAGCGGGGCATTGCCGGCCTCCTTTGCTTCAAGACTTGGTCACATCCTAGCGAGGGACCTGACTTTGGTCGAGTGCCGCTTTGGTCAGATGCTCATGCAAATGTATTTCATTTCGAGGAAGTCCTCGATCCCATGATGGCTGCCTTCTCGGCCAAGCCCGGATTGCTTGACCCCCCCAAAGGGCGCAACCTCGGTCGAGATGATGCCGGTGTTGACTCCGACGATCCCGTATTCCAGCGCCTCGGCCACTTTGTAGACGCGGCTGAGGTCCTTGGCGTAGAAATAAGAGGCGAGACCAAAGATCGTGTCATTGGCCATGGCGATGACGTCATCCACGCTCTCGAACTTGAAGAGGGGGGCCAGCGGGCCGAATGTCTCGTCGGAGGCAAAGGCCATATCCTGTGTGCAGCCGGTGACGATGGTCGGGGGCAGGAAAAAGCCTGCGCCTTGCACCGGCTCGCCGCCTCCCAAAATGACCGATGCGCCTTTTGCCTTGGCGTCGGCCACATGCTCTTGCACCTTGACGATCGCATCGGCGTTGATAAGCGGGCCTAGGGCCACACCGTCGTCCATCCCGTCGCCCATCTTGAGCTTTTCCACCGCAGCCTTGAGCTTGGCGGCAAAGGCGTCATAGACCCCGGCCTGCACATAGATGCGGTTGGCACAGACGCAGGTCTGACCGTTGTTGCGGAATTTGCACAGGATCGCGCCCTCGACCGCCGCATCAAGATCGGCATCGTCGAACACGATGAAGGGCGCGTTGCCGCCCAATTCCATCGAGCATTTCATCACTTGATCGGCGGCTTGGCGCAACAGGATGCGCCCCACTTCGGTCGAGCCGGTAAAGGTGATCTTGCGCACGGCCGGGTTCTCGCAGAATTCCTTGCCAATTTCAGAGGCGCGCGAGGAGGTGACGATGTTGAACACGCCCGCTGGAAGACCCGCACGCTCGGCCAAAAGGCCCATTGCGGTGGCCGAAAGCGGGGTTTCCGCCGCCGGACGCCCGACAAAAGAACACCCCGCCGCAAGTGCCGGAGCAGCCTTGCGGGTGATCATCGCATTGGGAAAATTCCACGGTGTGATCGAGGCGACGACGCCGATGGGCTGCTTGATGACGGTGATGCGCTTGTCGCGCTGATGGCCGGGAATGGTCTCGCCATAGATGCGCTTGGCCTCTTCGCCAAAGAATTCGATGAAGGAGGCCCCATAGCCCACTTCGCCTTTGGCTTCGGTCAGGGGTTTGCCCTGTTCGGCGGTCAGGATCACGCCCAGATCATGCTGGTTTTCCATCATCAGATCAAAGAAACGGCGCAGGACGGCGGCGCGTTCTTTGCCGGTCCATTTCGCCCATTCCTTTTGCGTGGTCTCGGCGGCGGCAATGGCACGGGCCACCTGCGCACGGCTAAGATCGGCCACATGCGCGATGACGTCCCCGCGCGCGGGGTTCGTGACCTCGAAGGTGCCATTATCGCCATCCACCCACTCGCCATTGATATAGGCCCGCTCGCACAGCAGGCTGGGGTCCTTGAGCATGGATTTCAGGTCGGTCTTGGTCATTGCGTTTCCCTCTTGGCATGGCTTTTATCTCGCCATGACAGACCAGCTTGGGCTAGGAATGTCTAGGGCCAGATAGGGAGGAATACGCCGTGGAACTGGACGATGCCTATGCAAATGTGCCCTATATTCCGGGTGGGGCACAATATCCGGCACGCTGGACCGTGGCCGCCGAGGCGTTTCGTGCCAAGTTGAGCGCGGAGCGGCGCGCAGAGCTTGGTCTGGCCTATGGCGAAGGTGCGCGGCAGGCATTTGACCTGTTTCACCCCAAAGGGGCGGCACGGGGGCTATGCGTCTTTGTGCATGGCGGCTATTGGCTGCGGTTTGATCGGTCGCTCTGGTCGCATCTGGCGGCAGGACCGCTCGCACGCGGTTGGGCGGTGGCCATGCCCTCTTATGATCTCTGCCCCGAGGTGCGGATTGCCGACATCACCCGACAGATTGCCCGCGCGCTCTGCGTTCTGGCCGCACGCCATGAGGGGCCGCTGGCGCTGGTTGGGCATTCTGCGGGCGGGCATTTGGTGGCGCGGATGGCGGTGCCGGGGGTCTTGCCGGGTGACGTGGCCGCACGGCTCAGCCATGTCATGCCCATCTCGCCGGTCTCGGATCTGCGCCCCTTGCTGGAAACCTCGATGAATGAACACTTCCGGCTGGACCGGGCGACGGCAGAGGCCGAGAGCCCGGCGCTTATGCGGCCCTTGTCTGTGCCAGTCACGGTCTGGGTTGGCTCTGATGAGCGGCCCGTGTTTCTGGATCAGGCGCGATGGCTGGCAGAGGCGTGGAATGCGGGCCATGAGATTGCTGCCGGGCGGCACCATTTCGACGTGATCGAGGCCTTGACCGATGCGAATAGCCGCATGGTGTCACAACTCCTCGGGTGATGCAAAACGTGATGCGGCCCATCACAAAGCCTGAATTGACGCCTCTTGCGATTAGCCTAGAGTGCCGGGATAGCGCGCGAGGATCCAATGCCGAAATCCGCCCCCCTGATTACCCCCGTTCTTGTGGCGGGTTGCACCATTATTCTGATTTCCTTTGCGATCCGCGCCTCGTTTGGCGTGTTTCAGATTCCGATTGCGACCGAGTTCAATTGGCCCCGCGCCGAGTTTTCGCTGGCCATCGCGATCCAGAATCTTGCGTGGGGCTTTGGCCAGCCGATTTTTGGCGCGCTGGCCGAAAAGATCGGCGACCAAAAGGCGATCATTCTGGGCGCGCTGACCTATGCGGCGGGTTTGGTGCTGTCGTCCTTTGCTGTCACGCCAGAGGCGCATCAACTCTATGAGATTCTCGTGGGTTTTGGCATTGCGGGCACCGGATTTGGCGTGATCCTCGCCGTGGTCGGGCGGGCAAGTTCGGACGAGAACCGCTCGATGAGCCTCGCCATTGCCACTGCTGCGGGATCGGCGGGGCAGGTGTTTGGCGCGCCTCTGGCAGAATTCATGCTCTCGCTGATGACATGGCAGAGCGTGTTCCTGATCTTTGCCGCCGTGATCATCGCGGTTTTGGCGATGCTGCCGCTGATGCGCGCGCCCGCCCCGGTGGACCGCACGGTGATCGAGGAATCGATGGGCACGATCCTGCGCCGCGCCTTTCGCGATCCCTCCTTTACCCTGATCTTTCTCGGATTTTTCAGTTGCGGTTATCAACTGGCCTTTGTCACCGCGCATTTCCCGGCCTTTGTCACCGAGATGTGTGGCCCTATCCTGCCCGGTGGGGCGCTGCATAATATTGGCATCACCACCACCTCGGCGCTGGGCGCTGTGGCGATTTCGATCATCGGTCTGGCCAATATCGCGGGCACGCTGACGGCAGGATGGCTGGGCAAGCGCTATTCCAAGAAGAACCTGCTGGCGGGTATCTATCTGGGCCGGACGCTGATTGCAGCGGCGTTCATCATGACGCCAATTACGCCTGCGACGGTATTGCTTTTTTCGGTCTCGATGGGGGCTCTGTGGTTGGCGACCGTGCCTCTGACATCCGGTCTCGTCGCGCATCTTTACGGGTTGCGCTACATGGGCACGCTCTATGGGATCGTGTTCTTTTCCCACCAGCTTGGCAGCTTTATGGGCGTCTGGCTGGGTGGCAAGATGTATGATCTTTACGGGAATTATACGATGGTCTGGTGGATTGGTGTGGGTGTCGGCGCCTTCTCGGCCATCGTCCACCTGCCGATCAAGGAGCGGCGGTTGCAGGCAGCTTAATCGCGCATCAGATCACGCAGCGCGGTCAACACCGCGTCGGCGTGGGTATAGGTCAGGCCATGGCCCGCGCCCTCGATCACCTCTTGGCGGGCGTTTCGGTTGACCTCGGCCAGTCGCGCCATGCTGCGCAGCGGGATAACGGTATCTTCGCGCCCCCAGATCGCCAGCACGGGCAGGCGGCTTTCGGCGATATCCGCATGCTCTTCGGTCAGATCCTCTGAGACCATCCCACTGATGGAACGGGCGACCGCGGGCACAAAGCCGCGAGTGCGCAGTTGGGCCTGTTGCAGATCGACGATGCCCGGAACGCTGGAGGGCAGATGCCGCTCTGCCTCGCAGCCTTTGCGAAAGCTGCGCGGAAAGCCGGCAAGCATCAGCCATTGCGCAAACCAGCCGCCGCGCGCCACCCGTTCTGCCAGCGGTCCCAGATCATGCCCAAAGCCCGCAGGTGCAATCAAAATGAGCGCGCGCAGGCGCTCGGGATGCAGGGCGGCAAAGGCCGTGGCAATCGCGCCGCCCATGGAATAGCCCAGAAGCGTAAAATCGCCTGTAATGCCCTGATCCTCGAGCAATTCCTCAAGCTGGTTGATGAAAAAGGCGCTGTCCTGCGGGCCATCTGGCCTATCGCTATAGCCGCGCCCATAAAGGTCATAGACCAGCACGCGATAGCCAAGTTTGCCCAATCCCGCCGCGATGCCCTGCCAGACAAAAGAGGGCGTGGTCAGACCATGCACACAAACCGCCACCGGCCCGCGCGTGGCCCCCAGCCAGCGATAATGCGTGATCCCACGTGAGAGATGGGCAAAGTCGCCGGGGGCATGTTTGCGGAGCCTGTCATTCATCACAGGCTTCATCGCTTCGCGCAGAAACGGGGCGGCGATGAGCAGCCCCACAAGGATCAAAAAGCCAAGCCAGATCATGCCGCCGCCCTCCAGGCGTCGAGAATATAGCGGCTTGTCATCAGGTCGAGATGCGCGCCGCCACCATTTTTGAACAGGGTGATATCTTTGGGCGATTGTCGCCGGAAGCGTTCAGGCTGGTAGAAATCTGCAATCAGGTGATCCCGGGTGATCGCCCCGGTGTCCAGTGGCGTCTTGATCTCGCCGATATGATCCACTGTGGTGTCGAAACTATCGACAAACACCCGCGCTCGGGCGATGGCGGCATCATCCGCTTCGCGCATATCGGGGCGATAGGCCCCGATCAGGTCAATGTGCTGACCGGGGCGCAGCCAGCCCCCCTTGATCAGCGGATCGCTGGACATGGTGGCAGAGGTGACGATATCCGCCGCGCGCACCGCTGTTTCCAGATCCTCGGCTACGCTCATCCCCTCACACTCTGCCGCCATCGCCTCGGCATTGGCGCGGGTGCGGTTCCAGATGCTGAACCGCGCCTGCGGAAAGACCGCGCGATAGGCCTGCCAAAGCGAGCGGCCCACGGTGCCCGCGCCGACAATCAGGATGGTTTCGCTATCGGGCCGCGCCAGCCGCGTGGCAGCATAGAGGCTGTCACCGGCGGTTTTCCACTTGGTCACAAGGTGGAAATCAACCAGCGCCTCGAGCGTGCCATCGCTATCGGAATAGAGATTGACCGCCCCGTTGATCATGGGATCGCCCCGCTCTGGATTGCCCGGAAAGATCGTGGCGGATTTCACCGCGAGCCCCATGCCGTCAATCCATGCCGCGCGATTGAGAAGCGTATCGCGGCCCCGGTAGAGCAGCGTATCGGCAATCTCGGCCTTGGGCAGGCGGTGCCCTGCCTCGAACGCAGCACAGAGACCGAGCCAGTCCAGATGCGCCTCGCCTTGGGCAAAAGGAATGATCGTCAGGCTCATGCGTTTCTCCTGTGTTTAGCGGCGATAGGTCGGGGCTTTGGCGGCCAGCGTCGCATCCTTGACCGACTCGCGCCACAAGAGATAGAGCCCAGAGCCCACAATCAGGGCAATTCCGATCCAAGCGGTCGCATCGGGCCAGGTGCCAAACACCGTCACCCCCCACATGATCGCCATCGGCATGGCGACATATTCAAAGGGCGCGGCAAAGGCGGCCTCGGACAGCCGGTAGGCCTGAGAGATGAAGAGACCCCCCAACATGCCGGATATGCCAAGCATGATCAGGATCGGCCAATCCCCCGGCGCGGGCCAAACCCAAGCGCGGAACAGGAATTCAAGCGACGGATGCCCCATCCCGGCAAAGCGCCCATCGCCAAAGCTGAGGCCGATGACCGTGCTGGCGATGATAAAGGTAAGCTGGATGTAGAAGGCCATGGTTGGCGCGCTCTCGGTGCCGCCGATCTTGCGCGCGAGGATATGCATGACGGCGTAGAGAAACGCCGCCGCAATGGGCAAAAGCGAGGCCAGTTGAAACGCCGCTGTGCCCGGCTTGACGATCACCAAAACGCCCAGAAACCCCACGGCAATGGCCGCCCATCGCCGGGTGCCGACGCTCTCGCGCAGGAACAGCACCGAGAACACGGTGATCACCAGCGGCGAGACAAAGAACACCGCCACGGCATCGGCAATCGGCATTGCCGCCAGACCCAGAAAGAGACAGGTATTGGCGCTAACCACGCAGAGGCCGCGCAAAAGGTGCATTTTCGGGCGGCGCGTGCGGATAAGGGCCAGACCGCCCGCAAAAGGCATGACAAAGGCCACAAAAGCCGCCATGCCCACCAGTGCCCGGATAAATACCACCTGATGCAGGGCATAGCTATCCGAGAGAAACTTGATCCCCACATCGTTGAGCGAAAAACACAGCACCGCCGCCAGCGCATAGCCAGCGCCGATCAGGTTGGAACGCTGAATGGTTGCGGCGGTGGTCATGGGACGTCCTTTAGATGTTACGGGCCGCAGCCCGCACCGCCCGTTCCAGAGCGTCCAGAAAACGCGAGCGGTCGGCCTTTGTAAACCCTTTGCCGCCGCCTTGGCGAAAGGGGTCTGCGGCGCGCAGGTCGGCCATGAGGTCGCGCGTGGCGAGCACGTTGCCGATGTTGGCCCCCGTCAGCGCCTCGCCGTTGTGTTTGAGCACCAGCGCGCCCGCTGCCACGCATTTCGCGGCCAAGGGGATATCCCCGGTGATGACCACATCGCCTGTCCCCGCGCGCTCGGCGATCCACATATCGGCCACGTCGGGGCCGTCGGGCACAATCACCATCTCGACAAGCGGATTGCGCGATGGGCGCAGACCGCCGTTCGAGACCACAAATATCCGCAGCCCGTGCCGCGTGCCGACACGCTCGACCTCGTCCTTGACTGGGCAGGCATCAGCATCGACGTAAATGGGCATAGGGCGGTCCTTTTGCCTAGGGTCAGAGGGGCGCATCAAGCCAAGCGCGAATTTCGGCGCTGTGCTCTCCGCGTGTGGGTGGTGGGGCGACGCTGTGGCGTTGACCGTCAAACCGGGGGGCGGGGGTGGGGCTAAGGCCGCCACCATCCTCCTGCCAGACGCCACGCGCTGCCATATGCGGATCTTGTGCGGCCTGATCGGGGCGCAAAACCGGCGCGACGCAAGCATCCGACCCGGCAAAGACCTCGGCCCAATGTGCCAGCGGCTGCGCGGCAAAGAGGGCGGCCAATCTGGCCCCCTGTTCGGGCCATTGCGCGCGGTCGTGCTGCGCCGCGAGATGAGGATCGTCCGATAGGCCAAGGCGGGACAGGAACGCGGCGTAGAACTGTGGCTCAAGGCATTGCACCGTGAGCCAGCCGCCGCACGCGCAGGCGTAGACGCGGCTCCAATGTGGGCCATCAAGCAGGCTTTGACCGCGCGTCATGCTGAGGTTACCGGTGGGCATCATCGACATCAAAAGCGCCATCATATGCGCCGAGCCATCGACAATGGCCGCATCCACCACGGTGCCCTGTCCGGTGCGCGCGGCGCGGATCAGACCTGCCAGCATCCCGGCCAAAAGATAAAGCGCGCCGCCGCCCACATCGCCCACAAGGGTAGCGGGCGTCTGCGGCGGTGTACCGGGCGCGCCCGCATACCAGAGCGCGCCGGAGGTGGCGATATAGTTGAGATCATGCCCCGCCTCATGGGCGCGCGGCCCGTCCTGCCCCCAGCCGGTCATGCGCCCATAGACAAGGCGCGGGTTGGCGGCCTGCATCGTCTCTGGCCCCAGACCCAGCCGCTCCATCACGCCGGGGCGAAATCCCTCGATCAGCGCATCCGCGCGTTCAATCAGGGCGCGGGCAATGGCGATATCCGCTGTGGTTTTAAGATCCAGCACGATGGACCGCTTGCCACGGTCGAGCAAGTTCTTGGCGCCCGCCACGGGATTGCCGGCACCGGGGCGGTGGATCACGATCACCTCTGCGCCCATTTCGGCCAGCATCATCGTGGCAAAGGGCGCGGGCCCCAGCCCTTCGAATTCCACCACGCGCAGACCTGACAGCATCTTTGCCCCAATCTTGTTTGGGCGCAGGGTAAGGGCAGGCGCGCGCGAAGGCCAGATGCCACGCGCCGCTCCGACTTTCTGCTCTCTTGGCGCGGCATTGGGGCTGCGCTAGGGTAGGGGGGTGATGGAACGGGAGGGACCAAGCAGATGCAGATGAGTGACGCGCGCGACATCAAGGCGGATCGGGCGACGGTCTGGGCGGCCCTGCTGAGCCCAGAGGTGCTCAAGGAATGTGTGCCCGGCGCGCAGGAGGTGACGGGCACGCCCGAAGAGGGGTTCGAGGCGACCGTTGTGCAAAAGGTCGGGCCGGTGAAGGCGACGTTCAAGGGCATGGTCAAAGTGTCGAACATCGTGGAGTTGGAAAGTCTGACCCTGACCGGCGAGGGCAAAGGTGGGGCCGCAGGCTATGCCAAGGGCGGGGCCAATGTGCGGCTGGAAGACAGTGAAACCGGCACGCGGCTGAGCTATGATGTCGAGGCGAGCGTCGGCGGCAAGCTGGCGCAGCTGGGAAGCCGGTTGGTGGACGGTTTTGCCAAAAAGATGGCGGATCAGTTCTTTACCCGCCTCGAAGAAGTGCTGGAAGGTCCGTCAGAGGACGATCCGGAACCCGAGGCGGAAAAGAAAGGCTGGCTTAAACGGTTGATCAGCTAGGTTGCATCACTCTGTCAGAAGTCGATTGCGGGATACGGTGCCGGGGTCATTTCCGGCGATGACATCCGCAATGCGTTGGCCGATCATGCGGCTGGCCTTGAACGAGGGGTGAATAAGGTCGATCCCGTGATAGGATCGGTCGCCATGCGGCACCATGTCTGCAAGGGGCAGGAAATGCACACCCCGGTCAAGCCCCGCCAAGAGCGCCACGCGACGATCCATCTCGGCCCCTTCATCGGTGCAATGTTCCACAGGTGATGTGATGCCCGGCGTGCGCAGATAACCGACATAGATCACCTGCGCCCCGCTTTGACGGAGGCGCGAGACAAAGCCGGGGATCGCGCCGCGTCGCCCATCCCGGGAAATCAGGCGATCGAGCTTGCCCCCACAGCGCATGCAGCCGCAGCCAAGCCAGAGATCATTGCCGCCGCCATTCAGCACGGCCCAATCCCAATCGCCCTGCCGATATTGCTTGGTGATGTTCAGGCCAAGCGCGCCGGTGATCGGCAGGCGGTAAAGAAACCGTGCTCCGGCAACCGACATATCGGTGACGCGCACCCCCAATTCCCGCTCCACCGACGAGGAAACAGAACGCCCAGTCAGCTTGTGCATCGCCAAAAGCGAATCACCCATGACCAGAATGCGCGGTTCTGCCTGCGCTTGGCTGACCCCCGTCATCAGCGTACACGCCAGCAGAACAAGCCTGAATATATGCTTGATCATCCCGTTCCCCTTGCCGTCGTCAGGCCCGCCACCCCGTGTGGTCGGTACTCTAGCATCATGCAGGCAAACTATGAACAAACTCACAAAAACAGACTGTTCTTTGATCGGCGACACCGCGCATCGACGCACAGGGACCTATGCCGGGATGCGCGTTGCGTTCGGGTGTCGATGGATTAGGTTCCGCACAAAGGGGAATATCTATGACAGCTATCGTAACGGTCGAGGGTCTGAGCAAGACCTACAAGGGCGGCTTTGTCGCGCTCAACGCGGTGACACTCAGCATAGAAGAGGGCGAAATCCTTGCGCTGCTTGGTCCCAATGGGGCAGGCAAGACGACGCTGATTTCGACACTCTGCGGCATTACCACGCCGACGGGTGGGCGGGCTTCGGTCGGGGGGCATGACATTGTGACCGGCTATCGTGCCGCGCGGGCGATGATCGGCCTTGTGCCACAGGAAATTGCGTTGGAACCTTTCGAAAAGGTCATCAACACCGTGCGCTTTTCAAGGGGGCTATTCGGGCGGTCGCCGGATGAGGCGCTGATAGAGCGTATTTTGCGGCAACTCTCGCTTTGGGATAAGCGCAACAACCGGATTCGCGAGCTTTCGGGTGGGATGAAGCGCCGGGTTCTGATCGCCAAGGCGCTCTGTCACGAGCCGCGTGTTCTGTTTCTCGACGAGCCGACGGCGGGCGTCGATGTGGAGTTGCGCCGGGATATGTGGGAGGTGGTGCGCGGGTTGAAAGAAAGCGGCGTGACCATCATCCTGACCACGCATTATCTGGAAGAGGCCGAGGCCATGGCCGACCGGATCGCGGTCATCAACAAGGGAGAAATCCTGTTGATCGAGGACAAGGCCGCGCTGATGCGTCGGATGGGGCGCAAATCCTTGCGGATTGATCTGGTGTCGCCGCTTGAGCACGTGCCAGAGGCTCTCTCTGGCTATGATCTGGAACAGGCCCCGGACGGTCAGGCGTTGATCTATCATTATGACACACGCGGCGAGGGCACCGGCATCACCCGGCTTTTGCAGGCCTTGGCTGCCGAGGGGCTGTCGGTACGAGACATCGAAACACGCCAGAGCAGTCTCGAAGAGATTTTCGTGGGCCTTGTGCGGGAGGACGCAGCATGAACCTGCACGCTATTCGCGCCATTTACATCTACGAGATGAAGCGGTTTTTCCGCACCATCCTGGAGAGTCTGCTGTCGCCGGTCATTTCGACCACGCTCTATTTCGTGGTCTTTGGTGCCGCCATTGGTGGGCGGATCCAAGAGGTGGAGGGTGTGAGCTATGCCGCCTTTATCGTGCCCGGCCTGATCATGCTCAGCGTGATGACGCAGGCAATTTCCAACGCCTCTTTCGGGATCTATTTCCCGAAATTCATCGGCACGATCTTTGAATTGCTCTCGGCCCCGGTCAATTTCCTAGAAATCGTGCTGGGTTACGTTGGCGCGGCGGCGACCAAGGCGTTGATGATCGGCTCGGTGATCCTGATCACGGCCAGCCTGTTTGTTGATCTCGATATTCAGCATCCTTGGATCATGGTGCTGTTTTTGGTGATGATCTGTCTGTCCTTTGCCCTTTTTGGCTTCATCATCGGCATTTGGGCCGAGAATTTTCAGCAATTGCAATTGATCCCGCTGTTGGTGATCACGCCGCTCGTGTTTCTTGGGGGGGCGTTCTATTCCATCTCGATGTTGCCGCCGGCGTGGCAGGTGGTGACGCTGTTCAACCCGGTTGTTTACCTCATCTCAGGGTTTCGCTGGGCGTTTTTCGGGGTGGCGGATGTGGGGATCGGATACAGTCTTTTGGCGGTCGCTGTGTTCTTTGGCCTCTGCCTTGCGGCGGTTTGGATGATCTTCAAGACCGGATACCGCATCAAATCATGACCCTCTCGCGTGATCTTTTTCGCGCGAGAACAGGGGAAACGCCGGGGAAGGGCGATCAGATGCACGGGCTGCCTTGTTTGTCATGCCCTCGCACTCTACATCGGGCGGCATGAGACATATGATCCCCTTCCTGAACCGCAGGCCCACCGTCGCGGTCATCCGCCTTGCGGGGATGATCGGCGGGGGTCCGCGCGCGGCCCTGAGTGACGAAGCCATCGGGCCGGTGATCGAAAAAGCATTTGCGCGCGGCAAGCCGGTGGCGGTGGCGCTGGTCATAAATTCTCCCGGTGGATCGCCGGTGCAATCCTCGCTTATCGCGGCCCGTATCCGCCGGCTGGCGGAGGAAAAGAAAATCCCCGTGCATGCCTTTGTCGAGGATGTGGCGGCCTCGGGTGGCTATTGGCTGGCGGTTGCGGCGGATGACATCTGGGTCGATGCCTCTTCGGTGCTGGGCTCTATCGGGGTCATCTCGGCGGGCTTTGGCGCGAACGAGTTTCTGGCGCGGCAGGGGATTGAGCGACGCATTTACACGGCAGGCAAGTCCAAGAGCACGCTGGATCCGTTCATGCCCGAAAAGCCCGAGGATGTGACCCGCCTCAAGAGCATTCTGGAAGACATTCATGCCGCCTTTATCACCCATGTGAAATCCCGGCGCGGTGCGCGGTTGCGCGACGATCCGGATTTGTTCACGGGGGAATTCTGGCTGGGGTCGCGCAGCGTCGAATTGGGGCTGGCGGATGGCATCGCGCATCTGCTGCCGAAGCTCAAGGAGCTTTACGGCGACAAGGTGCAGCTTGCCCGCTATGGCCGCAAACGCGGGATATTTCCGCGATTTGGGGCGGCTATCGCCGAAGACGCGCTGAGCGCGGTCGAAGAACGGGCCAGCCTTGCCCGGTTCGGCCTCTGATTTGTTGGTCAAGGTCGTCATATTCTTTCTTGTGGCGATGGGGGTCCTCGCCATGTTTGGCCGTCTCCGGTTTCCGGGGCAAAAGCGGCTCAGTCAGGCCAAATGCCAGAAATGCGGGCGCTACCGCATCGGCAAGGGGCCCTGTTCCTGCGAAAAGGGTAAATTGAAATGATGCCATGGCTCTTGTCGGCGCTGGGGCTGGTGATCCTGCTTCTGGCTGGGGATGCCTTGGTCAAAGGGGCTGTGAACCTGAGTTTGCGTGTGGGGATCCCGGCGCTGATCGTCAGTCTCACGGTGGTGGCCTTTGGTACCTCTGCACCGGAACTGCTGATCTCGGTCAACGCGATTTTGGATGACAAGCCGGGGCTGGCACTGGGCAATGTGGTGGGCTCGAATACCGCCAACATCCTTTTGGTGTTGGGTATTCCGGCTATTCTCGCGGTACTGCATACCAGCAGCTGCAGGTGCTCCAAATCGTATCTCCAGATGCTCGCCGCTTCGGTCCTGTTCATTCTGCTGGCCTTTCGCGGCACGTTTGACTGGATCTCGGGTCTGATCCTGCTCGCGGCTTTGGCGCTTATGCTGGCGGATGCGTTTCGCGACACGATGGCGCATCGTCGCGAGGCGGCCATCACGGCCCTGTCCGAGGCGGATGGCATCGAGGATGTGGAAGGCGCAGACCCCAATATGCCGTGGTGGCAGATCATCACTTTCCTTGTGCTGGGCCTTGTGGGGCTGCCGCTCGGTGCGGATATCCTTGTGGACAATGCCTCAATTCTCGCGCAGCGCTACGGCGTCAGCGAGGCGGTGATCGGCCTTACGCTGGTTGCGGTCGGCACCTCATTGCCGGAACTCGCGACCACGGTGATGGCGGCATTGCGCAAACAGGCCGATGTGGCGCTGGGCAATGTCATCGGCTCCAATATGTTCAACCTGCTTGGCATCATTGGTGTTGCGGCGCTGGTTGGTGAAATTCCTGTTGATCCTCAATTCCTCAATTTCGATCTCTGGGTGATGCTGGGCACGTCGTTGCTGATCATTCCTTTCGTGTTCTTCAAGATCGACATCACGCGTGTGTGGGGCATCGCCTTGACCTCTGCTTATGTGGTCTATGTCTCGGTGATATTGATCTGAGGAGTAGCAGGGCATGACGCGGGCTTTGGTGACAGGCGCGGGCAAACGGCTGGGCCGGGCAATGGCGTTGGAGCTGGCGCGGCAAGGGCATGATGTGGCCGTTCATTACGCCACCTCGCGCGAGGCAGCAGAATCCGTGGCCGATGAAATTCGGGCGTTGGGGCGAGAGGCGGTGACGCTTGAGGCGGACCTGCTGGACGAGGCGCAGGTGATACCGCTGGTGGCGCGTGCTGCCCAAGCATTGGGCGGGCCGCTGACCACGCTTATCAACAACGCCTCGATCTTTGACTATGACAACATTCAGACCGCCACGCGCCTGAGCTGGGATCGCCACATGGAAAGCAATCTGCGCGCGCCTTTCGTGCTGACGCAGCAGATGGCGGCGCAGGTGCCCGCACCGACCATGGACGACTATGACGAGCCGGTGGCGCAGGGGCTCGTGATCAATATGATTGACCAGCGCGTGCACAAGTTGACGCCCGAGTTCATGACATACACGATTGCCAAGATGGGTCTCTGGGCGCTGACCCGGACTGCGGCACAGGCGCTGGCCCCACGGGTGCGCGTCAATGCCATCGGACCGGGGCCGACATTGCAAGGGCATCGCCAGAGCGACAGCCATTTCCAGAACCAGCGCCGGGCGACCATTTTGCAACGTGGCGCCAATCCGCAGGATATCACAGCGGCGCTTGTCTACTTCCTGAATGCACCGGGTGTGACGGGCCAATTGCTCTGTGTGGATGGGGGCCAGCACCTGGGTTGGCAGACCCCTGATGTTCTGGGTGTGGAGTAAAACGCGCGTCCGACGAAAAAAGTTTTGCACTGGCCGTGGGTTCGTCACGCAAGCGTTACAAAATCGTTAGTGTTTTCAATATTTTGCCAAGGGCATATATTTTTGTTGATAGATATCAATGCGTTGATAAACTGCCTAAAAATTAGGCATCTTAACGAACCCAGCCGAATCCAAGGAAAATTTCCACTTCCCGGAAACCTATCCGCAGAGTTATCCACAGAAACCGTGGACAGCTTCCCTCTTGCTCTCCGGGTCGGATCATTGCAGCACTCGGGGGGAATCATATCTGAGAGCCGATGACCGAAAACGCCCCCGAATCCCCACCCAAACCCGGCCATGATGTCATCCGGGACTATCTGCGCACGCTAGACGCGTCGCCGGGGGTCTACCGGATGCTCGATGCGCAGGCGCGGGTGCTTTATGTGGGCAAAGCGCGCAATCTGCGCGCGCGTGTGTCGAACTATGCCCGCCCCACCGGCCATACCGGGCGCATCGCGCGGATGATTTCAGAAACCGCGTCGATGATGTTTCTCACAACCGCGACCGAGACCGAGGCGCTGCTTTTGGAGCAGAACCTCATCAAACAGTTGAAGCCGCGCTACAACGTGCTGTTGCGCGACGACAAGAGCTTTCCCAACATCCTTGTCACCGGGCATGAGTTTCCGATGATCAAGAAACATCGCGGTGCCAAGCGTGAAAAGGGGGCTTATTACGGACCTTTCGCCAGTGCCGGTGCTGTCAACCGAACGCTGGCGCAGTTGCAGCGCGTGTTTCAGTTGCGCAATTGCACGGATGCCATGTTCGAGAGCCGGACGCGCCCCTGCTTGCAATATCAGATCAAGCGCTGCACCGCGCCCTGTGTGGGCAAGATTGATCGGGCAGAGTATGCAACGCAGGTCAGCGATGCAGAGCGTTATCTGTCGGGCCGCTCGACCGAGATTCAGGAAAAGCTGGCCGTGCAGATGGCCGAGGCCGCCGAGGCGATGGAATACGAGCGTGCTGCTGCCCTGCGGGATCGTATCAAGGCGATGACGCAGGTGCAGACCGCCCAAGGTATCAACCCCCGCACCGTGGACGAGGCCGATGTGATCGCGTTGCATCTGGAACAGGGCCAAGCCTGCGTGCAGGTGTTCTTTATTCGCGGCGGGCAGAACTGGGGCAATCAGGATTTCTATCCCCGTGTCGGTGTGGATGTTGAAGAGGCCGAGGCGCTCGAGGCCTTTATCGGTCAGTTCTATGACAGCAAGGAACCACCGCGCGCCTTGCTCTTGTCGCATCCGATCGAGAATGCCGATCTGATGCAGCAGGCGCTAAGCGACAAGCTGGGGCGCAAGGTGACGCTGAACGTGCCCCTGCGGGGGGAAAAGGCCGAGTTGGTCGACGCCGCGATGCGCAATGCCCGCGAAAGCCTTGCACGTAAAATGGCCGAGACAGCCACAACGGGCAAATTGCTGCGCGGCTTGGCCGAGGCGTTTGATCTGCCCGGCCCGCCGCAGCGGATCGAGGTTTATGACAACAGTCATATTCAGGGCACCGATGCCGTGGGCGCGATGATTGTCGCAGGCCCTGAGGGCATGATGAAAAACCACTATCGCAAGTTCAATATCCGGGGCGATGACATCACGCCGGGCGACGACTTCGGGATGATGAAAGAGGTGCTGACCCGCCGCTTCAAGCGGTTGTTGAAAGAAGACCCTGATCGCAGCCAAGGGCATTGGCCTGACCTGTTGTTGATCGACGGTGGGGCGGGGCAAGTCAGCGCCGTGGCCAGTATCATGCGTGAGATGGGGGTTGAGGATATTCCGATGATCGGGGTCGCCAAAGGCGTGGATAGGGATGCCGGCAAGGAAGAGTTTCACCGCGTGGGCAAACATCCCATGGCGCTGCGCCATAACGATCCGGTGCTCTATTTCGTGCAGCGTCTGCGCGACGAGGCGCATCGTTTTGCCATCGGCACGCATCGCGCGAAACGCGCCAAGGCGGTGGGGGCCACGCCACTGGATGAGGTGCCGGGCATTGGGGCCGCCCGCAAACGTGCGCTGCTCGCGCATTTCGGCAGTGCCAAGGCGGTGAGCCGCGCCAACCTCGCTGACCTGCGTGCGGTCGAAGGGGTCTCAGACGCGATGGCCCAGAAGCTCTACGATTTTTTCCACGAACGCGGCTGAACGCTGTGCATCAGTCAGCTTGACAAAGCATGCTCAAAAACTGAACATGAATTCAGTTTCATTTCTGAGTCGCTCATGCCCGCGCGCACCGATCACACCAGCTATCCCGCGTTTCTCGCTGTGCAGGTTGAGGGCGAGGCAAAGGGTATCCGCACTGCGCAGGCGCTGCGTATCGCAGCATGCTCTCTTTTGGAACGTGCGGCGCTTCAGGATCTGACCATCGGGGCCATCTGCAAAGAGGCGGGCGTCGCCAATGGCACCTTTTACCTCTACTTTCCCGATCAGGCGCATCTGCTCGACGATCTGCTGCAAGGCTTTGCCGCCTTTCTGCAAGCGGGCATGATCCGCGCCAGCCAGAGCAGCCCCGAGCGCAGCATGCGCCCCGCGACCGAGGCCTATGCCCGCCTATTCGAGGCCAATCGCGGGCTGATGAAATGCCTCATCCATCATCTTGATGCCTTTCCAGCGGCGCGTGCCGCGTTTCACCGGCTCAATCGGGAATGGATCGACACCGTTGTGGCCGCCACCCGCCGCAGGCTCGCCCGCGAGGGGCGGGGTACACTGAGCGAGGCCGAGTTGACCCGCCGGGCCTATGCCTTGGGTGGCATGACGGATCAGTATTTTTCCAGCCTCTATCTCTCGGGTGAGGCGGGGCTGGTCGATGTGTCTGCCGACCGGGCGGCGGTGATTGCCACGCTCACAACCATCTGGGAACGAGGATTGCAGCCATGAGCCTGCTTGACCAAGCCGAATTTGCCAGCCCTGACCGGCTGCGCGCGCATCAGGCCGCCGCTTGGGCGGTTCAAAGCGCCTATGTCGCGGCACAGTCGGAGTTTTACCGTGACCTATGGCAGGGGCGCACACCCCCTGCTGACCTGCGCGATCTGGCTGAATTGCCGCTGTCGGACAAGGCGCAATTGCGGATTTCGCAGGCGGAACATCAGCCGTTCGGCACCTATATGGCCGCCTCCCGGCGCGAGGCGGTGCGGTTGCACCGTACCTCTGGCACCACTGGGCAGGCGATGAATTTGGCCCTCTCAGCCCGCGATTGCGCGGTGACAGAGGCGGTGGGCGGGCGCTGTCAATCCGCCTCTGGCCTGACGCCCGACGATACCGTGGTGCATTGCCTGAACTATCAGATGTGGATGGGCGGGCTGACCGATCACATGACCTTGCAGGCGACGGGCGCGATGGTGGTGCCCTTTGGCGTTGGGTCCACAGAATTATTGGTACGCACCATTCAGGAGGTGGGGATCACCGCGATTTCCTGCACACCCTCTTATCCATCAGTGCTGGAACGGGTGATTGCAGACAAGTTTCCGGGATTGAAACCGCGCGATCTGGGCCTGCGTTTGGGGCTCTTTGGCGGCGAGGCGGGGCTGGATGATCCGGCGTTTCGCGCACGCCTGCGGGATGTCTGGGGCATGGAGCCGCGCAATGCCAATTACGGCGTCTCGGATGTGTTCTGCAATTTCGCAGCGCAATGCGAACACGACACGCGCCTGCATTACATGGCGGCCGATGTGCTCTATCCCGAGCTGATAGACCCTGAGACGGGCGCATCGCTGCCGCTTGAGGCGGGGCAGACCGGGGAATTGGTGCTGACCCATCTGGCGCGCGATTGTCAGCCGCTCGTGCGGTTTCGCAGCGGCGACATCATCACCGTGGATGCAACCGATCCCTGCACCTGCGGGCGCAGCGGATTCCGCTTTCGCGTGGTGGGGCGGTCAGATGATATGGTGGTGGTGCGCGGCCTCAATCTCTTTCCGACGATGGTTGCGGCAGTCATCAACGAGTTTGCGGCGCTCTCTGGCGACTACCGGATCATTCTCGATAGCCCACCGCCTTATGATGCCCTGCCGGTCACGGTGGAACGGGCCAAGGGGCAGCCTGTGACAGATGGGCTGGCCGAAGAGGTCGCCACCGCGATCAAGACCAAGCTGGGCGCCACGGCGCGGGTGACAGTGGTGCCGCATGGCACCTTTCCCCTGACCGAGGGCAAGACAAAGCGTGTGCTGAGAGGCAACCAATGACCGATGTGACCTATGAAACCGTCTTGAGCGAGATCGTGGACGAGGGCGTGCGCTGTATCACGCTGAACCGGCCCGGCAGTCTGAATGCCATGAACCGCGCCCTGATCGACGATGTGGCGCGGGCGTTCGAGCGGGCGAATGCAGATGCACAAACCCGCGCGATCATTTTTACTGGGGCGGGTAAGGCGTTTTGCGCAGGCGACGACCGGCGCGAGCATGTGCATCCCACCTCCGAGGAAGAGGCGCGTGATCTGGTGAAGGCGATCCAGCGTGCGACCGATGCCATCGTTCTGGGACACAAACCCGTGGTGGGCGCAATCAATGGATGGGCGGTGGGCGGCGGCTTTGAGTGGGCGATCAATTGCGACTTCCCGATTTGGGCCACATCGGCGCGGGGGTTCTTTCCAGAGGTGTCACTGAACCTCTTTGTCACCGGCGGGGTCAGTAGCCTGTTGCCTGCGCTTGTGGGGCTCAACAAAGCGCGCGAGATGCTGTTTTTTGGCGACCGTTACGGGGCGGCGGACCTGCACGCGATGGGGCTGGCGTGGAAATGCGTGCCCGACGCAGAACTGATGGACGAAGCCAAGGCAACTGCCCGCCGGTTGGCCGATCTGCCCCCCTTGGCTGTGCGTGCGATGAAGCGGGTTCTGAACGCCACTGCGATGACTGACCTGCGCCGCGCCATGGACCACGAGACCGAGGCCACGATTGCTGGGTTCATGGATCCGGAAACCACTCGGAGGCTGCGTGATTTCTAGCAATCAAGGGCGCTTTCCCTCGCGCCTGTGACAGGATAGAACAGAGGCCATGACGTGGACCTTGCCCAATATCCTGACCACGCTCCGCCTGCTGGCAGCCCCGGCAGTAGCGGTCATGTTCTTATATTTTACAAGACCTTATGCCGATTGGTTCGCGCTGATTCTGTTCGTCAGCGCTGCGATCACCGATTGGTTCGATGGGTATCTGGCGCGCAGCTGGAAACAAGTGACCAAGCTGGGCACGATGCTGGACCCGATTGCCGACAAGGCGATGGTGGTCATCGCCCTGATGGTGATCGTCGGCTATTCAAGCATGTCGCCCTGGTTGGTGCTGCCCGCCACGGTCATTCTGTTTCGAGAGGTGTTTGTCTCGGGCTTGCGCGAATTTCTGGGCGACACCGCAGGCACGCTCAAGGTCACGCAATTGGCCAAGTGGAAAACCACCGCGCAGATGGTGGCGATTGCCGTGCTGTTTGCCCAAGGTGTGTTCGAGCACTATTTTGGTATGTCGGTGTTCGGCATGGATGATCATCTGGTTTTGTCCATACTTGAGGGGCGCGAGGATGATTTGCACGGGTTGACGTGGAAATACACCGGCATGGTTTGGGCCGGCCACGTGGGCATTTGGCTTTTGTGGCTGGCGGCGGCGTTAACCCTGCTGACGGGGTTCGACTATTTCAACAAGTCGATCCCCTATCTGAAGGATGAGAGATGATGGATGTGCTCTATTTCGCTTGGGTGCGGGAACGGATCGGCCTTCCAAAGGAGCGGATTGATACCACACCCGCCACGGTCATGGACTTGGTGAACCAACTGCGCGCGCGCGAAGAGCGGTATGAGGCTGCGTTTGCTGATCTGAACGCGCTGCGCGTGGCGGTGGATCAAGAGTTGAGCGATTTCAATGCGCCGCTGGCCGGTGCCCGAGAGGTGGCGTTCTTTCCGCCGATGACCGGGGGTTGAGCCATGGATATCCGGGTACAAGAGGCCGCGTTTGACCTTGGTGCCGAGGCAAATGCCTTTGTTGCGCGACAGTCCGGGATGGGCGCGGTTGTGACCTTTACCGGGATTGTGCGTGATCTCGATGGTGCGTCCCTTCGGGCGATGCAGATTGAACATTATCCCGGCATGACGCAAAAGGCGCTGGAAAAGATCGCGGAAGAGGCGCGCGAACGCTGGAGCCTTGGGGATGTTCTGGTCATCCACCGCTATGGCACCCTGCAGGCGGATGCGGTGATCATGATGGTCGCCACCGCCGCCCGGCACCGCGCCGATGCCTTTCACGCGGCGGAATTCCTGATGGATTTTCTAAAGTCGCGGGCGCCCTTCTGGAAGAAGGAAGTGACCGACGCGGGTGCCGATTGGGTTGACGCCAAAGATGCGGATGAGGATGCGCTGACGCGCTGGTAAATCATGTGACGCGCGGTTTTGCTTGCGCCCGGACGTGTTCCGGGGTGATCTATCGCGAACCCAATTCCCGACAGAGACCATCCCATGAGTGCCATCATCGACGACTATATCACGACGCTCACGCCCCGCGCCAAGGGCCATATCAGAGGCCTCGCCAAGCTTGTGATTACAGGCCACGGCAGCGTCATGCTCAGCGAGGCAGGCGCGCGCGCCGGGGATGAAGCGGCGGATGTGGTTCTAAGCGCCAGCGACGAGGTGTTTCGCAACATCCTGTCTGGCGCACAAAACCCGGTCATGGCTTATATGTCAGGCAAGCTGAAGGTTGAGGGCAATGTGCAACGCGCACTCAAAGTCAGTGCGATCCTGACGGCTCAGGGATAGCGCGACGCTGTCACGAAAAGCGGCGGTGCCGATCTGGCCCGCCGCATTGAATTCATAGCGCCACAGGCACACGCACGCGGTTACTTGCAGCGTTTTTCGGCCTCTTCCACTGCCGCAGTATATCCCAGCAGAGAGAACGTATCCTTGGTCACTGTGCCACGCCCTGAGCGGGCGGTCAGAACCGCATCCGCGCCGCGTTTCATCGCTGCTAGAACTTGGGCGTCATCCTCGGTGCTTGCGGGCCAAGCCCATTCGCCTTCGGTGAACAGCTCGAATTGCGTGCCGCCGATATTGAGGTTTACGGTCGAGCCCCCGGCAAACGGATAGCCACCGGTAAAGGTAATCTGGCCCTGCACGCCTGCACCCGGGCGGAAGAACGTCATCAACAGCACATCGCCGCGCCGCACCGCCACCACGCGCCCATCCTTGGTGTTGACAGATTCCGTGGGCGCAGAGACCGCCCAGCATTCGCGCGGATCACTGTCCTCGAACACGCTCCACGCCGTGCTGGTGGCCACCTGATTGGTGCTCGTGCTTTGCGCCTGTGCTGCGGGTGTGATCAGCATCGCCACCGCGATGGCCATACCGCCTGCAAATCTTGATATCATATGTCCAGCCTCCAAGCTGTCCTAAGCCTCAAATCCTTCGGTCGCCAGCTACCCTTTACGGGAATATTTTTATATGCGACCAGTTCTGTCTCGACATTGCAATATTAGCCTGAAACACGCGAGAAGTGAAAGACGCAATTGGCGGATTTCCGCATATCTCGCCTGTCCCCCGATCTGCCGGAGTATACCGATGACCAATGCTGTCCCGTTCACCGAAATCTGGCGCGGCCCCTCGCCTGAGAGCGTGCACCTTGGGCATGCGGTGATTTGCGACGCTGGGGGCGCGATTGTCGAGGCTTGGGGCAACCCTTCCGAGACGATCCTACCGCGCTCGTCGTGCAAGATGCTCCAAGCTTTACCGCTGATCACCAGCGGGGCGGCGGATGCGCATGGGCTGACCTCGGAGCAACTGGCGCTCTCTTGCGCCTCTCATAATGGCGCGGCGATCCATACCGAGCGTGTCAATCGCTGGCTATCTGATCTGGGCCTGAGTGATGATGACCTGCGCTGCGGTGCCCATGACCCGCAGGACAAGGCGGCGCATAAATCCTTGTTGTGTTCCGGCACCTCGCCCTGTCAGGTGCATAATAACTGTTCCGGAAAACATGCGGGCTTTCTCACGCTCAACCGGCATCTGGGCGGCTCTGCCGACTACATTGATCCCAGTCACCCGGTGCAAAGGGCCGTGCTCGAGGCGTTCGAAGAGGCCACGGGGGAAACGTCGCCCTATTTCGGCATTGATGGGTGTTCCGCCCCCAATCACGCCAGTTCGCTGCATGGCATGGCCCGCGCGATGGCGTGGTTTGCGGGCGCGTCAGACAGCGGCGATGTGGCCGAGCGCGCCGCCGTTCGGCTTTGGCAGGCCATGGTTGCGCATCCTGAACTGGTGGCGGGTGAGGGGCGGGCCTGCACCGAACTCATGCGCGCCTGTTCCGAGCCTGTGGCGCTCAAGACAGGGGCGGAGGCGTTTTTCATTGCGATTCTGCCCCGGCGCAAGCTTGGTGTCGCGCTCAAGATCGTTGATGGGGGTACGCGCGGTGCGGAATGCGCGATTGCCTCAATCCTCGTGCGTCTCGGTGTGCTCGACCCAGAGCATCCTGCGGCGCGCAAATATCGCAACGCTCCCATCGTCAATTGGCGCGGCATCGAAACGGGCATGATCCGCCCGGCGGCAGCCCTCGCCTGACGCGACTCGGGCGTATCGGCGGCGCTCCTCTCATGCCTGAACCCGGCCCATATCGGCGCCGGGCTGCTCAATTCACCCCTGGCGATGCGCGGCCTCTCGCCCGCTGGCTGACACCGGCGTAGGTCCGCGTATCGCACCCCCGGCATCTGGCCGGTTTCCGCGCTTTTTGGCGCGAAATCAGCGCCCCCCGCGACAGGTGGATCAAGCCTGCGCATGCTCTGTCCATGGGAGCGCCTCTGCGCCCCTTAACCAGAGAAAGGACGACCCAAATGACCAAGGAATTCGGTGCCGCGACATTTGCACTCGCGCTGAGCCTGCCTGTGATGGCATTCGCGGGCGAGTTTTCCGCGATGGATGCGGATGGCGATGGCTATGTGACCATGTCCGAGTTTCAGCAAGTGATACCCGACGCCACCGCCGAGACCTTTACCACGGCAGATGCCAATTCCGATGGTGCACTGAGCGCCGAGGAAGTGGCCGCTGCCGTCGAAGCCGGTGTGCTGCCCGCATCGGACGGCTGATCCGGGTCTTAGACCTGTGCCATCACCAGCGACGGGGCGGAGGAGGATCTCCGCCCCGATCCGTGATCCGTCGGCCCTTCTCTTGAACAACGCCTGCTCACCCCCATATCGGGCCAAACGACCATTTTTCGCCGCAGGCTTGGGGGGCGCGACGTGACTGATCGGACCAGAAAACCATTCCTGACGGGGCAGGCCCCTGCACCGTCGATGCAAAGCCGATGGGACGGCGTTCTGACACCCGAGCAAAAAGCGTGGTGTGATGCGCGCGACATCGCCCTTGCCTATGATCCGCTGCAAATTGGCTGGGTTATCGCCGACATAGACAGCACGTGCTTGCGGTCTACGCCTGCCACTCCCTTGTCATGGAAGGTCAAAACGCCGGGCCTTTTGAATTTCCGGCGCTGGCAGCCCTCGGATGTGCCGGCCTATATGCGGCTTTTGTCCGACCCCGAAGTCTGGCAGCACATGTATGAGGCATGGCCCGGCACCCTGACACAGGCGCTGGCACGCGACCTGATCGACATCTCAGGTCTGAGCGATCATCACGATGTTCTGGCCGTCACACTTGATGCGCAGCCCATCGGGCAGATGCGGCTTGCCTTTGGCGCGGATGCCAGCAGCAGCGATACCGCCGAAATCAGCTATTGGCTGGGCCGTGACTATTGGGGCCGCGGTCTTGGGCGGGATCTGGTGCACCGCGCCACACGGCGTGCATTTGCGGATCATGCCTGGCTTTATCGTCTGGTTGCCTTTGTTCATCCCGACAATGTGGCATCGGCAAAATGTCTGCGCGCGGCGGGCTATCACGACCGGGGCCACCGCGATGACGGGTGGCAGTGTTTCGTGATCTATCGCGACACCTGAGGATCAGACCGGCGGGCCGGTGCGGGGCTGTGGCCTGTTGCGCAAGCGCCGGTTATGCGCTAGCGCCCAGAGGTTTGACGCAAAGAGCGCGCCAATCACCACGACACCCCCGAGGATGGCCCAAGGCCCCGGGTCTTCGCCGATCACCGCCCAGACGAGAAGCGGTGCCAAGACGGATTCGAGCAGGATGAGCAGCGCCACCTCTGCCGAGGCCAGATAGCGCGGGCCCAGCGTGAGCAGGCAGGTTGAGACGCTGATAAACGCCCCATGTGCCAGAATAAGGGGCCAGTTGGCGTGCCAGACGGTCATGGGCTGTGCCGCAGGCCAGATCGCGAGCGACGCCCCGAGAAAGGCCAGCGGAATAGCCGGGATCATCGACACCGCGCGCAACTGCCGCGCCGTGGTCATCGCCCCGGCAAAGCTGGCCGACACGCCAAGCGCGATCAGATCGCCATGCCAATGCGCGCCATGCGTCTCGCCCGAGCCCCAAGCGATCACGCCAAGCCCCGCAAACACCCCTGCCATGGTCAATACCATGCGTTTGCTGATGGACTCGCCCAGAAAAATCCGGCTGAAAATCGCAGCAAAGACCGGCATGGAGGCAAGGATAAAGACCACATTGGCGACGCTGGTCAGGCTTACGGCAAAGACAAAGCCGGGGGCGGTGATGGCAATCAGAAAGGTATAAAGCAAACCATGCTTGCCGGTTTTCGCAACCTCGCGGATGCCCCGAAACCCTTGAAACAGCAGCACGCCCGTCAGGATGACGGACCCCGCCGTGATGCCACGCCAAAAGGCGATGCTGGCGGCGTCGCCGTCGATCAGCCGCACAAAGAGCGAATCCGGCACGACGAACAGCACGCCGAGCGCGGTGATGATCAGACCTTTGAGATGCGTATTCATTGGGCAATCTCTGGGGGGAATGTCGGGCAAAGTAAACCCCGTCTTGGCTCTCGCCAAAGCGCGCGGGCGCGGTCTATGCTGCGCCGGACAGCCAGAGGAGTGCCGCGATGCCCGCCCCCGAAAACCGTTTCAAATCCGCCCTGTTGCGCGGTGAGCGTCTGATTGGATGCTGGGCTGGTTTTGCCGATCCTTACGCGACAGAGGTTCTGGCGAGTGCCGGGTTTGATTGGCTGGTGATCGACGGGGAACATGCGCCCAACGATTTACGCTCTATCTCGGCGCAACTGGCGGTGCTGGCGGGGCGGCAAAGCCTGCCGGTGGTTCGACTGCCGATGGGTGAAGCATGGGCAATCAAGCAGGTGCTCGACGTAGGCGCGCAGAGCCTGATCATTCCGATGGTCGAGAGTGCGGATCAGGCCCGCGCCCTCGTGCGCGCCACCCGCTATCCGCCCGAGGGTATCCGCGGATCTGGCGCGGCGCTGGCGCGGGCCTCTGAGTTCTCTCGGATCAAGGATTACATCCCCACTGCCAACGCCCAGATATGTCTCATCGTGCAGGTCGAGAGTATGGCCGGTATAGACGCGCTCGGGGATATTCTGGCGGTCGAGGGCGTGGACGGCGTCTTTATCGGCCCCTCCGATCTGGCGGTCGATATGGGGTATGTGGGCGATAGCCACGCGGCTGAGGTGCAAGAGGTCATTCGCGGGGCACTTGCCCAGATCGCCGCCTCACCCAAGGCCGCAGGCATCCTCGCGCTCGATCACGCCACGGCGCAGCGCTATGCCGATTGTGGCGCGCAGTTTCTGGCGGTGGGCATCGACGTGGTGATGCTGGCACAGGCAGCACGGGCGACCGTGGCGCGCTGGCGCGATGCGTGGTGAGAGCCTCGTCGCCGATGTCGGGGCAAGCTATACAAGGGTGGCGCTGACAGCAGGCTCGGCGCTCAAACCGGGCAGCGTGCAGCGCTTTGAAAACGCAGCGTTTGCCGGGCTCTTGCCGATCTTGGCGGCGTATCTTGCAGAGCACGGCACGCACCCGCGCGCAATCTGTGCCGGTGTGGCGGGGCCGGTGCGGGCGGGCACGGCGCAACTGACCAATCTCGATTGGTTCATCGACGGGGCCGAGATGGCCCATGCCACAGGCGCAACCGAGGTGCATCTGATCAATGACCTTCAGGCGCAGGGCTATGCGCTTGATGATCTTGACCCCGCATGGATCATGCCTGTGTTTGCAGGGCATCCTGACCCTAACGGCCCGCGCATGGTGCTGGGTCTGGGCACAGGCAGCAATATCGCGGTGGTGCACCGGGTTGGTGCCGACCTTTTAGTGCCGCCCGCCGAGGCCGGTCATTCCGGTTTGCCGCATCTGGGCGATGCGGCCAACGCGGTGATCGCGGCCTTGGGCGCAGAAGTGGCGCATAAACCCTATGAGGCGCTCTTGTCTGGCTCTGGGCTTGTGCGCCTGCACCGTCTGCGCAGTGGCGTGACCCTTACCGCGCCGGACATCCTGACCGGCGCATCACAGGGTCAGGGAGCATGCGCTGAGACACTCGCTTTGTTTCTGGAAATTCTGGGCGCTGTCATGGGCAATCTGGCACTCACCCATATGGCGACAGGAGGCGTGTTCCTGATCGGCGGACTGGCCCGCGCTATGGCGCCGCTGCTCAATAGGCCAGAGTTTCGTCAGGTGTTTGTCGCCAAGGGCCCGTATCGGCCCATTATGGAAGCCATGCCGATCCATCTGATCTCCGAGGATACCGCCGCACTCATTGGCTGCGCGCGCTACTTGCGGCAGAGGTTGAAATAATGGGCGTTTGAGTGTATATTTGAATATACATTCAAAGGATCACCCCATGAAGCGCCTGCATACCAATCAGATCTGCACCATCACCGAATTGCGCGAACCGCAAAAGGTGCTCGACGCGGCAGGTGGCAAGCCGGTGGCAATCATGAAGAACTCCAAATGCATCGGGTATCTGGTGCCCGAAGAGGCCACGCTGCAACAAGAGCCGCGTTATGCGACGATGGACGAGGTTATGGCCTCTATGCGCAGGCGTCGGGCCGAAAACCAGCCGGTGCTTGAGTATCTCAAAGACAAATGAGCTATGTGCTTCTCTCGGCTGAGCTTGTCGAGGCAATTCACGATGCGGTTCTCAACCCCGGTGAATTGCAGGGGCTTGCGCGCGACAAATCGCTTGAAGGGGCCTTGGCGCGTGTCGACAATCGCATTCTGTACGGGATGATCGAAGATGTCTTTGATCTTGCCGCCAGCTATGCCGAGGCGATTTCTCAGGGTCATTGCTTCAACGATGCTAACAAACGCACGGCGCATCAGGCAATGGATGTCTGTCTTGATCTGAACGGGGTCGAGATTGCGTGGCAGCCCGAAGACGTCGGCCAGCAGATCATCCGTCTTGCGCAGCGCCTGGATGATGCCGGGGAAATGGCCGATTGGTTGCGCGCGCAGGCTGGCGCATAGGCCGCAGCCACTTCCCCCGCCGCGCCCGCTCTGCCATACTGTCGCCCAACCCAAAAAACATAAAAGAGCAGTGGCATGAACGATCTTCTCTCGCCCACCCCGAAATCCGATTATGACGCCTCCTCCATTCAGGTGCTCGAGGATATGGAGCATGTCCGGCTGCGCCCCGGCATGTATATCGGCGGCAAGGACGACCGCGCTTTGCATCACATGGTGGCCGAGATCATCGACAACTCGATGGATGAGGCGGTGGCAGGCCACGCCACATGGATCGAGGTGGAATTACACGCCAACGGCCATGTCAGCGTGCGCGACAACGGGCGCGGCATTCCGGTTGATCCACACCCCAAAGACCCCAAGAAATCGGCGCTCGAGATCATCTTTTGCACGCTGAACGCGGGCGGTAAATTTTCAGGCGATAGCTATCAGACGTCTGGTGGCCTGCACGGCGTTGGCTCGTCGGTGGTCAATGCGCTGTCGGATCATCTGCGGGTCGAGGTTGCGCGCAACCGCGAGCTTTACATGATGGAGTTCTCGCGCGGCACTCCACAAGCGCCCCTGGCCAAGATTGGTGCTGCCCCCAACCGACGCGGCACTTCGGTGACGTTCCATCCTGATCCAGAGATATTCGGCTCTCTGACGCTCAAACCGGCGCGGCTCTTCAAGATGGCGCGCTCCAAGGCCTATCTCTTTTCCGGTGTCGAAATCCGCTGGAAAACCGAGATCAGCGATGGCGACACCCCGCAAGAGGCCACGTTCAAATTTCCCGGTGGCCTTGCCGATTATCTGGGTGAGGCCTTGGGCGGTGCCACCACCTATGCCGAGCGTCCCTTTGCCGGCACCGTCGATTTCCGCGACAAATACAACGTTCCGGGCAAGGTGGAATGGGCGATCAACTGGACACCTGCGCGCGACGGGTTCATTCAATCCTACTGCAACACAGTGCCCACGCCCGAGGGTGGCACGCATGAGGCCGGGTTCTGGGCGGCGATCCTCAAGGGGATCAAGGCCTATGGCGAGCTGTCCAATAACCGCAAGGCCGCGCAGATCACGCGCGAAGACCTGCTCGCGGGGGGTTGTGCGCTCGTGTCCTGCTTTATCCGAGAGCCGGAATTCGTGGGCCAGACCAAGGACCGTCTTGCCACCACCGACGCTGCCCGCATGGTCGAGGGGGCGGTGCGCGACCATTTCGACAACTGGCTGGCGGCCGATACCAAATCGGCGGGCGCTATTCTCGATTTTCTGGTGCTGCGCGCCGAGGAACGGCTGCGCCGTCGTCAGGAAAAGGAAACCCAACGCAAGACCGCAACCAAAAAGCTGCGCCTGCCCGGAAAGCTGGTGGATTGCTCTTCCAGCACCCGCGACGGCACGGAGCTGTTCATCGTCGAGGGCGATAGCGCGGGGGGCTCGGCCAAGATGGCGCGGGATCGCAAGACCCAAGCTCTCTTGCCGCTGCGTGGCAAAATCCTGAACGTGCTGGGCGCGGCCTCGTCCAAACTGGGCAGCAATCAAGAGATCAGCGACCTGACGCAGGCCTTGGGCGTGAGCCTTGGCAGCAAGTTCAATCTTGATGATCTGCGCTATGACAAGATCATCATCATGACCGACGCTGATGTCGATGGCGCGCATATCGCGGCGCTGTTGATGACGTTCTTTTTCACGCAAATGCGCCCGATGATCGACGCGGGGCATCTCTATCTGGCCTGCCCGCCGCTCTACCGGCTGACCCAAGGGTCAAAACGGGTCTATTGCCTCGATGAAGCCGAGCGCGATCTGTGGCTGGAAAAGGGGCTGGGCGGCAAAGGCAAGATCGACGTCAGCCGCTTCAAGGGTCTGGGCGAGATGGACGCCAAGGATTTGAAAGAGACGACGATGGACCCCAATTCGCGCAAACTCATCCGCGTGACGATTGACGAGGACGAACCCGGCCAGACCGGCGATCTGGTCGAGCGCCTTATGGGGAAAAAGCCGGAACTGCGGTTCCAGTATATTTCCGAGAATGCGCGGTTCGTGGAGGAGTTGGATGTTTGAGGGGGCGTGAAGATTGACTATAGAAATTCAATTCGATTGCCCGTTTTGCAAAACGAGCATGGCTGGCTTTAAGATTGAACGAGACATAAAAAGTCCGCGTAGCGACTATGCTTGGAACAGTATGGGCATATGTGGTGTTTGCAATGAAGTAGTAATGTTCATTTTTGAAACCTCGAATAAAGCAAGCGGACCTTCGCAAGACAATCATTTTTCTTGGAATTTTTCCCAGCAAGACATCGTGGAAACATTTCCCAAGAAAACCGGACCTCGGTTGACGGAAGCAACCCCTGAGAATGTGTTAAAGCCCTACATCGAAGCGGAAAAGAGCTTTGAAAGCGGTTTATTCAGTGCAGCAGCTTCATGTTATCGAAAAGCTATGGAGCGTGCGGTTAGACACGTTAATCCTGATGCGACTGGTATGCTTAACGCAAGGATACGAGGGCTGGAGAAACTTCAGATCCTCCCGCATCATATGATTGAACTGCTTGATCAGGTTCGATTGTTTGGGAATTCGTCCATGCATGAGGATGATGAAGACCCTACTTACGAGGATTGTGAAGCGGCACGCGAGTTTGCTTACCTTTTTCTTAGGTATGCATTCACCCTGCCTGCAATGGTTGCTGATGCAAAAGCAAAACAGAGCAAGTAGTTGTGAGCGGGATCAAGGCAAAGCTTGCTGCGCCGCCGCGCGATCGCCGGGCCGCCCGTCGCACCGGAGGCGCGCCGATTTAAGCGGCACGCCTTTGGCGTGACGGCCTGGCGCTTTTGAGGCGTGGTGCTCCGTCTTTGGGTCACATGTATTTGGCAGGGATAAAGTGGCAGCCACAACCGTTGCCTCGCCAGACCGCGGCCCGTCGACCGCGCGGCTGCCTCTTCCGGGGACAAGGCGCGACAGGCCGCATGAGATCCCCGCCTTCGCGGGTATGACGGGAGAAGGGCAGCGGCTCATCACCCCCCTTGTCGCCGCCCCTCTGCCCGCTTATCTTGCACTTTGCAGCACCGGCCCCGCGCCGTGCCTGCTGCGCCCGAGGGCTCATCGCCCTGACCCTGTCAGGCCCCCTGATCCCCTGAGCACGACCCGGCCCGGCACCCCGCCTGACCGGGATCCGTCAGGAGACGATCCCATGTCCAAAGGAAAAAGCCAGAGCAACCGTGAGGCCAAGAAACCCAAGAAGGAAAAGCCCAAGGTTCTTGCCACCGCGAATTCCAACAGTGGCAAGAACGCCACCGTGATTGCGGGCAAAGCGGTCAAGTAAACGCTGGGTCGACAACCGCGCAATCGGCTTGGATGTGACCTGCCCCTCAGGCCGAGCGCAGGCCGGTTTCCACTAGAAGCCCTTTGCGCTTGGCCTCGTAATAATACCCCCGCGCATACCACATGATCGCCGCATCAGGATTGCCATCCGCCACGATGTAGGCCCCGCGCAGGTATTTGACCCCGTATTTCAAATTGGTCTCGGCATTAAGCAACTCGGAGGCAGGCCCCCGATGCCCCATGCCGCGCGCCGTCTGGGGCAGGATTTGCAGCAGGCCATAATAGGGCCCGTTGCGCGCACCGGGGCGATGCGTGCTCTCTCGGATCGCCAGACGATGCACAAGGCTGCGCGGCACCTCGTAATGATCGGCATATTTGTTGATCAGACTACGCAACTCGGGCGTTTCATTGGGATAGAGGGGCGGATCAAAAGGGGCGTTGCGGCTGGACACTTCCGGCTCTGGCCGCGCACAGGCGGCCAGCGGGGCAACCGCGATGAAACCCAGAACAAGACGGCGACTGATCAAAGACATGGCGGCTCCTGAAAAACACTGGGTGCAAGATGCCTGTATCCGCCTTTTCGCGCCAGAGGGCTTGTATGGGGCAGGCGAAACCCCGCCGCCTTGCCAATCCCTGCCGCCCGCGCCATGTAAGGGCGATGACACAAACGCTTCTTTCCTTTGGCCACGGTTTTTCCGCCCGCGCCCTTACCGCTCGCCTGTTGCCGCAGGGCTGGCAGATCATTGGCACCACCCGCAGCGCTGACAAGGCCGAGGTTTTGCGCAGCGAGGGGGTGACGCCCGCGCTTTGGCCGGAGGATGATTTGCGGCCCGCTTTGGCATCGGCCACGCATCTGTTGATTTCTGCCGCACCCGATGCGGCGGGCGATCCGGTGTTGGCGCGGTATCGCGATGCGATTGCCGAGGCCGCGCCCCGGCTGGCCTGGGTTGGCTATCTGTCGACCACCGGAGTTTACGGCGATCATGCAGGCGGTTGGGTGGATGAGGCAACGCCGCTTACCCCCTCGACCAGACGCGGCCAGATGCGGGTTGACGCCGAGGCGGACTGGCAGGCGATCCCCGGTTTGCCGCTGCACATCTTTCGCCTTGCGGGGATTTATGGCCCCGGTCGCGGACCGTTCGAGAAAGTGCGCCAAGGCACAGCGCGGCGGATTGTAAAGCCGGGGCAAGTGTTTAGCCGCATCCATGTAGAGGATATCGCGCAGGTGCTGGAAGCGTCGATCAAGCACCCCAATCCGGGAGCGGTCTATAACCTCTGCGATGATGATCCGGCCCCGCCGCAAGACGTGATTGGCCATGCCGCAGACTTGTTGGGCCTGCCACTGCCCGAAGAGGTGGCCTTTGACGAGGCCGAGATGACACCAATGGCGCGGTCATTCTATGCGGAGTCAAAGCGGGTTTCGAACCGACGGATTAAAGAGGAGTTGGGGATAAAGCTGATTTATCCTGACTACCGATCTGGGTTGCGCGCGCTTTTAGCCGTCGGGGATTAAGAAGGGGGCGCTGCCCCCGTCCCGGACGTTGTCCGGGACTCCCCCGAGGTATTTTGGGCCAGATGAAGCCGGGGTCAGCCTTTGGATACAATCTTGTTGGCATGGCCCATCTTGCGCCCCGGCTTGACCTCTGCCTTGCCGTAGAGATGCAGTGAGACGCCGGATGCCCGCGCCAAGGCCGGCACGCGGTCCATGTCATCGCCGATCAGGTTTTCCATCACCACATCGGCATAGCGGGTGCCATCGCCCAAAGGCCAGCCAGCCACCGCGCGGATATGTTGCTCGAACTGGTCGATGGCGCAGCCTGCCTGCGTCCAGTGGCCGGAGTTATGCACACGTGGCGCGATTTCATTGACGATGAGGCCCTTGGGCGTCACGAAAAGCTCGACCCCCATCACCCCTACATATTTGAGACTGTTGAGGATTTTGGCCGCCAAAAGCACCGCGTCGGTGCGCTGTGCCGCTGTCAGGCGTGCGGGCACAGTGGTGGTGCGCAGGATGCCGCCCTCATGCACATTCTCGCCGGGATCGTAGCAGGCGACATCGCCTGCCTGATTACGTGCGGCGATGACCGAGACTTCGTGGGAGAATTCGACAAAGCCTTCGTAGATCGCGGGTTGCCCGGCCATGTCAGCCAGCGCTTGTTCGGCATCGGTAGGGGACATGATCCGCGCCTGCCCTTTGCCGTCATACCCAAAGCGACGGGTCTTGAGGATCGCAGGTATGCCGATTTCGGCAATCGCTTCGGCCATGTCCTCGGGATCATCCACGGCAGCAAAAGGGGCGGTCATCAGCCCCAGATCGCTCAGAAACGATTTTTCCAGAAGGCGGTCTTGACTGACCTTGAGGGCGCGGCGGTCTGGGCGCACTGGGCGCGCACGCTCTAGCACATCGAGGGCTGCGGTGGGGATGTTCTCGAATTCATAGGTGATCACATCGACAATTCCGGCAAAGCGGCGCAGCGCGTCTTCGTCTGTGTAGTCGGCCTGAATATGCTGATGCGCCACATGGCTGGCTGGGCAATCGCCACCCGGCTCAAAGATCACGGTCTTGAACCCCAACCGCGAGGCTGCAACCGAGAGCATGCGGCCCAATTGCCCGCCGCCGAGGATTCCGATCGTGGCACCCGTGGGAAGCATCTCACTCATCGCTGGGCTCATCCGGGATAGAGGCCGAAAGCGCCGCGCGCCAATCGTCCAGGCGCTGTGCAAGCGCGGCGTCAGAAATGGCAAGGATTGCCGCTGCCATCAGCCCGGCATTGGCCGCCCCCGCAGCCCCAATCGCCATCGTAGCCACCGGGAACCCCTTTGGCATCTGCACAATGGAGTAGAGGCTGTCGACGCCTGACAATGCCCGCGTCTGCACCGGCACGCCGATCACCGGCACGCGTGTCTTGGACGCCATCATCCCCGGTAGATGTGCCGCGCCGCCGGCCCCGGCGATGATCACCTGCAAGCCGCGCGCGACCGCCGATTTGCCGTAGTCCCAAAGCCGATCTGGCGTGCGATGTGCCGAGACGATGCGCGCCTCATATGCTACGCCCAATTCATCCAGAATCTGCGCCGCTTCGCGCATGGTGGGCCAGTCGGATTGACTGCCCATGATGATGCCGATCTTTACGCCTGCCATGTAACGCCCCTCGTATCGAAGCGCGCACTATACTGATCACGTAGGCCTACGCAATGATGTCCGGGTAAAGCCGGTCCTCGATCCTTGCGATCATGTCGCGCAGCCAGAGTTTTTTCTTCTTGAGCCGCTGGATCATCAACTGATCCGCCGTGCCCTTGTCTTGCAGCGCGCGAATGGCCTCATCCAAATCGCGATGCTCGCGACGGAATTCCTCCAACTCGACGCGCAACACATCCTCGGATTTCATCGACAGGTCGCTGAAGGCATTCATGGCATGCGATTCCTCTGGGCTCTTGAGCGTTTAAGATAGCGAATCGGAACCCGTTCGCAAAGCCCTTGCACGCCTGTGGACCAGCCCCCATATTCCTATCCATGGCCGCCGAAACGGGGCCTGCAAGATGGACGGTCGCTTAAGCTCAAGGACGTGTCGATGACAAAGCTTACTCTGGGGTCGCACCCCTATATGCTGGGGTTTGAACAGCTGGAGCGCATGCTGGAACGCAGCGCGAAATCTGGAAACGAGGGCTATCCGCCCTTCAACATCGAACAGACCTCGCAGAATTCCTATCGTATCACGCTGGCTGTGGCTGGCTTTGCCGAGGATAATCTGGCGATCACTGTCGAGGATCGGCAATTGGTAATCCGCGGCCGTCAGAGCGATGAGGCCGAAGACCGGCTCTATCTGCATCGCGGCATCGCGGCGCGTCAATTTCAACGCTCTTTCGTGCTGGCAGACGGGGTCGAGGTGGGTGAGGCGATCATGGAAAACGGTCTTTTGCATGTCGATCTGACACGGGCACAGCCCGAACCGGTGGTGCAGAGAATCAAGATCAACAAGGGGTAAGCGATCATGGATACGCGATATGATTTCGGACAGGATACAGATCGCCCCATCGTCTATGTGCGCGCGGTCAAAGTGGGTGATCTTCCCGCCGACATGCGCGAACAGGTGGGGGATTTGACCACGCTTTACGCGGTGCACACCGCCGAGGGTGAGCGTCTGGCATTGGTGCGAGACCGCAAGTTGGCGTTTTTGCTTGCGCGTCAGAACAATATGGAGCCGGTGACGGTGCATTGATGGCCCGTGCTTAGCCGGTCAGATGGCAAAAGGGCCGCCCCGCAGGGGACGGCCCTTTTTCGTTAAGTTAGCTGCGTTTAGCCGGCGATCAGGCCAAGGCTTTCGAGCTTGAGAATCACTTGATGCGCGCAGTTGTCGACATCGACATTCTCGGTCTCGACGCGCAATTCAGGGTTCTCGGGAACATCATACGGATCGGAGATCCCGGTAAACTCCTTGATCTTGCCTTCGCGGGCCAGCTTGTAGAGGCCCTTGCGGTCACGGCGTTCGCATTCCTCGAGGCTGGTCGAGACATGCACCTCGATAAAGGCGCCGAACTGCTCGACATCCTCGCGCACCGCGCGGCGTGTCGTGGCATAGGGGGCGATAGGCGCACAGATGGCGATGCCGCCGTTCTTGGTGATTTCAGAGGCCACATACCCGATGCGGCGAATGTTGAGATCCCGGTGTTCCTTGGAAAAGCCCAGCTCGGAGCTCAGGTTCTTGCGCACGATATCGCCGTCGAGCAGGGTTACGGGACGCCCGCCCATCTCCATCAGCTTGACCATCAGAGCGTTGGCAATGGTGGATTTGCCCGATCCTGAGAAGCCAGTGAAAAACACGGTAAAGCCCTGCTTGGACCGTGGCGGACGTGTGCGGCGCAATTCGCGCACCACTTCGGGGAACGAAAACCACTCGGGGATTTCCAGGCCTTCGGCCAAACGGCGGCGCAGTTCGGTGCCGGAAATATCAAGCACTGTTGCGCCTTCCGGCACTTCGGAAATCGGGTAATACTGGGCCTTCTCCTGCACATAGACCATATGTTTGAAATCGACCATCTCGATGCCGATTTCATCCTGATGCTGCTTGAACAACTCTTGCGCATCATAGGGGCCATAGAAATCCTGACCCTGACTGTTCTTGCCCGGGCCAGCGTGATCGCGACCCACGATGAAATGCGTGCAGCCGTGGTTTTTGCGGATCAGGCCGTGCCAGACCGCCTCGCGCGGGCCTGCCATCCGCATTGCCAGATTGAGCAGGCTCATCGTGGTGGTCGCGCTTGGGTATTTGTCGAGCACCGCCTCATAGCAGCGCACGCGGGTGAAGTGATCCACGTCCCCCGGTTTGGTCATGCCGACGACAGGGTGAATGAGCAGGTTCGCCTGCGCTTCTTTGGCGGCGCGGAATGTCAGTTCCTGATGCGCGCGGTGCAGCGGGTTGCGGGTTTGAAAGGCCACGACGCGGCGCCAGCCAAGTTTGCGGAAGAGGGCGCGCAATTCGTTGGGGGTATCGCGGCGGCCCCGGAAATCATAATGCACCGGCTGTTGAATGCCGGTCACAGGCCCGCCCAGATAGATTTTGCCAGCCGTGTGATGCAGATAGTTCACCGCCGGATGTGCCAGATCATCCGCGCCGAACACATGCTCGGCCTCGCGCGCCTTGTTGGGGGTCCAGCGGTCGGTGACAGTCATGGTTGCCAGGATCACACCCTCTTGGTCGCGCAGAGCGATGTCCTGACCGATTTCCAGACCGTCAGCGAATTTTTCGTTCACATCCAGCGTGATCGGCATCGGCCAGAGTGTGCCGTCGGCCAGACGCATGTGTTCGACAACACCGTCGTAATCGGCCTCGCTCAGAAATCCCTTGAGCGGGTTGAAGCCGCCGTTCATCAAGAGTTCAAGGTCGCAGATCTGGCGCGGGCTGAGATCCCAGCTGGTGAGGCTCGCGGCCTCGACTTTGAGCTTTTGCGCACTCTCGTAAGAGACATAAAGTTCGGGCACGGGGGCGAGATTAGGCAATTGCATCGGAATCCTCGGATAATGACGTTTTAAGAGGTGTTGCAAAGGCAACGTATTGCGGCGCGGCTTAGACCCGTAAGAGGTCTGAAATCAAGGCATAGCCGCATTGCGCGCGCATTTGAGGCTAAAATGATGCGAAAAGACACTGAGAGCGAACAACTGGATTTCTAACGCCTAATCCGGCGAACGTCTCGGGCAATTGCATGGGATATTGAGGCAGATCAATCCGCTCTGGCATTGGCTAGATTAGAATCGTTTCAAACGCGCGACTCATCGAAGCTAAAGGAGCAATTCCGTGACCCCTCCTCTCAAACTTATCCTCGGCACCCTGTCTGCCTTGGCCTTGGCGCAAGGCGCTGCTGCGTCTGATCTGCGCGAGCGCGCGCAAGAGCTTTTTGCGCCGTTGCCGTCGACCATCCCGGCGTTGAATGACAACGTGATCACAGAGGACAAGATCGACCTTGGCAAGGCGCTCTTTTTTGATCCGCGCATGTCAGCCTCGGGTGTTTTCTCGTGCAACTCCTGCCACAACCTCGCCACGGGCGGCGATGACAATATGGAGACCTCCATTGGGCATGCCTGGCAAAAAGGGCCGCGTAATTCGCCCACCGTTCTGAATGCCGTGTTCAACGAGGCGCAATTCTGGGATGGCCGCGCGGCGGACCTTGCCGAGCAGGCCAAAGGCCCGGTTCAGGCAGGTGTCGAGATGGCCAATACCCCGGAAAACGTCGTCGCAACACTGATGTCGATGCCGCAGTATATTGATTGGTTTACCGCCTCTTTCCCTGAGGAGGAGAACCCTGTCAGTTTCGATAATTTCGCCAAGGCGATTGAAGCCTATGAAGCAACGCTGATCACGCCCTCGCCCTTTGATGCCTTTCTCAATGGGGACGACGCGGCATTGAGTGACGGCCAAAAGGCGGGGCTTCAGTTGTTTATCGACAAGGGCTGTTCGTCTTGCCACAACGGCATCAACCTTGGTGGCAATGGCTATTATCCCTTTGGTCTGATCGAGAAACCCGGTGCCGACGTGCTGCCGCCTGACGACCGTGGCCGCTTTGCCGTGACCGAAACAGCTGATGATTCCTATGTGTTCCGTGCTGCGCCCCTGCGCAATATCGATCAAACCGCGCCCTATTTCCACTCGGGCAAGGTCTGGGATCTCAAGGTCGCGGTTCAGATCATGGGGACGTCGCAATTGGGGGAAGAAATCAACGATGCTGAGGCTGATCAGATCGTGGCCTTCCTCGGGGCGCTGACCGGCAAGATGCCAGAAGTGACCTATCCGGTCCTGCCCGCCGAGACCCTTCTGACCCCGCGTCCCACGGGAGAAGTGCAATAAAAATGGCGGGCGGGGGGCGTTTTGCCCCCCGCCGCGCGCCAAGTATGGGTTAGTTGATCAATCCGGCGTGGCGCATGCCGTCTTCGACCAGCGCCTTGGTCGGATCGCTAAGGCCCACCAACGGCGAACGCACCTCTTCGCTGCAAAGCCCCAGCCGCGACATGGCGTATTTGACGCCCACCAGCCCCGGTTCGACAAAGATCGCGCGATGCAGCGGCATCAGACGGTCCTGCAATTCCAGCGCTTTGGCATAGTCGCCCGCCAGCGTCGCCTCTTGGACCTGCGCCACCAGCTTGGGCGCGACATTGGCGGTGACGGAAATCACGCCAACCCCGCCCTGCGCGTTGAACCCATGGGCGGTCGCATCTTCGCCTGAAATCTGGATGAAATCCTTGCCACAGGATATGCGCTGGGCGCAGACCCGCGCCAGATCGCCTGTTGCGTCCTTGACCCCCACAATGCGTGGCAATTGCGCCAGTTTGCCCATGGTGTCAGGGGTCATGTCCACTACGGACCGACCCGGAATATTGTAAATGATGATTGGCAGATCGCAACAATCATGCAGCGCTGTGAAATGCGCAATCAACCCGGCTTGCGTTGGCTTGTTGTAATAGGGGGTCACGACCAGCGCGGCATTCGCCCCGACCTTGTGGGCGTGCTGCATCAACCGGATGCCTTCAAGCGTGTTGTTGCTTCCAGCGCCCGCAATAACCGGAATACGGCCCGCTGCGGCGCGCACCACCTCTTCGACGACCATCTCATGTTCCTGATGGGTCAATGTCGGGCTTTCGCCGGTGGTGCCTACGGGCACAAGCCCATGGCTACCCTCACCGATGTGCCACTCCACCAGTTTCTTGAGCGTTTCCACATCCACTGCGCCGTTCTTGAACGGCGTGACCAGGGCAGGAAAAGATCCTCTGAACATGACACGCTCCTCTTGCTGACTTTGTGGGCAGGACCCGCTAGTATTCCGGGCCATCGGCGGCAGACCGCACATCTGCACCGGCATCGTGCATGGACGCGGGCGCGCGGGCCGCTTAGGCTGGCGTTGTCTATCCTTCGCAAAAGCGGAAAATGCAAGAGATGTTGCGCGCGCTGATCATGGTTTTGGGGCTGAGCCTGTTGGTTTCGCCGGGGTATGCGTCTGATCTGCCACGGCAGGCACCACGCCCGCTGGCAACTGCGCTTGATGCCATGCAGGCTGGACGCTGGGAAGTGGCTGCTCGTCTGGCGCGGCGCGATGGAATCGCCGCTGCGGATCTGATCGAATGGCACCGTCTGCGTGCGGGTTTGGGCGAACCGGATGCGATCCTCGATTTTCTTGGCCGCAACGCCCATTGGCCCGGTCTAGACTATCTGCGTCAGCAGAGCGAAGAGCCGATGACCCATGCCGATTTCGACGATGTGTTGGCGTTTTATAAGGGCTACACGCCCCAGACAGGCACTGGCGCGCTTAATCTTGCGCGCGCTTTACAGGCACGGGGGCGGCAAGGCGAGGCTGAGATCGGCCTTGTGTTGGCGTGGCGCACGCTGGACCTGACGGGTGCCGAACATCAGGACTTCCTGCGCGAGTTTGGCGCGCTCTTGGCCCCGCATCACGAGGCCCGGTTGGAAATGGCGCTTTGGCGGGGCTTGGCGGATGTCGCGGATATGCTGCCCTTGGTCTCGGAGGAGGTGCGCCGTTTGGCGAAGTTGCGCGAGACTGTGAAACGCGACGGCGGTAAGGGGCTGACCGAGGCTGAGGCGCGCAATCCCGGCATCGCGTTCGAACTGTTCACCCGCCACCTGAGCAACGCGCCCGAGGATGCTATTGCTGTTCTCTTGCGCCAGAGCCGGATCAAGGCGGGGCTGGGAGAGCCGGAGCGCTGGGCCAGCTGGCGGCGCACCTTGGCGCGGCAGAGTATGCGCGCGGGCGAGGCGCAATTGGCCTATGATATCGCGTCTGTGCATCAGCTGGTCGAGGGGGCAAATTTTGCGGATCTCGAATGGCTTTCGGGGTATCTCGCGCTGACGTATCTCGACGCGCCTGAACTTGCGCTTGATCATTTCCAGCGCTTTCGTGCCGCTGTCGCCACGCCGATTTCGCTGGGGCGGGCGGGCTATTGGATTGGTCGCACCCAAGAGGCGCTGGGAGATCCCGAGGCGGCGCAACTGGCCTATGCCGAGGGGGCCGAATATCAGACCAGTTTTTACGGGCTATTGGCCGCTGAGGCGGGGAAGGTGGCATTTGATCTACGTCTGGCCGGGACCGAGGGCACACCCGACTGGCGCGGTGCTGCGTTCGCGCAAACCGACCTGCATGAGATTGGAACGCTGGCCCTGCGCATGAACGATCTGAGCCTTGCGCGGCGGTTCTTCCTGCATCTGGCCGAAACCCAAGATCGCACCGGCCTTATGCAAATGGGCCATATGCTCGAAGATCTCAAGCAGCCCCATCTTCAGGTAATGTTGGGCAAGACGGCGGCAGAGCGTGGGGTGATCGTGGAACGCCCCTATTATGCCCTGCATCCGATGGTGGACATGGACCTGCCAACGCCGATGGAACTGGCGCTTGCGATTGCCCGGCGAGAGAGCGAATTCAACCATGTGGTGGTCAGCGGCGCAGGCGCGCAGGGGCTGATGCAGCTTATGCCCGGCACGGCGCGTGATATGGCGCGTGATCTGGGCCTGCTCTATGTGCCCTCAGATGTGCTGAATGACTGGGTTTATAACGCGCGGCTTGGATCGGCCTATCTTGCCGGGTTGGGTGCCCGGTTTGGTGGCAATATCGTGCTGGTCTCGGTCGGCTATAACGCTGGTCCGGGACGCGCGGCGCAATGGATCGAACAGTATGGCGATCCGCGGGGCCGCGATGCTCATGGGATCGTTGACTGGATCGAGCATATCCCATTCCGCGAAACCCAGAATTACGTGATGCGCGTGGCCGAAAGCCTGCCCGCTTACCGCGCCCGTCTGGGCAAAGACCCGCTGCCGCGCCCCTTCTCTGAGGAGCTGGCCGGGAATAGCGTGGCCCCGGTTGGAGAGTGAACCGCGCGACCCAAAGGGCCGCGCGGTCAGTGCCTGTTAGCCGATAATCGCGTTCAACGTCGCACTTGGGCGCATCACCGCTGCCAGCTTGGCCGGATCAGCGTGGTAATAGCCGCCAATATCGGCGGGTTTGCCCTGGGCTGCGGCCAATTCCCCAACGATTTTGGCTTCATTCTCGGCCAAGGCCTGTGCGACTGGCGCGAATTCTGCAGCGAGGGCTGCATCCTCGGTCTGGGTCGCCAAGGCCTCGGCCCAATAGCGGGCAAACCAGTAGTGGCTGTCGCGGTTGTCAGGCTCTCCGACCTTGCGGCTTGGTGAGCGGTCATGATCCAGAATACCCTGCGTGGCGGTTTCGGCAGCCTCGCCCAAGACACGGGCGCGGTCATTGCCGTTGGTTTCGGCCAGAAACTTGAGGCTCTCGCCCAGTGCGCAGAACTCGCCCAAGGAATCCCAACGCAGGTGATTTTCCGACTGCAATTGCTGCACATGCTTGGGCGCAGAGCCGCCGGCCCCGGTTTCGAACATGCCACCGCCCTGCATCAGCTTGACGATGGACAGCATCTTGGCGCTGGTCGCCAATTCAAGGATCGGAAACAGGTCTGTCAGGTAGTCGCGCAGCACGTTGCCGGTGATGGCGATGCTGTTCTCGCCTTTGGTGATGGTTTCCAAAGAGGCGCGGGTTGCCTCACGCGGGGCCATGATCTCGAACTTGTCCTCGACGCCGCGTGCCTTGAGGATCGGTTTTACCATCGCGATCAGCTCTGCGTCATGGGCGCGCGCCGCATCCAGCCAAAAGATCGACCGATAGCCGGTGGCCTTTTGCCGCTCAATGGCCAGATTGACCCAATCCTCGATCGGGGCTTTGCGTGCCGAGGCCGAGCGCCAGATGTCGCCCGCTTCCACGCTATGCTGATGCAGCACGGTGCCATCTTCGAGCATCATCTTGACGGTGCCAGTCTGAGGGATTTCAAAGGTGGTGGGATGGCTGCCGTATTCCTCGGCCTTTTGCGCCATCAGGCCAATGTTCTGCACTGTGCCTGCGGTTGCCGGGTTCAGTTTGCCATGCTCTTTGAAGAACTTGATGGTCTCGTCATAGACCGGCGCATAGGCGTTGTCTGGGATGACGCAGACGGCATCATGTTCTGCATTGTCCGGGCCCCAGCCCTTGCCGCCGGCGCGGATCAGCGCGGGCATGGAGGCGTCGATGATCACGTCGGACGGCACGTGCAGATTGGTGATCCCCTTGCCGGAATCCACCATGTAAAGCGGCGGGCGCGCGGCCATGCAGGCCTCAATCGCGGCCATGATTTCGGCCTCATCCTTTACCTTGGACAATAGGTCGCCCAGCCCGGAATTCGGATTCACGCCAAGGGCGGCCATTGCATCGCCAAACTGCTCGAACACCGGAGCAAGGAAGGCTTTGACCGCGTGACCAAAAATGATCGGGTCCGAGACCTTCATCATCGTGGCCTTGAGGTGGATGGAAAAGAGCACGCCTTCGGCCTTGGTGCGCGCGATTTCCTCGGCAAGAAAGGCGTCAAGTGCAGCGGCGCTCATGTAGGTGGCATCGACCACGGTGCCCGCCGGATAGCTCAGCCCATCCTTGAGCACGGTTTCGCCAGCGGCGGTTTCCAGAACAATCTTGGCCTTTGCGGCCTGTGGCAGGGTGGCGGATTTCTCGTTCGAGAAGAAATCCCCCCCCGACATAGCGGCCACGCGCGTCTTGCTGTCGGCGGACCAATCGCCCATGCGGTGCGGATTGGCTTGGGCGTATTTCTTGACGGCACTCGCGGCGCGGCGATCAGAATTGCCCTCGCGCAGAACCGGGTTCACGGCAGAACCCTTGAGCGCATCGTAGCGCGCGCGCGCGGTTTTCTCGTTTTCGGTCTGCGGGTCCTCGACGTAATCGGGGATAGCATAGCCTTGTCCTTGCAATTCGCGGATTGCTGCAAGGAGTTGCGGCACAGAGGCCGAGATGTTCGGCAGTTTGATGACATTAGCGGTGGGGGTTTTCACCAGTTCGCCCAGTTCCGCAAGATCGTCGGCGATACGCTGTTCTTCGGTCAGATGCTCGGGGAAAGAGGCAAGGATGCGGCCTGCCAGCGAAATATCCTTGGTGCCGACGGTCACATCTGCCGCCGCCGCAAAGCGTTGGATGATCGGCAAGAGCGAGGCGCTCGCCAGTTCGGGGGCCTCATCGACCTTGGTGTAGATGATATCGGGGGTATTGGACGTGGCCATCGGGGATCCTTTCCGATCAGGGGATGCGCGCGGCGGCCCTGCGGCGCAGGCGCGCGACTCGTTGGATTGAGCTTGTCTTAGCGGATTATTTGCGCGCGATAAAGATAGTATGCGACGGTATACAAAATAAAATGACTCAAACCATTTCCGCTGTGCGTGCCCGCAACCGTTGCATCAGGATAAAGCCGGTCAGCACCGCGCCCAACACCCCTAAATGCGCGGGCATCGGGGTGCCTGCGAAATGCTGCCCGATGGGCACGGCAATTGCCACGCTGCCGACAGTCGCCACAGCCCCTGTCACACTCGCCGCCATGCCCGCAATCGCGCCCATCGGGGCCATTGCGAGCGCGTTGAGATTGCCCAGCGTCAGCCCGGCCTGAAAGAAAACGCTGGTCTGCCAGATCAGAAAGACCGCGAATTGCGCATGAGGCGGAAGGCCGATTTGCCAGAGCGCAATCGCCACGATGGACAGCCCGATTTGTGACGCCAGTGCCGCGCTCACCATCCGTTCCACCCCAAGGCGCATGACAAGGCGGGAGTTGAGGAAGCTGCCACAACCCGCAATCAGCGCCATGAGGAAAAACCAGTAGGGGAAACTCTCTGCGCGGTGAAACGTCACGTCGAACACTGGCTGCACCATGCTCAGAGAGGTGAAAAGCGTGGCCATGCAGAGCATTTGCACGACAATGGCCACCCGCGTCACCGGATGCGCCAACACCTCGCGCAGTGCGGCCCAGAGAGGGGCCGCGCGAAATGGGCGGCGCGCCTGCGGCGCAAGCGGTTCCGGCAGTCGCAGCGCCATCCAGAGCGACAGGATCAGGGCAAAGAGCACAAAGGCTGCGAACACCCCGCGCCACCCTGCCAAGACAATCACACCCGCGCCCAAGAGTGGGGCCATTGCAGGCGTCAGAGCAAACACCATCATCACAAAGGACATGAGCCGCGCCATATCGCGCCCGGCATAAAGATCGCGGATAATGGCGATGGACACGATGCGAAACGCCGCCGCGCCCACGCCCTGAACCGCGCGGGCGGCCAGCAGGGTCTCAAGGCTTGGGGCAAGCATCGCAAGACCCGCCCCCGCCGCATAAATCGCCGCACCGATCAGGATCACCCGCTTGCGTCCGAAGCTGTCCGAAAGTGGGCCAGAGACGAAGGTGCCCAAACCCAGACCCAGCAAAAATGCTGTAATGATCAGTTGCGCCCGGTTGGGCGCCTCTGGCGTCAGCGCCTCGGCGATATGCGGCAAGCCGGGCAGCATCGCGTCGATTGAGAATGCCACCGTCGCAGCCATCATCGCCATCATGGCAATGAACTCTGGCCGGGAGAGGGCAGGTTTGGCAGGCGCACTGTCAGGCATGCGGAAACTTTCGTCGTGCGATCGGACCGCGTTTAGCACGCCATCTTTGGGCTGACCAGACAGGGCTTTGCGAATAGTTGACAAAAATAGTATGTGAAATCCCTTGGGTTCGATAACAGCAACCGGATAGCGATGCTTTCCCCTTGCAGCTTACTCACCCTAGTTGGTCTCATTGGAGCGGTGGCGACCAAGGCCGATGCCCCCGCGAGGGATCGCGCGCATGTTTTCATAGGCATGACGGATGAAGTGAAGCCTTTGATAGCGGCCAAATCCAATGGTCTTGGCAACGGGGTGCTGCTGCTCCGAGGCGCGGGCTTTTTAAGGTCGAGGACCGGCGCGCCCCACGCTTGGCTCAGTCGTCTTTCAGCCCCGCGCTCCGGTATTGATGGCGCAGGATGCGGCCAACCCTTTGGCTTGGGCCAAGGTCAGCTAAGGCTGGACAAACCAGCCCGCCTGGTGTGTTGTAAGGCAATCCACTGGGTTGCCGTCGATATTCATTGTTTACAAAGAACAATGTTGACCCATTTCCGAATGGCAACCCCAATCAAACAAACGACACAGGGAGAAAAACCATGAAGAAATACCTTAGCTACACCGCTGTGGCCGCCCTCAGCCTTGCCTTTGCAGGCGAGGCTATGGCGACCGAATGGAACGTGTCTGTCTGGGGCAAACGCCGTGCCTTTACCGAACACGTCGAAAAGATCGCGGAGTTGGTGAGCGCAAAGACAAATGGCGAGTTCACCATGAACATCAGCTATGGCGGTCTTTCGAACGAGAAAGAGAACCTTGATGGCATCTCAATCGGTGCGTTCGAAATGGCGCAGTTCTGTGCCGGATATCATGCCGACAAGAACCCATCGCTGACAGTCATGGAATTGCCGTTCCTTGGCGTCGAGACTTTGGAACAGGAAACCGCCCTTGCGCAGGCCCTTTACGCTCATCCGGCGGTGCAGGCTGATCTGGCGCGATGGAATGCGACGCTTTTGATGCCCACGCCGATGCCTCAGTATAATTTTGTCGGTGCAGGTGACGTGCCTGACAGCCCCGAGGATTTCAAAGGTATGAGCGTGCGCGCGCTTGGCGGGATCGGTACTGCCATGCAGGCGATCGGCGCTGTGCCCACCTCGATGTCTGCGACGGAAGTGCGGCAATCAATGGATAGCGGCGTGGTCAAGGCCGTAAGCTTTGCGCCACATGCCCATATGTCCTTTGGGACCATCGAGAGCGCGACATGGTGGACAGCCAATCTCAATCCCGGCACTGTGAACTGTCCCGTCGTGGCCAATACCGATGCCCTCAACGCGCTGAGCGATGCAGAGCGCGAGGCCCTGCTTGGGTCGGTTGATGAGGCGCTGGCGCATTACATTGACTATTACGAGAACGAGACGATGAAGGCTTGGGGGCCTGCACTCGAAGAGCGCGGGATCACATCGGTCAGCTTTGATCAGGCCTCGCTCGATGCGTTCAAAGAGGCGGCCGCTGGCCCTGCCGCGCAGAGCTGGATCGAAGAGAATTCCGCGCGTGGCCTTCCCGCTCAGGAACTCTATGAATTCGTTACAAGCAAACTGACCGAAATCAAGGGCGGCTCCTGAGCCGATGAGATCGGCCCGCCGTGCAGAGCGCGCGGCGGGTCGTTTATCATCCTAAAACGACAGGGGGAAAACCCATGGCGGGTTCCGCATCCGTGCTGTCTGATAACAGCCTATTGAGCCAACTTGACCGGCGCCTTTATCGGTTGGAACGCGTGTTGGCCTTGCTGAGCGGTCTGGCGGTGTTCAGCATCATGATCCTTGCGGTGATCTCGGTCAGTGGCCGGAATTTTTTCAATCAACCTGTCCCCGGTTATGTCGACTGGATCGAGCAAATGATGCCGCTGATCGCGTTTATGGGCGTGGCCTACACGCAGCGCGATGGCGGGCATATCCGCATGGATATTGTTGTAAGCCTGCTCAAGGGCCGGGCGCTCTGGTTGGTTGAACTCATCACCACGCTGGCGGTCTTGGTCCTGATGCTGCTGTTGGTTTGGGGAAGCTGGGCACATTTTCAACGCAGCTTCGACTTTGCTGCACCGATGTGGAGCCGCGACAGCACGATTGATATCGGCCTGCCGATCTGGCCTGCCAAGATACTGGCGCCCATCGCCTTTGCCGTGCTGTCCCTGCGTCTGACGCTGCAACTCTGGGCCTATGGACGGGCCTTTCTTTCGGGGTCAGAGCAGCCAGTGGCGGTGCCTTTGATAGAAGATGTGGCCACGCAGGCCGCGCGCGAAGCCGCGCAATTGACCGGCCATGACACGTAAGGAACGCATCTGATGGAGCCCATCGAGATTGGAATTGTCGTCACTGGACTGATGTTGGTTGTTGTGGTTCTGGGCATGCGGGTGGCTTTTGCCGCGGCTCTGGCCGGTGTCATCGGCCTGATCTGGATTTTCTGGTCCAAAAAGGGCTATGCGGGCGACGAATTCCTCTGGGCTGTGACCGTCGCAGTCAAGACCGCAGGGCAGGTGCCGCATTCCAAGGTCAGCTCGCAGGCGCTGAGCCTTATTCCCACCTTCATCTTGATCGGCTATCTCGCCTATTACGCGGGCCTCACACAGGCTCTTTTCGAGGCGGCTAAACGCTGGATTGCCTGGGTGCCGGGGGGCCTTGCGGTGTCGACCGTCTTTGCCACCGCAGGCTTTGCCGCCGTGTCGGGGGCCAGTGTGGCGACAGCGGCGGTTTTTGCCCGTATTGCCATCCCCGAGATGCTCAAGATCGGCTATGATAAACGCTTTGCTGCGGGTGTTGTGGCGGCTAGTGGCACCTTGGCCAGCCTTATTCCGCCCTCGGCCCTTTTGGTGATCTACGCCATCATCGTCGAGCAGGACGTAGGCAAGCTCTTGTTGGCGGGGTTCGTGCCGGGGATGTTCTCGGCGATTGTCTATGTCCTTTTGATCATCGGTCTGGCCCTGACGATCAAGGGATTTGGCCCGCCGGTCACGGGATTTACATGGCGTCAGCGGCTTGTCTCTTTGCCGCCCGCGCTGCCCATCGTGTTTGTGGTCGTCACAATCGTGTTCTTTGTCTACAATCCGTTTGGCGGCGATGCTTGGGGCACACCCACCGAAGGCGGGGCCATCGGGGCGTTTCTGGTGTTTCTGGTCGCGCTCTATCGCGGCATGCGGTGGCGCGAGTTGAAAGATGCCCTGCTCGAGACTGCCAAGCTCAGTGTGATGATCTTCACGATTATTTGGGGCGTGCTGATCTATGTGCGGTTCCTCGGCTTTGCCGATCTTCCGCATGCCTTTGCCAATTGGATCACCTCTCTGACCATGTCACCAATGCTGATCCTGATCTGCATCCTGCTGGCCTATGCGGTGCTGGGCATGTTCATGGATGCAATCGGGATGCTGCTGCTGACCCTGCCGGTGGTCTATCCGGCGGTCATGGCGCTGAATGGCGGTGTCGCGGTCAGCGCGGCCGACAGTACCTTTGGCATGTCGGGGCCAATGTGCGCGATCTGGTTCGGGATTCTTGTGGTCAAGATGGCCGAGTTTTGTTTGATAACGCCACCGATCGGGCTCAACTGCTTTGTTGTGGCGGGGGTGCGGGACGATATCAGCGTGCAGGATGTGTTCAAGGGCGTTGCCCCGTTCTTTGTGGCAGATGCTGTGACCATCGCACTTTTGGTGGCCTTTCCTGCGATTGTCTTGTGGTTGCCAGGGCAGGTATGACGACGCGAAATCGCTAAAACTTGAGGTGTTAACAGCCCAGTAAGCTCTGTTGTGCTAATCCTTAACGTGGGTGAGTACAAAGGTGGTGAGAATGGGCGCGCAGAGCAATGCGAAGCCAGTCATCATCAAACGGAAAAAGGTTGTGGGCGGTGGCGGGCATCATGGGGGCGCCTGGAAGGTTGCCTATGCTGACTTTGTCACGGCTATGATGGCCTTTTTCCTGCTGATGTGGCTGCTGAACGCGACGACCGAACAACAACGCAAAGGGATCTCGGACTATTTTAGCCCGACGGTCCCGATCAGTCGAACCTCTGGCGGTGGCGACGGTGCCTTTGGGGGCGAGAGCGTCTTTTCCCAGGAGACTCTGTTGCAGAGTGGCTCTGGAGCCTCTCAACCTCTGGCGACCTCCAGCCAACAGGTGCGGGGCGAGATGGGGCTGGTTGAAGGCGGCAATCTCTCGGCTGATCAAGAGGCTGACGCACAGGCGTTTTCCACCATCGAGGCGATGCTGACAGGGCGGAGCGGCGAGAGCATGGTGTCGGACGACCTTCTGCGACATATCGTGACCCGTGTCACCGATGAGGGTTTGGTAATCGAGATTTTCGAGCTGCCCGGTGCCTTGCTCTTTGAACCGGACCAAACAAGCCCGACGCGCCTGCTCCAAGACCTCTCGATGCTCTTGGCCTCTGCTGCCAATCTGGTGATCAACGATGCAGCCCTTGCGGGTCACACGCGCGCGCGACCCATTACTCTGGTACGAAACCCGGTCTGGGACCTGTCAACGGCCCGTGTTGATCAGTTTCGCCAAAGGCTTGAGGATGCAGGGCTTGCGGCCAAACGGATACGTCGAATCGCGGGCCATGCGGATCGTTCTCCGGCTGTGAGCGATCCGATGGACCTGCGCAACAACAGGCTCGAGTTGATCCTGCTGCGATCCGAGAGCGGCCAGAACTAGGGATAATTTTATCTATTAGCGGACTGTTAAAGTTACGCGCGTATGCCTGTGTCCCAAGGTTGGTCGACGCAGCAGAAGGGCGTATCCATGACAATTTCCTCCTCACTCAATGCCAGCGTTGCGGGGCTGAACGCGAATGCCACGCGGCTTGCCACCATATCGGATAACATCGCGAATTCGTCGACCTTTGGCTATCGTCGGGTCGAGGCGGATTTCGAATCCGTTGTGATCGCGGGTCGCGGCGGCAGCTATGCTGCGGGTGGGGTGCGTGCGGGCACGCAGCGCCTGATTGATCAGGGCGGTGCGATTGTCAGCTCTTCGAACCCGACCGATCTCGCGGTGCGCGACCGTGGGTTCCTGCCGGTGGCGCGTGTCACCGATCTGGTAGTTGGCAATGGCGACCCTCGGATGCTGTTGACCACGACCGGATCTTTTCGCGCCGACCCTCAGGGGCGGCTTGTAACGGAATCGGGTCTTGTTCTGCTTGGGTGGCCTGCCAATCCTGATGGCACGATCCCCGAATTTTCCCGCGATACCAGCACCGGGCTGGAACCTGTTCAGATCAACGTCAACCAGCTGACCGGTGAGCCGACCACTGCCATCAATCTGGGTGTGAACCTGCCAGCCACAGATACGCGCTTTGACAGCTTGGGCGATCCCCGGCAGCTCTCGATCGAGTATTTCGACAATCTCGGTACGTCCGAGACAATCTCGATTCAGTTCACGCCCACCATTCCAGCCACGGGCCTCTCGAATGAATGGACCGTCACCCTCACCGACTCTGCGCAAGGCAATGCGCTGATCGGCGAATATGTTTTAACCTTTGATGATGCGCGCGAGACGGGCGGCACGTTGTTGAATGTTCAGAGTGTGACAGGTGGCACCTATGATCCGACCAGCGGCGCCATCATTGTTGATGTCGCGGGGGGCCCGATCGAGATCAATATCGGGCGTCCGGGCACCTCTGCTGGCATGAGCCAGCTCTCGGATAGCTTTGCGCCGCATTCTATCGCCAAGGATGGCTCTCCAGTAGGCAACATGACCTCGGCCAATGTGGACGCGAACGGATTTGTACGCGCCACTTTTGATACCGGGGTCAGCCGGATTGTGTATCAGGTGCCGCTCGTGGACCTGCCAAATCCGAATGGCATGGTCTCGATGGATCAACAGACCTACTTGCCCTCGACCGATAGCGGCTCGTTTTTCCTGTGGGATGCGGGGGCTGGGCCGACGGGCGATATTGTGGCCTTTGCCCGTCAGGAATCCGCCACCGATGTTGCGGGCGAATTGACGGATATGATCCAGACTCAGCGCGCCTATTCTTCGAATGCCAAGGTCATCCAGACCGTCGACGAGATGTTGCAGGAAACAACCAATATCATCCGCTGATCGCTTCTTTGAGGCAGAAGGAAAGGAAAAGTCATGAGCCTTGGTTCCGCCCTGTCCAGCGCCCTGAGTGGGCTTGCCGCCAATACGCGCGCAGTGGATGTTATTTCGGGCAACCTCGCCAATGCACTGACCGAGGGGTTCGCGCCGCGCGAGGTCACGCTCGCGGCGACGCGGGACGGTCGGGGCGTGCAGGTCACGGGTATCGTGCGTCAGGTCGATCTGGGTCTTTTGTCAGACAGACGCTTGGCTGATAGCGCGCGCGCGGCCTCTGAGGTGCAGGCCGCGTTCGCCCGCGCGGTGGAAAGTTCGGTTGGCACGCCCGACGCTCCAAACTCCCTCACAGGGCGTTTGGCCACGCTTGAAGTGGCGCTCGAGACGGCGGCCACCCGACCCGAGGATACAAACCGGCTTGACGCGGTCCTGAGCGCGGCACAGGACCTGACTGCGGGGATCAACGATGCGGCGGCAGACATCGCGCGGCTGCGCACGGCGGCAGATCGCGACATCGCAACAACAGTGCAGGAACTGAATGCAGGTCTTCAAGAGGTGGCCGCGCTCAATGTTCAGATCACCACGGGGCAGTCGCGTGGGACTGACATCACAGCACTTGAGGACCAGCGCCAACGCACCATTGACACGCTGTCGCTGATCGTCCCGTTGCGCCAGGTGCCGCGTGGGGATGCCTCTGTTGCGCTTGTCACCACTGCCGGCGGGATGCTGCTGGATGGTCGAGCTGTCAAGCTGACCTTTGCTGCCACACCCCTGGTGACGCCGCAGATGACACACCAAGAAGGGCAACTCTCGGGCATCGCCATCGATGGGGCTGACGTGCCCATCGGTGCCGACCGGGGGCCTTTGCAAGGCGGTCGCCTTGGCGCCTTACTCGACATCCGGGATCGCGCAGCAGTTGAGGCCAATTCCAAGCTCGATGCGCTGGCGCGCGATCTGGTTGAGCGGTTTCAAGCCCCGGGTCTCGACGCAACCCGCGCACCCGGTGCACCGGGCCTTCTAACCGATGCAGGCGCTATTTTCGAGGCTGGAAACGCGCTTGGCCTTGCCGGACGGATCGCGGTTACCCGCCTTGTCGATCCCTCACAGGGGGGCGCACTCTTTCGCCTTCGGGATGGGCTTGGGGCAACGGGTGGCGGGCCGCCGGGGGCGGGGGCGCTGCTTGGGGCGTTGAGCCACGCCTTGACGCAGACCAGCGTCTTACCTTCTGGCCTCTTGGGGGGCGGGGCGCGTTCGGCTGCCAATCATGCCGCCACCCTGATCTCAAGCCTCTCCCAAGAGCGGGTCACAACCGAAGCGCGCCTGAGCTTTGCCACAGGTCAGGCCGCCGAGTTTCGAGCGCAGGAACTGGCCACGGGCGTAGACAGCGATGCAGAGCTGCAGCGCCTTTTGCTGGTCGAGCAGGCGTTCGGGGCTAATGCCCGTATGATCCAGACGATTGATGACCTGCTTGATACCCTGTTGAGGATATGACCATGAATTTTCAGAGCATTGGTGATCTTGCGCAGTCCTTTGCGCTGCGCCGGCAGGGCGTGGACCTGCGCCAGCAATTGGACCGTCTTGGGCTAGAATTGAGCAGTGGCCGGGCCGCAGACCTTGGGCGGCACCTGTCGGGAAACCTCCTGCCACTGGCCGACATCGAGCACGAACTGGTGCTCTTGGCGGGGCATCGCACGGCTGCCCGTGAGGCTGCGACCGATACCGAGGTCATGCAAGCCGCTTTGGCCCGCGTGCAGGGCGTCACCACAGATCTTGCGACACAGGGCATCATCCTGGGCACAGCGGGTACGACACGCCAAGTGTCGGACCTTGCCGCAACCGCAACTCAGGCCCTTGGCTCCTTGATCGGGTCTCTCAACACCGAGGTGGCAGGGCGCGCCCTCTTTTCTGGCGCGCAGACAGACACAAGCCCGCTGGCCGCAGCTGAAACCGTCCTCTCCGAGGTCCGCGATGCGCTTATTGGGGCGACGACTGCCGCAGAGGTAAAAAGCCGATTGGATGTCTTCTTTGATAGTCCGACCGGCGGGTTTCTGGCCTCGATCTATCAGGGCGGGGATAGCGAGGTTGCCCCCTATAGGCTTGGCTCGGGCGAGTCTGTGGCCCTTGATATCCGGGCGGATCATGCGGGGTTGCGCGCGGCGCTCAAGCAGGTCGCCTTGATCGCCGTAAGCGATGATGCGGGTCTGGCTCTGGCTTTAGGTGATCGGATCAGCCTTGCCTCTGGGGCCGGTGTTGCACTCTTGGCACATCAGGATGTGCTGACCGAAATGCGCGCAAGTCTCGGGCAGGCCGAGAACCGGATCGCGCAATCTGCCGTGCGTATCGCCGCTGAAATCACCAGTTTCGAGATCGCGCGCGGCGAACTGGTCTCTGTCGATGCGTTCGAGACGGCGGTCGAGTTGGAGCAGGTGCAATTCCAACTGGAATCCCTTTATACCGTAACGGCGCGGGCTTCGCGCCTCAGCCTCTTGAATTTCCTGTCATGACCCTCTGGTTGGGACTTGTCCGGGGGATCATGGCACTGGCGCTTGCGCTTGCGGGCGTTACGGCTGCGGCCAGTCCGATCCGGATCAAGGATCTGGTCGAGTTTGACGGGGTGCGCGGCAATGACCTTGTGGGCTATGGCCTTGTTGTGGGGCTGAATGGCACGGGTGACGGGTTGCGCAATGCGCCCTTCACCGAAGAGATCATGTCGAATATCCTCGAACGCCTCGGAATCAACGTCTCGGGCGAGCAATTTCGCCCCAAGAATGTTGCCGCCGTATTTGTCACGGCCGAGTTGCCGCCCTTTGCCCGCGCGGGCAGCCAGATCGACGTCACGATATCCGCCATCGGCGATGCCAAGAGCCTGTTGGGCGGCACCCTTGTAATGACCCCGCTCAATGCGGCGGATGGTCAGATTTATGCCGTGGCTCAGGGTACGATCATCGCTGGGGGCGTGGCGGCGCAAGGGGATGCGGGCGGGGTCGTGCAAGGGGTCCCGACGGCGGGTGTCATTCCCTCTGGTGCGCGGGTCGAGCGCGAGATCGACTTTGACTTTGCAGGCCTTGATACAATCCGGCTGGCCCTGCGAGAGCCGGATTTCACCACTGCCGGCCGGATAGAGACGGCGATCAATGGCCGTGTGGGCCGGGATGCCGCCATCATGCTGGACGCTGGCACCGTGCAATTGACGCTCTCGCGGATGCGTGCGGCCTCGCCCGCGCATGCCCTTGGCCAGATCGAGAATATTCTGGTCGAGCCCGAGCGCAAGGCCCGGGTTGTGGTCGATCAACGGTCAGGCACCATCGTGATGGGGCAGGATGTCCGTATATCGCGGGTCGCCGTTTCACAGGGTAACCTGACCCTACGCATTCAGGAAACGCCGCTTGTGGTGCAACCCAATCCCTTTGCCCAAGGCGAAACCGTTGTGGTGCCGCGCACACAGGCCGGGATCGAAGAAGAGCCCGGGATTGGATTGGCCGAGGTTTTACCGGGCACCTCACTCTCGGAGGTGATTGCCGGGTTGAATGCGTTGGGTGTGGCCCCGCGTGACATGATCGACATTCTCAAAAGCATCAAGGCGGCAGGCGCGCTGCATGCCGAGTTCGTCGTGCGATAGGATCATCCCGCCTTGAGCGCCTCAAGTCCGATGCGAACAGCACGGTTCGGGTTCTGTGCCAGAATGCGCGCCCCCAGCCTTTCGGCGAGTTTGGTGTGCCCTTTGGCAACGGCGCGGGTGAACAACTCGCGTTGATAGCGCGGCAAGTCGCGCCGGGCGCGCAGCAGGCGGTAATAGTCCTCAGCCGTGAGGGTTCCGTTCAGGGCCCCGAGAATGATCGGGCTAAGAATGCCCATCTGATTGAGCGCACTGCCCAAGCGATGCCCAAGAAGGGGCGCGCGCAAATGCTGCACATTCGGATGTTGGAACCGGGCGGCATGTTGGGCATCGAGCGGCTCGTAGGGATCATAGAGGATCGACACGCGATGGGCCGCGTGACTTACCTCTGCCGCATCTCCGTATTTTCCTGAAAAATCTCGATCCCAAACGGTTTTGTATCGCGTTTCCCAAGGCACGATGGACCTGTCGACCGTGCTCTGCGGCGAGATGGCAACCACGTCGCAGCCGGGTGCCGCCGGCGCAAAGGCGCAGGCGGCATAGCCCCCCATCGAGGCGCCATAGAACACCACGCGGCGAAACTGTTTGAAGAACCCCTCTTGTTGGAGGGCGTCGAATTGCGCGCAGACCCATGGTTCGCGGTACCATGTCCAGCCACCAGCCAGAACGCCCAGCATCGACCACCCCTGATCTTGAATGAAACTATACCCCCAAGGCCGCCGATCTTCGCGCTTGGTCATGGCGATATCCAGATTGTCGAAGGTCACAACCAGTGTATCCGGATCGCGTGGCATGAAGAGAAAGCTGTGGCCCTCTGGGCCTGCGCGATACCAGCCATCCTTGCCCGCAAGTTGCTGCGCGATCTGGTCCCAATTGTCGTCGCTGGGTGCAACCTCTGGCGCTTTGGGCTGGAGGCGGATGCGAGTGATTGGATGTCCATCTTCTTCGCGCGTCGAGAGCGGCGTATAGGTGCCAAAGGCCTTGAGAAAGGGAAAGGCCCCAGAACCCTTGCGCACATCCATAAACACGCGGCTGTCTGCATGCAGACAGCGTTCGAGAAATTTCCCGAGAAACGGCACGTTGTGACGGTCGCCAAACCCCGAGAGGTTGCAGAGCACATCCACGGAGCGCAGCTCGTTCTCTGCCCGGATAACCCGGATACGGTCGGGGCTGACGTCATTCTCGACCAGAAAGGCGGTATATCCCGCCACCCAATCCTCTTCGCCGTCTTTGAATTTGCCGCGGCGGTTGCAGTTGATGAGCTGGATGTCGCAATCGAATTTATGATGCAACGCCAACATGAAACCGCGGGCCTGTCCGGTGAGATCCGCCGCAACGCTGACAGACTCTAGGTCTAGCTCGTCGATAAGTGCACCTTCGAATGTACTGTTGCCGCGCCCTTTGATCGGGGCGAGGGCGGGCGTGATCCCGGTTTCCTGGACCAGTTTTTCCAAATAGGATCCCTTGGGCGGAAGGCCATTGTGGATATTACCCAATTGCCGCTTGTTCGAGGCCCAGAGGTGGAGCGCGGTGGTCTCAGGGGTGATCAGCCCCTCGGCCAATTCAGCCCGACGCAGGAATTTGAACCGTTCTGGAAAGGTGATCGGATAAAAGGCGTTGAGCGATTGCACATGCGCCTCTAGCCCCAAGGCATGCACATAATGCGTGACCATCATCGGCCCCCAGACGCCCCAAGGCTGTTGCGAGACATGCACCGGTTTGCCCTTTTGCGCCTGTTTTCGCATCATCTCTTGCCGCTTGCGGGGCAGAAAGGGCGCGATGGCATAGCGATCCGAGGTAAATTCCAGCATCTGTGCCAGAATTTCGCTGTCGGCGGGCAGGCCCAATACGGCGTTGTTGACACGATGCTCGCCCGGCAGCTCATACCCCAGCACATAGTCGCTGTCATAGTCCATCGGGCGATGGCAATAGACATCGGTATCCACCCAGATCATGCCCGGGCATTTGTGGATCATGTGCAGGCGGAACCAGTCGGCAAAAAGGGCGTAGCTGTTTTTCTGCTCGTATTTGATGAAATCATCGGTGTCGATAATCTCACGCCCGTCGCGAAAGATGACGCCTGCGGGCATGTTCGGGATGGGTTCATAGGCGAATAGGGTGATTTTCTGGCCCTTGTCCACAAAGGACTTGAGGCAAATCTGTTCCAGCCAGCTGAGTGCGCCGCCAATCCAGAGCGTTCCAACCTCGCGTGTCCGTGCCACCAGAAACTCTCCTTTTTGCGCGCCATAGCGCTGGCAAATCGCAGTTGCGAGCAGGTTAGACGCTCTGACCGGGTTTGTGAATCGCCAGAATGGGGGGCGTAGGCGAAAGTGCGGGGCCGTGTCAGCCATGCCATGTGGCTTGTCTTGAGGGGGATGCTCACATTAAGATGTAGGTAAAACAAAGCCGCCAGACGGCGCGCGCAAAGAGGCGAACATGAGCACAGAAACCTATACCGTCGTCTCGACGATGAAGAACGAGGCGCCCTATATCCTCGAATGGGTGGCGCATTACAAAACGCTCGGTTTCGATCATATTCTTGTCTGCACCAATGATTGCACCGATACGACAGTCGAGATCCTGCGGCGATTGCAAGAGATGGGCCATGTCACGCAACATGACACGGTCGTGCGCAAGGCGGGCATTCATCGGAGTGCCCTGCGGCAGGCCAGCCGCCGCTATGATATTGTGCTGAATGCCTCTTGGGTTTTTGTGTGCGATGTAGACGAATTCCTGAATATTCATCTTGGCGACGGCTCGGTTCGGGCGCTGGTCGCGGGGTCTGGCGCGGATGCGGATGTGATTTCAGTGCCGTGGCGCGTGTTTGGTCCCGATGGTGTCGAGCAGTTCGCGGATAAACCCGTCACTGAACAATTCACCAAGGGTGAATATGAATGGGACGCCGAGGCGCGGCCCAACACCGGTAAGTTTGTCAAATCGCTCTACACCAACCAGCACAAGTTTCAACGGATGGGCCTGCATGCGCCGGTGTCGCGTGACGAGCATGTTCCGACCACGCGGCGCGTCCTGCCCGGCGGGATTGATTATGTCGTGAACGGGCTTCGCACCGACAATCCGCCTCTTTTTACGCATGCGCAGGTTAACCACTATGCGTTGCGCTCGATGGAGAGTTTCTTGGTCAAGCGCGCACGCGGGCGGGCCAATCATTCGCATCACGTTCTGGGCAAAGAGTATTGGGACAAGTTCAATCTGAACGATGAAACCGATACGTCGATTGCGCGCTACAGCGAACAGACGTCTGAATGGCTGGAGCGTTTCAAGCGTGATCCTCAATTGGCTGACTTGCACGCCAAAGGGGTCGAGTGGCACCGGCGCAAGGCGGCGTCATTGCGGATGGACCCGGATATGGACGAGCTTGTCTCGGCGATTGAGGCTGACTTGGGTTAGTGCGCGGTATCGCCCTGCAAATCCACGGTAAAGAACCATTCTGCCGCGGGGTCGCGTAGGGCGATTTCGTCAGGAATAACGCCGGGACCAGAGAGAAAGACATTCGATCCAAAGTGACCATGCAACCGCGACAGATGTTCCATGCGGGGGCTGGTCAATTCTGCGAAAAAATTGCTGTAATTCTCGGTGGCGCGCAATTCGTCTATCTTGGCCCTGTGACAGGCAACCGAATGGTGATGCGCGGCGGCGATCTCGGGGTCCTGCATGAGCCGGTCAAGTTCTGCCTGCATCTTGGCAAGGCGCGGTTGAATCGAGAGGTCTTCTTCGAAGTTGTTGTTCATGCGAAACCAGTAGGCGAGGCCCTGATCGCGGTCCACATGGTTGACGCGGCCTCTGTCACGCTTGACCAGAAAACTCTCGGCAGATCGGACGGCGTAGTGATTGAGCTGCACGAGATCATAGCCATAGGTCTCGATCGTCGAGCGCCAGCCGTTGCGATACATGTCGCGAGGCAGGGGTTTGCCCGACCCATTGACCCAGTTGATCTCTTCCCAGAGTTGGGGGTTGAGTCCCTTGGGTCGATGCACACCTAGTTTCTTGAAAAGGCCGATGTTCTTGAAAAGGGTCTTAAACCCCCAGGCCTGATGCGGCTTGCGTGCAAATTCCGGGGCGCAGCGCAGGAACTGTTCGGTAATGGGGCGGTCGACATAGTCCCGCACATCGCCATTGCCAAAAAGCCGCCAGGTCATCGCGATCATATTGGCCTCTGGCACCGCCTCAAACAGCGCATCAAGCGTGCCGTCGCCTGTTTTGATGTTGATGTATTCATCCACGTCGATGCAGGTGATCCAGGTGGCGGACTTGATCAGCGGTTCGCTTTCGGCCGATTGCAACGCAGCGTGTTGCGGGGGCATGTCCATTTCGCGAAAGCGGTTGTCGCGGTGCTGCACGTAACCTTTGCGCTCCAACAGGTGCAGCATGGTGTCCGTGCCGTCGGTGCAGTCGTTCGTATAGACAAGGATATCGTCAAACCCGACAGCGCGATGATAGGCCAACCATTCGAGAATGAAGGGTCCCTCGTTCTTCATAGTGGTGACAATTGCGGCGCGACCGCGCCCGCCATGCACCGGATCAGGTGCGATTTCGGGCATGCGAACGGGAGTGTGCTCGAAATAGGATTGCGCGCGCTCTAGCAGGGGCGGATGCTCGATCAGCGAGGATTTCGGCACGATCCGTGAAATTGATCCCGTCGGATGGCGCAGTGCCATATGCCGATAGAACCCCTGCGTGCGCGCCGCATCGGGGCGTGCATTGCCCACTCGCAACAGGCGCCAGACCGCATCCTTGGGCAATTTCGACGGGGCAAGGCACCAGCGTTGTCGCCCACCGCCCGAGTCGAACTGAACGCAGCTATGATCGGCAAAGCGCGTCGGCTGACCACTGCGCACGCGCCAAGGATAGCAATGCCGCCCGATGAGGGTGATAAGCCCCCCCCGTGCGGCAACGGCGCTGTCAAAAATCGTCTCGGGCCCCGTTGCCACAAGATCGTGCACGTCGATATTGGCCACAGCACGGGCCTCGGCCAAAAAGCGGTGGCGGGCAATTTCGTAGTAACTGAGCGCGGCGAGGGGCGAATCCCAAGGGGAGGGTGGGGGGATTTCCATCCGGTCTTTGCCCGGTGCCTCTGGCACACAAAAGGGATGGGCCTCGGGGGGCGCGTCGGGATATCCGAGCGGCTGATCGCTTGTCAGCAGGATCACTATGATGTCGAGCCCGCTCTCTCGGAGACCGTCCCGAAGCGCGCGCGCAAACTCCGGATCTGTTCCGGGGCGCGCCCGGTCAAGGATCACCGCACCAGTCATGCGCTGCTGATCAGCATGGAACGAAAGCCAGGTCAGAACTGTGGCGGCATCCTCTCCGTTTCGTACGGCGGCGATGGTGTCTCGCCCCTCCATCAGCGTGAATTCGGCCTCGGCGGGCATCACATCTATCACGCCTTTGGGCGTCTGGAACGCCAGACGACCTTCGGGAGCGGAATAGACAAGGATGGGCGCACCGCCCACACTCATTTCCGCCTGCAACACGGCACCCTTTGGGGGCTGTATCTGAGCTGGTTCAACCTTAGGGGCAAAAAAGAGCGTGACCCGTCGCTCGCCCTCGTGGCGCGTTTCGACGGCATCGAGCAGGACAATCCCCTCACGCGTTTGGCCCGCCATACGGCGTTCGATCACTTGCCCATTCATGTTTCGGCGTCACCTCTGGCCATTTGCATCTGTGCCGTCAAAAAGGCACGGCCTTCTTCGGCAGAAGGGGGGGTGCTATCCGTGAGAAACCCTACTCTGAATGCCAGCCGAACGGCGTCGATATCCAGCATCAGCGCTTGGTAGCGGCTAGTATGCGCCGAGAGGCAGGCCGTATGCGCCGCGGCGACACCCGGAAGGGCCATGAGCCTCTCGAATTCTTGCCTTGTATGGCTCATCATGGGCAAAATCTCTGGTGCGTCGACGGTATTCCAATTGCGTTCTGCCCAGTAAGCGATCCCGATTTCGCGGTCCATATGATTGGGCAATCCGCGGGCACGTTTGAGCATGAATTCTTCGACCGAGCGCAAAGAATAATGGTTGAGCCAAGCCACAGGTGGGCCGTTAACTGCACCATAAAGCGAGATGGCACTGTCATTGGCCGCGAACCCCTCGGTCAGGCGCTTGCCGTCTGGACCTATCCAGGATGGGACGTGACGCTGACGTGCGCGCGGGCGGTGGACGCCGGGTTGCCGAAAGGCCGCTGGCCGGTGCAGTGTCTTGAAGAGATGAGCGAGCGGGAAATGCAAATCAAACGGTGCCGCGCGGGTGAAACGCTCTGGCGTCAGGCCTGCACTGCGCTGTTTGTGACCGCCATAGCCGAACAACCGCCATGGCAAGGCGAGGGCGTCGAATGGGCCTGCCTGCCTCTCGTAGTCCGCAAGCAGCTTGCGGAGGTTGTTGAAACGGCCGCAAAGAAATTCGTCACAATCAAAGAAGAGCGCCCAATCGGCATTCTTGTAGCTTTCGCTATCGCGCAATTGGCGCAACGCTTGCCATTGCACGGATTTGCCACCCTTCGGGGAAAAATCCAGATGCACGATCCGTGGGTCCTGGGCCAGTGCTTCCAGCAGTTCCGCGCTGCCATCGGTGCAGTCATGGCTGCAAACCAGCATGCGGTCAAAGCCGAGCATCAGATGGTGCGCAAGCCACTCTACGATATAGGGGCCGTCATCGCGCAGACAGGTCATTCCCAGAATATGCAATGTTGTCCCCTGCTGTCTGCCTCTTGTGGTCGGCGCGCTGGTGGACACTATAAACGGGCCTGCAGATCAAAGTCACCCAATGGGCGCTGCACAATTGAAAATTCTCTGTTCATGTCGAGTGCAGGTGGCAAGATGCATGCGCAGCGCGGCGCAAATCGCGCGAGCGCGCTACAGATAGCCGCGTACAAGGCTCTCGGCGATCAGCGTCCAGCCATCGGCGATAACAAAGAACGCAAGCTTGAAGGGCAAAGAGACGATGGCAGGCGGAACCATCATCATGCCCATCGACATCAGGATGGCCGCAACCACGAGATCAATGATCAGAAACGGTAGAAATACCAGAAATCCGATCTGAAAGGCGCGCGCGATTTCCGAGAGCATGAAGCTTGGAATGAGAATTGAAAGCGGCGCGTCCGGTCCTGCGGAGGGGGTGATCGTTTCAGGGCGCAGGGCGGCTATGGTTGCCAAAGTGTCGGGGTCGACACGGCCCAACATGAACACGCGGAACGGTGCCAGCGTCCGTTCAATGGCCAGATCAGGGGACAAGCGTTCCTGTAACAGCGGTTCAATCCCGGTCTCCCAGGCTTGGGTAAAGACCGGCTCCATCACGAAGAAGGTAAGAAAGAGTGCGAGGCTGACGATCAGCATATTGGGCGGGGATTGTTGAAGACCGATCCCTTGCCTCAGGATCGATAGGACCGTGACGACAAAGGGGAAGCACGTGACCATAATGGCAATCCCAGGCGCGAGGCTGAGCACGGTGATCAAAGCGATCAGTTGCAGTGTTCGTGCTGAGAGTGAGGCGTCATCGCCCAAGGACAGGGTCAGATCTTGTGCCGGAGCACCGGTGGCAAGCGCTCCTAGAAAGAGGGTGCTCAGTCCGATGAGGATCAGACCAGACTTCATCACAACCCGTCCTGCAAATTCGCAACTTCGGTCACGCGCACGGCAATCTGGCCTTGTTGATCGCCGGCCAGCTCTTCGAGTTGACCGCGCGCTATCAGGCGCTCGCCGACGTAGAGTTCGACCGCATCGTCAACACGCCGGTCGAGAACCAGAACGGCGTTCTTGCCAAGTTTAAGAAGGTCTCTGATCAGCGGGCGTGCCTTGCCGACTGAAACCGTGATCTCGATCGGGACTGACGAGAACGGGTTTTGCAGATCGTTGACGTGGGTTTCATTGCCGCCAGTTTTGTTATCCATCACGCCACTATCCTCTGATTTTGCTGAAAGAAACCGGATATCGCCTGCTCGATCCGAAGCAGGACATCCGGCATGTCAAGAGCGCGCTCGCTCTCGCCTAGGCGCACGCAAACCTGACCGCTTGCCAAGGTTGGATCCTCTGTCAGGGTGCAGGCAAGGTCGGGTATTTCGGCGCTGAGGCGGCGCAGGATTGCAAGATCTGCCGGACCGGCGGCAATCTGCAAAGGCTGACGCCCATTGGCTTCCAGCAAGTCGTGCAGAATTTCGGTCACATGCGGGATCAGCATCGCGTGGCTGATCGGTGGCAGAACCGTTTGGGTGATTTCCTGCAAAAGTTGCTGCATCGCGCCCATGATCGCGGCATGCACCTCTTCATAGGTAAAGCTGATGTCTTGCAGGTTTTGGACAAGATCGGCGGTGATCCTGCGCCCGTCGTCTACCTGCGATTTCACACAATCTTCCCAACCCGCCTGATACCCTTTCTCAAAGGCTTCTAGGCGTTCTTCCTCGAGCGAGACATCCGTGATCGCGATAGGCTTACCCTGAGTGAACGCGCCAAATTCGTTCAAAAGATGTGTGATCGACATCAGGCTCTCTCCTCTTCAGCTTCCAGCCAGTTGCGCAAGATCTCGACGGTTTCCTCTTGGCGTTGACCGATCAGCGCGCGCAAGCGTGAGACCGGATCGTCTGTGCCCCCATCAAGACGCGGGCGCAGAGAAATCTGAGGTGCCTCAGACACGTCGGACAGGCCTGCTACGTCGATGTCGCCATCCTCGATTACGCCGGACAGGGGGGTAAGTGCGGGGTCTTGCACCGGGGCGCGCCGGATTGGGGCGCTCAGTTGTGGGGTGGCCAGAGGGACGGGGCGCGAGAGAATCGGACGCAGCACAAACAGGCCAAGCACAAGGGCCACGATGGCTAGAACCAGCGATTGCACCAAGGTCATTGTGTCGATCGCAAGGCGCTCAAGTAACCCCGCTTCGACCAGAGTGCCGATGGGCGCTGACGGTTCGAATTGCAAGGTGCGAATCGTGAGCGCGTCGCCGCGCGTTTCATCAAGACCCACCGCAGAGCCCACAAGATCTCCGAGCGCGGTCAGCTCCTCTTCGGGGCGCGGCGCAAAGATTGGCGTGCCGCTCGCGTCTGGAGTGGTAATCCCGTTGATCAGGATCGCAACGGTCATGCGCTTGATAGCACCGGGTTGCTGGATGACTTCGCGCTCTGTGCTGGACACCTCGTAATTCACCCGTTCGCGTGTCTCGGTGTTCTCGCTGGCCGACGTCGCTGCCGCTGCCGCATCCCCATCTGGTAGGTTCGAGGCAACCGTGACGCCATTGTCCGTGCCATTTGAGGTGTTCGCGCGCTCTTCGGTATCGGTGCTGATCGCAACACGCCCCTCGGGATCAAACCGTCTCTCGCGGGTTGATTCGGTTTGCGTCACCGTTTCCAGCGCAATCTCGACGACCGCATTTCCATGTCCGACACGCGCCTCGAGCAGACGTTGCGCGCGCAGGCGCAGCCCCTCTGCCCGTTCATCGGCGGTGTTGGTCTTGGCTTCTTCGGCACCGCTGAGCAATGTCCCCTCGGCATCAATAATGGACACATCATCAGGCGTAAGATCAGCCACAGCAGAGGCGACGAGGAATTGTAGCGCGCGCGCATGTTTGGCAGAAACTGCGGCCCCATTGGTACTGACCGAGACCGAAGCGGACCGATGCACATTGCGCTGAAACGGATTGGCACCGGTCGACGCGATATGAACCCGGGCCGCCACAATCGCAGGATGCGAGACGATGGTCCGGGCCAGTTCGCCTTCTTTGGCGCGCCAATAGGCGGCGTCGAACATCTGTGATGTGGTGCCAAAGCCAGACAATCCATCCAGAAGCTCATACCCGCTCGTGCCCGACCTCGGGAGCCCCTCGCCCGCGAGGATCATGCGCAGCTCATCCCGACGTGTCGAGTCGACAAGAATCGCGTCGTTGCGCACTTCATATGTGACGCCTTGCTGCTCGAGGGCTGCGACAACCTCGCCCGCCGCGCTGCTTTCTAGGCCTGCGTAAAGCAAGGTCATGCTGGGCGTGGACGCCAAGCGCGCAAGGGCCAAAACCGCCCAGAACATCACAAATGCCGCGCCGATGACGATGATACGATTGCGCAGGGTCAGCGCCTGCCAGAGCCTTGTGATCTGCTGCATTGCATGTCCTCCGGTACTTTTGTTCGAGTAATGTTCCGAAGTCATCATTCCCGCATCAGGCTTAACAATCGGTTAGTTTCTTTGGGTTTATAAGAGTTTATCGACAACAGGATGGGTGAACATGCCAGAGACCGGAGACACAGAGACGGCACCCAAGGCGAAGCCGTCAAAGAGACCGCTGACGATTGGAATTGTCTTGGCGTTCTTGGGTGCGGCGGCAGGGTTTTACACCATGTGGTCTGGTTTGATTCCACTTGGCGGGGGACACGGATCTATTGCCCAGGGGCCCGTTGCGGGGGCCACGGCGTCTGACGCACCGATGGGTGATCTGGTCTTTGTGCCGGTGGTGCCCGTGGTTGTCTCAGTCGGGCAGGGGGCTGCGCGATCACATCTCCGGTTCGCCGCTGAGCTGGAGGTGAAGGCCGCCCATAAATCCGACGTCGAAAACCTGATGCCGCGCATCGTCGATGTGACGAATACCTATCTGCGCGCGCTCAAACTTGCCGATATCGAAGACGCGCAGGCCTTGATCCGCCTGCGGGCGCAGCTCTTGCGCCGGATGCAGGTTGTAACAGGTGAGGGCCGCATCAACGATCTATTGATCATGGAATTCGTGTTGAACTGAGGAGCGCATATATGGAAATGATTGCGGATATCCTGCTTGTTGCGGGTGCGATTGGGGCTGGGGTCTATTGCTTTGTGCTGGCCCGGCGGCTCAACCACTTCAACGATCTCGAAACCGGAATGGGCGGTGCTGTGGCAGTGCTTTCGGCGCAGGTAGATGATCTGACCCGAACGCTTCAGGCCGCGCGGCAAACGGCGGACGGATCCACACGCTCTCTCATCAGCGTTACCGAGCGGGCTGAAGATGTGGCCCGGCGGCTCGAACTCTTGGTGGCGGCGATGCACGATCTGCCCAATCAGGAGGTGTCGGCCCCGCCCCACAGGAAAACACCCGTCAGCCCCCCAACGGCCGATCCTGGCCCGGTTTTCAAGCGCCATCACGATCTGACGCCGGGGGCGACACCATGATCTGGAGAACCCCAACACACAAACCATCCGCAAGGTCGAGGCGTACGCGCGGTGTCTTGCTAATTCTCTCTACCTTTTTGGTCGCATCGGCGCTTTTGCGTTTCGGAGAGGGTGTCGGCAGGGCCTTTGCCCGCGCGCCAGAGGCGACAGAAGAAAGCAGCACACCATCCACGCAGGCCTGTGAGACACCCGAAGATATGAAGGCTTTGCTTGACGCGCTGCAAGAGCGCGGGCGCATGCTTGAGGAAAGAGAGACGGCCCTGCGCAATCGAGAGCAGGTGCTCAAATTGGTCGAGCAAGAGGCCGGACAAAAGATTGCGGCCCTGACAACTGCCGAAGAGGATCTGCGCCGCATGATCGCTCTGACGGAAAGTGCCGCAGAGAATGACGTGGCGCAGCTGACCAAGGTTTACGAGTCGATGAAGCCCAAGCAGGCGGCTTCGCTATTTGAGGAGATGGACCCGGTCTTTGCCGCCGGATTTCTTGCGCGCATGCGCCCTGATGCTGCGGCGGATGTCCTCGCAGGGCTTTCGCCCGGAGTGGCGCATGGCATCAGTGTGATCCTTGCGGGGCGCAATGCCACCGCGCCGCGGCAATGAGGGCGGATCGTCAGGGTTTGTTAATCGGTTGGTGGCAGTCTCGGATCAGTGACTGCCTGCGGGGAACGGAATGGTCGGAATCATCGGGATTGTCGTAATTTTCGTCATGGTGTTTGGCGGCTATGTGGCCGCCGGGGGTAAGCTGGGTCTTATTCTCAAGGCGCTGCCGTTTGAGTTCATGATGATTGGTGGGGCGGCTGTCGGGGCGTTTCTCATCAGTAATGACGCGCCTGCAATCAAACACACGCTCGGGGATATCGCCAAGGTCTTCAAGGGTCCGAAATGGAAGCCGCAGGATTACCGGGATCTGCTCTGCCTCTTGTTCGAATTGATCCGTTTGGGTCGGCAGAACCCCATTGCTGTCGAAGAGCATATCGAGTCACCAAACGACTCTGCGATCTTCTCGAAATACCCCAAGATTCTGGCCGATGCAGAGGCCGTGGCCCTGATCAGTGATACGTTGCGCTCGGCCTCCATGAATTATGATGATCCACATCAGGTGGAAGAGGTTCTCGAAAAGCGGATAGAGGCCAATCTTCACCATGCGTTGCACTCAAGCCATGCTTTGCAAACCATGGCGGATGGATTGCCTGCTTTGGGAATTGTCGCCGCTGTGCTGGGTGTCATCAAGACGATGGCGTCGATTGACCAGCCGCCGGAAATCCTCGGCAAGATGATCGGCGGCGCGCTGGTCGGGACCTTTTTAGGCGTCTTCCTCTCGTACGGGCTGGTCGGGCCCTTCGCGGCTAAGGTCAAGGACGTGGTCGAGGAGGATGGACATTTCTATCAACTGATCCGCGAAGTGCTTGTGGCCAATCTGCACAACCATGCCACCAATATCTGCATCGAAGTGGGGCGACAAAACACGCCTAATCACAAACGCCCAAGTTTCAACGAGTTGGAAGAAGCGCTGAAGTCTCTCAAACAGGACGCGGCATGATCCGGACTGTGACCATCTCGTTCATCCTGTCTTTATGGGCCGCCCCGATGCTTGCGCAAAACGTGGTGGTGCGCTCTGGCGAGCATGAAGGGTTCACGCGACTTGTGTTCGATTTTCCCGCGCGGCTCGACTGGCAGGATCATACCCGAGAGGATGGTATCACGATCACCTTTCCCGGCGATCACCCTACATTTGACCTGAGCCGAGTGTTTGATCGGCTCACCCAAGGCCGACTTGCCGGGATCGGCGCGCCAAAGGGGTCTGGGCAGCTGAATCTGACATTTGGCTGCGCCTGTACAACAAGAACGTTCTGGCATTCGCAATCCATGCTGGTGCTTGATATTCTCGCCCCTGGCACTGCCGAACCCTCTGCCGCGCGCCGGCCTCAGGCGCCCTTGGCAGAGCGCGCAACAGCTGATCTGCGAGAGCCTTGGAAAGCGCGGGCCGAGTCTTCGGCGGTCAGATTGGTAGCATCGCGCCTTGCCCCGTTATCAGCCACGAGCAAGACCGCTGCGCCGCTGGGGCCGGAGGATGTACTGCCGGCGGTGCGCCGCACCCTTCTGGCGCAAATCGCTCAGTCGGCTAATCAGGGGTTGGTCCAGCCGCTGCGCACGCCCGACTTGGGCAATATCACGCGGGCCCCCCAAAAGCATTTGGCAACGGCGATCGAGATTGTGCCGTCTGGCGGCATGGCAACTGGTGCCGAGCCCCCATTGACCGAAGGCTTGCCGTTGGCCACCTCTGGCAATCTCAGAGTGACAGGCACAATCGACCAAGCGCCGGGGCTGGCCTTTTCATCCGCGCTGTCCGATGCGATCCAGACCGCCTGTTTGCCTGATTCCGTTCTGGACGTCGCAGCCTGGGGGACGCAAAAGCCGCTAGCAGATCAGATCGGCACGCTCTCCCCTAGGCTTTCCGGTGAATTCGATGTCGTCAATTCAGAGGTCGCGCTTCAGCTGGCCCGCCTCTACATTTACTTTGGCTTTGGGCTTGAGGCGCGGCACGTGGCATCGTTAATCCCGGCCCATGCCACGGAAGTATCGGTTCTGCTTGATTTGGCATCGCTGGTTGATGATCCGGATGCCGCGTCCGCAACGCCTCGGCTCACAGAGGATCTGGGATGCCATGGACGCAGCGCCCTTTGGGCCGCTTTGGCGCATGCGGAAATTCCCGAGGAAAAATTGCTGGATCATTCGGCAATCCTGCGTGGCTTCGCGGAATTGCCAGAGCATTTGCGCAGGCATCTTGGCCCGGCGCTTGCCCGCAAGTTGCTTGCGGCAAAGCATCGCGAAACATCGGACATGATCTTGCGAGGCCTTGGGTCGGCAGATCTTTCGGACACCGCAGGCGCAAAGATCGCAAGAGCCGAGCTTGCGCTGGCAGACGGTGATCTCAGCGCCGCCGACCAAAGCTTGCAAGGGTCGTTGTCAGGGAATGATGTGAACTCTGCGCCAGCCTTGGCAGCCCTGATCAACGCCCGGATATCAAGGGGGCAGGACATTGACTATGACACCGCACAACTTGCAGGCGCGCTCTACCAAGAGACCCGTGGCACGCCGATGGGTCAAGAGCTTGGGGGCGCCTATCTGCTGGCTTTGACCGCCTCGCGCTCTTACGCCGAGGCCTTTGCTGAATTCGAGCGCGTTTCGCCAGACTTGTCCCTCGAAAACGCCCAAAAAACGCGCCAAGAGATGCTGCGCCTGCTGGGCGCACAGGCCGATGATATAGAGTTTCTCCGGCAGATCTTGGGTGAGCCCAAGGAAAGTTTTGCAAGGATGCCCGCTGATTTAACCCGCGAGATCGCGCAGCGAGCCTTGACCTTGGGCTTTGCGGATGTGGCTGATGAGATTCTGAGTGTTGCATCGCGCTCGGTGACAGAGCCTGAACAACGGCTCTTAAGGGCGGAAATAGCTCTAGCTCAGGATCTCCCGCATCTTGCAGAGGCAGAAATCATCGGCCTTGCCTCGCCCGATGCTGACACCCTTCGCGCCCGCGCCCGGACTAGTCTTGGCGATTATGCCGGTGCAATGCGTTATGCCGAGGGCTTGCAAGATGAGGCCGCAAAGCAGCAGGCGGCTTGGCTTGCGCAGGATTGGCAAAGCCTTCTTTTGGCTGGTGATCCTTCAACACAGAATCTGGCGCAGGCCATGACACAAGCCGCGCCAGACGAAACTGGCGGGCTTCTTCAATTCAATCAAGCGTTGATTGATCAAAGCATTGCAACCCGAAGCGCCCTGAGTGCGCTCTTGGCGAGCACCGCTATTTCCGATCCCCCGTGACAATCGAATTTCTGGTTACCGAATCGCAAGAGTGATCGCGCAAGCTGACGCGCAGACATTCTGAAAACCTGGGGATCCGTTGTGAGAGAAATCCGGCGCTGAGCCCTTTGATACAACGTGAATGGGAGTGCTTATGAGAGACCTTCTGACCGTGCGGTGGTTGCTCTGTAGACGACGTGCGTTCGGAAGTTTGGCGCGGCGCGCTCAGATCCGAGGCGGGCTGGCACCGGCCGCTTGGTTCTTGACGTTTCTGTTTGTTCTTTCTTTTAAGAAGCGTGAGGCGCGCTTGAACTGCCTTCTGCGCCAAATGATCACCTCTGGCCTTCTCGGGGCAACACAGGCCTTTGCCGCGCCGGTTGATCTCTGCGATGACGCCGCCCGACACGCTGCGAGACATGCCGATGTTCCCACGAATGTGCTGCGCGCCATTGCCAAGGTTGAAACAGGTCGCTCGGTGGCGGGCACAGTAAAGGCCTGGCCCTGGACCGTGAACATAGAGGGCAAAGGCTATTGGTTCGAGAGCGAAGAGGAAGCGCAGACCTTTGTGCGCGCCGCCTATATGCGTGGTGCCCGCAGTTTCGATATTGGGTGCTTTCAGATCAACTTCAGATGGCATGGCGCAGCCTTCGAGTCGTTCGAAACCATGTTTGATCCGATCGAGAATGCGCTTTATGCCGCAAGATTCCTGCAGGAGCTGCGGCGTGAAATGGGCAGCTGGGCTAAAGCGGTTGGGGCCTATCATTCCAGGCAGCCGCAACGCGCCCAAGGTTATCGCGACCGGGTCGAAGATGTCTATGCTGGGTTGGATGAAATGCGGTCTTCGGAGCCTGTGGCAACATCGCGCCAGAGACTTTCAGAGCCTGTTCTGTCCAGCAACGGCTATCCGCTGTTGCAACATGCGGATGGCGTCACGCGCTCGGGCTCTCTCGTGCCGATGGGGGAAACGCGGCGCTATGTAATCCGGCTCGATCAAACAGTTGCGGTGGGGTTCTAAAGCATGGGCGGTCTTTCCATCAAGTCGGTGTTTCAACCAACGGTCCTGCTGGCGCTCGCGCTTATGGCCGTGATCGTGATGATGATCCTGCCCGTTCCGGCATGGCTGCTTGATGTCGGGCTGGCGGCATCTTTTGCCCTCGCAATCCTGATTTTTACGATCACGCTCTTTATCGACCGGCCGCTCGATTTTTCCGCATTTCCAACCATCCTCCTTGCGTCGCTGATGCTGCGCCTGGCGCTCAATGTTTCTTCGACCAAGCTGATCATCGGACAAGGCCATACCGGCACCGATGCCGCAGGACAGGTGATCGAGGGGTTTGCCGATTTCATCATCGGCGGCAATGTTCTTTTGGGTCTTGTCGTGTTTCTCGTGCTTTTGATCGTCAACTTTCTGGTGATCACCAAAGGTGCCGCGCGCATGGCAGAGGTTGGTGCACGCTTTGCCCTTGATGCAATGCCCGGCAAGCAGCTTGCCATTGACAGTGACATGTCGGCGGGTGCCATCAATCATCAGGAGGCCAAAGAGCGGCGAGAGCAGGAACAACAGGAAACCACTTTCTTTGGATCGCTCGATGGGGCCTCAAAATTCGTCAAAGGGGATGCGGTTGCGGGCCTTTTGATCACGCTTCTGAACTTTCTCGTCGGTCTTGTGATCGGCATCACGCTCCATGACATGCCGATCGGTAAAGCCTTTGAAACCTATACGATCCTGACAATCGGTGACGGGCTGGTTACCCAGATTCCGGCTGTCATCATCTCGATCGCTGCGGCGCTGCTACTGGCGCGGGGCGGCAATAAAGGCGCGGCGGATCTGGCGATTTCCGAGCAGATCGGGCGTCATCCGACGGCGCTGGCGACAGTCGCTGTCTTGATGGGGCTTTTTGCGCTCGTGCCGGGCCTGCCGTTTGTGCCGTTCCTCCTCGGCGGCGTCGGATTGGCCGCTCTGGCTTATGCCAGCCATCGCAGTCGGGGCGCGAACCCTGCCTCATCGCAAGAAGATTCCCTTCCCGTGAGCGCGCCGATCAGGTCAATGGGCGACATTCTGGAACTGGATGACATTCACGTGGAATTTGCCCCGGACCTTGTCAACATGGTGCTTGATCCCGGTGTCGGCCTTGAGGCGCGCATCACCAACATGCGCCAGTATGTTGCGACAACATATGGGGTTATCCTCTCGGATATCCGATTGACCGACGATCCGGGTATGCCACCAGGCAGCTACGTTATACGCATTCAGGGGGTGGAACGCGCGCGGGCGTTTCTGCGGGACAATCACCTTCTTGCCCTCGACCCCGACCAATATCCGGCCCTTGCCCCAGGTGAGACGGTCAAAGAGCCGGTGTATGGTGCCCCGGCACGTTGGATTCCGGCTTCGGAGCAGGATCGTGCGGCGCTGTCCGGGGCGACTCTGGTGGCACCCCCAGAGGTGCTTGCGACCCATCTTCTAGAGGTGATCCGCCGCAATCTGAGTCGGTTGCTGACAATGAAGGCCATGCGCCGCCTGCTCGATGAGATGGTCAATCTCTCTGACAGAGGCAGGTCTGAGGCCAACCGCAAACTGCTCGAGGACATGATCCCGGATCGTGTTGCACCGGATCTCTTGCATGCGGTCCTGCGTCTGTTGCTCGCGGAGCAAGTCTCGATCCGAAATCTGCCGTTGATCCTTGAGAGCATTGCTGAAAACCGGCAGTTTGGGCCGCAGCCTGAGGCCATTTGTGAGCATGTGCGCCAGAGGCTTGGGTTTCAGTTGGTGGCGGGCCTGCAACGCCCCGATGGCAGCTTGCCCCTGATCCAGCTTGCACCGGAGTGGGAGGATACATTCACCGCTTTTGAGATGAGCGGCGAGCGTGGCCGCTCTGACGTTGCCTTGCCGCCGGAGCAGTTCAGCACGCTCACGGCCGGGGTCGCCGAGCAGGTGCAACTGGCCGGAGAAAGGGGCCTCTCGCCCGCCCTGGTCACATCGTCTTTGCGGCGCCGATTTCTGCGCACACTTTTGATCGCCAGGAATGTCAACGTTCCCGTTCTCAGCTTTGAAGAAATAGGATTCGAGGCCAAGCCATCGCTAGTCGGCGTGGTGCGCGCATGACGCCTCTCGCTCAGGTCTTTGATCTGTCGATCGAGATGCTTTGGTTGCACGTAGCCGTATTTCTGCGGGTCGCACCGATCATCGGGCTCTTGCCAGGGTTCGGCGAACCCTCCGTCCCGATGCGGATCAAGCTGGTTCTTGTCATCGCCTTTACACTGATCGTGACACCGGTCCTATCGCCTGATCTGGCAGATCATGCTCGGGCACCGACGGTAGGTTTGATCCTGTCCGAGACGATTGTCGGCCTTGCCCTGGGCGTTGCTCTGCGGCTCTTTCTGATGGCTTTACAAATGGCAGGGTCGATTGCGGCGCAGTCGACGTCATTGGCGCAAATCCTCGGAAATGCCAGTCAGACGCCGCTTCCGGCCATTGGTCACCTTCTCGCAACTGGCGCGGTGGCCCTGATGATGATTATGGGCGTCCATGTGCGTTTGGCTGAGATGATTGTGCTCAGCTACGGGATCTTTCCAGTTGCGGAGTTTCCAGACGTTGGCACCCTGTCGCAATGGGGAGTTGCCCGGATCGCGCAGGCGTTCTCTTTCGGCTTTTCTCTTGCTGCGCCCTTTGTGCTTGTTTCGGTGCTGTATAATCTGACGTTGGGCATAATCAATCGGGCGATGCCCCAGTTGATGGTTGTTCTCGTCGGCGCCCCGGCTGCCATGGCCCTTACCCTCTTTCTGTTGATGCTCGTGGTGCCCACGATGCTGGTGGTTTGGCTCGGAGCATTTCAAAGCTTTGTCACAAACCCGTTTGGAGGGTGACGATGGCCGAGCAAAACGACGACTCTGACAAGACGCTAGAGGCAACACAGCACAAGCTGGACGAGGCCCGCAAAAAGGGAGAGTTTGCGCGCTCTGCCGATCTCAACACTGTTGGAACCTACGCTGGGCTATTGCTGGCCCTCAGTCTTGCAAGTGGCACGCCTGTTGAGACAGTCGGAGCCAACCTCATGACTTTGGTCGAACACTCAGACCAGTTGGCCAAGCTCATATTTCAGGGCGGGCTGGGCGCCTCAGCGCTGGGTGGAATAGCGGCGCAGATCGTTTTCGGCCTGTCCCTCTTTTTGCTTTTGCCAATGGTTATGGCACTTGCGGCCGTGATCGCACAGCGCGCTTTTGTCGTGGCTCCGACCAAGATCGAACCCAGGGTATCGCGCATCAATCCGGTTGAGAACGCAAAGAACAAGTTCGGGGCAACGGGGCTCTTCGAATTTGCCAAGAGCTTTGGGAAATTGTTTCTGTACAGCCTCTTGCTTGGGGGTTTTCTGACCTATCGGCTACCTGAAATGATGAGCACATTGCATGCAGAGGCCCCGATCATCGGGGCGGTGATGGGCAAATTGATCATCGAGTTCATGATTATTGTTTTACTCATCTCGCTCGCAATCGGCGGTCTTGATTATCTGTGGCAGTATTTCGATCATTTGCGGCGTCAGAGGATGTCTCACAAGGACCTTCGCGATGAGTTGAAGCAGAACGACGGCGATCCCGCGGTCAAACAGCAGCGCCGACGCCGCGCGATGGAGTTGGCATCTGGCAGGATGATGGCCGATGTGCCAACGGCGGATGTGGTCATCGTCAATCCCACTCATTTTGCAGTGGCCCTGAAATGGAGCCGCAAACCGGGGGCTGCGCCAACCTGTGTGGCCAAAGGCATGGATCATATAGCGCTCGCAATCCGCGATCTCGCCCGAGAAAGTGGTGTGCCCATCCTTGAGGATGCGCCAACAGCGCGCGCGCTGCATGCCACGACAGAGATCGGCCGTGAAATCGATCCAACGCATTATGCGGCTGTGGCCGTCGCCATCCGTTTTTCCGAAGACATGCGCCGCAAGGCAAGGAGTTTTGGGTGACCGCTCGAAGCCATGCAGATATGGTGGCCTTGACTGACGCGCTCTATCGTGCGGCCTCGGCCAAGATGCAGCGGATACTGTCAGAGGAGGCACGGTTGCGTGCAGACCTTAGCCAGCTTGAGACTATGCGCGGCGCTACGCAAGATATGCCCCAAGGCGATGCGAGCGGATACCGTGCGGTTGGCGCAGATCTTTTATGGCAGGGTTGGATCGGGCAAAGCAAGGCTCGCCTGCATTCCGACCTGGCACGCGTTCTGGGGAGTAAAGGACAACTAAGCCGAGAGCTGCGCCGCAGCTTTGGCAAGTACCAAGCGGCGGCACAGCTCTCTCAAGAGGAAAGGCACCGCACCGTGCAAGCGCGCGCTAAAGCGCAAGCTGCGCTCTTGGAAAGCCTTGCGCGGCTCCAACAGATGCCTCCGGACTGACCGCCGCCGCCTAGACGTCTTGTCGTGCGATTTCCGTGATCAGAACGCCCAGGATAGCATCCCCCAACACCTCTTGCGCCACGTCGCCGAGCGCTGCACGCAGTACATCCATGTTTCGAGCCTTGGTGAATTCCCCTTGAAAACCGCCTCTGTTGGCGTGATCGAAAAGTGCCTGCAACAGAACATCCCGCAGCTTTGGCTCTCGGTCATAGACCTCGGCTGTGCGACCTGCGGTGGTTTCTATGCTGAGTGACAGCACCACAAGTGCGTTTATCCTGTCCTTGGCAACCAGTGGGATGACGAACTGGTTGTTCAGCTTTACGATTTCACTGCCTTTGTGGGCCTCTGGTCGCGGTGTTGCGTGATCCGTGGTTGGTTCGGGTGGGTGTTCCGCCTGCGCGCTCTCTGGCTCAGGCTTGAGCACAACGCCTGCCCCGCCCCCCGCAGCCAAGCCAATCAGAAGCAAGAACAGAGGAAGCATTTTCGCAAGCATTATGATAGGTCCTGATTTTGGTTTTCAGAAGGGAAGAAGGCCATCGAGCAACTGCTGACCGATCCTGGGTTGTTGAACATCGGTGATCTGGCCGCGCCCACCATAGGAAATCCGGGCGGCGGCGATTTTGTCATAGGTGATCTCGTTCTGGCGCGAGATGTCTTCGGGCCGCACGAATCCGGACACCAGCAATTCGCGCAACTCGAAATTGACCCGCACCTCTTGAGAGCCTTGGATTTCGAGCACCCCGTTCGGCAGAACCTGCATCACGGTTGCGGCCACGCGCAGGGTCAGCTCTTCACTCCGGCTGACCGAGCCTTCTCCGCCGGATTGGCTGGTTGAATTGAGACCCGCCGCGCGGTCAAGACTGGCCCCTTCAGGCAGGTTGCGGTTGATCCGTTGGGGGATGCCGAAGAGATCCGGGATCGCCAGGCTCTCGGACCCGTCCCGAGAGCGCGATGTGGAGTTCGAGATCTGCGCCTCTTCGTCAATTTCAATGACCACCGTCATGATATCGCCACGCTGCGCTGCGCGCCGGTCGCCCAAAAGGGATTGCTTGCCACCGCTCCAGAGCGAGGCTTGTTGAAACGGGGCGTTCTGCGCGGTGCTGCGCGGCAGGCCCGGATCAAGCATGGCAAGCTGTTCGGTGGAGTTCATGGTCGGGGTGAAACTTGGCGGTTTGCCGAGATGGTCGAGCCGCGCGCAGGAGGCGGCCAGCAGAACCACGACAAAGATTAAATTGAGACGCAAGGCAGTCATGGTGGCTCCTATTGCGACACGAGTATCTGGCCGTTTGCCGTCACGCGCCCCGAGACAGTGGCGCGCGACGCAAGGTTCATCACGCGGACATGATCACCAATCCCGGCTCGGTCGAGCGAGCGGCCTTCTGTCATGATCTCTAGGCCGCCACGCAGATAGATCAGTGGGACGACCTGATTGCGCTCGACTACGGTGGGTGGCCCGACATCGCCTTGGCGCACCGGACGACCCGGATAGAGGGCGACGCGCGCCTCTTGCCCAATCAGGTCCTCTAGCGCCACATCGCTGTGGCCCTCGCCCTGTTGCAACAAGAGATCGGCCGGACCAAGGATTTCTTGTGGGCGGATTGTGCGGGTGGCGAGGATGACATCTGCCAAAGCCGGTCCGCTGAGAAAAATGCCGAGCATAAAAGCCAGAGACCGCATCACCGCACCTGTGTTGTGGCGCTGAGCATCTGGTCAGCGGCGGTGATGACCTTGGCATTCAGCTCATACCCTCTTTGGGCCTCAATCAACTCGGTAATCTCGCGCACCGGATCGACGGAACTGTCTTCCAGATAGCCTTGGCGCAGCGTGCCCAAACCATCTTGTCCGGCGGTGGTGACATTCGCGGGGCCAGAGGCCTCGGTTTCGACGAAAAGATTGCCGCCGATCGCCTCTAGCCCCTTGGGGTTGGTAAAGCCGACAAGGTCGATCTGCCCCAGTTGCTGCGCCTCGGCGGTGTCTTGGAAAAAGGCGAAAACCTCGCCTTCGGCGTTGATGGTGATGCTGCGGGCATCCTCGGGGATCGTAATCTCGGGGGCTATGGGAAAGCCCTCGGAATTGACGATGACCCCATCCGCCGAGCGTTTGAGCGCGCCGTCGCGGGTATAGCCGGACTGGCCAGAGGGCAATCGGACCTCGAGATAGCCGCCCCCGTCGATGGCGAGATCGAGATCGCCATTGGTCTGGGTCAGCGACCCTTGGGCCAGTTGCACGGAAATCGCTGATGGGCGCACACCAAGGCCCAGTTGCACGCCGGTGGGCAAAACCGTGCCATCGGCCGCATTGATGGTGCCAGCGCGCGCGAGTTGCTGATAGTGCAAATCCGCGAATTCTGCCCTGCGCGCATTGTAGCCGGTGGTCGACATGTTGGCGAGATTGTTCGAAATCGTTTCGACCCGCATTTGCTGGGCGGCCATTCCGGTGGCGGCGATCTTGAGGATATGCATGACGCGCTCCTGAGTTAACGGATGAGGGAATCGAGCGCGGAGGTCACGCGCTCATGTTCGGTATCGAGAAAGCTCTGGCCCATTTCATAGGCGCGCTGCACTTCGATCATGCGGGCGACCTGGCCGATGGGATCGACATTGGCCCCCTCCAGAAATCCCTGGTGGATGACCCCTTCTTCGACCGGCTCGAACCCGCTATCGGCATGGAACATCACGCCATCCTCGCGGATCATGCCAATCCTATCGATGGGGCGCACAAGGCCAATCTGGGCCAGCGGGCGGCCATTGTCGCTGAGCGTGCCGTCGGGAGAGAGACCGATACTGCTGGCGTCAGGGGGAATGAACACGGGCGCCCCGCCTGCATCCAGCACGCGAAAGCCATCCGGCGTGACCAGATCGCCTTGCGCCGAGAGTGTGAAGCTGCCCGCGCGCGTCAGCCGCTCGCCTGCCGGGGTCTCGATCAGGAAAAACCCGTCTCCCTCAATCGCTAGATCAAGCATGCCGCCCGTAGGGGTGAGGGGCCCCTGGAGCGTGGAGGTCATCCGCACATTACCCCGCGCCATCGAAAGAGAGGGGCCGCCTTCGGTGCGTTTGACGAATTCGGAAAAGATCAGCCCCTCTTGGCGATAGCCGGTGGTCGCGGCATTGGCGATGTTGTTGGCCACGACCTGCAATTCGCGCAAGAGCCCGGATTGCCGGGTGAGGGTTGTGTAGCCCGCGCTTTCCATCTCAGCCTCCTGTGATGATCGGGATGAGCCGGTCCTGAAAAAAGGTGACCAGCGTTTGCGTCATGAAGCCCATGGTGATCCAGAACACGACAATGATCGCGCCCAGTTTGGGAACAAAAGTCAGGGTCAGTTCCTGAATCGAGGTGAGCGCCTGAAAGAGGCCCACCACGAGGCCCGCCAGAAGCGCCACCGCAAGGATCGGAAAAGAGATAATCACCGAAATCCAAAGGGATTCGCGCAACGTGTCAAAGAACAGGACCTCGTTGAGCATCGGATCAGACCGGCATGCGGAGGATTTCCTGATAGGCCTCCACCACACGGTCGCGCACCGTGACGGCGGCCTCAACCGCGAGTTCGGTCTGCGCAAGCGCCTGCACCAGAGAATGTGGATCAGCCTTGCCGATCATGCTCGCTTTGGCGAGGGTTTCGCCCTCTGAGAGGGTGGCGGCAAAATCCTTGGCCACGGTCTGAAAGGCGCTGCCCGCCGCATTGTGACTGGCGGTCGGTTCGGTCGCCATGCGGGCGGCAGAGTATTTCTGGGCGGTATTCAATCCGGTAATATCCATTCTGGATCTCCTTTATCGGCGTAACAGGTCCATCAGCCCGGCAGACATTTGCCGTACCTGATCAAACATCTTTAGGTTGGCCTCGTAGCTGCGCTGCGCCTCGCGTGCGTCGGCGATTTCGATCATGAGATCGACCGTGGACCCTTGGTAATGCCCGGTTTCATCCGCAAGCGGGTGACTGGGATCGTAGATCCGCTGTGGGGCGCTCTGATCAAGGTGGACCCGGCTCACCGTGACGGCACCAGCGGTCCCGGTCCCGGCGTGGGTCGCCTCGAACGATACGGTTTTGCGGCGATAGCCGGGCGTGTCGGCATTGGCGATATTCTCGGACACATGCTGCAGACGTTGCGCCTGCGCCTTGAGCCCGCTGGCTGAAACCGAAAGGGCGTTGGAAAAATCGCTCATCTTGCGCCCCTATCGCCGCCCGATCGCCGCGCGCAGCACGGTGAGCGAGGATTTGTAGATCGCGAGCGCGCGGTCGTGTTGGCGTTTCACATCCACCGCGCGCAGCATTTCGGTCTCAAGCGTGACCGAGTTGCCATTTGGGTCCGCGACGGCATCCCTGTCTTTGGCAACAGCAAAATCAAGGCGCGTTTCATGGCCGAGCATATGCCCGCTCCGTGTCGCGCGCGGCATCTGTCCCCCGTCATCAGAGGCGTAGACCACCGCAAAATCTGCGATGTCGCGCGCGGCATAGCCCGGCGTATCGGCATTGGCCATATTCTGCGACACCAGCGCCTGACGGGCACCCGCGTGCTGCGCCAACGCATGAGCCATGCGAAATACTTCCATCTTTTCAAACATCGGGGCTTCTCCCTCGAGTGGCTTCAACCAAGGCTTAACCCTGATTCCTTTAGAAATTGTTTGCGGGATCATGATTGGAGCAGGCGATGCAGAGACAGGACATGGCGGCGTTGCGGGCGGAACTTTCTTCGCTGCGTCTGTCGCGGGTGATAGGCCGGGTCAGCGCGGTGCAGGGAAATACCTTGCGGATCAGTGGCCTGTCTTCTGAGGCACGGCTAGGAGACAGGGTGGACATTCGCCGCCGGTCTGGTGCGCCGCTCTCTGGCGAGGTGATCCGGCTTGAGGCGGCTTCTGTGATGGTCTTGCCTGAGTCTAGCCCCGAGGGGGTTGCCCTTGGGGACCGTGTGATTCTGGGGCAGGCAGAGGCCATCGCGCCGTCACACGGCTGGTTGGGTCGGATCATTGATCCCTTTGGTGCACCGCTTGATGGTCGGCCTCTTTTGCGTGGGGCCGAGGCACGGGCGTTGCGCGCAGAGCCCCCGGCCCCGGCGCGGCGGCGCGCGCTGGGCGCGCGGCTGGAAACTGGAATGGCGGCCTTTAACACGGTGCTGCCCATCGTGCGCGGACAGCGCGTGGGCCTTTTTGCCGGGTCAGGCGTTGGTAAAACCATGCTGCTGGGGCATCTGGCGCGGCACATGCAGGCCGATGTTGTTGTGATTGCTCTGATCGGCGAGCGCGGGCGCGAGTTGCGCGAATTCGTCGAGCATGTGCTGGGGCCTGAGGGTATGCGCCGCGCGGTGATCGTCGCCGCCACCTCGGACCGCTCGCCGCTTGTTCGCCGCCGTTGTGCCTGGACGGCAATGGCCGTGGCCGAGTTTTTCCGCGATCAGGGTCAGCAAGTGCTGTTCCTTGCCGATTCGATCACGCGCTTTGCCGAGGCGCATCGCGAGGTGGCGACGGCGGCGGGGGAAATGCCTGCGCTGCGCGGCTTTCCGGCCTCAACCTCGCATTTGATCATGTCGCTTTGCGAGCGGGCGGGCCCGGGCGAGGACGGGGCCGGCGATATCACCGCGCTTCTGACCGTTCTGGTCGCTGGCTCGGATATGGAGGAACCGATAGCCGACATTTTGCGCGGCGTGCTTGACGGGCATGTGGTGCTGGATCGTCAGATCGCGGAGCGCGGGCGCTATCCGGCGATCGATCTTTTGCGTTCCGTGTCGCGGAGCCTGCCGCGCGCCGCAACGGATGAAGAAAACACCCTGATTTCACGAACGCGCAGCCTTTTGGGCAATTATGCCCGGTCTGAGACCATGATCAAGGCAGGCCTCTATGCCGAGGGCAGCGATCCCGAACTCGATCAGGCGATACGGATCTGGCCCGAGCTTGACGGGTTTCTGGCCGAAAAAGAGGCGGTTTCCGCTAAGAACAGCTTTGCCCGTCTGGGTGTTATCCTGCGGCGGGCAGGAACGCCGCCACTTCGCGGCGCGGCACGTTGAACTGGCTTACGCGAGCATGTGCCGTGCCCGTGCGCCCCGTTCGATGGCGGCGGCATGCAGCCTGTCGATGGTCAGCTCGTAGCGGATTTCTTCGAGCAGGCGCAACTCGCGCTCGTTCAGTGTCCCATCTGCCGCAGCCACATCACAGGCAAGCGCATAGGCTGTCTCGAACAGCCGTTCGGGCAGGTTCGCACGCACAAGACCAAAGAGCGCATCAAGACCGTCTTCGACCGTAAAAAGGTCGAGCACGGTTTGCGACATCAACCTGAGCCGATCCAGATCATAGTCGGCAAAGATCGGCAGGTTATTCACCGTGCTTTCGATCTTGATGAGTTCAGCGGTGCGCATATCCTCATCCGAGGCCGAGACGGCGATCATCACCGCCACAAGGCAATCTTGCGGTGTAAGCGGGTGGGGCATCGGTTCTGACATGTGCGGGCCTTTCGCGCGGGGCTATGTTGCGGTGCAGAATATTGACTGTCACGCCCCCCGGCAATAGGAAGCGCAGATGCTTTGCCGGGATTTCGGCGGGCTGAAACCTGGAGTGTGACCGATGTCCGAATTGCGCGATGCCGCCATGAATTCGAAAGCCTGGCCTTTTGAAGAGGCGCGCCGCGTGCTCAAGCGCTATGAAAAGGCGCCGCCGGAAAAGGGTTACGTGCTGTTCGAGACCGGTTATGGCCCCTCTGGCCTGCCGCATATCGGCACTTTTGGCGAGGTGCTGCGCACGACGATGATCCGCCGTGCCTTTGAGGTGATAAGCGACATTCCGACACGGTTGATCTGCTTTTCCGACGATCTTGATGGCATGCGCAAGGTGCCGGGCAATGTGCCTGACCGTGAAATGCTGATGGAGCATCTTCAAAAGCCTCTCACCTCCGTGCCAGACCCTTTTGGCACGCATGAGAGCTTTGGCCACCATAACAACGCCATGCTGCGGCGGTTCCTCGATACCTTTGGGTTCGACTATGAGTTCTATTCGGCCACGGAATTCTATCGCTCAGGTCAGTTTGACGACGTGCTGCGCCGCGCCGCAGAACGCTATGACGCGATCATGGCGATCATGCTGAAATCGCTGCGTGAAGAGCGGCAGCAGACCTATTCGATCTTTCTGCCCATTCACCCCGAAACGGGCCGTGTGCTCTATGTGCCGATGAAAGAGGTGAACGCCAAGGATGGCACCATCACCTTTGACGATGAGACGGGGCGCGAATGGACCCTGCCGGTGACGGGCGGCAATGTGAAACTGCAATGGAAGCCTGATTTTGGCGCCCGTTGGGCTGCTCTTGGCGTTGATTTTGAGATGTATGGCAAAGACCACTCGACCAACACGCCGATTTACGATGGCATCTGTCGTGCGCTCGGCGCACCCGCGCCAGAGCATTTCACCTATGAGCTTTTCCTTGACGAGAGCGGACAGAAGATTTCGAAATCCTCGGGCAATGGTGTGTCAATTGATGAGTGGCTGACCTATGCCGCCACCGAAAGCCTGTCGTATTTCATGTATCAAAAGCCCAAGACCGCCAAGCGGATGCATTTCGATGTCATCCCACGGGCCGTGGATGAGTATCATCAGCAATTGCGCGCCTATCCCGAACAGACGCTAGAGCAGCAGTTGGCCAATCCGGTTTGGCATATTCACGGCGGCAAGGTGCCCGAGAGCCGGATGGTTGTGCCCTTCTCGATGCTGCTCAACCTCGCCTCGGTCTCGGCTGCCGAAGACAAGGAAACGCTCTGGGGCTTTATCCGTCGCTATGCGCCCGACGCCCGCCCCGAGACCCATCCTGATCTCGACGCGGCAGCCGGCTATGCGGTGCGCTACTACAAGGATTTTGTGGCCCCAGCCAAGGTTTACCGTGCGCCCACTGATCTGGAACGTGAGGCCTTGGTGGACCTGCGCACGCAACTGTTGGCCTATGATGGTCCAGCCGAGGATGAGGCGCTGCAATCCATCGTCTATGCCGTGGGGCGTGACCGGTTCGATCCGTTGCGCGACTGGTTCAAGGCGCTCTACGAGGTGCTTTTGGGGGCGTCTCAGGGGCCACGCTTTGGCGGGTTCATAGCACTTTATGGCGTGATGGAAACCGTGGCACTGATCGACAAGGGGTTGTCGGGCGAGTTGTCCTGATCAGGGCCGTTGCGCAGCTTTGGTGCTCTTGCTACCTTTGGTGAAAACAAAGGGGCGAGCGATGCGTATCTTGGCAATCCTGACCGCCGCAGGCCTTGCGGCCTGTGCAGCGACCGTCTCCATGCCCGACGCGGGCGAGGGGGCGGGAATTTATAATGCCAACTGTGCCCAATGCCACGGGGCATCCGGGCAGGGGGACGGCCCTTGGGCGTCTGGTCTCAGGCCGGCTCCGGCGGATCTGACGCAACTGTCGAAAGATGCGGTTTTCCCCCGCGCCCATGTTTTGTCGGTGATCGACGGCTATGACCGCACCGGACTTCCGGGTCAGGACATGCCCGAATTCGGCCTGCTGCTCGAGGGGGAAACCGTGCCGCTTGATGTGGGTGACGGCGTTCTCACGCCCACACCGCGCCCGCTTGCAGCGTTGATGGCCTATCTCGAAAGCATCCAAGTCAAATGAATAAGGGGGCTGACCGGGATTCGGCCAGCCCCCTCTTTTCAGTCAAACACGATCAGGCGTTGGGCAGGATCACGATTTCGACCCGGCGGTTCTGCGCCTTGCCTTCGCTTGTGAGGTTTGAGGCGACGGGCTGATCCTCGCCCCGGCCAATGGCGCGGAGGCGACCATAAGGCACGCCGCCGCTGGCAAGCACATCCGCAACCGCATTCGCGCGACGCAACGACAGGCCCTGATTATATCCTGCATCGCCGTCGCTGTCGGTATGGCCTACGACCTGCACCGTGGTGTTGGGATAGGCTTGCAGGCTCTGCGAGACCTTGAAGAGATCATCACGCAGCGCGGGGGCCACTGTTGCCCCGTCCACCGGGAAAAGGATGTCTTGCGGCATGGTCAGGATCAGGCGGTCACCGGTGTTGACGATCCGCACATCGCCGTCGAGTTGCTGACGCAACTCGGCCTCTTGCCGGTCCAGCGCGTTTCCGATGGCCGCGCCACCCACGGCACCAAGTACGCCACCAAGCAGCGCGCCCTTCCCCTTGCTGTCGCTGACAATCGCTCCGGTCCCGGCACCGATGAGACCGCCGATGATCGCCCCCTGCTGGGTCTTTTGGTTGGGGTTGGTGCCACCCACATAGCCCGGATCGGTGCAGGCGGTTGCCAGCAACAAGGATGCGCCGGAAAGCATCAGTAAGGGTTTTTTCGCTCGTATCATGGAATTCGCCTCTTCGGTTCAACTGGCCCGATGGATCGGGTCTGCGCCGATGATATGCAATAACAACCCGTATCCCAAGGGTCATTCACGGGGAAAAACCTGGCATTGCCTGCAACTTTCCGCCTATCCGTCGGCGCGGGCACCCTCCCAGGCAAGAATAGCGCGCTTGACGGGCAAGCCCCAGTGATAGCCGCCAAGCGCGCCTGATTTGCGCAAGGCCCGGTGACAGGGGATAATGTAGCTGACCGGATTGCGCCCAACCGCAGTGCCCACAGCCCGCACCGCACGTGGATTACCGATGGCGCTTGCGATTTCGGAATAGGTGGTCACGTGGCCCGAAGGTATTTGCAAGAGCGCCTCCCAGACCTTGATCTGAAACGGTGCGCCGATCATGTGGACCGCCGCCTCGCCGCGCCCGCCAAAGGCTGCATCGACCCAGCCCGCGATTTTGTCGGGCGCCTCGGTATACGCGGCCTTGGGCCAGCGGGATCGCATATCGGCCATCGCGATCTCTCGCCCGAATTCCTCGGAAAAGGCCAGGCCACACAGCCCACGATCGGTGCCCATGGCAAGCGCCTCACCAAAGGGGCTGTCGAACCAGCCGAAATGGATCGTCAGCCCGTCGCCCCCGCGGGCAAAATCGCCGGGGCTCATCGCCTCCCACCGCAGAAAAAGATCGTGGAGCCGCCCCGTGCCCGACAGGCCCGCCGCATCGGCAGCCTCCAGCGTCGTGAATCGCTCTGCCAACAGCGCCTTGGCATGGCCGAGGGTCAGGTACTGCTGATAGCGTTTCGGCGACACCCCCACCCATTGCGAAAAGAGCCGCTGGAAATGCGCAGCACTCATGCCCATCTCTCGCGCCAATTCCTCGAGCGTCAGCGCCGCGTCGTGGCCATCAATAAGGTCGATAGCACGGCGCATGACGTGGTAGTGATAGCCGGATTCGGGTTGGGCGTTCATCTTGGCGTTCCTGTGATTTCACAGGCAGGATAAGACGCCGGTTCAGGGCATGCGACCCGAATGTTGCGCATCCCGCCAAATCCCGGCATAGAACAGCCATGGCACGCCAACTTGACTATCATAAGGTCCGCGAGATTTTCGCCCGGTTCGAGGCTGCAGAGCCGGAACCCAAGGGCGAGTTGGAGCATGTCAACGCCTATACGCTTGTCGTTGCCGTCGCCCTTTCGGCGCAGGCCACCGATGTCGGCGTCAACAAGGCGACGCGCGACCTCTTCAAAGTCGCTGACACCCCGCAAAAGATGCTCGATCTTGGCGAAGAGGGGCTGATCCAACACATCAAGACCATCGGCCTCTATCGCAACAAGGCCAAGCATGTGATAAAACTCAGCCGGATCCTTGTCGAGGACTACGGCGGAGAGGTGCCCAACTCCCGCGCCGCGCTGCAATCCTTGCCCGGTGTCGGGCGCAAAACGGCGAATGTTGTGCTCAATATGTGGTGGCATTATCCGGCGCAGGCGGTGGATACGCATATCTTCCGTGTGGGCAACCGCAGCGGCATCTGCCCCGGCAAAACGGTGGACGCTGTCGAGCGCGCTATCGAAGACAACGTGCCCGTGGACTTTCAGCGCCACGCGCATCACTGGCTCATCCTGCATGGCCGCTACACCTGCAAGGCGCGCAAACCCGCCTGCGGCACCTGCCTTATTCGTGATCTCTGCTTATTCGAGGACAAGACCCTATGACAAAATATCAGGCCGTTGGCATCGGTAATGCCGTGGTGGACGTGATCAGCCAATGCGATGATGCCTTTCTGGCGCGCATGGCCATCGACAAGGGCGTGATGCAATTGATCGAAACCGAACGCGCCGAATTTCTCTATGAGAACATGACCGACCGTCGGCAGATGCCGGGGGGATCGGTGGCCAATACCATCGCGGGACTGGGCGCGCTTGGCCTCTCGACAGGTTTTATCGGTCGGGTCAGCGATGACGATCTTGGGCGCTACTACGCTGCGGCGATGGCCGAGGTCGGTACTGATTTCGTCAATCCACCACGCGGCGATGGCGCGCTGCCCACCTCGCGGTCGATGATCTTTGTCTCGCCAGATGGCGAGCGGTCGATGAACACCTATCTGGGTATCTCGACCGAACTCGACGATGCAGATGTGCCCGAGGCCGTGGCCGGGCAGGCAGAACTTTTGTTTTTAGAGGGGTATCTCTTTGACAAGCCCAAGGGCAAGGCAGCGTTTCAGGCGGCAGCGCGCGCGGCGCGGGCCGGCGGCGGCAAAGCCGGGATCACCCTCTCCGACCCGTTCTGCGTCAATCGCCACCGGGATGACTTCCGGGGTCTCTTGCGCGAGTTGGACTATGTGATCGGCAACGAACACGAGTGGTGCGCGCTCTATGAGACCGAGGATCTGGGCTCGGCCTTGGAACAGGCGGCGTCTGAAAGCGGCCTCATTGTTTGCACCCGTTCGGGGCATGATGTTGTGCTGGTTCAGGGGGATGAAACTGTCACTGTTCCCGTGCATCGCGTGACCCCGGTTGATACCACCGGCGCGGGCGATCAGTTTGCCGCTGGACTGCTCTACGGCCTGGCGACGGGCCAACCGCTGGCGGTGGCCGGGCGCATGGGCTGTATCGCGGCGGCCGAAGTGATTGGCCACTATGGCGCGCGCCCCGAGGCGGACGTGAAGGCGCTTTTTGCTGCCGAAGGATTGATCTGAGAGGTTGGCGTCTGGCGGCAGAGCGCAGAGTTTGAGTATTTTTGCCAAAAAGAAGCGCAAGGTTTTATTAACCCTGACGTGAGATGCTGGGTCTGCGGTACAGGCTGGAGAGCCGATGACCGCCCATGAAGAAGCCGCGCCCGGGTGTTGCGTGTGTCAAATCCGGGCGCGCATTTCGGTTTCTTTATGGTCCAAATACTCCGGGGTGAATTGGCCGTAGGCCAAGAGGGGCAGCGCCCCTTTTGGTGTAAACCGCTTACTTGTCGCGGAACTGCGCCTCGCGTTTCTCGGAAAACGCGGCCATCCCCTCTTTCTGATCCTCGGTAGCAAAGAGCGAATGGAACACGCGCCGCTCGAACAAGAGCCCCTCGCGCAATGTCGTCTCATAGGAGCGGTTGACCGCTTCCTTTGCTGCCATCACCGAAATTTGCGATTTCTCCGCAATTTTCTGCGCGGCTGCCATCGCCTCTTCCATCAGCTTCTTGGCTGGGACCACCCGGCTCACGAGGCCTGAACGCTCTGCTTCTTCCGCATCCATGAAGCGGCCCGTCAGGTTCATGTCCATCGCCTTGGACTTGCCCACCAGCCGTGTCAGGCGCTGCGTTCCGCCAAGGCCCGCGATCACACCGAGGTTTATTTCAGGCTGGCCGAATTTGGCGGTGTCCGAGCAGATGATGAAATCGCACATCATCGCCAGTTCGCAGCCCCCGCCAAGCGCATAGCCCGACACCGCAGCGATGATCGGCTTGCGCACCCGGGCGATGGCGGCGCTATCGGCGGTAAAGAGGTCTTCGGTGAAGACATCGACAAAGCTCTTCTCGCTCATCATCTTGATATCGGCCCCGGCGGCAAAGGCTTTTTCCGAGCCGGTCAGCACGATACAGCGCACTTTTTCGTTCTGTTGCGCCTCTCCCAATGCCTCTGCAAGTTCCGACATCAACTGCGCATTGAGCGCATTGAGCGCGTCAGGCCGGTTGAGCTTGATGAGGGCGACGTGGTCTTCTATTTCGACGATGATCGTCTCATAGGCCATGAAATCAGCTTTCATTTGTTTCCATCAGGGCCGATTCATTACCACTGTTGGCCGCGCGTTCAACCTATCTTTGACATAGCGGGCAATAGAAGCTGGAGCGACCGGCCTGTACGACGCGGGCGATCTGGCCTTTACATCCGGGGCTGCGGCAGGGCTCGCCCTCGCGCCCGTAAACATCAAAACTATGCTGGAAATAGCCCAACTCCCCGTCAGCCTGACGAAAATCCCGCAACGAAGAGCCACCGGCAGAAATTGCATCGCTCAACACGTCGCGGATGATCGGCACAAGGGCGGCGGCGCGTTTGCCTGAGAGTGCTCCGGCCCGCTGCAAGGGCGAGAGGCGCGCGCGATAGAGCGCCTCGCAGACATAGATATTGCCCAGACCTGCGACGATTCGTTGATCCAGCAGGGCGGATTTGATGGGGGTGTTGCGCCCCTTGAGGGCGGCGACCAAATAGGGTTCGCTGAATGCATTGCCCAAGGGTTCCGGCCCAATCCGGGCCAAGAGGGGATGCGTCTCTGCCGTGGCTGTGGGCAAAAGATCCATCGCGCCAAAGCGGCGCGGATCGTTGAAGGTGATGCGCGCGCCGTTTGCCATGTCAAAAACCACATGGTCATGCTTTTCCGGGGCCGGGTGATCGTGGACAAAGCGGCCCAAAGGGTCGCCTGAAACCAGCATGCGGCCCGACATGCCAAGATGAATGAGAAGGCTCTCGCCGGATGTCAGATCGGCGAGAATGTATTTCGAGCGTCGTCGCAGCGCTGTCACGGTCTGACCAGTCAGCCGTGCCGCCATATTGGGCGGAAATGGCCAACGCAAATCTGGACGGTTCACGGAGGCAGAGGCGATCACCTGCCCCTCCATCACCGGGGTCAGGCCGCGGCGGACTGTCTCAACCTCGGGCAATTCTGGCATATCGGACCTCTATGGGCACAAGGGGCGCATTGTAACCCCCTGTCATAGCCCTATAAGAAAGGCGAGACACAAGAGCGGCAAGGCCCATGAACGAGAAAACCACGCATTTTGGATTTCAGGATATCCCCGAGTCGGAAAAGGCCGGGCGTGTGCGCGGCGTGTTTGGCAGCGTGGCCAGTAAATACGACGTGATGAATGATGCCATGTCCCTTGGTATCCATCGAATCTGGAAAGATGCGATGATGGATTGGCTGGCCCCGCGCGCAGGCCAACGCCTTCTTGATGTGGCGGGGGGCACGGGAGATATCTCTTTTCGCTTTCTCAAGCGGGCCGGGCATGGTCATGCCACCGTGCTTGATCTGACAGAGCCGATGCTGGTCGAGGGGCGCAAGCGCGCCGAGGCCGAGAGTATGGCAGACAGCCTTGATTGGGTGGTGGGCGATGCGATGGCGCTGCCCTTTCCGGATTCGAGTTTCGACGTCTACACGATCAGTTTCGGCATCCGCAATGTGACCCGCCCCCAAGAGGCGCTGAACGAGGCGTTTCGCGTGCTCAAGCCCGGTGGGCGGCTGATGGTGCTGGAATTCAGCCAAATCCCCAATGAGTTGATGCAAAAGGTTTATGACCTCTACAGTTTCAACATCATCCCGCGTCTGGGGCAGATGATCGCCAATGATCGCGACAGCTATCAGTATCTTGTCGAATCCATCCGCCAATTTCCCGATCAAGAGACGTTTCTGGGGATGGTCCGGCAAGCCGGGTTCGAGAATGCCAAATACCGCAATCTGAGCATGGGCATTGCCTGTCTGCATTCCGGCTGGAAGATCTGAGCGATGCGTGGCCCGCACAATATCCTGCGCCTCATCCGAACCGGGGCGACGCTGGAACGCACGGGGGCGATGGGCCTCATCATGGATGCCTTCGAGGCCCCACCCTTGGTGCGCGGCACGATGCGTTTTCTGGCTTGGCCGTTTCAATGGCTAGGGGACAAGGGCGATCTTGCCACTCCGCCCGCGCCGCGTGCGCTGACCGCTCTGGGGCCTGCCTATATCAAGTTTGGCCAGATCCTCAGCACCCGTCCCGATCTGGTGGGCGAGGAATTGGCAACGCATCTGCGGGTGTTGCAGGATAAGTTACCGCCCTTTTCGGTGGATCTGGCCAAGCGCAGTATCGCGCAGGAACTCGGCCGACCGGTCGAAGACATCTTTGATGATTTCAGCCCGCCCGTGGCCGCCGCCTCTATCGCGCAAGTCCACAAGGCGCGGCTGCGCGATACGGGCGAGGCGGTTGCCGTCAAGGTTCTGCGTCCGGGGATCGAACGGGCCTTTCGTCGCGACATCGACGCCTTTTATTTTGCCGCGCGCATGGTCGAGCTTTTGGCCCCCGGTGCGCGCCGATTGCGCCCAACCGATGTCATCGCCCATTTCGAGGGCGTGGTGATGGGTGAACTTGATCTGCGTCTTGAGGCGGCTTCGGCCTCGGAATTTGCGGCCAATACCGCCAAGGATGCCGGGTTTCAGTTGCCGACGGTGCAATGGCCGCTTTCTTCGCGCCGAGTGATGACCATGTCTTGGGCCGACGGTTTGCCGCTTGGGGACAATGCCGCGCTGGATGCCGCAGGACATGATCGCGCCGAATTGGGCGAACGGGTGTTGCAGCTCTTCCTCAGCCATGCGCTGCGTGATGGCTATTTCCACGCCGATATGCATCAGGGCAATCTCAAGGTTTCCGGGAATGGCGATATCATTGCCTATGATTTCGGTATCATGGGGCATATCGACGAATATACCCGCCGGGTTTATGCCGAGATCCTTTATGGATTTATCAAACGCGATTACCGCCGCGTCGCCGAGGTGCATTTTGAGGCGGGCTATGTGCCTGCGGACCGGGATGTCGATGCCTTTGCCCGTGCGCTGCGCGCGGTCGGTGAGCCGATTTTTGGCATGGATGCCAGCAAGATTTCCATGGGCAGCCTGCTTAGCTACCTCTTTGAGGTCACAGAGCGGTTCGGCATGGAAACGCGCACCGAACTGATCCTGTTGCAGCGGACGATGGTTGTGGTTGAAGGCGTGGCGCGCAGCCTCAATCCACAGATCAATATCTGGCAGGTCGCAAAACCTGTGGTCGAGGACTACATCAAAAAGACCATCGGACCGCGCGCCGCTCTGCGGGATCTGGGGCGCACGGCCATGGTTCTGTCGCGCTATGGTCCAAGGTTGCCGGGGCTGGTCGAGGCTGCGCTTATCCGGCAAACCGCAGCGCCGGTGCCGGTCAAACGCGCGGTCTGGCCCGAGCGCGCGCTTTGGGCCGGGCTTGGGTGCCTGGTCGGTGCGGTTGGCGTTACGCTCACGGTATTTCTGGTCGGGATGTGACGGATTTTTGCACAAATTAAGAGCAATCACAGCAACGGCTGAAACTCACATTGCCGTGCCGCGCTGTGATCGTTATGGTCGCCCGGGAGAAGTTGCAAGGCGCTCGGAACCGGTGAACAGTCGATGACAATCAGATTGCGAAACATCTTGGGCGCAGTGGCCGTTATGACAGGGGCTACCGGCGCATCAGCGAACGATCTGGTCACGACACTTACCAATAACTATGGCACCCCGGGCGGTCTTATTGACATGCCCACCGCCGAGATGGCGCCGGATGCGCAATTGTCGACGACCATCGCCTATTTCGACGGGTTCAGCAAAACGACCCTCAGTTTTCAGGTGGCCCCTTGGCTGACAGGCAGTTTTCGATATTCCGGCACCAAGGATCTGACGCCGCAATTCGATATTTTCTATGACCGCAGCTTTGACTTGCGGTTCCGGCTGTTCAAGGAAACCGAATACTCACCGGCCATCGCGGTCGGGCTTCAGGATTTTCTGGGGACAGGCGTGCTTGGCGCGGAATACATCGTTGCCACGAAATCTGTTGGCAGCCGTCTGCGTGTGACCGCAGGTCTGGGTTGGGGGCGGTTTGGATCCAACAACTCGATTGGTGGATTCGGAACGAGAACACCGTTCAACTTTGCAGGTGTGGGCACCGGCGGGGACGTGAGCATATCCAACTGGTTCAAGGGGGATATCGGCCTCTTTGGGGGGTTCAGCTATAACGTATCGGACAAGCTGACATTCGCACTGGAATATTCATCCGACAGCTATGACACCGAACGTCGCGCCGGTATTTTTGAGCAAAGCACGGCGGTTAATGCGAGCCTGAATTACGAATTCGCACCCGATGCCAATCTCCGGGCCTATGTTCTGCATGGCGAAGAAATCGGCGTCAGCCTTGCCATCGCGATCAACCCGCGCGGGATGCCTGTTCCGGGCGGGTTAGAACCCGCGCCTCTGCCCGTTGCGGTGCGAGATCCCGATGCCGCCCGCGATCTTGGTTGGGCAGACCAGCCGGCGGCGCGTGCGCAAGTTGCGAAATCGCTCGAGGAAACGCTGGCTTTGGATCAGATTGACCTGATCCGCCTGCGACTTGAAGGGCGTGCGGCCTATGTCGGCATCCAGAATGAGACCTATGACCGCACATCGCAGGCCCTGGGGCGCACCGTGCGCGCAATGACCCGCGCGCTGCCTGCCTCGGTCGAGGATTTTCACGTCACGCTCTACGCCAAGGGTATCCCTGCCAGCACGGTCAGCTTTTCACGCACCGACATCGAGCGGTTAGAGCACAAGGCCTCGGATGAGGCGCTGGCGGCGGCAACCTTTCGCGACAGTCTGCGGTTCGGCAATCTTCCCGAGCCGGTTCTAGGCAAGTTTCCGCGCTACGGATGGAGCATTTTTCCCTTTACGCGGGTCAGCCTGTTTGACCCCGACGAGCCGCTGCGTTTTGACGTCGCGCTGCGTTTGCAGGGGCAGGCCGAATTGGGGCGGGGATGGGTTGCTCGGGCGGCAACCTCTGTCAAGCTGTTCGGCAATCTGGATCAATCCAACCGTTTCAGCAATTCACGCATTCCGCGCGTGCGGTCGGATGCGGCGCGATTCGCCCAATCCGATGCGCCTCGTGTCGATTGGCTGACACTCAGCAAATATCACCGGCTTGCCCCGGATTATTACGGGCGCATCACCTTGGGATACCTCGAACAGATGTATGCGGGTGTCTCGACCGAGGTGTTGTGGCGGCCCGTGGACAGCCGCATCGCCATCGGCGCGGAATTGAACTACGTCCGCCCACGCGACTTTGATGGTGACTTTGGCCTGCGCGACAGCAATACGGTCAGTGGCACCATTCCGGATTTCAACGGGCATGCCTCGGTCTATTACGATTTCGGCGGTGGATACCACGCGCAGGTCGACGCCGGCCGGTATCTGGCGGGGGATTGGGGCGTGACCATCGGTTTTGACCGGGAATTCGCCAACGGCTGGAAAGTTGGGGCCTTTGCTACCAAAACAGATGTCTCTGCGCAGGATTTCGGCGAAGGGTCATTTGACAAGGGCATTCGCATTACCGCCCCGATTTCGTGGCTGTTCGGGAAGCCCACACAGCAGGCCCCAACCGCCGTTATCCGCCCGCTGACCCGCGATGGGGGCGCGCGCGTCAATGTGACGGGCCGTCTTTATGAAACCGTGCGAAACTCGCACGAGCGCGACACCGTGGCAAGCTGGGGGAAATTCTGGAGATGATCGCTGCGTCCCTGCCTCGGCTGAGTCTGTTGGTCTGCGCCATGGTCCTTGCGGGCTGTACGAACCAGCGGAGTTCCGAGAATGTTTTTACCGTCACAAAGAGGTTGATTGAGCAGCGCCGCGCGCAGCCCGTCACCCCGGACCCAAAGATTGTGCAGGCAGTCGCCACGGATGCATTGTCAAGAACGACTGGCCCTGTCTTGCTTTATACTCTGGAGGACCGCAAAGCGGTCGCGGTTCTGCGGCCTATTGCAGAGAATGGTGCCTACCAGACTTGGGCCTCCTATGGCAGTTCCGAGCGGCTGAGCGCCACGACGTTGAACGGTGTTCTGGTCTCGACCCGGGGGCTTGGCAACGACCTGATGTCATCTCGCGTAGAGCCGCTGCTTGAGGTCGTATCGCGCCGTGAGGATGGCGTTGCCACGATCCAGCAACGCTATCTCGATGGTGAAAACCAGATCGTAAATCTGAAATCCGACTGCAAGATTACGCGCGGGGAAACAGAAGCCGTGACCAGTGTCGCTGGTTCGGTGCAAGGGGTGCGCATGACAGCGGAATGCTGGCAGGCCAACCGCAGCGTGGTGAATTCCTATCTGGTCGATGCAAATGGTGCCGTCGTGCAATCGCGCCATTGGGCGGGGCCGACCATGGGCTACAGCACCATTCAGCGGTTGCGTTGACCGCAAGCGTATGCGCTGCCTCGACGGTGGGGCGCATGCTGTGGTCGAGAGTGACGGCACGTTGCGTGCAGCAGATGCGTTCCAATCGTTCCTGATCGGAAACCAGTCGCATCGTCTGGCCGTACAGCCAGCAATGGCCTGCACCCGTTCAGCCGCGCAACGGTCGACATTCCTGTAATCCGGCAAGAGGTGGGCGCGCTTGGCAAGACCTATGGCTATCGGCGTCTGACCCATGCAACGAGCCTTCCGCCGGAGGGCGTGGCGCGCCGCCTCGGATCTTCTACGACCTGTCCCTGTCTGCATGTCACGGCGCTGCACCTTGCCTCTGGCAAACCTTTCGTGCTCGAGGATCGTTGGATCAATTTGCAAACGGCCCCCGCTGCGGCTGCACAGGATTTCGAAACGACCAATGCCAATGAGTGGCTCTTGGCCCATGTTCCTTACACTCATGGGGAAATACGCCTATCGGCTCAGGCCGCCTCAGGCGACGAAGCCCGATCGCTAGAGACCGACCCCGGCGCGCCCCTTTTTGTCATCGAGCGGCTGACATGGGATCATGGGCGCGGCGTAACGCTTGCGCGCCTTTGCTACGCGCCGGGGCACTTGATCGTGACCCAATTGGGCACCGCCCCTTAATCCAAGGCGGCGATGGTCATGGACGGGTCCGCCTGCTTGGGCTATCAGGCGGGCAATACAGACCAGTCAAGAGGCGCACCATGTCCGGCCACGGCACCCCCATTCCTATGACCTCTCACCGCTCCGGGCCGCTGTCCGGTGTCGCCGATGTGCCGGGGGATAAATCAATCTCGCACCGCTCCCTTATCCTTGGGGCCCTGAGCGTTGGGGAAACGGTGATCACCGGGCTGCTTGAAGGCGAAGATGTGCTGGATACGGCCAAGGCGATGCGCGCCTTTGGTGCCGAGGTGACACGCGATGCGGCGGGTGTGTGGCATGTGCATGGTGTGGGTGTCGGTGGCTTTGCCGAACCGGGCCACGTCATTGACTGCGGCAATTCGGGCACCGGCGTGCGGCTGATCATGGGCGCGATGGCGACCTCGCCTATCACGGCAACGTTTACGGGCGATGCAAGCCTTAACAAGCGCCCTATGGCGCGGGTCACGGACCCTCTGGCCCTTTTTGGGGCGCAAGCGGTGGGCCGGTCGGGCGGGCGGTTGCCCATGACCATCGTGGGTGCAGCAGAGCCGGTACCGGTTCGCTATGTGGTGCCTGTACCCTCTGCGCAGGTCAAAAGCGCGGTGCTCTTGGCTGGCCTCAACGCGCCGGGGCAGACTGTGGTGATCGAGCGTGAAGCGACGCGCGACCATACCGAGCGGATGCTGGTCGGCTTTGGCGCAGAAATCACTACTGAAGAAACTGATGAGGGGCGGGTGATTACCCTGACCGGGCAACCCGAACTTCGGGCGCAAACCATCGTGGTGCCACGTGATCCGTCTTCGGCGGCCTTTCCGGTCTGTGCTGCTTTGATCGTTCCCGGTTCTGACGTGCTTGTGCCCAATATCGGGCTAAACCCAACGCGCGCGGGCCTATTTGCGACGCTGCGCGAGATGGGGGCAGACCTGAGCTATGAGAACTTGCGCGAAGAAGGCGGCGAGCCGGTGGCCGACTTGCGCGCGCGCTTTTCGCCAGACCTCAAGGGGATCGAGGTGCCGCCCGAGCGCGCGGCCAGCATGATCGACGAATATCCGGTGCTGTCCGTTGTGGCCGCCTATGCCACCGGCGAAACCGTGATGCGCGGCGTCAAGGAATTGCGTGTCAAGGAAAGCGACCGGATCGAAGCCATGGCTGCCGGATTGCGCGCTGGCGGTGTCGAGGTCGAGGATGGGCCGGATTGGTGGATCGTACGGGGCAGGGGGCATGGGCATGTGCCGGGCGGCCAGACCTGCGCCAGCCATCTTGACCACCGGATCGCGATGTCCTTTCTCGTCATGGGCATGGCCAGCACTGCGCCGGTGCAGGTCGATGACGCAAGTCCCATCGCCACCTCTTTTCCGATTTTCGAGTCGTTGATGGCACAGCTTGGCGCGGATATCAGGCGTGATTGAACCCGCCGCGCGGGGCAGGCGGTGGGCAAGGCAAATGTGCGTGTGTCCCATTGCGCGCACCAGGGCAGAGGGCCTAATTTCGCCGCATGGATGACCCCGCCCACAACGCCCCGCCACCTGCTCCGCCGCCTGTGAAAACCGGCCTGCTGCGCACGGTGATTCGCTTGGCTGCATTGGCGGTGTTGGCCTTGGCCATGCACCACGTCTTTGTGTGGGCCGAAGGCTATATCCTTGAAAATGAACAGGGTTGGGCGATGCCCGGGTTCCTCGTCATGGCCTTGTTGGTCTATGCGGTGCTGATCGCTATTCCCTTTGTGCCGGGGATCGAAATCGGGTTGATGGTACTCGCAGCGGGCGGTGGCGATATCGCGCCCTTCGTCTGGCTGGCCACGGCCTCTGGGCTGACGCTGGCCTATATGGTGGGCGGCAAGGTGCCCTATCGCTGGCTGCACCGGGTGTTGCTTGATTTGCACCTCCTGCGCGCCTGCCGCTTGCTGGAAGAGTTTCAGACCCTGTCGCCAGCAGAGCGTGCGACCTATATTTCGGCGCAACTGCGCGGACGCTATCTCGACTGGATTGTCCGCTATCGTTATCTGCATCTCGCGGCGCTGATTAATGTTCCGGGCAATTCGATCATCGGCGGTGGCGGTGGCATCGCGTTTGTCTCGGGCCTCTCTGGGATCTTTCGCGCGCCTCTGGCGATCCTCACGCTCTTTGTCGCGACGGCCCCGGTGCCCTTGGCGATCTGGCTATTTGGCTGGTCGCTGACCTGACAGGCCCTGCCAGAGCGGTGCATGCCGCGTGCCGACGATTTTCTGACGCTTGTGGGCTGTCGGACAAGCGCCTATGGCTTATGTTCCCCGCAAGCAACGCTTCAGAAGCAGGATTTCGCATATGTCGACCGACCCACTCGTCGTTTTCACGCCCTCCGGGAAGCGCGGGCGCTTTCCCAAGGGAACACCGGTTCTGACGGCGGCGCGCCAACTCGGCGTTGATCTTGACTCGGTGTGTGGCGGGCGGGGGATCTGCTCGAAATGCCAGATATCGCCGGGCTATGGCGAGTTTTCCAAACATGGCGTCACCGTTCATCAGGATGCGCTGTCCGAATGGAATGCGGTCGAGGAACGCTATGACCAGAAGCGTGGGTTGAAGCCGGGCCGCCGTCTGGGCTGTCAGGCTCAGATCATGGGCGATGTGGTGATCGACGTGCCCCCGGAAAGCCAGGTTCACAAGCAGGTGGTACGCAAGGCCGCCTCTGCCCGCGTGATCGAGATGGACCCAGCCACCCGCCTCTATTTCGTTGAGGTGGAAGAGGCCGATATGCATGAGCCCACCGGCGATTTCGAGCGTTTGCAACGCGCGCTCAAGGCTCAGTGGGAGATCGACAACATCCGCGCCGATCTGAGCCTTTTGGCCAAGCTGCAACCCGTGCTGCGCAAGGGCAAGTTTCAGGTCACGGTCGCCCTGCACAGAGGGCATGCGGAAACCCCGGCACAGGTGCTGGAGATTTGGCCGGGTCTGCACGAAGGGGGGCTGTTTGGTCTGGCCATTGACCTTGGGTCTACCACTGTTGCGGCCCATTTGACCGATTTGGAAACCGGCGAAGTCAAGGCATCCTCCGGTATCATGAACCCGCAGATCCGCTTTGGCGAGGATCTGATGAGCCGCGTCAGCTATGCGATGATGAACCCCGGCGGCGACCGTGAAATGACGGCAGCGGTACGAGACGCGATCAATACCTTGGCCGAAGAGATTGCCAAAGAGGCGGGGATTGACGCCAAGCTCATCGTCGAGACGGTGTTTGTCTGCAATCCGGTGATGCACCACCTCTTGTTGGGGATTGATCCGGTGGAATTGGGCCAGGCCCCCTTTGCACTGGCCACCTCGGGGAGCATGGCGCTGAACGCCCGCGAACTGGATTTGGTTGCGATCAATCCGCGCGCGCAGATTTATGTGTTGCCCTGTATCGCAGGCCATGTGGGGGCCGACGCCGCCGCCGTGGCGCTGAGCGAAGAGCCGGGCAAATCCGAAGATCTGGCGCTGATCGTCGATGTGGGCACAAACGCAGAGATCCTTTTGGGCGACAAGACGCGGGTTTTGGCCTGTTCCTCGCCCACCGGCCCCGCCTTTGAGGGGGCGCAGATTTCCAGCGGCCAACGCGCCGCCCCCGGCGCGATCGAGGCTATTCGCATTGATCCCATGACCAAGGAACCCCGTTTCCGGGTGATCGGCTCTGACATTTGGTCGGATGAGGACGGTTTCGAGGCGGCGGTAGGCGACGGGGGCATTACCGGCATTTGTGGGTCTGGCATCATCGAGGCGGTGGCCGAAATGCGCATGGCTGGGCTATTGGATGAAAGCGGTCTGATCGGATCGTCCGAGGCCACTGGCACCGCGCGTATGATCGAGGATGGGCGCACCCATTCTTATGTTATCCACGATGGCAGTGCCAAGGGTGGGCCGGTCATCACCGTGACCCAAGGCGATATTCGTGCCATCCAGCTTGCAAAATCGGCTCTCTATGCGGGCGCGCGTCTGTTGATGGACGAGCGCGGCGTCGACAAGGTGGACCGCGTTGTTCTGGCAGGTGCCTTTGGTGCGCATATCTCGCCGTTGCATGCGATGGTGCTGGGCATGATCCCCGATGTGCCGCTAGACAAGGTGACATCGGCGGGCAATGCGGCGGGTACGGGCGCGCGCATCGCGCTGTGCAACGTGGCCGCCCGTCGCGAGATTGAGCGCGTGGTGGGGCAGATCACCAAGGTCGAGACCGCCATCGAGCCGAAATTCCAAGAGCATTTCGTTGCCGCCAACGCAATCCCGCACAAGACGGACCCTTTTCCGGAGTTGTCCAAAATCGTGACACTGCCCAATCCCAGCTTTAACACCCATGGCGATGGCAGCGACGGGGGGCGGCGCAAGCGTCGGCGGGGATAGTGCGAAATCGCGGCTTTTCATCATCTCAGGAGCGGGATACTGACGCGAACACTCTGTAAAAAGGCAATCAGATGAAACAGTTGTTCGTGCCGGCCCTCTTGTCCATTTCCCTCCTGAGCGCATGCGGTGGTCGTACCCCTGATCCCGTGGCCGAAGTGCAGCCCGGTGACAGCGCCCTTACCTGCGCGCAATTGCGCAGCGACATTACGGCCAATACCCGCGCCATCGAGGGCCTTGTCAAAGAGCAGGAAACCAAAACCGCCCAGAACATTGTGGCCGGGACTGCCGGGGCCTTTTTGCTGGTGCCATGGTTCTTCATGGATATGAAGGGTGCCGCAGGCGACGAGGCACGTGCCTATCAGCGCCGCAATGAAGCCCTGGTCAGCCGCTACAACGGCATGGACTGTAAACCAGAGATGAAGCTTGCAAAACCAGCAGCGCAGAAACCTGCCGCGCAGACCGAGTGAGGACAGCCTGATAGCAAGCCCAGGGCCGACAGGTTTCGGCCATCGGGCTTGCTCTTGACCCTTCGACGCGCGACAGTTGCAGGATGTCGGAGAGTCAGCGCATGGCAAATCTAGAACAACGGATTGCTCAGGGCCGGGGGGATGAACCCGCCGATTTGGTGCTGCGCGGGGCGCAGGTGTTTGACCTTGTGACGGGGGAAATGATCCCCGGCGATGTGGCCATTTGCGGCGATACCATCGTAGGCATTGGCGACACCTATGACGGGCGCGAGGTGATCGACCTTACGGGGCTGATCCTTGTCCCCGGTTTTATCGACACCCATCTGCACATCGAAAGCTCTCTTGTCACACCCTTTGAATTCGACCGCTGCGTAACGCCGCGCGGCGTAACCACCGCGATTTGCGATCCCCACGAGATTGCCAATGTTCTGGGGCTGGACGGCATCCGCTATTTTCAGGCGGCCTCGGAACAGACTTTGATGGATTTCCGGGTGCAGCTCTCGTCTTGCGTGCCCTCGACCCATATGGAAACCTCGGGTGCCGAGATCGACGCCGAAGACTTGCGCGCGGTGATGGGGCATCCCTCGGGGATCGGTTTGGCCGAAGTGATGAATTTCCCCGGCGTGATCCACCGCGATCCGGGCATGATGGCCAAGCTGCGGCTTTTTGAGGGGGGCCATATCGACGGCCATTGCCCGCAACTCACGGGGCGTGATCTCAACGCCTATTGCGCGGCAGGCATCCGCACAGAGCATGAGGCGACCACCGTAGAGGAGGCGCGCGAGAAACTGCAGCGCGGCATGCGCGTGCTGATCCGCGAAGGCTCGGTTAGCAAGGATTTGCATGCGCTCGCCCCGCTGCTGTCGGAGATCACGGCGCCCTATATGTGCCTCTGCACCGATGATCGAAACCCGCTCGATATCGCGGAAGAGGGCCATCTCGATCATATGATCCGGGTTTTGATAGCAGAAGGGGCTTCGCCTCTGGCGGCCTATCGCGCGGCGTCGCTCTCGGGGGCCGAGGCATTTGGCCTCAGAGATCGCGGATTGATCGCGCCGGGGCGGCGGGCGGATATCGTGGCGGTGGGCTCGCTCGCCGCCTGCGACGTGCGGCGCGTGTTTTGCGCCGGTCGTCTTGCGGATGCGGCGGCCTTTGCTGCGCGGGGCACGGTGCCCCCCATCGGGCGATGCTCCGTGCGGGCGCCTGCGGTTAGCCCACAGGACTTTCGCCACGCCGGCAACCGCGCCGAGACGGATGTGATCGGCATTCTCGAAGGCAAGATCCTGACCGCGCATCTGCGCGAACGGATCGAGCCGGTAGAAGGCGACAAACATCCCGATCCCACGCGCGATCTGGTAAGGATTGCGGTGATCGAGCGGCATGGCAAGAACGGCAATATCGCCACCGGCTTTGTTCGTGGTTTCGGGCTCAAGTCCGGGGCTATCGCCTCGACCGTTTGCCATGATCACCACAATATCGCCTGTGTCGGGGTGGATTATGCGGATATGGCCCTCGCCGCCACACGGCTGGGTGAGATTGAGGGCGGCTTTGTCGTGGTGCAGGGCGGGCAGGTTTTGGCAGAACTGCCCTTACCTCTGGCAGGGTTGATGAGCCTTGAGCCCTTTGAGGAGGTGCACCACCGTCTTGTCGATCTGCGGGCAGCAGCACGGTCCTTGGGTGTCACCTTGCAGGAACCCTTCCTGCAACTTGCGTTTCTCGCGCTGCCGGTTATCCCGGCGCTCAAGATTACGGACCGGGGTATGGTTGATGTCAACCGGTTCGAAATCCTAGGCTAGAACGCCTTGAAGGTCAGGGTCGTTTCGGTGCGCTCGATCCCGGCGATGTCCAGAAGGTTGTCGTTGATATATTTGCCGATATCCTCAGTCTCAGGGATGTAGAGCTTGAGCAGCAGGTCAAAGGGACCGGAGGTCGAGTAAAGCTCTGAATGGATTTCGCGCAGGGCTATGGCCTCTGCCACGCGATAGGAATGCCCCGGTTTGCAGCGGATGTTGATAAAGACGCAGCGCATGAATTCCTCCTGTGGCTCAGCCCCATAGGGCTTTTACTTGCAAGCAAATGCAACGGCAAACTCGGAATGGCCTGCTTGCCACGGCGCAAAACCCACACGCAGCGCCCAGTATCAAGCCCGGCGCGGAACCGATTGCAACAGCGTCAGCGCGATTGCTTGCGAGGATTGAACATTGAAACTTGCCACCTGCTCGCGCAAGAGGAACCGTTGGATCAATTGCTCCCGCACGCTCTCCGCACTCAGATCCGACAGGGAGCCTATCTTCAATTGCTGCGCGCTGCGGGATTTGATCTCGTCCAACTGCCGATCAAGATCAGCTTGCCCGAAACTGTCTGGAAGACCAAGCGCCACTTCGAACACGCGCCGCAGGGGTGGGTTTCCCAAGATCCGAAACCAGCGCGTGTCCTCGGTCTCTGCATCGCCTGCGATGTCGCCCAATTCGCGTTGGACGTTCAGGGCCAGGCGCAAGGCCTGATTCTGATCCCCGACGGCAACCTCAAATTCCCGACGCCGGAATTTCTCGGTGATCTCGGTTCCAAAGGTCGATAATTGCGTGCGCGGGATCGGACGGTCGGCGAAGGCAAACGCCTCGGACAGCTGTTTGTACCGGTCATCGGCAAGACGGTTGGCAATTGCATCATCCCGAATGGTGCCCTCTTCCAGAATGGCGCGGATAAAGGCGCGGCTGTTGATATCTTCCTGAAGGCCAAACGCCCCCAAGGCCACCCGCAAGAGGCGGCGATCTGAAACCAAACCTTCTGCCGTGGTGATCTTGGCAATATTCTGCTCGAAATATTCGGTATCACGCACGATCTGCGGGGATTTGTTGAACAGATCCGTCTGACGCTCGGACGTGCGCGACAAGAGCGCCCAGCCCGACAATCCACCCAGCGGCACTACAGGCGTAAAGTTCATGACGCACGATGCGCCAAAAGACGCTCTTCACGTGGTAGGAGGGCTCGCAGGGCCTTGAGGCATTTGTAGTATTCCCCGTCCAGAAGCGCCCGCGTGGCGAGGGTCAACTGGATACGGCTGTCGGGATCGCGCAACGCCTGGCTCAGCTCTTCGATTCGTCGCAGGATCTGGCGGCGCGCGTCCTGCGGATCGCCATCGCCCGAGAGCAGAAGTTGCGTAGCAAAGCAGGCCCTGCGTACAGGCGTTGTTGCACTTTCTGGGTGAATGGCATCCCGAAGCCGCAGGATATGCGCATTCGGCGTCATGATGGACAGCCGTGAGCGGCGGTCGCCGTTCTCGATCACCGCCCCGTTGATAAGCACCCGCTCTTTGGGATTAAGTTTTAGGACGAGGCCGCTCATTGGTCTGCTCTCCTATCGCTCAGCCCGCGCATGATGGCTGTATTGATGTCGATCAAGGGTTGAAGCGATGCGTTTGCATTCAGCACCGCGCTGCTGTGATGATGGCAAAACTGCGCGAGATAGACGACTTGGGCCCGCAACGATTGCGGCAGTGGGTTTTGTGGGTCGGCGACGTCAGTCGCCAAGATTGTCCAGAGCCGCCGATTGTCATGAAGGGCGGCCGCGAGATTGGCTATATCTCTTGGGTCCTGCCCTGCTGCGTGCACCAAGCGTTGGGTGATACGGGCAAAGGCATCATATTCCAGCCCACGGTCAGTCCGGACGGGCCGGGATTGGTCGCGATAGGCGCTCTGCGCCAGACGGGTCGCATTCACGTCAAGTCCTTTCAGGGTCAGTCTGTCACCGAAGAGATGTCAGGGGCGCCCCGAGAGACGCCCCTGAATGGCTTAGTTCCTGAACAGCGACAGGATGGCCTGCGGGGCCTGATTGGCGATGGACAAAGACTGTGTCGCCAACTGTTGTTGCACCTGCAAGGCCTGGAGACGCGCAGAGGTCTCTTCCAAATCGGCATCGACCAATGCGCCGATCCCGGATTTGATCGCATCCGTCACCTTGCTGACGAATTCGTTTTGATCCGATATCCGTTTGGCCGACGCACCAAGCGCTGCCGCCCCGTCGACCGCCGTCTGGATATGGACTTCGATTGCGGCAAGCGAGGTGTCAGCGGCTGCAGAGTTCGTCACATCAATGTCGCTCAGATCAAGGTTGGCCTCGAAATCAACAGAAGCCACGCTGATGTTCGACGCTGTGACCGTTCCGGTTGCGTCCCGATCGAGGGACGACAGTACCGTTATCCCTGCGTTGCCCGCCGTGTTGAGCAGATTCGCGCCGTTGAATTGTGACGCGCCGATAATCGACGTGACCTGATTCACCAGCTCGTCGACATCGTTCTGGATCTTGCTGTGATCGACGTTTTCACCGGTCGCGGCGACGACCTTTTCCTTGATCTCGTTGAGCAAATTGGTGATCTGCTCTGCCCCGGCCGAGGCCACGGCGACCGTCGATTCGCCCAAAGACAGCGCGTCGGAAACGGCCTTGAAGCCGCTGACGTCGGATTCCATCACCTTGGAAATGGCAAAGATGGCCGAATTGTCCTTGGCCGTTGCGACAGCCTTGCCCGTCGAGATCATATCCTGCGTCTTGGCAAGGTTAGAGTTCACGGATTGCAAGGTCTGAAGAGCGACCATGGCGCTGTTATTGGTCAGAATACTGGACATATCATGTTCCTTTCGGGTTTGGCGAATTTCGCCATTTCATGGTTCGTCTCCCCGGAGGAGACGGTTTGGACTGTCTTTCTGACGGTTGCAGGGTGCGGGATGGTCCCGGCTGCGCCATCCGTTTCGGGATGCAAGAGATAAAATGCCTTCAAGATGCTAACGGAGTGCTAAGTCCCATCTCTGAAACGCCGCGAATTTTAGCCAATCCCTCAGGCACGCTTTTCAAGATGGTGCGCGATGTCGCCGGGGATCGAGCGTTTGTGACCGTTCTGGTCATAGGTGTCCAAGGAACGTCGAATGCGGCGGTGCGCTGCGAGGCGCGCCGCAACAGTGCGAATACCCTGCAAGGCCCCGTCAAGCAGGGCCTGATTGCGGCTCAACTTACCTTGAACCGCAATCAGATCGCCGCTTGCCGTCGCCGAAAGGGCATTGAGCGCGTCTACCAACTGTTCCTTTTTCAACATGAGCGCCACGATCTGCGACAGATCTCCGCGCAAAAGGGCGTCGCGCTCTTCCTCCAGAATAAGGTCAAGCTGTTGGATGATGCGGGTACTCTGATCAAGCGTCATGGGCGCGCTCCATCATCGAGCGATAAAAGACATCTGCCAGCCCGATGCCACCCGCTTTGACCATCTCTTGTGCCAATGCCTCGCGGTGAAAGGATGCAAATTGCGATTCGCCCGTGCTCGCCACAAAGCTGTCGCTCTTGGGGTCCAGCCCCCCGAACTTGAGCATTTCAGCAAGAAAGCTTGCCTCTAGCCGTTCGGCCACTTGCTTGGTGCGGGTTAAGCTGGTCGAGGGCCGGTCCACGGCTCTGGAGGAAAGTTGTACAGGGTCAGTCATGAGAATCCCTCAAATTGATCACACTGGACACAAGAAGAACCGAAACCGGTAAAGAAGCAGTAACTGGTTTCTGCAATCCTCCGGCTTATCGCCATGGCATCACGGAGGGCGCCTATGTCAGTAATCCCCGCCAAGGATCCTCTTAATCCCGTCCTTGGGCTTTCATCGGCATTGCCGTCCGGTTTGGGCGCGGCTGCTGCCGGTGGACCGTCGTCTGAAAGGGCGAAAACATTCGCCGACATTTTCCAAAGTGCGGAAGAGGCCGCCTTGGATCTGCAGCGCGAGAAAGACGATATGTCAGACGCTGGGCTTGCCGCGTCTGTTGTGGATGTCGCGCGGACCCAAATCCGCAAGGAATTGGTGTCCAAGGGTGGATTGCCCAGCACCGATGCCGGGCCTCGGCCACATGCGGGGCCGGTGCCTGGGTTATCTGAGGCTGAGGACCAGAACGTGCCGCCTGTCTCAATGGCGGTCGATGGTGCCTTGTCGCAAGCAGAGGAGGATGCCCCCATAGTCCCGATCCAGGGCTATGCCACGGCGCAGTTCGAGGGATCAGTTGCGGACGGGATGAACCCCTCGGAGCAGCGATCGGCACCGCATCGGTTTGCAGATCAGACGACATCAGCCTCTTTCGCTCATCCGGTGGGCCCGGTACCAGAGATATCGCCAGAGGACTTCACCCAAGTGGACCTAGGCCAAAGATCGTTGACAGGTTCCCAGACGGGCGGGGATGCAAAGCAGCCAGCGGCGTGGCGCGCCGATCCTTTTGTCTCTCAGCCCCGGATAAAGGCAGAACCCGACCTCTCCGCGCCGCCGGGCATGCGCCCAGATAGTTCGAATGTTGGCCCGAACCTGCCCCATGCCTTAGGGCAAGTCGAATTTGATCCAGAGTATGCTCTGGTCACAGAATCGAAGACAGGTTCGCCTCGGGAATTGATGTCCGGGTCGTGGGGCGCGTATCCCGCACAGAAGGGTGCACGATACGCGCCTCTGCCGTCTCTGGCCATGCGGTCAGCAGGGCTCAATCTGCTTAGCGGAGGGGAGGCCGCAAAGGCAAATCCATTTGCAGATATCCCGGAGCTTGGTCTTGGAGACGAGGCGGAAATGCCAGCGGTGACTGAGGTTTCCGACTTGCGGTTTGCCGTGTCTACGGGGCCAAACGGGCAATACCAGCCGCTCCTGTCCTTGGCGCGGACCGACTTGCCGCAGGCCATTGCCCAGCAGATTGCGGTGGCGGTGCAGTCGCAGGGTGCTGGCAAATCCACCATCGACCTTCAGCTTGCGCCCGAGGAACTGGGCCGGGTGCGCCTCAGGTTGACAAGCCATGAAGGCGTCGTGGCCGTGACTGTATTGGCCGAGCGGCCAGAAACGCTCGATCTTCTTCGGCGGCACATAGAGACATTGGCGCGGGGGCTGCTGGATGTTGGTTATCAAGAGGCGCGTTTCGCCTTTTCTGGGCAAAACCCTGGCGGAAGCCCGGGCAAGACCCTGAACGCACAAGGCGCCACCCACCGCGAGGATGAGGGGCGCGGCGCGGTGCCAGACGTGTTTGTGCCCCCGGCTCTCAGTTCGCCTGCTTTGGCAGGCGCGCGCATCAATGTCTTGATTTAAAGGAAACAAGATGGACGTGACGACGATTCCACCGGGCACCGGCCTGGACCGCAGCCAAGCAGCCCCCCCCTCAACCAACGCTGCTGCCCCTGCGCGTCCTGCAACCGGTTTCAGCTCTGACTTTGAAACCTTTCTCAGGCTGCTAACGACCCAATTGCGCAATCAGGACCCACTCAATCCAATTGAATCTTCTGATTTCGCTGTGCAGTTGGCGACATTCTCGACGGTCGAACAACAGGTGCTGACCAATGATCTGCTCACAGATCTAGGCGCGCGGTTGGGCGCACAGGGCTTGTCGCAAGTATCCGGATGGATCGGAATGGAGGCGCTGGCAACCGGCCCCGTCGCGTTCTCTGGACAGCCGATTTCCCTGATCGCCACGGTCGAGTCGCAGGCGGATGCCGCCGAAATCGTTGCAAGCGATGCCCGCGGCATCATAGTGAACCGCCAAACGATCCCGGCGCGCTCGGGTCCGGTGGTCTGGTCCGGTCTCGATTCGGCGGGTTTCCCGCTTGCAGAGGGGGAATATACGCTCTCTGTGCACTCCTTCGCGAATGAAGAAACGCTCGCACGCCACAGCGCCAGCTTTTATCGTCAAATCGCAGAAGCACAGTTCGAGGCGGGCGAGACCGTCTTGATCCTCAGGAATGGCGAACGGATCGCCCCTGCACAGGTTCTTGGCCTGCGCCCGGCACCGCAATAGGGCCCTCTTCATGACGCAGGTTTTGCGTATGGCATGGGGTGCAATGTCGACATCAGCCTGCAAACTCTTGCGCGGCTTGGGGCAGCAGATAGGGCACATCCTTTGTTGGCGGCGTACTTATCCTGAGCGCACAGCCGTAGACCGCCGAGAGCGTGCCAGAGGTCAGAACCTCTTGCGGCTTGCCCGCGCCTGCAATCCTGCCCTTCTGCACCATGATGACATGATCGGCGAACATCGCGGTCAGGTTCAGATCGTGCATCACCGCAACCACGCCGCCCCCTGTCTCCGCATAGGTGCGGGCAATCTGCATGACGCTCAATTGTTGGCCAATATCAAGGCTCGAGACGGGTTCGTCCAAAAACAGCCAGTTTGCCCCGCCCGGTCCGACAGGCTCCCAAACCTGCGCAAGAACGCGTGCCAATTGAACGCGCTGCTGCTCACCCCCCGACAGGTCTTGGTAGAAACGGTTGGCCATATGCGCCAATCCCACCCGGGCCAAGGCGCGTTCGGGAACATCAGCCCGCCCGGCATATTGCCCTGCGCTATGGCCTATGCGGACCAATTCGATCACCGTAAAGGGAAAGGCGATCCGCGTGGCCTGTGGCAGCACCCCGCGTCGTGCGGCAAGTGCTGCAGCCGCACGCGGAGTTACCTCCAATTGACCAAGCTGAACTCGGCCCGAACCGGCGCTCTCGCCCGTCAGCACGCGCAAGAGCGACGTCTTGCCCGATCCATTCGGGCCGACAATGGCCGTCACCGCACCTGCGCGGGCAGAAAGCGTGACGTCGCGCAGGATGGTCCGGCCCCCAAGGCCGAGCGTGATCCGCTCTGCAGCCAGCATCACATATCCCCCATCGGGCGCTGTCGGAGCAATATCCACAAGAACACCGGCGCGCCCAGAACCGCTGTGACGATACCGATGGGCAGTTCGGCTGGGGCAATGATCACGCGGCTGATGATGTCTGCCCCAAGCAGCAAGATTGCCCCGAGAAGCGCCGCATTCAGCAGCAGTGGCCCGTGATCCGGCCCGGTTGCCAGACGAAGCAGATGTGGCACGACAATGCCGATGAACCCAATCCCGCCAGACACCGCCACCGCACCGCCAGTCGCCGCCGCAACCGCGAGAATGGCCAGCGTTTTGGTCCGTTGCACCGGGATGCCAAGATGCAGTGCGGTTGCCTCGCCAAAAGCAAGACCATTCAACCCACGCCCCAGCCCGAGGGCCCCGACCATGGCCACAACAAGGATCGGCATGGCGGTGGCCACCTTGGCCCATGTCGCCCCAGCCAGAGAGCCGAGGCCCCAGAATGTCAGGTCTCTCAGCTGCTGATCATCCGCCGCATAGACCATCAGGCCCGACACTGCGCCCGACAGCGCGCCAAGCGCGATCCCCGCCAGCAGCATCGTCGCCACAGACGTGCGCCCACCGCGCGTGGCAACCCCGTAGAGCAAAAGAACAGAGGCCCAGCCGCCCAAGAACGCTGCCGCCGGCACAAGGAACGGGCCCAGACTGTCGCGCAGGGCGATGGGCAGCAGGCCGCCCAGCACAATCGCCGTCACGGCCCCAAGACCGGCCCCGGCGCTAACCCCCACGATGCCGGGATCGGCCAGCGGATTGCGAAAAAGCCCTTGCATCACCGTGCCGGAAACCGCCAGAGCCGCCCCAACCAGCGCGCCCAGTAAAACGCGCGGCAGGCGAACCTCCCAAAGGATGATGCTGTGGACGGGTGTATCCTGCCCCCCCGCACCGACCATCGACCAAAGCGAGACCCCGGATGCGCCGGTTTCAAGACTGAGGGCGCACGTCAGAAGCAGACCGAGACCCAGCCACAGATGCGCGCGACGCGCCCGCGTGCGGCGATCCGTGAAACGGCTGGGCGTCAGCGCGTCAGCTTGGGTCACGGTCATTGTCGGTCTCTTGGGGCTGCGGATAAAGGGCTGTGTTCAAATCGAGGGCAGCCGATGCGGTGCGCGGCCCGAAGCCCAACAGATAGAGCCCGTTCATCCGCACAATTGCCTCATCGGCACCTGCCGGCGTGATGCGGATCGCGGGCATGGCAAAGAGTTGTTCGTCCAGGATGGCATGATCGCCAGTTCGGTCCATCATCAGGATCACATCGGGGGCGGCCTTTGCCACAGCTTCATCTGTCAACTGTTTGTAGCCTTCAAAGGCTGTAACCGCGTTGATGCCCCCCGCCATCTCGATGATGGCGGCGGCCTGCGTGTCGCGCCCGGACGCGAGGATGCGCCCGCCTTGCAGGCTGAGGATGAAGAGGACGCGCTTGCGCGCGGCCTCTGGCACTTGAGCAGTCCGCGTGGCCGCGGTTGCAAGCGCGGTGCGCGTCTCTGACGCCAAGGCTTCGGCGCGCTCAGGCACGCCCAAGGCTGCGCCAACAGCGGTAATCTTGGTGATGATTCCCTCGGCACTGTGCGCCTCTGGAATGGTGACAAAACCTACGCCTGATTGCCGCAGGACTTCGATCGTTTCGGGGGGGCCAGCCCCATCGATAGCGAGGATGAGCGACGGAGCGACCGAGAGCACACCTTCGGGGCTGAGCGCGCGCGCATAGCCCACATCAGGCAATTTGGTCACGTTGGGCGGAAAGGTCGAGGTCGTATCGCGCGCGATCAACCGATCCTCTTGCCCCAAGGCATGCACGATCTCTGTCACCGATCCGCCGATGGACAGCACTCGGTCGCCGTCCTGCGCAAGGCTTGTCCCCGCCAAGGCCAAGATCGCCACCTGCGCCAAGAGTGCGCGGCGCGTCAGGGAACTTCCACTCATGTCAGGGCCTCCGTGTCAGCGTTGTGCAGAGCCGGAAGCGCCTTTACGACCCGACCAAAGGCCGCGCGGCTGTCACGCCCCTCCTTGCCCAATCCAAAGATCTGAAAAATCAGCGATCCCTGAGCGTCAAACGCTTCTACCGAAATCGCCGCACCGCGTTGCGTCGGTTTGTCTACGGCCCAAACCTCGGCCACATGATCCAGCCGCAGATGCAGGTTGAACCCTGGATCCATCACATTCTGCCATGGTCCCATCGGTTTGAGGGTCACAACAGGGCCGGAATGAATCTGAATGCAGCCCCGATTGCCGACAAAGATCATCACTTCGGTGCCTGCCTGCGCCAGTTGGGTCAGAAGGGTGTTCACCGCCTCTGGGGCCAATGCCCGCACAAACGGTGCCCCCGCGATACGGTAGGCCCCAAGCCGGTTCATCCGCAGTTTGGACGTCAGGCGCAGGAATTGATGCGTATCGGTCATCCGCCGCCATTCCTCGCGCAGGACCTCGATTTTGTCGGGGTTTGATTTCGCAGCCTCCGGGGGCGTGCGCGCTGCAACCGTCAAGCTTTCGGACTGGTCTGGCAGAGCCAACGAGAGGCGAAGCGCCTCCCATGCGGTCAGCGATGATCCATCGCGCAGGAAAATCTTGTGCACCGCGTCGCCTGCGGCGTCGAACACCTGCAGACTGCGCCGGGGCCCTGTCTCGCTCTCGGTTTCGACCATAAAGGCATGGCGCCAATGGCTTGGGAACATCCTGAGGTCGATATCCTCGGTCAGGACCATCGCCGTGTGTTGTCCGCTGTGATAATTGTCATAGCGCCCCACTTTTTCATGCACGCAACTTTCATTGCGGGTGAGCGCCATCACTTCGCCAAGGCGTTGCGCGGCCCCCATCACCTGATCGGGGTGCGCGGCAATGGCCGTCACACCGCGTCCGATGTGGGCCGCGACCAGTTGCGCTTCGCTGATGCCAAGGCGGTTCGCCTGATCGCGGCTGCGCATCTTGGGGTTATCGGCCATAAAGGCACGGAGTGCGTCGGGGGTAAGGGGAGCAGAGTCTGTCATGCCGGCCTCATGTCTGGATGGATGGGCTGGCTGCATCGCACCTGCGGCGCGGACGTGGCTCTCGAAAACGATTTCTCAAAGTTGAATCGCAATCTTGACTCTTTTACTCATAAAAGACTAAGGAGCGCAAGGCCGATCCCAGAAAGATCGTTCGACCGCTGAAATCAAACGAAAAAACCGTGCCAGCCTTTCGCAAGCACAACGGTGTGACAGCCATTGTCAAGGAAACGAAAGGGACACGTGATGACATCGCGCACACGCTGCAGACTACTGACTACGACCTGCCTTTGCATGGGGCTCGGCTATGGCTCTGCCAGTCTGGCACAGGAAACACCCGGCCAAGAGGGGTTTCTTGGAACGCTGACGCTGGGAGAAAGCAAGCGTGCGGTGCAAACCGATACCGCCACCCCCACGACCGTGATCGACCAAGACGAAATCCGTGACCGACAGGCGGGTTCGGTGGCCGAATTGCTCGTGACAGTGCCGTCTGTGGCCCTGCTCAATGGCGACACGGCGCAGGGGTCGGGTATCTCGATCCGTGGGTTTGGATCGAATGACACGTTTGGCACGGATCAAAAGGTGCTGATCCAGGTCGATGGCGCAACGCGCGGGTCCGAGGAGCTTTACCGCATTGGCACACAGCTTTTCACCGATCCTTTCCTCTTCAAGGAGGTTGAGGTGATCCGTGGAACGGTGGGATCGTTCCAATATGGCTCTGGCGTGGTTGGTGGGGTGGTTCGGCTTGAAACCATCGACCCTGAGGACGTCACCGGGGGCGAAACCGGCTTTGGACTGCGTCAGACACTTGAGTTTCAGACCAATGGCAATGGTGTGACATCCTCGACCATCGGGGCGTGGCAGCCCACCGAGGACTTTGGGGTGCTCTTCAACTATGTCAGCCGCAGACTCGGCTTTCCTGAGGATGGCAATGGCGCTGTTATCAACCCCCTGAGGGCGCGGATTGACGATCCGTCCTGGTTGATCAAGGCCAAGTATCGTTTTGGCGAAGAAAAGGCCCATTCCATTGAAGCCAGCTATCAGGATACCCAAAGTTCGCAATTCGACGTGCCATTCGACAGCTTTGGCAACCTCACCTTTTTCGGGAATGTCGACCGAGAGGTCGAAAGCCAGACCAGCATTCTCAAATACAACTTCAACCCGCTCAATGATCTGGTTGATCTGACGCTGCAATATTCGCACGTTGACGAGTCGATCTTGCAGAACGCGGTGTCTTGTCCTGGCAGCCCGCCCGCGCCGATCACGATTTGCTCGGAGCTTCTCAACGCTGACCATGACTATGAAACCACGACGCTTACACTCAAAAACACGTCCTTGTTTGACACCGGCGCGTTGCGCCATGATCTGACGGCGGGGATTGAGTATATCAACCGCGAGCGCGTCAATGCCTTTGCCGCACCGGGGGGCGAAGACAACCGATGGGCGATCTTTGCGGTGGACGAAATCGACATCGGCCGCGCCTGGACCTTAACGCCTGCCATTCGGTATGAAACATCAAAGGTCGAGGGGGACACAGCGCCAAACGATGGCCGCTTTTCCGAGGATGCGCTGATGGGTGGGCTGTCGCTGCGCTATGCCTTTGACAATGGCTTTGCCCTGTTCGGCAGCGCCGCCTATACCGAGGTTTTGCCGATCATCGACGATCTGGAATTCCCGATCCGGGTAGGGCGGAGCGAAAAATCACGCACCTATGAACTTGGCTTTTCGTATGACCGTCGCGGTCTCTGGCGCGACAATGATAACCTCGCGCTCAAGGTCACGTATTTTGACAGTGAGCTTTGGGACGTGAATTCCTTTGTCGATACGACGCCCGCGCAGAACCTGCTGGATGAAATCCAGACCCAAGGGCTAGAGTTCGAGGCGTCCTATGCCATGGAAAACGGCTTTTACGTCGATTTCAACGCGACTATCGCCGATGGCGAAGAGGTGGATCTATTGGGCGGCGTGCGCGACTGGCGCAATCTTGCGGCCAACAGCCTGCGTGCGACCGTGGGCAAGGTGTTTGACGATACCTATGACCTGAGCTGGGAGGTTGTCAGCGCCGACTCCATCACCGTCAACGGGGTGCGGGATGACGGCTACACGGTCCACAACTTGCGCGGCACCATCGCGCCCAAGCGCGGCGTGTGGGAAGGAACCGAGTTCCGTCTTGGGATCGAAAACGTGTTTGACGAACAGTATATGCCTAATCTTGCTACCCGCCCGGCGGTTGGGCGAAACTTCAAACTCACGCTGGCCAAAACCTTCTGAGACGGGCTTGGGGCGGTAGAAGGGGCGGGTTTACCCGGCCTGCCGCCCCGGCATTACATCATGCCAAGACCTTTCAGAGCTTGCGCGCGCGGGATCGCTCGATCACGCTGGGCACGAGCGAATCCAACCCTTCGACGACATGTATCTTTTGTGGTCGCCACCATCCGGCCACATACCATCGCAAGGGGCATTGAACCGCAAGGAGCCAAGGCATGAAAGACACTGACCCCGATGCAACGCTGGTCATCCCGCAACCGCTGAACCTGATTGGCAATGCTTGGGTTCCCGCGCGCTCGGGGAGGGTGATGGAGGTGCTTTCGCCCATTGACGGGCTGCCCTTTGCCCAGATCGCCGACAGCGATGCCGCCGATATCGACGCGGCCATCGCAGCGGCGCGCGCGGCCTTTGATGGTGGCGAATGGTCAAGGCTGACTGCGGCAGAACGCGGTCGCCTGATGATCCGCCTGTCAGAGCGTATTCTTGAGAATATCGAACCTCTGGCCCAGCTCGAGCGGCGCGACAACGGCAAGCCGATTGCACAGGCGCGCACTGACATGAAAGTCACCGCGCGCTATTTTGAATTCTACGGCGGTGGCGCCGACAAGGTGCATGGCGAGATTGTGCCCTTTCTCAACGGCTATAATGTCGAGGTGCACCGCGAGCCTTATGGCGTGACCGGCCATATCATCCCGTGGAACTATCCGGCGCAGATGTTTGGCCGCTCGGTCGCCCCGGCGCTGGCCATGGGCAATGCAACGGTCCTGAAACCCGCCGAGGATGCCTGCCTCAGCGCGCTTCGGATTGCGGAACTGGCGCTCGACGTGGGCTTTCCGCCCGGTGCCATCAATATCGTGACCGGGCGCGGTGCGGTGGCCGGTCAGGCTCTGGCGGATCATCGCGGGATAGATTTCATCTCCTTCACCGGATCGCCCGAAGTGGGCGTGATCGTTCAGACCGCAGCTGCCAAGAATTTCATCGGCTGCACGCTGGAACTGGGGGGCAAGTCGCCGCAAATCGTGTTCGACGACGCCGATCTTGACGCGGCCATGCCCGTTCTTGTCAACGCTGTGATCCAGAACGCCGGACAAACCTGTTCTGCGGGCACGCGCGTGTTGTTGCAACGCGGCATCTATGACCGCGCCGTTACCGAATTGACCGCGCGTTTCAGCGCGATTGCCGCCTCAGAGTCTGGCGAGGATGCGGTGCTTGGCCCGCTTATTTCGGCCAAGCAGAAAAAGCGGGTCGAGACCTATATCGCCGAGGCCGACGCGCCCTTGATGGCCCGTGGCAGCATCGATCCCAAGGCCCCAAAAGGCGGCTATTATGTCGCTCCGGCAGTATTCGGCCCCTGTGATCCCAAGGCGCGGATCGCGCAAGAAGAGGTTTTCGGCCCTGTGCTCTGCCTCATCCCGTTCGAGGATGAGGCAGAGGCTATTTCCATCGCCAACGCCACCGAATACGGTCTTGTCGCCGCGGTCTGGACCAAAGATGGCGGACGTCAGCAACGTGTCGCCAAGGCAATGCGCTGCGGTCAGGTGTTCATCAACGGCTATGGCGCGGGCGGCGGGGTGGAATTGCCGTTTGGCGGCATACGCAAATCCGGGCATGGCCGCGAAAAGGGCTTTGCGGCGCTGCTGGAATTCTCGCGTATCAAGACGATCATCAACAATCACGGCTAGGCCGCACGCAGGCGGAAAAGACCAGACCAAAGGAACGCAAGATGAGACTGGATGGAAAACGAGCCCTCGTGACCGGCGCGGCTTCGGGCTTTGGCAAGGGCATAGCCGAGACCTATATCCGCGAAGGTGCCAAGGTAGCAGTGGTCGATATGAACGCGGACGGTGCGCGCGCCGTGGCACGCGACCTTGGTGAGAACGCCATCGCCGTGACCTGTGATGTCTCCAAAGGCGATCAGGTGCAGGCTGCCGTTGACGCCACTGTTGCGGCCTTTGGCGGTCTTGATATCGTGGTCAACAACGCAGGCTGGACCAATCCCAACAGCCCGTTGATGGACACCGACGAGGCGACATTTCGCAAGATCTATGAGATAAACGTGCTGTCGATCTTTCACATGACCAAGACCTGCGTGCCGCTTTGGCGTGCTGCTGGAGGCGGGGTGATGATCAACATCGGCTCTACCGCAGGTATCCGCCCGCGTCCCGGTCTGACGTGGTATAATTCGTCCAAGGGTGCCGTGAACCTGATGACGCGCTCATTGGCAGCGGAACTGGCCCCCGACAAGATTCGCGTCTGTTGTATCGCACCGGTGATGGGGGCGACCGGATTGCTGGAACAGTTCATGGGCATGCCCGACACGCCCGAAAACCGCGCGCGATTTATCTCGACCATCCCGATGGGCCGCTTGTCCGAGGCACGCGACATCGCCAACGCGGCGCTATATCTCGCCTCGGACGAGGCGGATTTCATCACCGGCGTGGTGCTCGAGGTTGATGGTGGCCGCACCATCTGAGCGATGCGTTGGCGGTGTCGTGAAACTGTCTGTTCGGCCTGATGACCATACGCCAGTGCTTGATCTCTGACGCATTCGCGGCAAGGCTGAAACAGAGCGCTTGGGCGCAACAAGGACCTCTATGACCCCCTTCCGCTTTCTTCATACCTCGGACCTGCATCTTGGGCGCGCTTATGGCGGCTATCCCGAGGGCATTCGGCACCGTTTGCGCGAGGCGCGGCATGGCGCGATATCCCGGCTGGCCAAGGCTGCGCGCGATGGTGGGGCAGGGGTGGTGCTGCTTGCGGGCGATACGTTCGATGCCGAAACGCCCGCCCCCGACACGTTGCGGCAAGCCCTCAGTGCGATGGGCGAGGAACGCGATTTGACTTGGGTGCTGCTGCCCGGCAACCACGACAGCCTTGCGGCCTCCGAACTTTGGCGGCGGATTGCACAAGACCCACCTGGCAATCTGATGGTCCTCACGTCTGAGGTGCCGGTTGCCCTTGCCCCTGACCATTGGCTCTTGCCTGCGCCTTGTACACAACGCCGTCCGGGGCGCGATCTGACCGAGGCGATGTCGGCCCCCACACCCCAAGGGGCGCGCCGTATCGGGCTTGGGCATGGGGCGATCACCGATTTCTCGGGCGAAGAGGGGGCCCTGGGCATCATTCCGCCCGACCGGGCCGCGCGCTCGGGTCTTGACTATCTCGCCCTTGGCGATTGGCACGGGCGGATGCAGGTGACGCCAACCACCTGGTATTCCGGCACCCCCGAACCAGACGGGTTCAAGCACGATGCGCCGGGTTCTGCGCTTCTTGTGACGCTCGGGGGGACGGCTGAAGTGACGCCGGTCGAAACCGCGCAGTTCCGTTGGCGTCGCCCGGCCCTCGACCTGCTGCCGGGCGAGGATCTGACCGCTCGCTTTGCTGATATCCTGCCACAAAGCCGTGCACGCGATCATCTGGTGCGGCTCACTGTGACGGGACGCCTGCCTTTGGCTGACCGCGCCGCGCTCGAGGCCGCGCTGGCCGCTCGTGCCCCGGATTTCGGCTGGTTCGCGGCGGACCTCTCTGCTTTGGGCGTCGAGGCGCTGCCCGAAGACCTTGACCAGATCGACCGCGCCGGAGCGCTGCGTCAGGCTGCCGAAGTGTTGCTGGCCGAGGCAGGGGATGCCACACTTTCACAATCCGACCGCGATACGGCGTCTGCGGCACTCGCGCGTCTCTATGCGCTCAGTCAGGAGGTGCAGGCGTGAAGCTCCGGGTGATCGAGGTGACCAATGTGCGCCGTTTCGCGGGTCAGCGCGCACGCCTTGGCCAGATTGGCGACGGCATCACTGTGCTCTCTCAACCGAATGAATTTGGCAAATCGACCTTTTTTGACGCGCTGCATGCGTTGTTTTTTGAACGCCACAACAGCCGGAATGCGGCCATCAAGGCGCTGCAACCGCATGCCGGGGGCGCGCCCGAGGTGGCGGCCGAGGTGGAGCTTGCGGAGGGGCGGTTTCGCATTGCAAAGCGGTGGCTCAACCGCCCGCAGGCGCAAGTGCACGACACCAACGGCCGCCTGATCGCTCAGGCAGATGAGGCGGAGGCGTGGATTGACCGGCTGATGGGCGGAGGTCTGGCAGGCCCGTCCGGCCTGCTCTGGGTGCGGCAAGGGTTGATGGGGTTGGAACCCGACGGCAGCAGCGCAGATGACAAGCGCGAGCGCGAGCGCGGGTTGAATGCGCGGCGCGATCTTTTGTCTTCTGTCGCGGGCGAGATTGACATGATGACCGGCGGGCGGCGGATGGATGGCGTGATTGACCGCGTGACCGAGGCGCTGTCGAGATTGGCGACCGCAACCGGACGCCCCAAAGCCGGGGGAGAATGGGCGCGCGCGGTGGAAGAGGCCGCAACGCTTGCCACCGAAGAGGCCGAGTTGCGCCCGCGCGCCGAGCGGCTCTCGGATGACCTGATCCGCCGGGCGGAGGTGCAGCGTCACCTTGCCCGACTGACCGATCCTGCGGATACGGCGGCCCGCGCACAAACCTTGGCCGAGGCTGAAGCCGCGCATCAGGCGGCCCAGGCCCATCAGGCCGAGGTTGCACAGGCGGAAACCGCCCTACGCCTTGCCACACTGGATGCCGAGCATTTGCAGCGCGATGTGCTGGCCGCCGAAAGCCGCGCCGCCCGCCTTGAGGAGGCCCGCAGCGCAGTTGCCAAGGCCGAAGAAGCGGCAAAGAAGGCCCGCGCGCGCGCCACTGAGCTGACCGCACGCGATAGTGCCGCCGCGGTGAATGCCGAGGACCAAGGCACCAAGGCGCGTGATCTGCGCAACCGTCTGCATCAGGCCACCCGCGCCCAAGCGGCGCAGGCGGCGCAGATCAAGGCAAACGATCTCCAGCGCCGGCTTGACCGCGCCACCGAGCTTTGGGCGATGCTGAACAAGACCGAAGCGGCGCGCGCCCGTATCCGCGTCACGTCCAAACTGCTCGACGCCGCCGACAAGGCCCAAAGCGCGCTTGATCTGGCGCGGGCGCGGGCCGAGGCACAGGCCGTGACGATCGAGGTTCACCCTGACGGCTCTCCAGCGCTGCATGACGGTCAACCTCTTGGATCAGGCCCGACGCCGATCTTAGTGCCGACTGAGCTTGCCTTGCCGGGGTTTGGCAGGCTGCACATTGATCCGGGTTCTGCGCGCGGCACAGACAGCGCCGCCGAGGTTGCGCAAGCAGATCAGGCGCTTGCGCGTCTTTTGGCCGAGGCGCAGGTTGACACGCTGGCCGCCGCCCGCACGCAATGGGCTGAAGCCCAACAGCTTGAGGCAGAGGTGAAACAGGGTTTGGCCCTCTGCGCCGAAGTGGCCCCCGACGGTGTTGAGGCGTTGCGCGCGGCCCTTGCGCGGGCGCAGGCCGAGGTGGCCGATGCCCCGACAGAAGCTGAGGATGTTGCAGCCCTGACCAAGGCGCTGACCGCTGCCGAAACCGACGAGGCGACCGCCCGCGCCGCCGCAAAAGCGGCGCATGAACTGGCCGTGATCGCAGGTGAAGCCCGCGCCGCAGCCGAGGCCAATCGCAGCAATGCGGCGCGGCAGTTTGACTCTGCCCTGTCCGAGGCCGGAGACCCAGAGGCTCTTGTTGCGCTAATCGCCGATCTCAAGGCCCGACAACCCACGCTCGCGAACATCTGCCTCGGGGCGCAAGAGGCCTGCGACCGTTTGCGCGCCACAGCGCCGGACCTTGTCACCACCGAGGCGCGGCTGGCTCGCGCCAAGGGGGCGGTCGAGCAGGCTGCACGTGATCTGGCCAAAAACCGCGAAGACCTTGCCAGCCTGAATGCCACCATCACCGCGCTCGCCGAGGAGGGGATTGAGGAACGCCTCTCCACTCTCGCCGGGGCTCGCGCCGAATCCGAGGCACGCGCAGCCCGGTATGAGGCCGAGGTGCGCGCCCTGACCCGCCTTCGGCGCGCGTTGGACGAGGCGCGAACCCTCGCCCGAGACGCCTATTTTGGCCCGGTTCTGCGTGAGTTGCAGCCGCTGCTCGCCATCCTTTATCCGGGGGCACTGCTAACGATTGACGACACCAGCCTTTTGCCCGCGACCCTGACCCGCAAAGGTCAGGCCGAGTCGTTCGAAATCCTTTCGGGCGGCACCCGCGAACAGGTGGCGATCCTGACACGACTGGCCTTTGCCCGGCTCTTTGCGGCCTCAGGGCGCCCCGTTCCTGTGATCTTGGACGATGCTCTTGTCCATTCGGATGATGACCGCATCGAAGCCATGTTTGACGCGCTCCATCGTTCGGCCCGTGACCAGCAAATTCTCGTGCTCACCTGTCGACAACGCGCCTTCGCAGCCTTGGGCGGCACGCGCGCAGAGGTGACGGTTGACGCAACCTGAGCGCCGCATCGGGCCCGTGCGCTGCGATGTCAGGGTAGAGACCAGAAGCGTCACTGGAGACACCAATACGCAAGACCCGTCCCGTGCTTTCCACTCCACCTGGAAATGGTTCATCCCCCAATGTGGCGGACGGGTGCCCCGGAGCATAGGACGTCTCTCGTCGCCCACAGAGCCGCGCGGTCGTAGAACGGGATCACCCAGGTGTTTGATCCCGGACATCGAGGCCATCAACACGCGGGCAGCCGTCGCGGAGTAGGGCGGTGGTTTGTCTCGTGCGGGGGCGAACGATCTCGCCGCCAAAGCGCAACGCGCTCCGGATCGTGACCCGTACTGGCACTGGTTGGCGGATTGCGTCGTGGCGCGTAAGCTGCCCAGAGACAAGCCCCGGTTGGTAAGCGCGGGCCGGGGTTTTAGAACGGTGGAGGCCAGTCGTGTCGAGGATCTTCGGTGTATTCAGGAGCGTGGTTTTCCTAGTTTGGCTCAGTGCGGCGCTCGCGTCCACGGCGATTGCCGCGAGCATCTGGGCGCTGCAGATGACGTCTGCGGTTGCGGCGATGAGCGCCAAGGCCGTGGCAACGGGGATTGCACATCGTCAGCAATTGGCGAAGGCCGTCGCGAAGACCAAGGCGAAGGCCCGGCTCAGGAGGGCAATCGTTGCCGTTCCTATCGCAGGTATCGGCGCAATCGCCTATTTCGAAGAGCAAGACTTTCGGGAATGGCTGGAGGAAAACCCGGAGGGCACGCGCCAAGCCTACGCTTGCGAAGTGGCGGCGTTGACGGCGGAGGTGATCGACGAGGTTCTGCAGGACCTGCCAGAGATCGCGCGCCCGGCGCCAGAGACGGTGCTGGGTTACATGCCGGAGTGTGAGTAGTCGGGTAAATCAGGCATCAGAGATATGTCTGCTCACCTCTCGCTGAAAGTGCCACGCCCCGGCGCGACCCGTGCGAGGCGTATTCCGCTGTACCTTTCAGGCCGTCCCCTCGCGGGCGGTCGTTGGCTTTACCCTCGAGCCTCTCGAGATCGGCTTACAGGCGGACAACAAGAGCGACGACTGGGGCTATTGGGCCTATGGGCTCGATCCAGACTACCTCTGACATCCCGCGTGGGAGAGGCCTTCGCCGAGCAATCCGGGGCGTCACCCGAGCCACCCGCCAGCGGGGGCACAAATCGGGGCACTTTCGCGCTGAGAACAGCCCGCGCGCGTCATCGGATCAAGGATCGGGAGAACTTGGCTGGGGTGGTAGGATTCGAACCTACGGTACACGGTACCAAAAACCGACGCCTTACCACTTGGCTACACCCCAACGTGACGCGCTAATTACTCTGGAGCATGGTGCGGTTCAAGGGTGCTTGGCAAAAAAAACGTGGTGCGATCCAAATACATGGTTAAGTATATAATATAATTCAGTAAATTAAAGGACGCGGCGAGCGGTTACTCGAATGTTTCGCCGTCCATAACGCCCCAGAGCGCCGATTTCGGGGCCCAGCCATCATAGCCGCCGGCGGAAACCGCGCACCAGTCGGGCTGGCATTCCTCGAGTCGCGCGATCACGCCTTGCTCCAGCCGGGCCACGACCATGGCTTTCGCATCAGGCTTGGCCAGCAAGTCCAGCATTTCAACCTCGACGCTGGCGGTGCGCACGCCGGACAGAAGAGTGTAATGGACCCATCCGCCCGCGCCGTCGCGATCCCGCACCCGGCGCCAATGGCCATGCTCTGCGGTGATCTCGAGCGGCATGTCGCGCCGTTTGAAAATCCAGTCGATACGATGCGTAAGGCTTGGGCCGCGGCGTACATTGCCCTCCGAGGCCTTCATCGACACAAAACGCGGCAGCGGCAGGTTCGTGACCGGCCCGCGCTCTTGGCCCATGGCCGCAACGGGGCCCAGTCCCATCATTATGACAAGGGCGGCAAGCCCGGATTTCATCACCGTCATTCGAATTCTGCCCGTAATCTGCAAGGGGGTTCTTGTGCCCCGCTCTTTCCTGCGCCACTCTGGCAGCAACGCGCCTGAAAGGAAAGTTTCAAGGAGGGCTTCATGCCATCTGCACGCCTGAGTGTTGTTGTTACGCGACGCCTGCCCGAGCCGGTCGAGACGCGGATGCGCGAACTTTTCGATGTTCGCCTGCGCGAGACGGACGTGCCCATGACGCGAGAGGAACTGGCTCGCGCCGCCAAGGAGGCAGATGTGCTGGTTCCGACCTTGTCGGACCGGATCGACGCCAGCCTGATCGCGCAGGCCGGGGATCGGCTCAAACTGATCGCCAATTACGGGGCCGGGGTGGACCATATCGACGTGGGCACCGCGCGCCAGCATGGCATTCTTGTGTCGAACACGCCGGGCGTATCGGCTGATGACACCGCCGATATGACCATGGCCTTGATCCTCAGCGTGACGCGCCGCCTGCCCGAAGGGTTGGCGGTGATGCAATCGGGGCAATGGGGCGGTTGGTCGCCCACGGCCCTGTTGGGGGGGCGGATCGCCGGGCGCAGGCTGGGTATCCTTGGCATGGGCCGGATCGGTCAGGCGGTGGCGCGGCGTGCGGCGGCCTTTGGCATGCAGGTGCATTACCACAACCGCCGCCGCCTGCGCCCCGAAATCGAAGAGAGCCTTCAGGCGACCTATTGGGAAAGCCTGGATCAGATGGTGGCGCGTATGGATGTGCTCAGCATCAATTGCCCGCACACGCCCTCGACTTTCCATCTTATGAACGCGCGGCGGCTCAAGTTGATGAAACCCGAGGCGGTCATCGTCAACACCTCGCGCGGCGAGGTGATTGACGAAAATGCCCTCACCCGCATGTTGCGCGCCGGAGAGATCGCAGGCGCCGGTCTCGATGTTTATGAACATGGCGCGGACATCAACCCGCGCCTGCGCGAGTTGAAAAACGTTGTGCTCTTGCCGCATATGGGGTCGGCCACCGTGGAAGGGCGGATAGAGATGGGCGAAAAGGTGATCATCAATATCAAGACTTTTGACGATGGCCACCGCCCGCCCGATCAGGTCGTCCCCTCGATGCTGTGACGGCTCGCCTTTGGGGCCAGTCTGGCCTATGACGGCGCGATGACACAGCCTGAGCCTTTTGAAATCTTTCTCGCCGCCGCTCCGGGGCATGAAACTGCCCTCGCGGAAGAGGCGGTGCAACATGGCTTTGGCCCTGTCACGATCCTGCCCGGCGGGGTCAGCTTTCGGGGGCTTTGGCCTGATGTCTGGCGCGCCAATCTTGTGCTGCGCGGGGCAGGGCGGGTGCTGGCGCGGATTGGGGCGTTCCGCGCGATGCATCTTGCACAGTTGGACAAGCGGGCGCGTAAATTCGATTGGGCCGCGCATTTGCGCCCGGATGTGCCGCTGCGCGTCGAAGTCACCTGTCGCAAGTCCAAGATCTATCATGCAGGGGCCGCGACAGAGCGTATCGTCAAGGCCTTGACCGAAACCTTGGGTGTGGCCGTCACCGAGGATGCGCCGCTGCGCCTGATGGCACGGATTGAGGATGATCTGGTCACTTTCAGCCTGGATACCTCGGGCGAGCCGTTGCACCGGCGCGGGTATAAAGAGGCGGTGGGCAAGGCCCCCTTGCGCGAAACCTTGGCAGCGCTCTTTCTGCGGCAATGTGGCTATGACGGGCGCGAGCCGGTGCTTGATCCGATGTGTGGCTCTGGCACTTTTCCCATTGAGGCGGCAGAGATCGCGGCGGGGCTGATGCCGGGCCGCGCGCGCCACTTCGCGTTTGAGGATATGGCGGCCTTTGACCCTGCGGTCTGGACCGCGCTCAAGTCGGCGAGTGCGCCGCACGCCACAGAGTTGCGATTCATGGGATTTGACCGTGACGCAGGTGCCGTGCGGATGGCAACTGAGAATGCGGAGCGGGCGGGCGTGGCGGGCACTACGCAGTTTGCTTGCCAACCGCTTTCGGCCTTGACCCGCCCCGAAGGGCCGCCGGGATTGGTGATGGTCAACCCGCCTTATGGCGCGCGCATCGGCAATCGCAAGTTGCTCTTCGGTCTCTATGCCAGCTTGGGCGAGGTGCTGCGTCGCGAGATGCACGGCTGGCGGGTGGGGATTGTCACCAGCGATGGGGGCTTGGCCAAAACTACCGGTCTGCCCTTCTTGCCACCGGGGCCGCCGGTGGCGCATGGTGGGCTCAAGGTGACGCTCTGGCGCACCGATCCGCTTTAGGGGGGGGGCTCATGCGCGGTCTGGTTCTGATCTTGTCGATCTTCGCAGGGGGTGCCGCTTTGGCACAACAGGCCGCCGACACTGTCGCACCAGAGGGGGCAGGGGCCGGGGTATTGCAGGTGCCCGCGCGCCTTCTGTCGGCGCAGGCGGCCAAAGACGCAGGCCAGCCGGTTGAGGCACAAAACTGGATGATCGCCGCCGCCCATCCGCTTGCCGTTGACGCCGGCGCAAGGGTGCTGCGCGAAGGCGGCACAGCGGCGGATGCGATGATCGCCACGCAGCTTGTGCTAGGGCTGGTGGAGCCGCAAAGCTCGGGGCTAGGCGGCGGAGCCTTTCTTGTCTGGCACGATGGCGCGAGCGGAGCGATCACCACGCTCGACGGGCGCGAGACAGCGCCTTTGGCGGCAACCCCCACACTCTTTCAAGATGCCAACGGGCAACCCCTTGCCTTCTTTGACGCGGTGGTGGGCGGGCGCTCGGTTGGCACGCCCGGCACCCCGGCGCTTTTGGCAGAGGCGCATGCCCGCTGGGGCCGCACGGCGTGGGCGGGGCTGTTTTCCGAGGCCATCGCCTTGGCCGAGACCGGCTTTCCCGTTAGCCCGCGCCTTGCCGGGCTTATTGCCGAGGATGCCGACCGTCTCAAGATATTCAAGGACACGCGCGAGTATTTCCTGCCCGGTGGCGCGCCGCTCGCGCCGGGGCACATCCTGCGCAATTCGGATTACGCCGATACCCTGCGTCTGCTTGCCGATAAGGGCGTATCGGCCTTTTACGCGGGTGAGATGGCGCTCGACATCGCGGAACGGGTGCAGCGGTCGGGTGGCAATCCGGGCGTTCTCAGCCCCTTGGACCTCGCCATCTACCGGGTCAAGGAACGGCCCGCACTTTGCACGCCCTATCGCGGCTATGAGGTCTGTGGCATGGGCCCGCCGTCTTCGGGGGCAAGCACGGTGGGGCAGATACTTGGCCTGCTGGAACCTTTCGATCTTTCATCTCTTGGGCCTCAAAGCCCCGAGGCTTGGCGCCTGATCGGGGATGCCAGCCGATTGGCCTTTGCCGACCGGGGGCGTTACCTTGCGGATAATGATTTCGTGGCCGTGCCGCTCAAGGGCCTTTTGTCACCTGACTACCTCAAACAGCGCTCTGACCTGTTGCGCGGCGATGATGCCTTGCCGGAGGTGACGCCGGGCCGCCCCGACTTTGATCACGCCTATCTCTGGGCGGATGATCAATCGCTGGAACTGCCCTCGACCTCGCATATCTCGATTGTCGATGGCTATGGCAACGCCCTGTCGATGACGACGACGATTGAAAACGGGTTCGGGTCGCGGCTGATGGTGGGGGGCTTTCTGCTCAACAATGAGCTGACCGATTTTTCTTTTGCCACGCATGACGCAGGCCTGCCTATCGCCAATGCCTTGGCCCCTGGCAAGCGCCCGCGTTCCTCAATGGCGCCCACAATCCTGCGCCGCGACGGCGTGCCGGTCCTTGTGCTGGGCAGCCCGGGGGGAAGCAGCATAATTGGCTATGTTGCCAAAACCATCATCGCCTGGGTCGATTGGGGCCTTGATGTGCAAGAGGCGGTCAGCCTGCCGCATCTGGTCAACCGTTTTGGCCCTTATGACATTGAACCGGGCGCGCGCGCCTTGGTCCCACCTCTTACCGAGATGGGGTTCGAGATACGTGAGACGGCGCTTACCTCGGGCCTGCATGTCATCGCCATTGGCGCAGAGCTTGCAGGCGGTGCCGATCCCCGTCGTGAGGGTCTCGCCTTTGGGGAGTGACGGATTTTGAGTATTTGAGCCAAAAAGAAACAGCTTTGTTTTCATCTGGCCTTAAATACCGCGGGGGGTTCGGGGGGCAGCGCCCCCCGCCTGTTCAGCCTTCGGCCAGATCGCGCAATATGGGGCAATCGGGCCGCGCATCCCCGGCGCATTCCCGCACCAAGTGGCGCAGCGTCGCCTGCATCGATTGCAACTGTGCGATTTTTTCGTCGATCTGCGCCAGATGCTCTTGCGCCAGTTGCTTGACATCGCTGCTGGCGCGATCCTGATCCTCATAGAGCGCCATCAGCTTGCGGCAATCCTCAATGGAGAACCCAAGCGCGCGGGCACGGCCCAGAAAGGCCAGCTTGTGACTGTCGCTTTGGCGAAACACGCGGTAGCCATTGGTATCGCGCAAAGGCCGGATGAGGCCGATTTCCTCATAATACCGGATCGTCTTAGGGGGCAGGCCGGTTTCGCGGGCCACATCCGAAATATTCATGCCGCAGCCCCCATCACCGGGCGCAGACGCTTAAGGCGCAGCGCGTTGGACAGCACAAAAACCGACGAGAGCGCCATCGCCCCCGCCGCCAGCATGGGCGACAAGAGGACACCGCTCACCGGATAGAGAACCCCCGCCGCCACGGGGATGAGTGCCGCGTTATAGGCAAAGGCCCAAAAGAGGTTTTGCCGGATGTTGCGCAGCGTGCGATGCGATAGAGCCTGCGCCTCGACCACGCCGGTCAGGTCGCCTGACATCAGCACCACATCTGCCGCCTCGATGGCGACATCCGTGCCGGTGCCCACGGCGATCCCCACATCAGCCTGCGCCAACGCGGGCGCATCATTGATCCCGTCCCCGACAAAGGCGAGCGTGCCAAATCGCGCTTGCAAGGCGCGCACCGCTGCCACCTTGCCTTCGGGCAGAACTTCGGCCTCGACATGGTCGATGCAGAGGTCGCGGGCGATGGCATGGGCGGTGGCGGCACTGTCGCCTGTGATCATCGCGGTTCTGATCCCCTTGGCATGCAGGGCGGCGATCACCGCAGCACTGGTCGGTTTGACCTGATCGGCAATGCCCAGCACCGCCACAAGATGTCCGTCAACCGCGATGTGAATAGCGGTCTGCCCTGCGTCGGCCAAAGAGGCGGCCTCACTGGCCAAGGCATCGATCGCGATGCCCTCGCGCGTCATCAGCCGCGCCGCGCCGATCAGCACGCGGGCGCCTTCGACCTCGGCGCTTAGCCCGTGGCCAGCGATGGCGCGCACAGCATCAGCCGCCGGCACCTCCAGCTCGCGCCGCGCTGCTTCGGCCTCGACCGCCCGGGCGATGGGATGTTCAGAGCGCGCCTGAGCCGCCGCTGCCAGCCGCAGCACGGTGTCCGCCTCTTGCCCCGCAACCACGGCAACCCGCGTCACCTCGGGCTTGCCACGTGTCAGCGTGCCGGTCTTGTCAAAGGCGATGGCGCGCACCTCATCCAGCCGCTGCAACGCTTCGCCCTTGCGAAAGAGCACGCCCAGGTCTGCCGCGCGCCCGGTTCCCACCATGATCGAGGTCGGCGTGGCCAGCCCCATCGCGCAGGGGCAGGCGATGATCAGCACCGAAACCCCCGCCACCAGCGCATGGGTTAGAACCGGGGCGGGACCCAGCAGCAGCCAGACCGCCACCGTCAAAAGCGCAATCGCAATCACCACCGGCACAAAAATTCGCACCACCCGGTCGGCCAGCGCCTGCACCGGCAGCTTGGCCCCCTGCGCCGTCTCGACCATCGCCACGATGCGCGCGAGCACGGTATCCTGCCCCACCGCCGTCGCACGAAAGCTGAGTGCGCCCGCACCATTGACCGTGCCGCCGACGATACTGTCACCGGGCCCTTTGGCTACGGGCAGCGCCTCGCCGGTGATCATGGATTCGTCGATGTAAGACTGGCCTTCGATCACCTCGCCATCAAGTGCCACCCGCTCGCCGGGACGCAGATGGATCAGATCGCCAAGCGCCACCTCCTCGATGGGCAGATCGTTGACCTTGCCGTTGCGCGCGACACGGGCTGTCTTGGGCTGCAATCCGATCAGCCGCTGGATCGCTGCGCCCGTGCGCCCCTTGGCCCGCGCCTCCAGCCAGCGGCCTGTCAGGATCAACGTGACAATCACCGCCGCCGCTTCGAAATAGACAGCGCGCGTGCCCTCGGGCAACACGGTAGGGGCAAAGAGCGCCACGGTGGAATAGGCCCAAGCCGCAGTTGCGCCCAGAGCGACGAGGCTGTTCATATCCGGCGCGCCTTTGAGCAGCGCAGGAACCCCCAGACGGTAGAATTGCCGCCCCGGCCATATCAACACCAGCGTGGTCAGTCCGAACTGAATCGACCATGACAGAGCCATGCCAAGCGTCGCCATGATCAAATCATGCAGCGCGGGGATCATGTGCCCCCCCATTTCAAGCACGAAGACCGGCAAGGTCAGCA